>CAZOJT010000109.1:0-2523 GCA_964580215.1 uncultured Ignavibacteria bacterium | reverse complement strand
TGGTGTTTGGATTTGGATTCGAGGCAATAAACTCCAGCGGGGATCAATTCCACGGGAAATGGCTGAGCAAGCCGCATTCCGTGATGCAGAGGGTTCTGGATTGGCTTAAAGCACCCGGCCCCACCATCAATGTGCTGTCACCAAACGGGGGAGAAACCTATTATGCTGAGGACACCTGTGATATCCTGTGGGAGTCCAGTTCATTTGAAGATAGCGTAAAGATCGAAATTTGTTGCATTGATGACGGAGACACTACTTGTTCAACCATTGTGGATACCACCACCAGCGATGGCGTCTATTCCTGGGCCGTTCCTGATACCCCCTCGGATAGCTGTTTGATCATAATATCAGATGTAGAAAACGGGATTCCCTCTGATACCAGCGATGATTACTTTTCTATAAGCAACTACCTTCCTGGCGATGCGGATGGAAATGGGACAGTGGATTTAGGAGATATACTCTTCTTGATTAGCTATCTTTATAAGGGTGGACCTGCTCCGATTCCCTTGGCGGCTGGAGACCCTAATGGCGACTGTGTGCTGGATCTGGGAGATGTGCTTTATCTAATTAGTTACCTCTACAAAGGCGGTCCGGCTCCTCAGCCAGGATGTGCTTATTAGGGAGGAAGTGCCTCATTTTTTTAAGCAAAGGATGGGATTGAAGTTTTTTACATAAATTGAAGAGGCATAGGTTGGGCAGATTTCCTGCCTGGCTATAGTGCCGGTAGCATCTTAAGATCAGAGATCGCCTCCAGCCAAAGCTGATTTTGAGGACACCGGGATTTTGTCCCGGTGTTCTGTTTTGGATACAATCCCGATCAACACTTTGGGACAGATACCTGTTTCCCTTCTGATTCTGGAGACGAGAAAGCATTATCCCTGTTCTTAGAATCCACAAAACATCGGATAAGCACCAGCCCAAGTGAGCCAGCCCTGGTATGAACCATCTTGGTTCATACCACGCCATCCCCATCCAGTTTTTATCTGATCTGACTGGTGATCAATACCGCCCCCAAATCTTCGACTTAGACCCTGTGCTTTTAGATAGCTATACACCCAGACTAACGGGATATAATTTATCTGTAAAGCACAAAAGTCTCAGAAATTTCTCTTGACAAAAGCTCTGGGTAAGCTTATAAATTATTAATTTTGTTTTTCAAAGTTAGATGAGTTTCTGACAACTTAAAGCAGGAGGTTTGACATGACCAGATTCTATTTTGATGTGAGGGACGTTTTTCGAGCTCCCCGCTTGGCACTTTCTGGTAAAAAGATTTTGCTTCAGTTTATGGGGCTTCTGGTAGGGTACTTAGGATATCTCATATTCACCTACCTTGCCTTTCTTTCCAGCGGGTCTTCCTTCTCTGAAACCTGGGAATACCACGGGCTTTTCCCCCTTTCGGATTTTCCCTTCGTTACGTGGTATAGTTGGGTGATCTTCATCTTTGGTTGTTTGGTTGCTTTGATATGCTGGCTTCTGGCAAGCACCATGGTGGCAAAGGTGACCTACGAACAGCTCAAAGGGGACGATTTCTATTCCTCCAAGGAGGCTTTCAGATTTTTAAAGAAACACTTTGGACCGGCTTTTCTGTCACCTCTTTCCATGTTAGCCTTCATTGCCTTTTTGATAATCTGTGGTATTGTCGTCGGGCTTCTGGGAAAGATACCCTATGTGGGGGAAATAGGTATCGGCATTTTCTATCTTATCCCCTTGTTCGCCGCCGCTTTGTGTTTGGCTTATGTTATTTTTATGTTTTTCGTCTCCTTGCTTTTAGCTCCTGCCGTAGTGGCTACTCTGAAGGAGGATACCTTTGAAACCATCGTTCAGATTTTCTCCACCGTATGGAACCAAGCCTGGCGGTATTTTGTTTACACCGGGCTTGTGGGGGTGATGTCCAAGCTGGGGATTTTCATCTTCGGCTATTTCTCATTCCGAGCCGTCCAGTTCATACATCTCTCCTGCGGGGTTTTCATGAAAGACAAGCTGGCTGACATCACTGAAGAAGCCCTGTCCTATATCACCATACCCCAGCATTTTCTGGACTACTTCTCCAACATCTTTGCCGGTATAAACTTCCGATTTCATCTTCCGGAGATCGGACCCGGTATTTATCTTAACTGGTCTGGCCAAATCTCTGCCTTTTTGATTGCCATCTCTTTGATATTCGTCATCTTCATGGTTCTCTCCTACGGTCTGGCAATAATAAGCACAGGACAGACCCTCACATACATCATCCTGCGAAAGAAAAAGGATGATGAGAATCTTTTGGAAAGGAAAACCGAGACCGAGGGGGAAGAGGAAAGAAAAGAGGCCGAGGAGAAGGAGGAGGAAAAAAAAGAAGGCGAAGCAGTCGAGGCTGAAGAAAAGCCTTCAGAAGAAAAATCTCCGGATCAATCAGAGGAAAAAAGCGAAGGAAATTAGCTGAAATA
The DNA here is from genome assembly GCA_964580215.1 of uncultured Ignavibacteria bacterium. Classification (GTDB taxonomy): domain Bacteria; phylum Zixibacteria; class MSB-5A5; order MSB-5A5; family SM1-73; genus SM23-73-3. The sequence continues at coordinate 97 of CAZOJT010000109.1, read as the reverse complement.
ATTCAGTGCCTGTCTTAGGTTGGTTCGGGGTGCCCCCCCAGACCAATAGTGTTGCGTTAAAAAGGACTTCCTTTTAAGATTTGTATTGGTATAATAG
>CAZOJT010000108.1:430-2530 GCA_964580215.1 uncultured Ignavibacteria bacterium | reverse complement strand
CTTTCGTTTCTCCTTCGCGCCAATCCGACGAAACGCATAGCAAAGGCAGCCGAAGGCGATTCAAGACTGAAAGGCAAGCGAGTCGGACTGCTTCGAGAAGAAGAGCAGATCGCTTGGCTGATTCGCAAAGGGCAGGAGCGGGAAATCGGCAAGCCCGGCGGGTTCGAGATTCTGATGAAAGACATCGCGGCCCCGAGCAGCGAAGTTCGGCAGGTGCCGCTCGTCAACGTTCGCCGCGAAGGGAAACAAAGAGGACGCCAGAAGGAAAACGGGCGTTCTCATGAGACGACGCACCTATCGGTTCTCTTCGATGGCCTCCTTCGGATCACGGAGGCTAACGCCTTCCGAGACACTCTGGCCAGGGGAATCGGTAGCGCGAAAGCCTACGGTTTCGGGCTACTCTCGATTGCACCGCCGGGGGACAGATGAAGAACCTACGCGAACTGCCCAAGTTTCGTGACGGCCTGTCGTACAGCACGAACAACGAACAGGGCTTCTCGATTCGTCTGACGGGCGACAAGACGCGTTCGGTTGTCGATCTGGACGGCCTTTTTCTCGTGGGCGTGAAGAATGCCCGGTGGCAAGAGCTGTTGGAACAGCAGTAGTGGTTAGATCCTTGAAAAGTGAACTGCTACGCAGGAAGGACACTTCCTGGGGTGGCAGAGCTAGCAAACGCCAAACAGAAGAAGTGTGGTCCCCACGCACGTGGGGATGAACCGGCGGGTCATGTCGATGTCGACTACGTGATAGACGTGGTCCCCACGCACGTGGGGATGAACCGCCTAGAGATAGTTGAGCCATCTGCTTTCTCGCGTGGTCCCCACGCACGTGGGGATGAACCGGAGGAGTGGACGGATAGTTGGACGATCCACACGTGGTCCCCACGCACGTGGGGATGAACCGAAAGTCGCTCAATTGGTATTTCAAACATTTGGGTGGTCCCCACGCACGTGGGGATGAACCGTTCCAGATGATGAAGTCTCCATGCTGTCCTTGTGTGGTCCCCACGCACGTGGGGATGAACCGTCAACAGGAAGAAAAGCCGCTGTCGTTGCTACCGTGGTCCCCACGCACGTGGGGATGAACCGGATTATAAGCTTGATGGCAGCGTAAGGATCAAGGTGGTCCCCACGCACGTGGGGATGAACCGACGGGAAGCTGGCCGATCCGCTGGAGAGAGTGGTGGTCCCCACGCACGTGGGGATGAACCGGAATTAGTACCTGGGATCTACCCGGCTGTTTTCAGTGGTCCCCACGCACGTGGGGATGAACCGAAGGAGGAGACGGTTGCCAGAGCAGGAACTGAGTGGTCCCCACGCACGTGGGGATGAACCGGCTTCCGGCAGGTTCAAGAAGGCTTGAGTTCACGTGGTCCCCACGCACGTGGGGATGAACCGAATCAACACCGGCTCTGTAACACTTTCAGGGTGTGGTCCCCACGCACGTGGGGATGAACCGGACACTGTGAAGAGGAAACGCAGGACAAGCTCAGTGGTCCCCACGCACGTGGGGATGAACCGTCCAGCTAACGGTAATATAAAGCTATCTTCTGCGTGGTCCCCACGCACGTGGGGATGAACCGAGTGAAAGCGCAGGCGACCAGCAGACTGAAATCGTGGTCCCCACGCACGTGGGGATGAACCGTAATCCTCCCCCGCTTGCTCTCTTATTGCATCCGTGGTCCCCACGCACGTGGGGATGAACCGATGCTCGAAGCTATTGATTCAGGTCGGTGGGAAGTGGTCCCCACGCACGTGGGGATGAACCGATTGATCCCTCCTTGCACGTACCCGCTTGGCCAGTGGTCCCCACGCACGTGGGGATGAACCGGAAGAGTGGCACGTCGGACAGCCGGTGTGGACGTGGTCCCCACGCACGTGGGGATGAACCGGTGGACGCCCCAAGTATGGCAGAAGCGGCGGCGTGGTCCCCACGCACGTGGGGATGAACCGATTGACCTGTTGTAAGTGCGGAAAGGCTAGAACGTGGTCCCCACGCACGTGGGGATGAACCGTTTTCTTCAAGGAGATGTTTGCTTCTAGGAAAGTGGTCCCCACGCACGTGGGGATGAACCGGAAGAGTGGCACGTCGGACAGCCGG
>CAZOJT010000108.1:0-330 GCA_964580215.1 uncultured Ignavibacteria bacterium | reverse complement strand
TGTGGACGTGGTCCCCACGCACGTGGGGATGAACCGTTCACGATGATCGATATTGCCGAGGGGATGGAGTGGTCCCCACACACGTGGGGATGAACCGTCAATATTGGTCTCCGTGATTGTGAGTGTACTCAGCGCAGCCGAACCGAGAACCGACGTTGAAAAGTTCTCGGTATGGGAAACTCAGGCGTATCGGTCGACCACGAAATGGCACCGCACGAGTGTAGCTTTGATCAGTTGCGATCTCACGTTTCAAGCGTCTGCCACAGCGGGGACAGCGACCACGCCAGACCCGTATCCAACCAATAAGACCAATCCTATCCTTTCCATCAT
>CAZOJT010000107.1:0-2687 GCA_964580215.1 uncultured Ignavibacteria bacterium | reverse complement strand
ATCCAGGATCTCCTTTCTCGCCATTGAACACACCCCCTTGTCTTTTTCAGTATCCTACCCCCGCGTGACTTGTCAGGCAAATCATCCTCGTAGAGCGGACCCCAGGCTTCGGGTTACCGTATACGGAGGAGCTGCCACCACCGCAGACGCGACCGCGAAGGCGTGAAAGCTGAGCATCTGGACAAGTGTCCCCTTAAATGCGGCAAGCGTCCTCTCTGAACGCGGGACATAGCCGCCCTCTCTTTCCTCTTGACTTTCATGCTTTCATGCTTTAAGGTAAGAGTGATGAAAAACAAGATCGAGTTACATCCCATAGTCGTAAGCAAGGCAATCCATGAACGAGTGAGGCGTCTTGCCTTTAAGCGCCGGGTTTCAATGAAAGCGGTCGTTGAAGCTGCGCTCGTTGCTCACTATCACTGGGAACTCGAAGAAGAGAAGGAGGTTCAAGATGCAAGTGAAGACTCTCCAAAGCAACGCCCCTCCCCATGAGGGAGAGGCGCGCCCCCGTGCGCCAACACGGGACAAAACAAACAGCGACGTCAGTGTAGCACAAAAAAACCCCTCCGACAAATTTCCCCTCTATCGGCTTGTTGGCTACGTGAATGGCGACGCGATCTATCTACCTAAGCCGCCAAGCACACGCGGCCTTGCGATCGAGCGGTTACTAGCCACGACTTCCTATCTCGGGAAGGTATCCCCCGAGGAGCTCGAAGCGTGGTTTGTGCAGCGTCTACGCGCAGAAACATTCCTTGAGCATCTAAGATGATGAAAGCGCCGGTTCTGTCAAGAGTGAAACCCGCTCCCTGCGTGTTCCTGACAGGCCGGTGTTATCTCTTTACAAACAGCGGCTCGGCAACCAAGGGGCGGAGTAACACGGGTGCCACTAGACCGACTGAAACTAGCAAGCTGAGCCGCTGTTCTCCTTACAGTCTACTGTGAACAGCGTGCAGAGTATCGGCGGTATCAACTAGGGGCGGCGGTCCGGATCAAGTCAAGTAAAGGGCGGGTATCGGTTGCCACTGGACCAAAACGAAACAAGCACCGGGCCGCCGTCCTCTTTAGTCTACTCCGAAAGCCAGGAGGTGAGAAATGGGAGCGGAATCAACGAAGCTCGAGCGCCCTAAGCCCTCTTTTATCGATCAGTTGACCGCCGCAGTCGAAGCGGGTGAAGAGTACGCGCTTTGCTACAGCCTCGACAATAAGGAACTCGACGCTCTGTGTGTGGTACAACTTCGGCTAGATGCTCTTGCCGAGGGACTCGAAAGAAAACTTGGCTAACGTCATTAAGCGCGGCGGTCCTTGCCAACAACGGGGGAAAAGACAAGCGAAGCCAAAAGCCCACTGGGGAGAGGGCTCCCCCGCTTATAGGACCGCCGCCGCTTTATCTTGAGCGTAACCAGGGGAACCACTTGCGCGGCCGGGGGATCGTAGTCGAGTCCGTTGTGACCGAACACTCCGAGGAGCTTGTGGAGCTTGAGGATCGACGACTCGGGACCATCCTGCTCTATACGGAGCTCCTCAAGAGCCTCTATCCGGGGGAGGGGCTTGGCAAGGTGGTCAGGGAATTCTTCAAGGAGTTTTTCTCGCTAGCGGAGTTGGCGCGGATCGACGCGACCTTGCTTGAACGGAAAAACGACGCGATGGTTAGGATCTCTCCGTACTTGAGAGGATTCTTTGACAAGCTCAAGGAAGAGGGCAAGGAGTGAGATCTGGCGGGGGAGCACGTTGGTGGCCGTATACGGTCAACAGCTTGCGTGCGTACGCCGTCGGTTTAGTGGTGTGGAATGGGCCGTCAAAGATTCATCGATTAGGCTCGCCTTTCTTACTGATCCAGGATCGATCGCCACACGCAAGTTCCCCCAAGTCTCCAGGTGGTCCTGCAGGCCCCTTCTAATTCGTACACCAACCTTAACTGATGAAGGCCACTTGATCCTCTGCGCCTTTCTGGATTCGATTGCGAACCGGATAGTCGTTGTGCGCCCCGGTTCCAAACTCCGCAGTCTCTTCTTGGTCGGATACCAACGAGTGCCGCATTCCTCACCATCGTTGAAGCGAGAGATGGCATATGCCTCTATGATATCCATGGGGACAGCACCATGGTTCCGCAGTTTCAGCGAGATAGCATAACCCGGTAGACTAGCGTCCCGTCGTATCCTCGCCCGTTCGATGAGCGGACGTGGCTGAAACAGAGATCGGAGTTCTTCTACCAGTTCTGACGACTCTTTCCGGCGGCGAGTGGCTCCAAGCAGAGCTCCTGCCAAGAGGACCAAGGTCAGAGCCAAGACTCCACATGCGATTTCCATATCAATCCCCCTTCCTGCTGGGCTCGTAAGATAGCGAAGAGAAGTCGAGGCTGCAATGACCATGCTTTGATGTCAAAGCTGGCTAAGATTCACCAAGCCTTGTCTGCAGATGATTTCGCTGTCAATAGGTGATCTTTGTCCCTATGGGTTAACGTAAGCCTTCATCGGGATTAGGTTTAAGAGGAGCTCCTTAACTTCAAGGCCAGTTAAGGGTGAATGTCACCCGTTTGTGTGAGGCGAGAATAGACGCTATCGTGAAACACAAAACAGGGTAGTTAGACGGTCTTTGACAGGGGAAGGATCGCCCAAAGGAAGATTGGAAGGCTATTCCAGAGTTGAACTGGCAACCTACTGATTACAAATCAGTTGCTCTGCCAATTGAGC
>CAZOJT010000106.1:0-2832 GCA_964580215.1 uncultured Ignavibacteria bacterium | reverse complement strand
TGGTGTTTGGATTTGGATTCGAGGCAATAAACTCCAGCGGGGATCAATTCCACGGAAAGTGGCTGAGCAAGCCACATTTTGTGATGCAGAGGGTTCTGGATTGGCTTAAAGCTCCCGACCCAACTATCATTGTGATATCACCCAACGGGAGAGAGCCCTGGTTTGTTGATAGCACATGCGATGTCCAATGGCAATCCATCTCATTTGATGATAGCGTCAAGATTGAATATTGTTACATTGATGGCGGAGACACTACTTGTTCAGCCATTAAAGATACCACCACCAACGATGGCGTCTATTCCTGGGCCGTTCCTGATACTCCCTCGGATAACTGTTTGATCATAATATCAGATGTAGCCAATGGGATTCCCTCTGATACCAGCGATTACTACTTTTGCATAATCGACTACCTTCCAGGCGATGCGGATGGAAATGGGACGGTGGATTTAGGAGATATACTCTTCTTGATTAGCTATCTTTATAAGGGTGGACCTGCTCCGGTTCCCATGGCGGTGGGGAATGTGAATGCTGACTGTGTAGTGGATCTTGGAGATGTGCTTTATCTAATTAGTTATCTCTACAAAGGCGGACCTGCTCCTCAACCAAGTTGCTGCCCCGAAGGTTATGGTGGCTAGTTTTCTTACAACCATGGCAAAGATGTTGAGGTTCTTCACATATATTGAGAAGATAAAGATAGAACTGTGAAGCCGCCTGGGTGTGACGTTTGCAGTTGTCAGTTTTGAGAGTCAAATTATCGGGCTTTTTCAATATGCCGACCACAAGATACTATGGATAAATCAGGTCCCATGGATCGTGGGGACAACTACAATTGAGATTCTGAGGGCACCGGGATTTTATGCTGGCGTTCTGTTACAGAAAAGTCCCGATCATCTCTTCTGGAGTGGATCCCTTTCTCCGCTCTGATGTTAGATAAGGATATGGGGCAATGCGTAATAGCCCAGTCCACTTGCTTTTTTGAGTGTATTGAGCAGACTGGGGAGAGCCAGAAATGCCGAGAGCCAGAAATTTTACTTGACTTTTTTGTATATTTTTTTATCTTGTTAAAAAAGGAGGTTCTTTAGAAGAGTTAGTTCGGAGCATAAAAGAGATTTTTTTCCGAACTCTGAGGCAAAAGACAACCTGAAGGGGTTGGTTGGAAATCTTTAAACAGGAAAAGTGGAGATTCGTATGAATGTGCGTATGCACTTGCGAAGCATTCATACGAACAGAGGAACTTCGCATAGGCATTTCCTCCCAGAAGGATTTTTTTGTGTATACAATCTTTGTTTTGAAAAACAAAATGAAAAATCATTTAACCCTATAGTTTAGGAGGAACTAAGATGAAAAGTTCAAGAATTTTCAGTCTGATTCTTCTTTTCTTCTTTACGGTCAGTATGTTTGGTTTAAGCTTTGCTCAAAAAGCGCCTGATCCGAAACCAGGGGAGCCGGAACGTCACTATACTACCGGTAAGACCTCAGTTTCAGACCTTTCTCTTGAGCAAAAACGGAAGCGGTTAGGTTTGGTTATTCCTGATTGGTACCAGGAATGGTGGGAGCATGCGGAGAAGCTTAAAGCACCCGAGGGAGCAAAGTTCGATCCTGTCTTTGACTGGCGTGAGCATATTGGACCATATGGAACCAATGGTGTGACTCCCGCTAAGGATCAAGATAGTTGTGGAGCTTGCTGGGCTTTTGCGGCTTTGGGAGCTTTGGAGTCCATGGTAAAGATTTATGGTGAGATGGAGATGGATCTTTCAGAACAGCAGATACTTTCTTGCAACACCCATGGCGGTGGCTGTGATGGCGGCTGGATGACTGATGCTTATTATCTTTTCAGGGATGTGGGTTCGGTAGATGAAGTGTGTATGCCCTATCATATAAATGATACCGATCCCTGCATTCAGAACCAGTGCGAGAAATGGGCAAAGATTGACACTTGGTCTGCGGTAGGCATTACTGTGAACGACATTAAAAACGCTATTCTTACCGGACCGGTGGCAGTAACCGTGAGAGTTGACGACGATGCACCTTTCTTCTGGTATAATGATGGGTGTTACAATACGCCATCCTCCGGTGGCCTTCCTAACCATGCAGTTCTGTTGGTTGGTTGGGATGACACCATGTGTGACGGAAATGGAGCCTGGATAGGCAAAAACAGTTGGGGTAAAAGTTGGGGGATACATGGTTTCTTCTACATAGAGTATGGATGCTGTCAAATAGGCCGTAATGGTCACTTGATACATTACATCTTTCACCGACCCTTTGTCAGGATAGAGGATTATGGAGTAAACGACCAAGCAGGGGGAGATGGGGATGGCAGAGCTGAACCCGGAGAGACGATTCGTCTGGATTTCGCCCTGAAAAACGTTTGGTCTCCACTTTGGGGAGTTGGGGTGACCGTCACTGCGGATACGGAAGGCATAGTAATTACTGATGATTACTCTGATCTGGGGGATATGGATTCTAAAGAGATTCTGGACAATTCTTCAGATCCTATGGAGTTTTACGTGCCGGATGATTTTCCACCCAAAAGGGTTCTCTTTACCTTCGAAGTTACCGGAGATTCTGGTTACTCTGGCGGTCCTACTTATACGACTGATACCACAGTGGAGGTATTTGTATGTCCCGATATACTCTTAATAGATGACGATCAAGGGGTGGACAGTCTTGGTACTAATTACGAGGATTACTTCATAGACGCTTTTGATTCTCTGAAGGCAGTTTATGATATGTGGGACAAAAAGGCTTATCCCGATACCACCTATGATTTCTCAGAGTTCGATATCTTGATCTGGTTCACCGGAGATCATCGTGATTCTGTATTTTCAGATG
>CAZOJT010000105.1:0-2965 GCA_964580215.1 uncultured Ignavibacteria bacterium | reverse complement strand
ACATTCATACGAATAATAAGATGTAAACTGTTTCCTGCTCCTCTTAGTAATTCGTGTAGATTCGTGTTTTATATATATCCCTTGTTCATCTTTTTCTTCTCATTCTTGGTGCATATCCATTTCTCTGAGGGAAGCCCCCAACTCAGAGGTTCTAAAGAGCCGGGGGCTGCCCCCCCCCCTGTTACCTGGCCAACTCAGTCGATTCCTTCCATGGTCGTCTGAGGACTGCTGGGGTTTATTCTCTGCCCAGGGTCTTCTCAGAATTCATATCCCAGGGTCTTCTCATAAGCCCGGTGCTTGACCACGTGCTCTTTGTTCCTTGCGAGCGTCTCAGCCCGAAGCTTGTTCATGGCATTCTCGGTCTCATTATGCATCCTGCGCTGGACTTGCGTCCTCTTTTTCTCATACTGCTGATAGGCATGAAGCTTTGTCAGATGCTGCCGGCTCCTGCCGGCCGATTCAGCCTTCTCCTTATCCATATACCTCACCTATTGGTAATGTTCTCCCTGTTCACCTAACTCGCACAGGACCAGAGACTGATGCCCGATTTTTTCCTCTGTTCTTTGACGACATCTTTCTTTTAGGAAACTCTTTTTCTATGTAGTCTGTCAGCTCATTTATCTTTTCATCTAAAACATCCTTTAGGAAAATGGTCCTCCTCGCAGCTGATGCATATTGACCCGCAGTATGATAAAGTCTTGCCAGAAGAGCCAATGCCCCTTTTCGGGTGAGCCTATATCGTGGAACAGTCCTATGTGTTCCCTCTTTTGCAGGAGCCTCTTCCAAGAAATTTTTCCTGACTAAGTAGTTCAATAACAATGCGGAATATTCCTTACTGATCCTCATTCTGTTACTTATTAAAGCCGTGTCCACTTCCTTTTCTTCTTTAGTTATTCTTAGAATCTCTATTTCATTAGGAGTAGACACTTTTTTACTCCCTTTCTCTTTTGCGTTTTATCTATCTATTTCCCCTATCAAGAAGACTCATCTATCTTTCTTTCATCTCTTTCAAGAAGGCGTGATGATCCAACTTGAGTTGTTTCCCTAAAAGGTCTCATCCTTCTTAACCGGTTGACAATAGTCCTTGCATACTGAGGTGACATACCCATTTTTGAGGATACTTGGGCCAGATCACACCCTCCGTCCTCCTCACATAAGATTTTCAGAACACGATTTTTATCCCGACCTGGCATTCTTTTCCCCGTTGTTTTTTTTGACTATAAATCAGCAGGAAATCTCCAGACCAAAGGGCGTTTTCCTATCGCATGTAACCCCTTACCGGTAATGGTAACTTTTCTTAAGGGGTAAAACTCAATATATCCCCTTCTTTTCAGGGACTTACAGGTAGAGTCCAAAATATAGGTGGACATAGCCATTCTGGAACTTAGCTTCCAGACGGTAGTCTCTCTACCCTCCTCAGCTATTATTTCCAAGACGACTTTTTCGTTAGGAGTTATCATTCCTTATCCTCCCAACTTTTTTAATAAATGCTTCTGGTCTTTACATTCTTCTGCTTCCGCGCAGTTCCCTATCAATCTCCTGTAAGGTCTCTTCGTCAAAGTCTTTGAATTTTTTCGACTTTTCTCCTTCTTTTCCCTTTACCAAACCTCCAGAAGTTTTTGCCCCGCATTCCGGACAATAAGCGTAGTCATAGAAATAACGCCAGGTAGCTCCGCATTTGGGACACTCTCTGTTCAGATTTTCTCCACAGATTGGGCAAAACTTGAGGTCCCCCCAGGTTGTCTCACCACACTTTGGGCATTTAAATGATTCATTTTGACCGATCTCTCCCATCTTTTTTCACCTCCTCTCATCTTTTTGAACTTAAGTTCCAGCACGTTATTGTTATATCTTTTAGTGAAGCTTTCTCGATTTACCCTCGGGGGGAGGGAAATTTCCGCCTTATATTTATCATACATCAGACTGCTGAAAAGGATAAGCTTATCCTCTCCTACAGAGAATACGATGTCATCATTTTCCACCCCTGACGTCTCCATAATGACAATGAAGCTATCCTTTTCATCGAAAATATCCAACAGCGGCTCTTTTCTCTTCTCTTTATTCATCAGGTAACCGCAAAACCACCAACTGAACGTTACACGCTCCCCGGTTAGCTCATCTGTTTTTGAATTCACAAATTCCAGGACAGGATTACCGGTTATCCTCTCGGCAGTTGGATTTATATTTCTCTTTATCTTAAGCAGAACGTCCATATGAGTTGGAGCAGAGATCAGCTCCGTCAGCTCATCAATTCTGGCGTGTCCTTGCAACCTGAGGTATTCAACTATCTTCTTACTGGGTGGGTCCAATTTTTCTACAATCCTTCCGACCTCCTCATCACTGATTTCCATCAAAGTCATGCTGTGTATCTCCCTTCTCCAGGTCTCTAAATCATTCAAAAGAAACCATGCTTTTATGAGCCTTTGACTTTTCACGTCAGCATATTCTATACAAAGTGTTGGCTTTGTCCCCAGACCAGTTCTTTTTCTCTCCACCCCAACTCCTCTTATCCGGCTTAGAGGTGTCTGGAACGCAGTATCACCTGCCGGCTCACAAAAGACCAGCCTCTTTGTGGTAAGAAAAAGCCTTCCCAGTTTCCACCCATATCGGGAATTGTCGATATAACCACCCTGTTGTTTCAAGATAATCCTCTCATCCGGATCCAAAGGGAATTCTTCTGTCTTTCTCATGAGGTCAAGGTAACTTTTGTTAATTTTTCTCATCTCCTTTAAATATCATTAGGATTCTTCAAATTTGCGCACTTATTAAGGAGAGCATATAATTGTTTACATCCCCCCTTTAGAAAAAGGGGGGAAAGGGGGGATTCGTATGAATGCATACGCATTTGAAACTTGAAAAATCCCCCTAAATCCCCCTTTACTAAAGGGGGATTCGTATGAATGCATACGCATTTCAAGTCAAGCCCAAAACAGGTGGGAGAGAAAAAATCAATGCGAAGCTCGTA
>CAZOJT010000104.1:0-3529 GCA_964580215.1 uncultured Ignavibacteria bacterium | reverse complement strand
GTGTACTGATACACCCGCACCGCATCATGGGTCCGCTCATTCCGAAGGGCCATGTTGCCTGGCTTGTCGAATCACGGTCTCAAAATGGGGTTTGATGTTATGAAAGCACGCCGTTTCTGATGAGTGTTTCTCAGTTTGCCTCCTTGGAATTCTAGGGACACAGTCTCATTTCAGGCCGCTCCTTGAGGAATTATGGGTTGCGTCCCCGGGATTCCCACGGGTCGACACCCTCTCCAGCTGGCATAGGTTGTGTCTGCAAATGCGGCACCGAAAGGCCCGACCTTATCGCCTACCCGGCAAGAAAAAGGACCAAAGCGACAAGCCCAGGAAGCGCCAGCATTGCCGAAACCAACATCCCGCCCTTGCTCGCAGACGACGTCATAATCAGCGCATGAATACGCTCCAAGAGCTGCTCAGACACATCCTGCCCCTCCTCTCTTGCGTTCCCTCGCAGCTCTGCTTTCTCCTTCGTCGTCAGGAATGCGAGCTTGGACTCAATGAACAGCTCTACTTCATGAGGTGACGTCAATACTCTGCGAAGATACTCAGGGTCGCGGGCAATGAGCCACTTCAGTTCGCGCTGCCCACGTACCTCGCCCCACAATCCCACAAGTCCCAGGAGCCCGATTGCTGCAAGTACCCACAACACCCACTGGCCTGCTGTGGCACGTCGCGGGGGGCTAATCGGCTCGTTGGTCTTGTCGACGAGCCGGATCATCTTGACGCCAGCAATTCTGCCTGTTGCGGCTGGAGATGGAACTGCAGCGCCGCTGACATAGACGCAGAAACGTGCGAAATCCCCCGGATTCATCAGAGTGAACTGTACGGAGGCGTCGCTGCTTCCGATCCCGCCGAAGTGCAACATGAGATCGGGAGGGTTACTTCCGACCTGCTGAATCAGGAAAACCTCCGCATTAGAACCGAAGGAGATCGCCACCGGCTCTCTCACGTCGCTGTCCGAGATGTGCTCTGACCCGCTGTTAAGCAACGCAAAAGCGAACTTCGTTGCGTTTTCGACCGGCCGGCCATCGAAGAGCACCTGAAAACCTGTCTGCCTAACGTCCTCACTGAACAGCGGCGTCCGTGATTCCAGTCTGAGTTCGAGATCTCTGTGTGGCGAACGCGTCAGCGTGATCGTAAGAACCACTGCCAGCACCGCCAGCACTAGCATCGCAGCCTTGTACCACCCCGACAAGCTCGCAATGCTACCAATCAGTGATTTCCCGGGCATTGGACAGTACCTCCAACCATGTGCATGGTAATCGCGGCGACTTTGTTGCGCCGGATGTCTTTGTCAAACCCTTCCTCCTCGACAAGTTTCAGTTCAAGCAGCGCCCCATCTAGCTCGTAGTCAGCATTCGGACTGCTCTGGACGCTCGCATCTTGGACGCACCGCCGTCCGCCGGCTGCAACGATCATCTGGTCAAAGTCATCCTCACTGACCGTGGCGATACGTAGTTGGTTCATCGGAGTTGCCTCAGCGAAAGCGAGTGGATTCTTATGGATGCCCAACTGCAGCTACTGCCGAACTGCACTTCACTGCTCACTTTGGCGCCTCCTCGACGATGCGGATTTCTTCGTCGGTCAGGCCATAGAGTTCGTAGACGAGTTGGTCGATCTGTTTGTCGGTCTCCTTGATCTGGCGCTGAATGAGCGATTTCTCGTGATCAGTCTTGGCGGCTTGAACATCTTTGTGCAGCTTCAGCATGCTCTCGACGAGTTCAACCATTCGATCGTGACGGACTTTGTTCTGGGCACCTGACAGATCCGGCCTCTTCACAGGTAATGCACGTACCATCTTCGGCACTACATCGGTGTACTCCCCCTGCAGATTTCGTGTTGCCACGAACTTGGAGAAGTAGAAGGCGAGCAAGCGGGAATTCAGAAGCCCTGTGTAGTAGAGGTCGGAGGCGCTATCCGCGATTCTCGTGTAACCCTTGAATTGCAGTTTCAGGTTCGTCCCTTCTAGAATCCCATAACGAACAAGACATATGAGGCGTTGGCCACAGTAGTACCCAGAGCCGTCGTATGTGGCTTTCAGGCCATAGCCCTTTGTGCTCGTCTTAGTAACTACAATCTTCGGGGATTCAAAAAACTTCGGATGTCGAGGCCCGTAGATAACCTTCGGTTGGTAGTCGAGGAACTCTCCTCCCCAGCGTATTTGGTATCTCTTGATGCTAGAACCGCTCAGATACTTCTTCGAGTTGCCCTGAGGGACCTTGTAAAGAAACTCCTCGCGCGTAAACTCCCCCTTCTTCTTACTGCAGATCTGAGCACCGTAGTTCACGTAGAAGATGTTTCCTATCTTGACTGCGCCGTCGGTGATGCGTCTCATCAATTGCAGATCCTCCTCTGTGGCGTCTACTGAGAAGGCGGAGTTCTCACCACTAAGCCAAAGCGGTCCCCCAATTTCATGCCTCTCCGTCAGTCTGCCATTCATGAAATGATCAACCCTTACTTTGCCACATGTGGGCTCACCGACGACCATAATGCAGACCCTTCTCGATACCCTCTTGAAGACGCGCTCCAACCCGAAAACTGCCAAGGCCCGGAGCCTCGAACTCCGAATCAGCATTTCCCGAACCTGCTTCGGGTATATCTCGCTCAGAACAGAAGTTGGATATACAAACGCATGTGTGCCCGTTTGCTTCAGAAGCGTCAGAGTCCTAAGGAGAAACGCTAGATACAGGTCCCAGTGACCTGCAAGCCCCTCCAGTTTCCTAGCTAAGTACCTCCGCACGGCGACTTCACCGGTCCATGCGCTGACCCACGGCGGATTCCCGATCACGGCATCGAAGCCACCATTCTTCATGATCTCGGGAAACTCGGCGTCCCAGTCGAAGGCGTTGATGCGGTAGCGTTCTTCTTCGTCGATCAGGCTGAGTTGCTTTCCTTGGTAGAAGTCGGGTCCGATGAGCGAGTTGCCACATTTGATGTTGTCGGCAAGATCGGGCAGCGCGCGTTGGTGGAACAGGCGCAGGTGCTTGACGAGCGTCTCCTCGTTCTCGCCTTCGAGCACTTTCAACAGAAGCGAGAGTTTGGTCACCTCGACGGCCTGCGGGTCGATATCCACGCCGTAGATGTTGTTAAGGAGAATCCGCTTCTTCTCGGCGGTGGTCAGCCGCCAGTCGCCGCCCGGACCGTGGAAGATCTTCGGCTTTCGACCTCGCGCGTGCTTTTCCGGGTCGTGTTCGGAGTACCACTTGAGGTGCCAATCAAGCAGGGTTTGATAGGCACCAAGCAGGAACGAGCCGGAGCCGCAGGCGGGATCGAGCACGCGAAGCTTCGCGACCTGGTTCGGCGTTTTCCCATCAAGGAGTTTTCCCACGGTGTGTTCGACGATGTAGCCCACGATGTAGGTCGGCGTGTAGTAGACACCGCCCGCTTTTTTGACCTCGGGCTTATCCTCGACCACCGCGCGGTGCGCCGGCGTCAGCCGGATCACCTTGCCGAGGAACTGTTCGTAGATGTGGCCGAGGATATCAGCCGGAAGCACGGAGAACTCGTACGGGCTCTCCGGGTAGTAGAG
>CAZOJT010000103.1:0-3546 GCA_964580215.1 uncultured Ignavibacteria bacterium | reverse complement strand
GACCAAGCCTGCAGAAGACATCTTCCGTTCACTCAATATCCAGACGAGACACTAGTCAACGGAAAGGTCTTTGCTTTCTTGATCCTGAACGTATTGCAACAGAGCTTCTCGAATCAAGAAACTCACTGACCTTTTGCGTTTCTTACCGATATCACGTAACCGTTCCAAGACGCGATTCTCGCGCATCTCTTGATCGACACGTAAGTGGAACCTTTCAGTGGACATGAAGCGATGGTATGTAGGAGGAGAACTAGCATCAAGACGCCTAGTGGACACCTCACGTTACCCTACTTGACACCCTTGAGGTGTTTAATGTACACCCCTTCATGGGGTGGTTAACATGAAGCGTTTCACGTTGTTTGGTTTATTGATCGTCTTGCTTGTAACGGTTGCCGTTGCAAGTGAACCGGTGAAGGTATTCCCCGATCTATTGTGGGATCAAGACGCCCTCAAGTATCCTCCGAGCGGTCCGGGATATCCGGTGCTGGCAGTAACCGACGTGATAGACGGTGACACGATAGAGGCCCTGCTTCACATCGCGCCTCAATTGGTCGTAGCTGTGAATATCCGAGTGGTCTTCCCCGACGGGAAGTACATCGACACGCCGGAACTCGGCAAGCACGGGGGGAAGTGCCCCGTTGAAGCCGATCGAGTACGGGTCCTCGTTGCGGACTTCCTGGCGAAGGCCGATAAGATCACAGCTACGTTCGCCAAGTTCTACAAATACACCTGCGAGTGGGAGTGCGCCCTGGACGTGGACGGCGTCGACCTGGCGGCGTGGATCGAGGAGAACAAACTAACGAAGAGCGATCTCTGCCCGGAAGAGCTAAATTGATCGACTGAGAAGGCCGTTGAGGGCCGTCCGTAAGGCGGGGCTATATCATTTATTTTTCTACCCCACTAAAGCGAGTGGCAGGCCCGCTTGACCTCTTCTCTCTCCATGTGTGGTAAGATGAGTCAGTCATGAGGAGGTGAATTACATGCCACAAAAGACAATCCTCGACAAGCTGTTAATCTACGGACATGCGGTGGAAATCCTGCACCAGTCTAGGAGCTAATTTGTGCTAAGTCAAGGGTTGGTTCTGGCAAGGTCACCTCTTGATTGATATACGCCCATGGCGCGAGATATCCCAACGTCGAATGCCTCCTCTGTGCATTGTAGTATTGGATCTGCACAGCAATCGCTCTTCTCAACTCCCACATGTTCCTTGCATCGAAGAACAGACTGCCGTTCTCTCCTTTGAAATGCCCGTTGAACGATTCCATACACGTGTTGCCCTTCGCCCCGTTCTCCGAAAAGGAGATCTTCGCCTTCTCCCTGATCAACACAGCCTGTAGCCATCTGTATCCCGTGTATACCGAATCTTGATCGTGGTGGAGGAATCGGTCCTCCAGGCTGATCCCTACCTTCTCCAGGTGCGCATGCGTCATGTTGAGCGATTCCAACGCCAACGATGTATTCTTGTGCTTCTCTACTCCCCATCCTGCAACCCACTTCGTCTTGTGATCAAGGATCGGCATCAAGTACGCCTTCTTCTTTCTACCTGCATACCAGATCTCTGTGAAGTCCGTGTACCATACCTGAAACGGCTTTGGATCCTCGATCTCCTTCACCAGGTTCCATCCCTGGCTACTCTGCTTGAGATACTTGCGCGGGGGAGAGAGCTTCGGCACCCTGATCGATCGCAGCAAACCAAGCTCCCATCGTTTCAACAATCGACGCATTACAAACTCACCCACCTCATACCCCTGATCTCGCAGTTCAGGCAGGATACGCCGGTATCCATACGCCGGATGCGCTCTGATCCCACTCAGTAATGGATCCTTGAAGTGGTTGTACTTCTCCTCGTACGAGATCTTCTCCTTCTTCCAGTAATACCACGTGCTCTTCGGCAGCTCGATCGCGGCAAGACAGGTGTTTAAGCCATATTGATCCTTGTGTTCCTCTACCAGCCTCACCTTCTCTTCCCTCACGAGCTGCCCTCCACAAAATTTCGTAACAGAGCGATCTCCACTTCCTTTCTCCCTAGAAGCTGCTCTAACTCCCTGATCTTCTTCTCATACTGTGCTACTGTCGTGTCCTTACCGAATACCTCTGCACCGTTCTCCAAGAACTCCTGCTTCCACCGAGACACGGTAACGGGATGAATGTTGTACGCCCGTGCAATCTCTGTCACTTCTCGATCCCCTTTCAGCACCTCCAGCACAACTTGAAACTGAAACCGGGGCGAGTACCTTTTCCCCTTCTTACCCACTTCGATCACCTCTCCTTCTGAGGCGATCTTACTAGACTGGTTGCCCCCGACTTAGCACATCAGGTGGTGCAACTTTCCCACCGCACCCCCCTACATCCCACAATCAAAGATGGGACAGAAACCAGTAGAACGGAGGATGAAAATGAACAAGACGTTGGTAGCAGCGATATTGGTGCTTGCCCTGTTGGTGTTTTCCCCCGTCTGTATATTTACCGATGTGTGCAAGGCCGACGCTAACGACGTCTACCGCACTCTCTTCGCCAACGTCGTCTACCACGATACGGTGATCTCCTTCCTCTCCAAAGGGATAGAAAGCTTGGACGAACAGATAGAAAGCTTGGAATCGTCACTTACTGATGTGCGGAAGGAGTTGGCCGACACGCGGGTGGAGCTGGCCGAGATGCGCGGCGAGATGCGGGGCAGGCAGAACGTGACGACTGGGGTGGCCGCAGGGACGCCGACGGGCTTGGCGGGTCTGCTCGTGTGGTGGATGCGACGGGAGAGAAGGAAGAAGTGAGCAAGAAACCGAAGAGGCACAGAAATTCTGGTTGAAAAATCGAAGATCGGATCAGTGGCGTGAGAAGCAAGATGTAGATATTAATGTCCTTATGACTCACGAATGGCGGATGCTTTGCACTTTGGTCTTTGGTGTCCTTGAGCCATATCCAGAAGCTCTGACTGCCTTGAAAGTTGCATTGGAGGAAAATGCCAGTCAATATGGCTGAAGTAGCGTGATCGGCACTTAGCATAGTGTCTTTTTTCCGCATCGAGCTTGCGCGGCGCGTAGGCTTCGAGCCGTTGGGTTGGCAGGTACAAGCACTTGAGAGCGAAGCTAGCCGTGTCCTGTTCAACTGCACCAAGCAGGAGGGCGGCAAGTCGAGCGTCTGCGCCATCCTTGCCCTCCACAACGCGGTGTACTCCCCAGGGAGCGCGACGCTGATCATCGCCGAGGCGGAACGGCAGTCGAAGAACATGCTGAAGACGATACGCTCCTTCTACTCCGCGTTGCGGATAAGCACACCGCTCGTGTACGAATCAAGGACCAAGATAGCGTTGGCGTCTGGATCGTTCATCGTAGCCCTTACGTGAACGTCGCCAAATGAATGTTTGCGGAATCCTGTACGCTCGCTACGGACCTCTACCGGGAGACAGGGAAGATTCGCCTTGTGCAGAAGGTGCTCGGACATGCCCGATCTCTCCACGACGATGATCTACACCCACATCTTCGACGAGGAAGTGGAGGAGGCGCTTAAATCCTTTCGCCGAGAAGCGGTAGCGGCCTGAGAACGCA
>CAZOJT010000102.1:0-3675 GCA_964580215.1 uncultured Ignavibacteria bacterium | reverse complement strand
ATCATGAAAGCCTGTCGCGCTTGAGTATATTAACCTTCGTCCTCTTGCTCAACCTGACACGGCTGACACACATTGGCATAACCCAGCTTACGTGCCGAAGCTGCAAGCCTTTTGTCCCGAGGGTGGCTCTCCGCGGCGGTATGGAGAGACCCAATTAGTGGCGGAAGTCGAGCAGACGAGGAGACTGATCGCGCAGGTGAAAGGGAAGTATGAAGGTGCCGAAGAAGAAGTGGCTCTGTTGGAGGAAGCGATCACTCCAACAGGGCAACGCACTACTATAGGGATAGGCGGGGAAAATTTGGCAGGAGGCGTGGTTGAGAAGTGGAACACCCAGGAGATCTTGACAACTACATCAAGATAGGCATTAGGAGTATGATCAGCCATCGTGCGAAAGAGCCTAACTTAAATGTCCATTCCCTGTTCTTAAGGCAGGATAACGGTACGAATTCCCTGACCAGACTTCTTCAGAATGGCCATCGTTTCGTTGATGGCGTCCGCTTCCAATGGGATGGTCCGCGTGATCACTTGTGAGAGGTCAAGCGTGCCCCGCCGCACAAACTCAATCAGCACCGGAAGTTCTTGAAGCGAATGGTCGGAAGATCCGATGATCTCGACTTCCTTCCCTAAGACCTCGCGATAGGAATCCACGGTAAATGGCTGCTTTGTGATCCCTGCAATGACGGCGCGACCGTACACCGCAAGCGATTGCACAGCTTGTCTCATGACCTGAGGAAGTCCGACCAACTCAAGGCTGACATCCACGCCGTATCCGTGGGTCGATGTGTGGATCACCTTCACAGGATCATCCTTCGAGGCATCTACTGGGATGGCCCCGAACGCCTTGGCCAACTGCAACTTATCCTTGTTGATGTCCACGGCGTAAACGTCCAGCGCTCCGAACGCTTTGGCCAGTTGAATCGCCGACATCCCCAGTCCGCCGGCCCCAAAGACGGCCACCGTCTCACCGGGTTTCAGGCTCGCTTTGTGAAGTGCGTGAAACGCCGTCGCTGAGGAACACACCAGGACGGCTCCGTGTTCAAAGGGAATATCGCCGGGTAAAGGAACTGCGTTGCGGGCGGGAACCGCGATGTACTCTGCATAGCCGCCGTTGCAGTCCTTGCCCAGCATCGAGCCTTCTTTACAGAACTGCTCGCTTCCGCTGCGGCAATAGGCACACTCGCCGCAGGTGATGAGGTAGTGCAGACACACCCTATCGCCCACACAGACACTAGTCACGTTCGCGCCCACCTGTTCGACTACCCCTGCAATTTCATGTCCCAAGGTCTGGGGTAAGGGGCCGACAGGTGAGACACCGGACCAATAGTGAACATCCGAATGACAGATGCCAGCAGCCTTGATTCGCACCAACACATCGTTATCGCCGAGCGATGGAGTAGGAATCTCTCGCATCTGCAGGCGTTGCCCGATCTCGATCAGTCGCACTGCCTTCATCAAACACCTCCGTCTGTTATTGCTGACAACGCTCGGAAAGTGACCCAGGGTAACAGTCGGTTTTTGACCCACCCCCTGGCTGGCTGTATGGTACACCAAGAGGCATCGCCTCCGCCAACTCTCCTCCAAGGGCGGAATTTCGAGCAGTGATTCCTCTTTTCTACATCATTTACTGGCAGTAGTGTGTTCTGAGAGATACTTCTTTCTCCTTCAAAATATGGGTTTTGCGTAGTTGCCTCTCCTTTCTCTGTCGAGTCGCCCGGTAGGACGGCCTCTTGGTCGTCAAGATGTGCGCCCGGTGGGAAAGACGATCCAACAAAGCTGTGGTCAGTTTCTCGTCGCCGCGCACCTGCACCCACTTTGACACCCACTCTGAGGAGGCCAGGTTCGTGGTTACGATAGTCGACTTACGCTCATGACGCTTGGAGAGCAGGTTAAACAACAGTTCCTCACCGGCACGGTCGAACGGGACGAAACCAAACTCGTCTACGATAAGCAGCGCTGCCCGCTGGATGCACTGGTGCATCCTCTCCAGGGTACGGGCATCCCGGGCCTCGAGAAGATCCCGCACCAGATCCGCTGCCCTGGTTAAGACGACCCGGTACCGCCTACGAGCAGCCTCCACCCCCAGGGCGATCGCCAGATGGGTCTTGCCGGTGCCGATCGGCCCGGCAATCACGATGTCTTCTGCGTCCTCGATGTATGCGCAGCTGGCCAGCTCGGCAATCTTTGGCCTGGACACCCCCGGAGTGTTTTCTCATCGAAGGATGAGCATGAAAACGTGAGTCGTTGATTTGGATTAGTGACCTTCTCCCTGTCTCTGTTGCATATACTTACTTTTCCAGATCATGCTTTGCTCCTTTGGATATGTAACATTTTGGAGAATATTTCCAATCCTTCTTTCATAAGGCTATCACCCATCATTTAAGCACTGACCGACCCACTCGGTTAATCCAATATACCTGATCCCCTTTAAGGAACGAGAGAGCTTCACCTTCTCACGCTGTACCAGGCGGGCATACTCGGTATCAATGTGGGCTCTGGCGATCTTCTCCAGGTCTTCCATGATCACCCCAGGTCTGAGGAACCGCTCAGGCTTCATCAGGCTCTTGAACTTCTCAAATGGCGTCAGGTACGTGTCATAGCGTTTGCGCACCTTGCCGCATCTGTCGATCACCTCTGTAGCGAATCCACATGGGCGATGGAAGTTGAGGTAAACATTGAACGTCTCCTTGTAGAAGGATTGAATCTTTCCCGCTTCCGGTTGTGGAATGTGCCAGTGTCCCATCTGCTTGCGAATGACGCTCCCATTCTTTCCTTCCACGAGTGCTTGGTCATTGGTATGTCGTGCTCTACTCTTAGTAAACTCGATCAGTAGCTTGTTGAGCAGCTCCACCACCACCCCATTTACGTATTCACTCCCGTTATCACTGTGAAACCCCTTAATGGCAAATGGATACTGGGCGAGAAGATCTTTGAGAACAGGAACGAGGAAATGTTCGCTGATCTTCTCCACGCAGCCAATCACTTCCCATTGGGTAACCTCATCGATGGTGTTGATGTGGTACACCCCCTTGGTCCCGTTTAGGTCCCCTTGATGAACCGTGTCGGCACGCGTGCCACCGTATGTACCCTGGCCTGCCTTGTGGGTCAGGACGACGCCGCTCCCCATACTTGCAGGGGGATGGCTTAGTCTTCTCGATGGTGAGGGTGTGGTTACGGTAGAAGGAGCTTTGCCGTAGGCGGTACAGATGAGCGACGGAAATGTTGCTCAGACGCTTGAACTCCTCCTTCCCAAACAGCTCACATTCCCGCTTGAAGATTGCCGCTGTGGCCTTACCGGAAAGCCTCTCGTGGGCATCGTCTACTTCAGCTAACAGGAGCTGATCTTCTCGCGTGTACTTGGTGGGGAAACAATGCCGTTTGTAGGTGCGAACACGGACATGCCTCGTGCGACGAAACTGGCCAATGAGTCGCGTCAATTGTGAACCAGAGATTCCTGTCATCTTCTGCATATAAGATCTGATCAGTCCTTTCTCCGATCGGGGGCGAGAGAAGTAGCTGTAGGTACGTAAGGTACGCTCGATCCAAGCGTATGTCTCTTCCCGAGAGTTCCCTTTGAACGTGAATACATCACTCGAAACGAGAAATGCCTTCAGTTCGTCGATATTCATAAAGAGCCTCCGCTGGATACCCCCCAGCTTGCTGGGGGGAGGAAAGCGG
>CAZOJT010000101.1:0-3739 GCA_964580215.1 uncultured Ignavibacteria bacterium | reverse complement strand
CTTCAGACCTTTGAGTCACCTCAGAATCCGAAGCCCACTGACACAACGTGTGTATCGGTGGAGATGCTTGCAGCCGGAAGTGGACTCCGTAAGAAGCAGTAGTCGATCGTAAGTCCTTCCCACGGGACGATTCCAACACCTAACGACCAAACCTGATGATGGCCTTCAGGTAACGGTTCCAACCGCAGACCACCACGAAGGGCGAGTTCGTTAATGGGTGTCCATTCGATACCCGTCCGAAAGGTTAGAGTAACATTCGGTTCTAGAATCACCTCGCCTATAGTGACCAACATATGATCCAGCCAGTGAGCTGCTATACCCAGTCGATGGACCCAGGGGACGACCACAAGTGGTTCCTGGCCTGTTCCACGCCAGCGAAACCGCGTAGAGCCGACATCTTGGCTGCAATAGCCGATACTCTGATCCGCAAAGCGCAAGATAGCGCCGAAATCCCACCCTAACCCTTGGGCTCGGCCTTCAAGCAGCTGATCGCGGTAGACTTTGGCCGTCAGGCCGATACGAATGACCCCAGTTTGCATCTCCTGTTCAGTGGCCAGCGCCCCAAGGAAAACAGAGCTGTCGTAGTCGAAGAACCCTCCCGTTTCTGTGTTAGGGATACCACCCACATGCGCGTTCAACCATCCAATTCTCCAGTCCGAATGTGGGATTTGTCCTCCAACTCCCAGGAACTGAAGGCGGTATCCAATGGCTCTCCCAAAGGGCTCCGTGTACATCCCCTCGACTTCAAGTGGAGCTAGCAACAAACCAGCCGGATTCCAATAGACAGCAGTTGGCCCCTCGGCCAGTGCGGTGTAGGCACTACCCAATGCCAATGCTCTAGCGCCGACACCGAAACGGAACTGAGCAGCAGCACTCCACCCGGGAGGAACCTCCTGAGCGAGCAAGATTGTCCCCGTCCAAGAGATAGAAAGGGCAGCAAGGACTACAAGGAATCTGTACGTACAGGGTAAGATCCTTTTAGACATGCCTCATCTCCTCCATCAACGCGGTGATGACCTTTACTAAACTTACGTTCTGTTCTGGTAGTACCCAGATCTACCTTCACAGGACCCAAAGAGAGGCAGGCCCGAGAAGATTCCGGTACCTGCCTCGTTTTCGCTCCCGTTCTCTACCGCAAGACAGCGATCTTTCCTATGTCTTGGTTGATCCAGTTACCGCCGATCCTTAGCTGCACGCTATACAGGTAGATACCGTTAGCCAAGTACCTTCCAGACAGGTCCTCGATGTGCCAGTCCAGTTCGCTCCCTGCTTCCTCCTTCTCCCATACGAGTCGTCCGGAGAGATCGTAAATCTGAACTTGGATCTCCTCCACCTGGGCCGCCAGCGTGCCCATTACCTGGAAGGTCGCTGTGTCCACATCCCTTATCGGGTTTGGATACGCCACTACTTTGAGCTCGTCCGTAATGGCAAACGGCTCTGTCTCAACAGCTTTTGGACCATTTTTGGCCTTGTAATCCCAGTGGTGCTTCTTCACCCTCATCGTGATGCTCTCTGAACCAACATCGTCTCCAATCTGGACGCTGATGGTTACGTTCTCCGGGTCGGTCATCTCGCTGAGGTCTGCCTTGTCCATGCGGATGTCAAACTTGCCGTTCTTCCAGTCGATAGTCATGTGCTTGATGTCGCCCGCACCGTCTTTGAGACGCTTATACTCCCACTTGTCGCCTTTCTTGCCCTTCGCCACCATGGTGATAGTCTCAGAAAGCGGTCCCACGGTTACGGTAACATCCTCGGAGATGTCGACACCATTGCCATTAAGAGTGTCGAGTTCAAGCTTCCCCTGCACGCGAACCTTGTCATCGTCGGGCTTCTTCTTGAAGTCGAGCTTGGCGTGGTCGATGACAAACGAAGCCATCTTCACCAAAGGTGCTGGTATTGTTACCGACAATGAATCGTTGGTCGCTGTGTGTCCAACTTGGTCTTCAACAGTTATGGGTATGGTATAGGTTCCAACTAGGGGTGTGTCACCGATAGTGTAGCTCATCGAGTAGGTACCGTCTCCATTATCTACAGCATCTGCCTTGATAGATGGAAGCGAATCTTTTCCCAGAGTCCAGGCGACGCTATTGCTGAATATACCTCTCGCTTCTGCCCCGGCTTGGGTGCCTCGATAATATCCAAACCAAACCCTTTTTGGATCCTGGCGCGTAGCCAGATACGCCTTAGCGGGGGAGTCATTGTCATCGATTAGAACAGTAACATCACAGCCCGAGGTGCCTATGCGTGTTGTCCACATTGATGAGGCAAAAGACCATTCGCCCAGAGTGAGTCCTTGTGTGATAGGGTGAGTATTATCGATTACATAGAAGGTCTGCTTATCCTCACGTTCGTATCCATCTCCCAGACCTGCTTGTAGCACATAGTCATCGTCGTTACCAGTCATGATTATAGGCACATTTGAATCAATGAGGTTAGTCAGGTCGTGGCTACTAGCGAAACCTTCACTAATGAAGACAACATCGTATGCCTCCCATTCTTCCGAAGAATGGGTTTCAACGGTCTGCTGAGCAATCTTCTCAACCGTGTAGCCTAGGCTTCCCAGGTAGGTATCCATCCAATACTCCACATCCGGGTACTGCCAGGTGTCCGCATTGTAGGAAACTCCAGCCATCTTGGGGTGGCCCTGAGCAGGATAAAGGTTTGAGAAGCTGCCGGTGACGGTGTATCCAGCCTTGCCTGTGTATACTACAATATGTATGGTCTCACCGGGCTTATAGATTGTATCGGGGTCGGTAATTTCAACGGTAAATTCCATTGAGAATGGCAGCAGTGAGCGATCTATAGCCCATTCAATCGTTTTCTCCATTAAGCTCCAGCCTTCGTCAGGCCATTGACTTGCCCTGTACCATCCGAAAAAGGCATATTTCTTTGTCTTATGCACAATCAAAATGTCCTTGCCAACTTCACCATTATCAACTAAGACTGTAGCCGTTCCCTCAGAGCCAGCATTATTTGTCCCATCAACCCACAGCCACGGAGAGCCAGACTTAGACCATGTCCATGCCCCCAAAGAGAGCTCGTCAGTGATAGGGTGCGAGTTGTCTCTAACATGGAACTCTCTGGTATTCTGGTGAAGTGTTCCTACTCCGGTTCCAAGTTCTAATTCATCAGCATGCCCAGTGCTCATTGCTATAATAGGTACTTCTGAAGACACTAAGTTGGCTATCGACACAGCACCACAACCACCAGCCAATATAACCACATCAAACTGTATCCAGTAGTCAGTGCTCTTCCCTGCCATATCAAGTATCTTTATCTGAGTGACATTAGTGTCATAGTCAGCTAGCCAATTGAACAGGGCTACATCATCAGCGTAGAGATGAGCCGTAGTCGGGTGTATTATTTGAGCTATTTTGACTGTTCCATTGGGATTTGCCTCCGCCGCTCCGAAGACCGCCACCACCAAAACCGCCGCCAGAATTCCGCTTATTAACCTCCATTTTCTGGGCCTCATTTTCTAAACCTCCTTCTGCTTTTCTGCGAAATAGGGCCCACAGCACGCCTTTAAACCTAAGCCGAGATTCCCCTTCTCTAAACACCAAACTAAATTGGACTTGCCTCTAAGACAAGCATGCCGCGATCAAGCCCCCGATAAAACTCTGCTTGAAGCGTCTGTCCTTGCCAAGAGCTATCGCCCTCGAATACGTGCCCCTCCCTTCCTACAACCTTAAGTGAGTCCTCACCTCCTTGTGAGGAAGAGAGTTGAACAGGTGGTGTG
>CAZOJT010000100.1:0-3879 GCA_964580215.1 uncultured Ignavibacteria bacterium | reverse complement strand
TACGAGCTTCGCATTGATTTTTTCTCCTACACCTGTTTTTGGCTTGACTTGAAATGCGTATGCATTCATACGAATCCCCCTTTAGTAAAGGGGGATTTAGGGGGATTTTCCAAGTTTCAAATGCGTATGCATTCATACGAATCCCCCCTTCCCCCCATTTCTTTAGGGGGGATGTAAACAATTATATGCTCTCCTTAATAACTTACGCTTTCAAGTTTGGCTCTTCGCCACTCAAGAGGTTTGAATCGGTTTAAGTTTTACTTTCAGTTCGGCGGATAAGCCCCTGAAAAACAAAAACCTAAAGGACAAACATGAATGTTCGCACTCCAGGTTGTCTCCGAAAACTACTTTTTCAAAGAATCATCGGCAAATTGTCTTGACAACTCAAAAGAGCGGAGATAAATTTGAAAGAACGAAATGAAAATGAGCCTAACTCTGGCATTGGATGTTAAACTATTTCGGTCTTCATACCTCCTCTAAAAAACATATCCACAGGATCCTGCGGATAAAATGGATATGTGGCGCTCTGTTTACGATCCAACTTCTACTTTGGTCCCAATCCTTTGCCACTGAAATAAGATGGAGAAAACAATTAAAAGTCAAAGTGGACGGGCAAGTTGTGGATTGTGCCTTTGCTGGTGGAATGGAATTCTCCAAACCCACCTTGGTTGACATTGATGCAGATGGTGATCCGGATATGTTTGCCGGAGACGAAGACGGAAAGATTCGCTTTTTTCGCAACCAGGGCACATCCCAAAATCCTTTCTGGGATTTCGTCTCAGATTTTTACGATTCGACTATTGGAGGAAGGAGCTTTCCCGCTTTTGCAGATATTGATGATGATGGCGACTTAGATTTGTTTGTGGGTAATAAAGAAGGAAAAATCTGCTTCTTTAGAAACGATGGAAACATAAATTCTCCCAACTGGAGTCGGATCACCGATTTCTATGATTCCATTGATGTGGGTTCAGAAAGCACTCCCGTTTTTGTGGATATTGACGCTGACTTAGACTTAGACCTGTTCATGGGAAAAGAAGAGGGGACACTCAGCTTTTATCGCAACCTGGGAACCAGAGAAACGCCTTCCTGGGATATTGTCACTGAAAACTACAATTTTATCGATGTGGGAGAGCAGAGTATCCCCGCTTTTGCGGATATGGATGCGGACGGAGACTTTGATCTGTTTATAGGAGAGGGATACGGTAATGTCAATTTCTACAGAAATACCGGAAGTGAAACTGTTCCCCAGTGGGAACCGGTCACGGCTAATTACAATTCCATAAATGTGGGAAGACGGAGCAGTCCCGTCTTTGCAGATGTCGATGACGATTCCGATCTGGATCTTTTCATCGGACAGGATGAAGGGAGGATTTTCTTCTATAGAAATGACGGCACCATTTATCTTCCCTCCTGGACAACCATCACCGAAAGTTATCTTTTCATAGATGTGGGAACATTTTCTCATCCTGCTCTAGTGGACATAGATGACGACGGTGATATGGATCTTTTTATAGGAGAGTCTGAAGGAAACATCAACTTCTATCGGACTGAGGAAACAATCCCCATACCGTCATGGAGTAAGGTTACTGAAAATTATTTTGCCATCGATGCGGATTTTTCTTCTCCCACATTTGCCGACATAGATGGTGACGGCGACCTGGATTTGTTTATAGGAAGAAAAGATGGTAAAATTGATTTCTATGAAAACATTGGAACTGCCGACTCTGCCTTTTGGATTTTGATTCCAGACCAACACAACTTCCTTGATGTGGGAACATATGTTGCTCCCGCTTTTGTGGACATCGATGGCGATGCCGACTTAGATATGTTTGTGGGGCAGATTTATGGAAAGATTCACTTCTTTCGAAATGATGGCACACCCCAGAATCCCTCCTGGACTCAGGTTTCGGAGAACTTTGATTTAATAGATGTGGGGAAGTATAGCGTCCCCACCTTTGGTGATCTGGATTCAGATGGCGACTTTGACCTGCTGGTGGGAAATGAAGAAGGGAAAATATACTTTTATCGAAACGACGGCACTCCAGAAGCTTTCTCTTTTGTCCCCGTCACTGATTGCTACGATTCCATTGATGTGGGAGAGCGAAGTGCCCTGGTCCTTTGTGACTTTGACGCAGACGATGATCTGGATTTGTTTGTGGGCGAGTCCAAAGGAGGTCTCCATTATTATAAAAACCTCACCTTGAACAGCATCAGAGGAAAGGTGACTGATCAAACTGCTTTTCCTCTGGAAAACGCAGTGGTTTATCTTTCAGGCGATAAAGAGGATAGCACCTTTACCGATTCATCCGGCAATTATGAATTTGTTGGCTTACCTTTGGGAGACTATTGTGTCTTTCGAGATTTTGTGTCATTTCAGTATTGTTTTTCACCTTTTGACTCAGATACCTTTGAGATAAATTTTGTCGGAGTCACCCAGGTGGACGAGTTCCCTGAGCAAAATATTGGTAAACGTCTCCGACTCTTCTCCAATTATCCCAACCCGTTTAATCCTCTGACCAACATCAGCTACTTCATACCTGAGGATGCAGAGGTTAAGCTCACCATTTACAACCTTAGAGGTGAAAAAGTCAGGGAGCTGGTCAATGGTCTTCAAGCCAAGGGAAAGAAGAAAATAGTCTGGGAGGGAAAAGACTCACATGGCGAAAAAGTCGCCAGCGGAATTTATTTTTGTAAACTTCAGACCGATGAAGAGTCTGAGACCATAAGAATGGTTCTGCTGAAGTGAAAAAAGTTTCTCTAATTTAGAGTTTTTGTCTCCGCCCATGGACCTATTGCATATGTAGTACATCGTCTCATAAATAATGTTGCAATGATTTGTCATTGCGAGTCCCGCCTATGGGTGACTGGGACATAAATATTTAGAAGAAATGGTCATGATCTTGTCTTTTTTCAGGTTCAGGCTACCAGCGATTTGATAGCTCTTGGCTTTCTGCCATTGGAGTAGTCGTAATAAACCGCAGTCAGATAGGTCAGGAGAACGAGATTAATATAGGTGCTAATCTTTTTCAGCCTAACTAAAGGCAAGGGGTCAATCAAAAATATTCGTATGAATGTGCGTATGCACTCATATGAGCATATGCATATGTAATATTGTGGTGTCATGTTTGTTCGGGTAAAAAGATCAGGTCCTCGGGGGTACCTGCAGATTGTAGAGAATTTCCGCGAGGGAAAGAAGGTGAGACAGAGGGTTATTGCCAATTTGGGAAGGCTGGATACTCTGAGAGCCACTGGTGTTTTGGACCTGATAGCTACCTCAAAGGCTTTTGCTTTCAGAGAATGTAGCCCCGCCAAAGGCGAGATTGACAAGTAAGAATTTGTCAAGCAGGCTACTACAAAACCGAGACAATCCATCTGCCAAATTCAAAAAAGCCAATGCTATAAATTTGTCAAGTTAAAAAGTTGTTGACCATAATCAGGCAACTACAGTCACCATTAAAAGCCTGGTCACAAAAGTGAACGCACACTTTGGGAAAATTTTGTTTGTGATGAATTGATCTATAAGTTGTTGGGCAGAAAACTTTTTTTCTATAATTACTAGTGTAATGTCTCATAAATAGCTTTGCTACTCTGTCATTCTGAGCGAAGCGAGGAATCTCGCTTTTGAGATTGCTTTGGGACTTTGTCCCTCGCAATGACAATGTAAAGAAATGTTAGAGACACTACACTAGGTGAATTAAGGGGAAATAGGGCTATTAACCTTTCCTTTCTCTTTCCCAGAATGGAAAAGGAGCAAAAGCTTTACCTCAGCACCAAGAGTTTGGATAGACATTCGGGGTGTAGTCTGCGATGAAATTACGCCCACCAATTACTAAGAGGAGCAGGAAACAGTTTACATCTTATTATTCGTATGAATGTGCG
>CAZOJT010000099.1:0-3947 GCA_964580215.1 uncultured Ignavibacteria bacterium | reverse complement strand
TGTAAATACGAAGGGGTCTACCATTGAATTTGACAGGTGACGGGCATGCCCCTGTTGTGTAGACTATCTATCTAGCGGGGGTGTGGCTCGTGGGGTCCGCAGGCCTGTAACAGGGTACTGCTCGGCTCTGAAATGCCGCCCCCGTCTTCTGTTTCATCCAGTGTGTCTGTTGGAATGATGCGCATCCGTAAGGATGGTCGCTCTGCACAGTGACGAGAGAAACCGAGAGAAGAGCTTTTCTCCATTCTGTTAGTCAATGTACGGGTCTTCATTCTTAGTCTTTCTTCGTCTCAGTGGCTCGTTTCGCGATGAGACTCATGATGGAACAGTACAGCCCCCCTTTCGGTGGGACATGCGGTGGAATCCCTGCACACCTTGTCGCCGATTCATGCTAAGTTGGGACGAGGTAAGTGAACCATTCGAACCCTGAAAGGGACTGCGATCGCCTGCCGCGGCTTACCGCGCGATTCTCTTAAGGAAACGTCGCGGGTATAATCACGCCATGGATAATATCGGCAACAAAGAGCTGCGGGAGAGGCTCATCAGGCTCGGGGCACCCCGTCTGGCGGATGCGCTCCTCTACCTTTCCTCGCGGATGAACGGGGCCGCCGAATACGTGGAGGCGTTGCTCCTCACCCTGGAAGAGGCCAAAAAGCGGTTTAAGGCCAAGTTGGCTGGCCTTAAGAGGAGGCGAAAGTTCATTGACTGGTGCACCCTCTACTAAGCCTTACCGGCTCAGGCTCAACGATTCAACTATTTGCACGGGGACAGCGATGCACTGGCCATCGCCGAAGCATACGCCCCTGAGGAATCGTTAACCTTGGCTTCAACTGAAACCGTGCCCCCACCAGGAGAGGCCAGTTCAAACCTTCTGGTGCTCTCCAGCGCTTCCTCTTTGTGCATCTCGGTTACCCCATTCGGGCCGGTGATCTCGATGTTGACTTCATAGGGCGGTGATCCACCCGTAACTTTCCAACAGACTTCGAGTTCATGAGTATACTCCGGACCGCAGACCTGGTTCGCACTGGCAGCGACCTCGATGGACAGGAGGCCGGCCCGTCACCTGTAAAATGGTAGACCCCTTGCCCACTCTTGTCCTTGTCTTCCCTTGCCTTAGCGCCTCAGGTTATACTTTTCGTATTATGGACCCCGGCTTTGGAAAAGCTTGCTTCAACGTCGTTACTTTCGTAGGAATAGGCCTTACGCTTATTGGTGGTATTGGGACTTGGTATTTTGGGGATCGCCACCGTTCTACCCGTTGGCGGACACCGTCGATAGTCATTGGCTTGATAGGAATAGCTCTTTCCTTGGTGGGTGCTATCGAAACTTCTTCTTTTGATAAACGCCTTGAAGCTATTGCTCCCTACAGAGAGCGGATTGTGTCTGTTAACGCATCTGTATGGGCAGTCATCGGGGTCGATACAGAGCTTGATGGGGATTTCGACTTCACTCATGCCACCATCGCGTTCGTAAAGAACGATGAGAAGCTGTTAGATCTGTATTCTATTCAATGCACCGCAAGAAGGTTCGGTGTTCACACCCTGATTTATGAGGCTGAGTTTGAGGGACTTGGAGGTCGTGCTTTTGGGAAACCCGTGTGCTCGCTTCGTGAGACGGAATATGTCGAGTACTACTTTCATGAAGTTCCTTTAGGGGCAAAGGTATTGGATGGTGGTGCAATTTACGCGTTCAATTCCCGAGTTGCAATTGTAATACCTATACAAGCTCAGGAAGTGACGGTTTCATCAATTGGACTACCACATCCAAGCCAGGCGATGAAAACTGGCGGGAGGCTTCGAAGCTGGAATTTGCAAGACTCCTTCAAGGAATTTCCAGAATGAGTTGGGGTAGCTTTGATGGGGCGTGCAACCCGAAGATTTAGTCTTACAATCCAACACTCAATAAGGAGGACGGGGGCATAGGAGGACGTAGGAGGACGGCAGAGGACGGAAAGCGCGTGCGCTGGGGTCTACCATTGAATATAAGCTCATATGGCCCGGAACAAAAGCGGAACAAAAGGGTCGGGTCTTCATTCTTGGTCTTTCTTCGCCTCAGTGGCTCGTTTTGCGGTGGAAACCCTGCACCACTTTGGTCGCCGATTCATGCTAAGCTGGGACGAGGTAAGCGAACCATCCGAACCCTGAAAGGGACTGCGATCGCTTAAACGAACTCAATCAGTAGCCCTGGAGACTCTTTCATCCATACCAGACTTCAGGCTAGAGTTCGGCAAACAGTAAGGCGATTCCAGAGCCACTCCAGGAACGCTTCGATGGCGCTTCGCAGCATCGCCAACGCCGCCCGAACCTACGCTACAACGATGTCGCGATTCATCCTGCTTTCCTTTTGGATCGAGGCTTTGTTAGCGCAGCAGGTGTGAATTCAGGCAGTTCGAAGTCTCAAGTCTCCCAGAGTGTTCGGATGGGCACAGCGTAGAGTCCATCACCGAACCCGGCGCTCATCTCCCCGTCGTACAGCACGATGCCTGTGGTAAAGCGTTTCCCCGATGCCTGTCTCAGCTTTCGTAGCCCGCGGAAATCATTGCTCGTAACTGTAGCAGAGGCCTTCACTTCAATACCAGCCACTTCGTGCGCGGCACGCTCGAGCACGATATCCACCTCAGAGCCATCTTTGTCGCGGAAGTGATGGAAGCGAATCTCCGTGCTATGCCAGCTAGCCTGGCGTCGCACCTCTTGGAATACAAAGGTCTCAACAAGATGGCCAAGGGTCTCGCGGTCGCGGGTGAGATTCCCGGCATCGAGCCCGAGCAACGAGCACGCCACTCCCGTATCCCCCACGTGAACCTTTGGGGTCTTAATCAGACGGCTGAGCCGGTTGCTGTGCCACGGCGGCAGAATATCCAGCAGGAAGATGCGCTCAAGCAGTGTGACATAGTCACGAATAGTCGGGCGGCTTAGTTGGAAGGGACTTGCCAGATCGGAGACGTTGAGTAGCTGGGCGGTCTGTCCGGCTGCGAGCGCAAGCAGGCGTGGAAGCGCATCCAGGGCGCGGATTC
Organism: uncultured Ignavibacteria bacterium; assembly: GCA_964580215.1. Lineage (GTDB taxonomy): Bacteria > Zixibacteria > MSB-5A5 > MSB-5A5 > SM1-73 > SM23-73-3. Next base: position 934 of record CAZOJT010000099.1, on the reverse strand, counting down.
GAGCCAGGTCGCGCACATCGCGTTGGATGAGGGTCTCGACGTAGTCCCGATACCAAGCACTGCGGCGGCGGTGCGTTGGCCGGGCAATCGCCGCGGGATAGCCGCCCGAAACGATGCGTGCAGAGAGATCATCGCCTAAACGCTCGTAGGTTCTCGTTTGGAAGGCTCCATCAAAGAGCCTGTCGAGAAAGGCAGGTGACTTTGCGGCAAGCTCGCACTGCGCCAACGGGTGTAGCCGGAGGATCTCCATTCGTCCGGCGAGCGAATCGGCGAGCTTGGGCACGAGAAGCGTATTCGCCGATCCAGTAAGGATGAATCGCCCAGGAGCGCGATCGCGGTCCACGGCAAGCTTGAGTGCGGTGAACAACTCGGGCACGCGCTGAACCTCATCCAGAATGGCTCTTGCGGGCAGGTCGCTGACGAAACCCGCTGGGTCGGCTCTTGCGGCGGCAGCGGCTACGTCATCATCGAAGCTGAAGTAATCGTATCCTCTTGTCTTACCAAAGGTTTGAGCCAGTGTCGTCTTACCGCATTGGCGCGGCCCGTGTATGAGCACCACGGGAGTATCCGATAACGCTTCAGCGAGAGCTGTCTCTACGAAGCGTGGGTAGTACAAGGTGGTAGCCATGTCGGCTGATTGTAACTTTATTGGTCGGCCAATTGCAAGGTTAGGCGCCGGCTATTTGAAATGTTACACATCGGCCGAGTGAAACGTACGCCGAGAACTTCGGGGACGCAATGCAGGATAACAAGCTCGGTAGTGGCGTGATCTGGACATCATGCGCATGGAGTGATTGCGATGGAGACTCATATCCTCTTGCAGCCAGCCGTGCGGTTCTCTCTGGGGAAGAGTCGCGGGTATAATCGCGTTATGGAGAACATCGATAACGACGAGCTGCGGGAGAGGCTAATCAGGCTCGAGGCACCCCGTCTG
>CAZOJT010000098.1:0-3973 GCA_964580215.1 uncultured Ignavibacteria bacterium | reverse complement strand
TACGCACATTCATACGAATAATAAGATGTGAACTGTTTCCTGCTCCTCTTAGTAACTCTCAACTCTCAAATCCCTTTCTCATCAATTCCTTCATCTTAACCAGATCCAAAACCAAAAGCCTGTCTTTGGTTACCGATGGTATGCGTTTTCTTATCTTTTGAAAGATTTTACCCGTGCCGATTCCCGGTTTTAAGGGGGATCTGAAATCAACTCCCTGAGATGCGGCTAAAAACTCAATGGCTAAAACATCCTCTGAATTGTTAATCACCTCCCTGGCTTTGCGGGCGGCTATGGTTCCCATGCTGACGTGATCCTCCTGATCTATCGAAGTGGGTATGGAGTCAACTGAGGCGGGGTGGGTCAAACACTTATTCTCCGAGACCAGCGAAGCCGCTACGATCTGCGCCATCATAAATCCGGAGTTTAAGCCTGGCTCTTTTACAAGAAAAGCGGGGAGATCTGATATGGCTGGATTTATCAAACCAGCGATCCTTCGCTCGGATATGCTGGCAAGCTCAGATACTGCTATACTCAGAAAGTCTAAAGCCAAAGCCACCGGCTCGCCGTGAAAATTTCCCGCGGAGATCACCTTATTCTCATCCGGAAAGACCAGAGGATTATCCGTGGCGGAGTTTATCTCGATTTCAAGTACTGATCTAACATAAGAGAGGGTGTCTCGAACCGCTCCATGCACCTGAGGCATGCAACGAAAGCTGTAAGGGTCCTGCACCTTGGGACAGGCCTTATGAAACTCTCTTATCTGACTCCCTCTGGTTAAGTTCACCAGATTCTCAGCTGATTGTCTTTGCCCTTTGTGTTTTCTAACCTTCTGAACGTTTGGGTCGAATGCCGCCGGAGTGCACAACGCCGCCTCCAGACTCATAGCTCCAGCCATATCGGCAAATTCTACCAGCCTTTCGGCCTTTACTAACGACAAAACCCCAATGGCGGTCATCACGCATGTGCCATTGATCAGGGCAAGCCCCTCCTTGGAAGAGAGCTTGAGCGGCGATATCCCTGCTTTTTTAAAAGCTTTTTTTCCATCCATTAATCTGTCCTTATAAAACACCCACCCTTTTCCCATCAGGGGCAAAGCCATGAAGGCTAAAGGAGCTAAATCGCCGGATGCCCCCACCGAACCCTTCTCCGGAATCATGGGATGCAAACCCTTGTTGATCATCTCCACTAAAGTTTGAATCAATTCCAATCTAACTCCAGAAAATCCTTTTGCCAGCACATTTGCCCGCAAAAGCATGATCGCCCTGACCTCTTCTTCGGAGAAAACCGGACCCACGGAAAGGGCATGGCTTAAAACCAGATTTTCCTGGAGCTTCTCAATATCCTTTTTACTTATCCTTTTTCTGCAAAGCTTTCCAAATCCGGTGTTGATACCATAAACAATCTGTTCCGATTCAACGATCTTCTCCACGTATTTCCTGCACTTTTTGATTTTGTTCACCGCTTTGGGATGGATTCTGACTTTGGCTCCGCGGAGAGCAACTGCCTCCACATCTTCTAAGGTGAGATTATCACCATCTATTGTAATCGGCTTCATTTACTCTTCCCCTCTATTGTGTATCGGAGGCTTTCCGATCTCTATAAGTTTAGTGTATCGTAGATCTTTCTTTGTCCTGAGCTTGGCGAAGGGAGACCTCATGTTCGGACAAGGGTTGAATCCCTGGTCCGCAAATGAGGGGCGGGGATTCAACCTCCGCCCAAACAAGCGATCACTATAATCTATTACGTAATGAGCGAGCATCGTAATACTGTTTGTTAAGCGAAGGCAACTACTCCTTAAGATTTCTAATCAACCAAGGCGTCAATTCGACCATAAGAGCTTCAATGAATTCATCGAGCATCTTTTGCGTGATTGGCACGCCCTCTGGGTGTTTTTTTAAGGAATTTTGCATCGCTCGCTCGATCAGTTCTGAACGATGTGCTTCTTCCTGTCGCTCAAGAGCCAATTTTAGAAATGCTTCAAATTTGGCTGTGACTTTGTCGGAAACCGGAGGTTTATTGTCAAAGAGATTGTCTAAAAATGCTCTGTCGATATTAGGAAAATTCAATATGGGGTTTGTAACTTCGATTCTGTTGATGACATCGAATACATAAGACTCTTGAAATGTATCCGCAAAATTATCAGAAAGCACCATAACGAATGACACAGCATTGTATAGTTCGACAAACCCAAGAAGCAGTCTTTGCTCGGGATAGCTTTTGATTAAAACCGAGTGATAAATGAATTTGTCGGGTTTTACTACGACATCAGCGTCTGGATAGTAAAAGTATATTTCTCTGTAGTTCGTTTCATTCTTTAGGAACGCAACAATACGTAATGTATCAAAGACAATATCCGGCCGCTTGTGCTTGAGGAGGAAGAAGACCATCTTGAGTAATGAACGGAAAGAATCCTGCCCACCAAAAGAGAAGTCGAGTTTTATAAAATCTTTGACATATTCTCGCTTGTATTCAATTTGATTCAGAATCTTCTCGACATTAATGTCGGGGTATTTACGCTTAAGCCCCTCCAAAATTTCTCTCGCTTGTTTCCTATCACGAGCTTCAATTCTTAGTTGGGTAAGGCCATTCTTTTCTTCTATATTGATCGAAGGCTTGACAATAACAGGTTTACCGCCCGGATGAATTGTATAAGCACGAGATGGAGTTGTGGTCTGCAATGATTGGACCTGACCACGGTCCCGCTTAATGTTCAGAAGGTTAGCAAAGACTTTTAAGTCTTCAGCAAGCTGTGCGTCACAATCTGCGCCAAAATTACTATTGCAATCCTTACATATTAACTTTTTAGATCTTAGTGTACCGCCAAGTGCATTTTGAATGATGTGCTCATCCGACTCATTGGCTGCCACCAAATCTGTGTTGCAAATAAGACATTTACTCATATTGTATCCTTTGACGAGTGTGTATGTAGTTGCTTTCGCTTAACTAGTGGATTAGCGAAAAAACTTTGACCAATCCCTCCAATTTGGGTTGTTCACGTGCCCGCCAGGTCCCCTGACTTGGCGGGAAGATCCTGTCGGGTCGGGGGACCCGACAGGCACGGCAAAGTTGTAGCCGCAATCTTTAGATTGCGTAAGTTGTTGGTTTTCAATATCTCAATTTCGCAGACTAAAGTCTGCGGCTACAAAAACCTAAATTCTGACACACCCTCAAAGGGGAGAGGGGACCTTGTTTCCTCTCCCCTCTGGGGAGAGAATTAAGGTGAGGGGGAATCATTCCTGATTGCTCTCTTCGTCTGTCACGCATGAATCGCCCATAATAATAATTTTGCTAACAGACAGAGTATTCATTACCAACGTGATCATAACAGGGGTCTTTCCTTGCCCTGAGCTTGTCGAAGGGAGACCTCCATTTTGGAAGGCTGAAGCTCATTTGTTCATTTGGATCCATAGGAAGTCAACTGATCTTCCGCTACATTTTTTATTTCTTTCGCTCGCTGAATTAATTTTTTTGTTCGTCGTGGATGCCTCGTCCGTGGCGGTGTCCTTGGTAACGGATTCATCGTGAACGGACGAGGTGTCCGTTCCCAGCGAAAGAACGATATCTGGTACGTCGGCCTACCGTCCAGACGGACGCCCCCGAACAGGGGCCCGTCTGAGCCCGTCCGGGCGCAGGTTGCCCGACATGTAATTATTTATCTTCTCCTCAACTCCCCCTCACCCTATCCCTCTCCCCCGAGGGGAGAGGGAACTCTCCATCCCTTGATGGGAGGGAATAAAAGGGAGGGTGAAACAATCATCGCTCTCCAAATTTGGGTTTGGACAGGGACAAGCCCTGTCCCTACGCAAAATTCTTCTCCCTTAATCATACCTAATCAGCGTAAAAAGATCGTAGTTTTTTATCTTATCTCTGCCATTCAAGAATCCAAGCTCAATCATTATTAAGATTCCCGCCACCTCCCCCCCCAACTTCTCAATCAATTTGCAGGTGGCTTGGATGGTTCCCCCGGTAGCTA
>CAZOJT010000097.1:0-3978 GCA_964580215.1 uncultured Ignavibacteria bacterium | reverse complement strand
TGCCTCCGTTATCATCAACAACAAAAAACCAACACGTTTTTTCCATTAACCCCATCTTATTATTCGTATGAATGCTTCGCATTGATTTTTTCTCCCCCATGCGAATTCTGCACCTTGAGGCCTGTTTTGGGCTCGACTTGAAATTCGTATGAATGCATACGCATCCCCCTTTAGCAAAGGGGGATTTTTCAAGTTTCAAATGCGTATGCTCGTATGAGTGCATACGCACATTCATACGAATCCCCCCTTCCCCCCTTTTTCTAAAGGGGGGATGTAAACAATTATATGCTCTCCTTAATAAGTTGAAAAGAAAAAGAATTTTGGAACGAGGAAATTGTTATCAGGAAACAGAGCGTGCCTCCCCCTCACCGTATAAAAGATCGCGCATCAGCTCATCGATCTTCTCAATACGGAAGGGCTTGGCTAAATAGCCGTCCGCCCCTTCCTGCATGGCTTTTCGCACCGGACAGGTGGAGGGAAAACCGGTGATCATAACCACCGGAAGCTCAGGAGTCATCTGTTTGATATTCTTAAGCAAAGTAAGCCCATCCATTTTAGGCATTCGGATGTCAGAGACAACCAGATCAAAATCCTGAATCTTTAGCTGATTTAGAGCTTGCTCTCCATCTTCCACTCCGATGGGGAAATAATCCAGACTGCCTAAAACCTCCAGAAGCATGTTGCGGAGTTGGTTATCATCATCCACCACCAGAATCTTTTTGAGCCGATATGGCCTGTCTCTGGTGGTTGCTTTGATCCCCAAAGCTTTCCGCATCAACTCCTCAATCTTGCCGATTCTAAAAGGCTTTGCCAGAAAACCATCGGCTCCACTCTTCATAGCCTGATCTTTTGTATAGGTAAAATTATAGCCGGTGATAATTAAAACCGGCAAAAGCGGATTTCGACTTTTGATGTTCTTCAGCAAGAAGATTCCATTCATCTTAGGCATTCTCACATCTGTGATCACCAGATCCAAATTTTCGTTCTCCAGAAGCCTTAAAGCTTCTTCTCCATTTTTTGCGCCCAAAGCATGATAGCCCAAAGCGGCAAGAGTATCCAAAAGCAGGGAACGGATGCGGTCGTCGTCGTCCGCTACCAGCACCGTTGGCGTTCCCTTTGTGGGCACATCCATTTTTTCTGCTATCCGATCAGTCTGCATAGACAACTTTCCCTTTTGCACAAGGTGCATTTATATTATCGAAATTTCTACCAATTTCTTGAGCTTTTTTTGTGCGTTGGACAGACTCTAGGGAGAGAAATTTCGCGCCCAATTGTCCCCCACAATTCCGGTTTGTGGATGCTTTAACTGCGAATCAGCTTCAAAAGCTCCTCTTTTTTCTTCTCCAGTATCTCTTTGGAGGTCGCTTCGATATTAAGGCGAAGTAGAGGCTCGGTGTTGGAAGGTCTAAGATTGAACCACCAATCTCCGAAATCAATGGTCAACCCATCCAGATGGTCGATTTTGCCATCAGAGTAGTGTTTCTCGATTTGCTTCAATTTCTCACCGATATTCTCCACCCGGCTATTGATCTCACCGGAGCGAAAATAGGGATCTATGGATTTGACCAAGGCTGAAAGAGGTTGGTTCTCCTCCGAGATCAGCTCCAGGCAGACTAAAAGCGCGATCATACCCGAATCGGCAAACCAGTTATTCCGAAAATAGAAATGTCCGGAGTGTTCCCCTCCAAAGATGGCGTTGTGTTTTTTCATCAATGGTTTAATCAACGCATGCCCCACCCGGGTGCGAACCGCAACTCCTCCCTCGCTTTCTATCACCTGGGGAACAGTTTTGGAGCAGATCAGATTATATAAGATGGTGGCTCCTTTTTCCTTCCTTAAAAGACTTTTCGCCACCAAAGCAGTTACCATGTCGCCGCCCAAAGGATTGGCGTTTTGGTCCACCAAAAACATTCGATCTGCATCTCCATCAAATGCTGCTCCTAAGTCTGCCTTTTCCGCAAGCACCCTTTCTCTTAATGGAGCGATATTTTCAGGCTCAATCGGACTGGCCAGATGGTTGGGGAAAGAGCCATCCAGCTCAAAAAACATGGGGATCAGCTTGCAGGGAAGATGGGAAAAAAGTTTGGGTATTATCTTTCCCGCCATACCGTTGCCGGCGTCGATGACCATCCTAAACGGCTTTATTCCCTCTCTGTTCACGAAGGAAAGAACATGCTGAACATAGGCATCGTCCACATCCCGCTTTTGCACCTTTCCTAACTTTTGCGAAGGCGGAAAATCGTTTTTCAAAACAAGCTTTTTAATCTGGTCTATTCCCGACTCACCGCTTAAAGGCACCGCCTCTTTTTTGCACATCTTAAATCCATTATATTCAGGGGGATTGTGAGAGGCGGTGATCATCACGCCAGCATCATAACCATACTTGCCCACGGTGAAATATAAGCAATCGGTTGAGACCAGCCCGATGTCAACCACATCTGCCCCACCCTCAGTAATTCCCCGGCTCAAGCTCTCCCATAGTTTGGGTGAGGATAACCTCATATCTCTCCCCACCACTACAGTCTCAGGCTTAAGATACGCAATCAGTGCCCTTCCTATCTTATAGGCGATCTTTTCATCGAGCCGATCCGGATAAGTTCCTCTTATGTCATAAGCTTTGAATATTTTTTGGTCAACGTTAGCCATAAGAATTTCCTTTTTTTATATATCTTTTGAAATATAAGGAAAAATCTCTCCCATGTCAATCATCGGAACAAATGGGGGTGTGTCAAGTAAATTGTGTAGATTTGGTTTTTTTGAATAAAGGTACAGTTCTGCCTTGGTTGTTATATTTTTTAACTAAAGCAAAGATTAAAGTCTCACAGCTTCTTTCATCTCTGAAGGAATCCAGCGACCCAACCCGGCGACGAATCTCTTTTAAATAACTCTCCAGGGGGTTAATAGACTTTAAAAATTTCGGTAAGTTCTTTTTAAACTCAAAAGATCTCAAAGTATCATCAATGTCGGTGATGAAGTTCTTAACTGCTTTAGGTTCTATGAGTTGCCACTTGTGGATAAATTTCTCGATCTTCTCAATCGCTTCCCCCAATCCTAAAACTCTTGACAAAACTTTATAAAAGATGTTAAATATGATAGTAAACAAAACTTTTGTTCACAAATCCATAAAATAGATTTTAGTACTTTTATTCTTTATTCGAATAACCTGAAGAAGTAAGGCTTAAAAATGAAGTTCATCTGTGACGATAATCTGGGGAAATTAGCCAAATGGCTCAGAACATTGGGATATGACACGCTTTTCTTTGACCCCATTGAGGACGGTGAGTTGGTCTCCAGGGCATTGAAGGAAAACCGGGTGGTCTTAAGCAGAGATACCCATCTGTCCCGGTTCAAGCTAAAGTTAGGGGAAAGACTCCTTCACGTAGAAAGTGATAAGCCACTGGAGCAGTTAAAGCAGGTGGTTAAGCACTTTAAGCTGAAGACAGACAAAGAGCTACTTTTCTCTCGCTGTTTGATCTGCAATCAAGTTTTAGAGAAGGTGGAAAAGGAAAAAATCAAAGACAGATTGTATCCCTATGTTTGCCAAACCCAAAAAATTTTTATGCGTTGTCCCAAATGTAACAGAATCTTCTGGTCAGCCACCCATGTGGAGAAAATGATCAAGACGCTATCAGAGAATGGAGTCATTTAACCCTATCCCTGCTTATACTAACCAATTGTCGATTCTTCATCTGCATTTGCAAGTCAAAAGACTGCTTGGTTGAGCCAACTTTTGTGTTGAAGATTGGTCAAGCCATGTTATACCTTATAGCGAGTTCAGTATATACTGTTTTAAAACCACCTTATCTCCGTGCAGCCATCCCGCTCTTTCAAAGTAACCTAAGATCCAAAATTCTATGAGTTAAGCATCAGCTCTAATATTTACATTACCCTCCAAATAACGTAAGAATAGGGATGCGGAATAATATCATGCACCAGCCCTTTTTCTGAGTTGACCGTTTGGGTGAAGATGGAGGGTTG
>CAZOJT010000096.1:2318-4195 GCA_964580215.1 uncultured Ignavibacteria bacterium | reverse complement strand
ATATATAATACAAAAATGATTTCAAACCAAGGAGGTAGCCTTTCATAAAATTACAAAAGAACCATTGAAAATTTTTTTGAAAAAATATCTTTACCCATGACACAAATTGTCACCCATGCTTTGATAAATATAATGAGGAAACTTGGGCACCAAAAACACTTCAAAGTTTTGGCGCCCAACCAGCCAGCCTTTTGGGGACGGGAGGCTGGCTGTTTTTTTTACCTCACCCCTTTTTGTCCCCCTCTCCCCTATGAGGCTGTGTCATAATTATAAGGGGAGAAAGCTCTATGACATGGGAATACAAAGAATTGACTAAACTCTCCTAATATGATATAATATTCCTCCATAGGAAGGAGTGATATTATGGCATATCGGTATGGTGATCGTTATCATAGGACATTATTCCCCAAAAGCATTGAAGAATACGTTAGCCCGGATGATCCGGTGAGAGCATATGATGCATTGGTTTCTGCCATAGGCAGATCCGCCAAAGATTTTTGGCGGAATACTTTTGAGTGCTTTGCTTCTTACTAACTAACAATTGTACAAATTTCAGCTTTTTTTCTGTTTTTATGTCAAAGAATGAATGTTTATACCCTCTTGCAGTTAATTGTGACACAGCCTCACGGGGGAGAGGGGGGAGCTTCGCTTCAGAAATATTTGCATGAATGTGCGTATGCACTCATACGAGCATACGCAAATGCGTTTGTATTAGTTAAACATTCTAATGACGGGTAACCTGCGGTGGCTCGATCAACCTTAACTATGATCCTCTTTTTGCTGATCTTTCTGCTGATTTACGGTGGGCTTCATCTTTATATGTTTCTGAAGGCGAAGACGGCTTTGGGCTTTGGCACAAAGACCAGTATTTTTGTTCTGCCCTTCTTGGTGTTAATGGTCTTCGCTCCCATCTTGATACGTGTATTTGAGCAGTCTGGACTTGAATATGTTGTCCGTGTGATGGCTTACATCGGATACACCTGGATGGGGATTCTTTTTTTATTCTTCTCCATTTCAATCGTGATTGACCTGTGTCGACTTCTCGTCTATTTGGCGGGACTCATAACTGGAAAGAATTTGTCAATCGTAACCAGCGTAACATCCTATCATTTTCTCATACCTTTTATGCTATCGATATTTATAACTATCTACGGCTATTTTGAAGCAAGGGATATTCACACCGAGAGGATGACAATTAAAACCTCTAAAATTCCTGAAGAAGTCGGCAGGCTGAAGATCGTTCAGATTTCTGATATTCATCTGGGAGTGATGGTGGGAGGAGAAAGGCTGAAGAAGATTCTGGATATAGTCAAAAAGGAAAACCCTGATATACTGGTATCGACAGGTGACCTTGTGGATGGAGAGATGTGCAACCTGACCGAGTTGGTGGGACTCTTGAGGGAAATTGACCCACCGTATGGCAAATTCGCCATAACAGGAAATCACGAATTTTATGCCGGGCTTGACAGAGCGTTGGCTTTTACAAAAGATGCAGGATTTACTATTCTGCGGGCGGATGGGATAACTGTTGAGGGATTCTTAAATATTGCTGGCGTTGATGATCCGGCGGGCAAGCCCTTTGGTCTTTTCAAAGATATTTCAGAAAAGAAGTTGCTCTCAGAACTTCCCCAAGAAAACTTTACCTTACTTCTCAAACACAGACCCGTTGTGGATGAGGTTTCTTTAGGTTATTTTGACCTTCAGCTTTCAGGACATGCTCACAAAGGACAGATATTTCCTGCCAGTCTTATCACCCGATTGGTTTATCCCACTGACGAAGGATGTTTGAAGCTTTCGAATGGCTCTTATTTATGCGTGAGCAGGGGAGCAGGCACCTGGGGACCACCGATCCGTTTTCTGGCGCCACCGGATGTTAT
>CAZOJT010000096.1:0-2218 GCA_964580215.1 uncultured Ignavibacteria bacterium | reverse complement strand
GGAATTGTCAATCAGCCTACAGGCATGTTTGATCTACTAAACTTTGGTAGAGTTTTCCTCTTTTCCCTGGATGCTTTTATTGAGAATCTTTGTCAAAGCAAACGTGATTATAGTCGTAGGTCGAGCATGGCGAAGCCTGCTCGACAAACAAAGGAATTGTCAATCAGCCTACAGGCATGTTTGATCTACTAAACTTTGGTAGAGTTTCCCTTTTTTCCCTTGATGCCTTTATTGAGAATCTTTGTCAAAGCAAACGTGATAACAGCCAACGACAAAGCGCCCAGTACAGACCAGACCCAATACGATGGATTTGAAGCCATTCCCACAGTATGCTTGTAGTAAATGATCTCAATACCCAAGTCGGAAATAAAAAGAATGATTCCCGCCAGAATGAGAGCGGCTGAGCCCAAATAGGCAAAACCTATTCCGGGGAACAGCAAATTCAAGATTGCTGCCACCCAGGGATTCTTTTTTTTCATAGTTCACCTCGAAATAAGGACCTCACCCCCTGTCCTACGGATCTTCGATCTCCCCCTCTCCACACCTGTGGAGAGGGGTTCATCCTGAAGGGATTCACCCTGAAGGGGACAAAGGGGGAGAGGTGAGAAACTCGTCCGTGACGCCCATTATATGGTAACGGATTCATCCTGGTCCCGCCTTTGGCGGGATAACGGACGAGGCGTCCGTTACCAACGTGAGATCACGTTAACCTTTGTAATGCATCTTCTGCTTGTTTAAGCCAACGGTCCCTATCTTTTGGCACTGGTTGAGGACAGCTTTTCAGAATATCTATTGCTTCCTTTCTATATCTTCTAGCGTTATCCTTATCACCTAACGATTCGGAGAACTCACCCATAAAGCTTCTACACTTACCTTTGTTTAAAAACAATTTGGGAGCATTCTTGACATTTGGATCGTAGTCTAACATATTGTAAGCCTTTTCAAGGTTTCTTAACGCCAATGTCAACATTCTAGACTCACCCCAATGTCCTTGTGCAATTCCAAGATTCATGAATTGCATATAATGATTCGGATCATTTATCGTAGCTATTGAAGAGTAAAAAACTGATCTTGATAATCTTTCTAATTTATCAATTCCCAATTTTTCATCCGGTATTTTATAATCGTTCAATGATAAATACAAGAATCCCAAGAAAAATGCTGCTACCCAATTGTTATTATCCCATTCAAAAGATTTGTGATAGAATTCTATCGATTCCAAAATTCGACCTTGCTTGAATAGACTGTACGCCTGCTCAGCGTATCGCTGTGATCTTAATTCTATTCTTATTTGTTCACTTCGGTCATCTGGAGTCTTTAAGGGGAAAATGTTTACTTCTTGTTTATTTTGAACATTTGATTGAAGAACATTTAAAACAGTCTCTCTTAATTTATCAATTGATTCCCCAATTTTCCTTAGATCAATTCTAAACAGATTTCCAATACTGAGGCTAGAGAGAAATGGGAGGAATAAAATACCAATTAGTAAGAGGAGGAGTATAAATCGCCGATTATCCTCAATAACTTCACACTTAGAAATGAGCGTGGCAATTATTATTAGTATTGAAAGAATCCAAATAATATAAAAGAGAATCGGTCTTTTAAATTCACTCATTAGTTGCTCCAGTTTTTGATTTGCTTCGTAGGTCAGGTACCCTGCGCTTCTGACAGTTGAGTCATGTCTTATTCATCAGTTACGGAAACATATAGTGATGGACAAGGTGTCCGTTACCTACTGTACCGCGAATTCTTAAGAGTATCATTCAGAACTAATATTGCCAATTGAAAGGAGGGTTGTCAACAAAAAAATCCCGACTCATTTGAGTCGGGATTTCAAATTTTATCCCGGCAGCGTTCTACTCTCCCACCCAGTTACCCAAGCAGTACCATCGACGCTGAGAGGCTTAACTTCTGTGTTCGGAATGGGAACAGGTGTTTCCCTCTCGCTAAGGCCGCCGGAAAATTTTCCTTGAAAGAAAAATTTTGGTTATTAGTTTGTGGTTACCCCTCCCCACCTTGAGGTAGGGAGGGGTTTTGCTACGAACCATGAACTACGAACCACAAACCAAATTCTTTCTTCGCAAAATTTTTCGACAAATTCATAGAGAGACCAAAAAGGAGCATCTAATCTGTATCGTTTAGGATTAAAAGAAAGAATTTAGATCAAGTCGCACGGCTGATTAGTATCGCTCGACTGAATCCATTACTGGACTTACAT
>CAZOJT010000095.1:0-4258 GCA_964580215.1 uncultured Ignavibacteria bacterium | reverse complement strand
ATCATACTAATACAAATCTTAAAAGAAAGTCCTTTTTAACGCAACACTATTGGGATTTAGGGGGTGAGGTATAATAAAACAAATAGTGTCAGGAGCACGGGGCTCCTGACCTACAAACTACAAACTTTTTGGAGAGCTCTGAAAAAGTCGTTCTTGCGGGGCTGGGAGCCCCGTCTACGCGGGCTAAATCATTGTTATTCAATACCCGAGCGCGTAGGGCGGGATCTTAGCCCGCCCGATTTCTGCACTTTTTCAGAGACCTCTATTGGGGAATGTCCAACGAGATTCATATCAATGCATACGCATTTGAACTCGAGTCTACAAAAACTCACATCCTCAACCCCCCTGTTTCCCCTTCAGGGTGAACCCCTTGTCAGGGGGACAAAAAACCAACCCTCTGTTCCTATGGATTTTCAATCCTATGGATCTTCGATCCTATGGATCTTCGATGTCCTCTTTGTCAGGGGGACAAAAAAAGTATCCCCCCCTGACAAGGAGGGATTAAAGGGGTTATGCCAAATGTGGAGACCTAAAGGTCTCCGCTACATTTTACTCTTCCGTGATTTTTCTCAGTTCTTCTAATCCTGTTTTGGCATGGGGCTCATCTGGATTCAATTTCAGCGCCTTCTCCCACTCCTTTTTTGCGTTGGAAAAATCCCTTAGCAGAAAAAAGCTTATGCCCAATAGCCCCCGCATCGTTGCAGATTCCTGGTTTTTGACAAGAAAATCCTGCAGGATATTTTTAGCATACTCCGGTCTTTGGGTCTTCAGATAGGCTTTGGATAGGTTAATCACAAAAACAGAGTCGTTGCCATGTTCCTCTTTTATCTTCTCCAGATGAAATATGGCCTTTTGCAGGTTTTCTTTCCTTAAATAGGTTTGACCCAGGCTAAAGCGAAGTGCCGTGCTGTGAGGTTTCAGTTGGAGTCCTCTTTCCAGGTAGAATATCGCCTCATCATATCTTTCCTGATTACAAAGGATTTTCGCCAGATAGGAATAGCATCCTAACTCCTCTGGATTTCTCTTTATACCTCGTTTAAGTATCTCCTCCGCCTTCTCCGTGAACCCAGCGTGACCCACCACCCTTGCTACCCTCCACATCCCCCCACCCCGGGCGCACAGAAGATGCCGATCATTCTCAGCAGTGAGAACATACCGATCCACGCTCCTCTGTCTGTCGGCATTTACCAGTATCCAGGGAACCGTATGAAAAAAACTGACCGCTATCAGAATCAGTCCGTAGTTTTTGAATTCTTTCCACTCACTTCCCCATTTCACGAACAGGAGAATCCCAAAGAGGGTGAAGAAGATCCCAGGAAACGACATCAAATCCCAATCAAAACTCCCCCAGTGGCAGTTATAGATAAAAACAAGAAGCAAACTCAAAAGGCTGGAGATCAAAAGAAAATTCAGAATCGGATCTTTGAAAGATTTTAATTTTAAGGTGTAGAAAAGGAAAAACAAAAACAAGAGCGTCCCCACCGGAGAGATCAGAAGAAGCTGATTGGCGAATTCCCCAATGTGAGCTCCACAAAACAGGGTGAAATCGGTTCTTGCTGAGGGGAGCAGAGGATGGAATCGGCTGAATCCACCGCCTTCACCTTTTAGAAAGAAGACCTTCCAGATTACGAAGCAGATCATCCCCAAACATCCCAGAACAGATAAGAGGGTGAAAATATCAAGTAATTTTTTCCTTCCACTTCGCCATTTCCAAAGAACAACATAGAAAAACGAGGGGACGAAAACTACGGCAGAGATATGAAGACCGATACTTAAAATCAGAGCCAGGAGGGAGAAAATTATGCTTGCCCTGCCTTGAAGGTAGCGAACTGAAAATAATATGAATAGAGTTAGACTCACCAAAAGGATGGTATAACTTTCCACATATCCAAAGAAAAGCTCAATCGAGCCTAAGGTGAGAAGGACCGAAAAGATTAGAACTTTTTGAAACTTAGTTTTCCCTAACAGATCAGATAGAGTCAAAATCAAGAAGACGAATATCCCTCCGCACACTACGCTTGGGATGGAATAAGAAAAAGATGGATCTATATCAGGAGAAATCATAGATAGAATCCTATAGAATTCCAGATGAATAGTTCCATCCAACCATTCGGTGGGCATGATCCTTCCGCCAGATAGTCTCTCCAGTATGAAATATCCATCCCCCAGCAAAAAAAGTTTCGTTCTCAGAGACCAAAATAAGGGTATGGAAAGAAGGCTAACTATTGCAAAAAACGGATATTTTCTGATTTTTGCAAAAATCTTCTCTAAAGCACTGAAAACCGATTGGAAGAACTTTAGCATGAAACTGTTAACTGTAGGGACGAAGAGACCTATGATCACAATGGTTAAGGCCCATCCCACCCATCCGGGGAAGAAATACAGGTGGTGAATCCCCCACAGAAAAGGTGTCCGCCAATATGTTGACAGGAGGTGAGCTATTACCAATAACAATAAAACAGGCAAGAAGAGGTAGGTGAACGTCTTATCCGAGACGAGGTTTGGTGGCTGGGACTTTTTTGTTTCAGCTTTTTTCATTTTGAATCTTCTTCAAAAGTATCGCTTAATGTAAGCTTATGTTCAATAGCTGGTTTTTACGCAGTCAAGGCTTTATGCCAAAAGAAATCTTAAAATCCTGAGATCGCATCTGGATCTGCGCGTAGGTTGACAAAAAAGCCAGATTTTTATTTAAGATATGTATCACCCGAAGGCTGGTCAAGCCAAATCCAGGCTAAGAAGCAATGTTTCCTGAAGGAGAATTTTTACAATAGAAGCAATAAGGTAGTGTCAAGATTTTGTGTGAAAGTCTGAAAAAGTCGTTCTTGCGGGGCTGGGAGCCCTTCAGGGTGAATCCCTTCAGGATGAACCCCGCCTACGCGGGCTAAATCATTGTTATTCAATACCCGAGCACGTAGGGCGGGATCTTAGCCCGCCCGATTTCTGCACTTTTTCAGAGACCTCTGTGTAAAATTGTTTTTTGGGGCAAGGGGTAATCTTCCCATTTGGTTATTTAACCTTTTGATCAATGCATAGATTATCAGTTGGCAGCTTTTTTCATGGGAAAATACCTTGACTCAAGGGAGAGATTGAATTATATTGTGAGCAGATTGATTTGGCTATCCTTGGAGGAAAGAAGTGCATATCTCAGTTATCATACCGGTACGGGATGGTATCGACACTTTAAGGCAATGTTTAGGTGCTCTTAAGCGGTCGAACTTCTCTGGGTTTGAAGTTGTTGTGGTTGATGACTGTTCGGAAGAGGATTGCTCAGAGTTGGTTAGATCATACGGGTTCAAACCAATCAGGCTGAGCCAGCCATCCGGATCTTGGTTTGCAAGGAATAAAGGAGCCGAGTTGGCAACCGGTGACATTCTTGTATTTGTTGACTGTGACATGGTCATTCAGCCGGATGCTCTCCATAGAATCCACAACCAATTTTCTGAAAATCACTATGCCGCCATCTCAGGCATTTGTGGTTTTAAGACAAACACCAAGAAGCTGGCTACCTGGTATAAGAATCTCTGGATGTATTACAGTTATACCAATTCTCCAGAAAATTTTGATTGGTTCATTTCAGGAATTGGGGCGGTCAAAAGGGAGGTTTTTTTTGGGCTGAAAGGATTTGATGCCACCTTCCAGACCAAAACCGGTGGAGGAGACTTAGAGTTCGGAAGACGACTAAAGGAAATCGGACAAAGTATCCTTTTAGACAAAGGGCTACAAGGGGAACATCTTAAACCATATACCCTCTGGGGCCTTTTGCTCAATGACTATAACAGAAGCAAGGGTTGGTTCCAGTTAGTTGTTGAAAAGAAGATGGTCCCGCAGGTGATCAAAAAGCTAAGGATCGCCAATATTTACCCGGCTTTCATAATCTCTGTCTTCATCTCCCTTTTTTTCCTTTTCTCGCTGATTCTTTCGCCTTTCTTTAAGATATTCTTTGTCCTGACCATTCTCTCTGCTCTGGCTTACCTGATTATAAACTACCCTCTCTTTCGTTTTTTCCGAAAGAAAAGGGGGATGGACTTTCTATTGAAGGCACTCCCCCTCAGTCTGCTTGATCATATAGTTTCCGGTTTTGGAGTCATAACGGGGTGCATTGGTTGTTTAAGTTCATTGGTAACCAAACGGCCTCTGCTGAAACTTAAATTTCAGGCGAAGTTGCGGAAAGATTTGTTACAGGTTAGTAAACGAAAGAATTTGTAATTACTAAGGGGAGCATATAATTGTTTACATCCCCCCTAAAGAAATGGGGGGA
>CAZOJT010000094.1:0-4688 GCA_964580215.1 uncultured Ignavibacteria bacterium | reverse complement strand
TATGCCTCCGTTATCATCAACAACAAAAAACCAACACGTTTTTTCCATTAACCCCGAATTTCAAGTCAAGCCAAAAACAGGTGTGGGAGAAAAAATCAATGCGAAGCTCGTATGAGTGCATACGCACATTCATACGAATAATAAGATGTAAACTGTTTCCTGCTCCTCTTAGTAAATCAACAAGAGGTGCCTGCCAAGTATCTTAATCCCACCTTTTGAATTTTTCCACCAGATACGGCTTAAGCTTTTCAAACTTCTGTGCTTCCCGTTCAATCACCTCTTCTGCACCCTTTGAGTCCATATCCGCCACATTTTGACAAAAGGCTCCTACTTTCCCGAAATATAGTGGGGTGATAATATCCACCAATCTTCTTCTGTTCCTGCTCCAAGTCTGGTAGATGAAGGCGAAATCGTAAACTATCTTAGCCCAGAGCTGGTCAGGAAAGTCAAGCTCTCTTTTTTTCTCCAGATTTTCTACCTTACTTTTTAGTTCTGAAAAATTCTGGTGGGAAAGCACCTGCTGATACAAAGGCTCAAAGTGATGAAACCCCTCTACAAACTCGGTTTTAAGTTTGTTCAAACTGACCGGGACCGATTCTAATTTTGGAGTCTGAGAAACTTTCCCAATTATTTCTACCTTTTGGCTTTTATCTGCACTCATCCAGTTTTTCTCATACTTTCCAATTAAGAAAAAAAGCGTTGATATAACCTGATGGAACATGGGAGCCAGATCGATTGAAGGATCCTTGGTTTCATGTATTTTGGTTCCCAAGTCAGCCTGGAGAATGGAGTAACCTTCATTTATGGCTGAGGTGGTCATCCAGATGTCTATTCCGAACTGAGCTACGTCGGTCTGCCATACGTCTTCTCCAGCATAAAAAGCTGCCAGCTCTCCGGAGAATCCGAAATCTCCTCCAATGGGCTGGCGTACTTGTTTTCCGTATAAAGCTCTGGTCATAGGATAGACTATGTGGTTGGTGATGGAACCATCATATTTATGCCTGAGATAATAGGGCGCCACAAAGTTCGCCTTTTTTTCCAGGATGGGTGAAGCCAGAAGCTTTACCCACTCCGGACTGATGCTTTTGAGGTCTGAGTCAACCACCACACAGCAGTCTGCCTTGAGCAGTTTAGCCGCCTCAAATATGGCTCTAAAAGAGGTGCCCTTGCCGGGCATTCCCCGATAGATGGCCACCATTCGTTTGATATCATCCGGAAGTGTGGCTTGATTTGCCCTTTCCCGAGTGTCATCTAAAGAACCACCATCAGATATAATGATAGCCGACCTCATCTTTCCCAGATATTCCTTTAGTCCTAAAGCACATGAGGAAACCACACCATCTATGGTATCCTCACTGTTAAAACTGGGAATCCCCACCAAAACATCCACTTCCCCGAGCTTTTTTATCCATTCAGAGAGATTCTCTCTCAAGGCGGTCTGGAATTTCCTGAAAACTTTCATATAAAGCTCACCTCTCAAACTTAATAGTTTATAACTTTTCCCTCAATTTACGATTTTAAACTCTGATGTCAAGCTTCACGTGAGGATCTTTGCAAACGGAACCTTAGAAGCAAATTAGGGGTTTGGGCAGAAAAGACGTAACTGGAGTCTTTTTGAAAAATCTTCATAGTTTCAGAGAAGCGATAGCTCAACTAAAGTTTTAGAATTTATCTAAAGATGGCTGAGCAAAGTGTCCGTTCCGTTTTATATCAATAATCCAGGAAAAGGAGTCTGCACAAGGTTAGGAAAAATAGTGAGCGGGAATAGAGAGGAAAACCACTTGACAATGACACAACAGAACTTATATTTTCAGAAGCATTTTTGTATAAACAAAAAGCTTATGGATCGGTTGCTACAGATAATGGTGAGCCGAAAGCTATAAATCAAAATAAATTCATGCGCCTTTAGCTCAGCTAGGTAGAGCAACTGACTCTTAATCAGTGGGTCGGGGGTTCGATTCCCTCAAGGCGCATTTAAGTTTCTGGAAGCCAACTCAGACGGGTTGGCTTTTTGTTTTTGCCAAAAAACAGGCATTTTGTCGGAGGATTTTTTAAATGAACTTAAAGACATTTCTGAAATTGGTCGACAAAGAAAAAGAAAGAAGGCTTGGGCTAGTTCTATTTTAACTGCCGGTAAAAGAAATCTATCCGTTGCGACTTTGAAATGCTACGGTGAGAGGTTGAACGACTTCTACAACTTCATACGAAAGAAGTCTGTTCTCCTTGAAAATGTGGATCGTTCAGTTGTCCAGGAATACATTTTGAGTCTAAAGGATAAAGTTTCGGATTACACTCTGAACGGAAGACTAAGAGTGTTGAAAGTTTTCTTCAATTTTCTGATAAAAGAAGGCATATGGGATGATAAACCGAATTCCATGGAGAAGGTCAGCTACGTTAGGTCTGAGAAAAAATTCAAGCCAGTCATTTCTATCGAAGAGATGGAAGAGGTTTTAACTGTCCCCAATCGGCATATTTTCGAATCAGTGTCTCGCACATTACACTCACCTCCTTTCGATTGTTCAAAGACAAGTACTTTGGTTATTGTTTTACAGTGGACAGAACTTCTTTGTGTCCAGCCACGTGGAGCACATCTCCGTGTTCCTCCCCATAAGGCTCAACACTTCTTAGCCATCTGTCCTTGATTCCTCCAATTGTTTTATCTACAGTTTCCACCCACAGGCCAAGATGGTTATCAGAGCCTACTCGTCTGACATATCCCACTAAAGTTTTTGGATGAGCAAAGGTCAGCACCTGCTCATGATGTTCAATCTGAGAGACTCCGGCAATGTGGACCTCCATCGTTTTAGCCTTGAGATCAGGTCTATCATCCCGGACGTGACCTTCCCAGATAGCTTGAAAGCGCCTGTTATCGTAATCGCAAACCCAGAGCTTGCCACGATCTCGATAACACTTGGTGGCATTGTAGATGATCATTTTTGAACACATGATAGCACCTCCTAATTCAGTTTAAAGGTTATATTTGCGTGGTAAGAGAAGCTAATCGTGCCATTCCAAATCGCAATGATCAAACACAGGACCAATCCTTCGACTTCGCTCGGGATCTCCGAGCAGAAACTTGTGAACTTCATCCCGATGTTTGAATTCTAATCCGAACTCATTCATGATCCTTATTGCCTCGGAATGAAGACGTTATTTCTCTTCTTCCAGCTGTTGATATCGCTGGATGATATCCGAATTCAGGTTCCCATCGGCATCGCAGACACCTTGTTCGGATTCCATCTGTTCAATGGTTCTGATTACTTTCTTGTAATCATCAGCCAGCTTTCCCAGTCTTTTGAGTTTAGTCTCAGCAAACGTGTGAATCACCTCCTTCATGGGCCACTATTGCTTCCGAATACAGCTGGACTTCAGGGTCTACTCTAGGATTCTTGCCAGACTGCCTTAGAGTCAGAATTCTTCTAACCAATCCTGAAACCAGCATCCTTGAGGTTGAATCATCGATGGTGGAAATAAAAAAGACGATGTCGCGGTTGACATCGCCTTTACCAGGCTTGATCAGACGAGTGATCTGGCCAATGGCTTGTTGGGTTTTCATAATACGCCTCCTTATGGTTGGTCTTGCGAAGGAAGCCTCTCTTTGCATGAAGGATAGATTCCGTGAGAGGCATTCTCTTCGAAACGGATCTGAGGAACAACTTCCAATGTGTTCCTGTCAAAAGCCCCTCTGTGCCGGGCACAGTAAAGGATGGCTTCACTCTTAACCATAGAACTCACCTCCCTTCAGTGAGTTAAAAGAGTTGGAAATGAAATAGCCTGAGTAGTCTCGAAACTGACAGACGCTTAGGCCTTGAGATTGTAGAAAAATCAGTAGATTGGAGATACTGCTACAAGATCAGGAAGGGGTCGGGCATGGAAGGATCTTTTATTCTTCCCCAGTGTATCCACCTGGAACTGAGGAATTATGGGGGTGGAGGGGAGGGTACGCGGGCATTCTGTCAAGTTAATTGTGTAAATTTGTATTTGGGCACATCCTGTTTTTGGTTTAAGACATAAGCTATTAAGTCATTAAGCCATATATGATTCTTTCTGCGCTTTTGGAGTTGTTGAAGGACCTCATGGGAATTATTCGTCTTCGCAACTCCTGGAAATATCGTTCTATGGAATTGTTGGTCTTCAGCATGGTACGAATAGGATCAGGATACTCCAGGTATGTCAGGCAGTATTCGAATCCTTTGACGAAGTTTCTCACCGCCTTGGACTCTTTGGACCACCACTTGTCACAGAAGAGCCCCAACCGTTTTCTGACCCGGGTTGCTGTTGTTGCCTCAAAGACATGCAGGGCGTCTGAGATGATGCGATTGCGGTGACGTTTGTTCACCAGATGCTGACCCAGATCCGTGGCTTTGTGAAAGGTGCACCGCTGGTGAGATACCCGAGGATACAAAGAGTGAATGGCCTTGACCAAACCCGGCGGCTCCAAGCGAACTTTAATAAATCGCTTGGTCTCACCTTGAATTTCTTTCCAAATACTCTTGACTCCTAACCAACGATTCCCTAAATTACTCTCCGAAAAATCTATTTCTTGCATAGGGCATATCCTCCTTTCTGTTCTTTTTCTAAATGGATATACCCTATCACCTTATTTATCCAAGAGCAATTTTACACAAAACAAGGGGCTGTTGCTTAACTCATAAAATTTTGGACTTAAGTTACTGGAACCAACAAAA
>CAZOJT010000093.1:0-4712 GCA_964580215.1 uncultured Ignavibacteria bacterium | reverse complement strand
CCTGGACTCCGATGATTTCCTTTTGCGGCGAGAGACCTACCAAGATAGTCCCACCAAATGCATTAGCAAAGGCCCCTGCTGTCTCGACGATCTTCCTTAGCTCTCCCAGCGAGAGCTTAAGCTCCAGGGTTTCGCTCTCGCCTTGCCGGATAAGCTGCAAAACCTCTTGGGCGTTCATTTTTTACCACGTTCATCACGATAATCTAGGATCATCTTGGCTACATCCAAGCAGTTGAAGATGGCTTCCTCGATGGTATCGCCTTCGGCGAAGGCCCCCTGGATTAGGGTACAGCTTGCCAGAAATCCATCATCGTTTCGCTCAACGGTAACGAGAAGATGAGCGATCTTCCCTGTCTTCATTTTGCTTCACCACCAAGCCCTAATCTCTCCAATACTCTTCCATACAACCGCTTTTTCTACCCAACGGTAACTCTTTTAAAATTCCACCCTTATGAAAAATGATCTCAGTTGCTACCCTCTCGCAACAATTCCTGGAACCATCTCTCTTTACGAAACCCTCCAAACCTAGGATCTTCCTTTAGCCTATTCACAATTTGAGGTGACAACGTTATAGCTTTCCTAAACGCTTCTTTTGCCCTAAGAACGTTCTTTCCCAGTAGGTGGATTAATCCCTTTTCATAGAAAGCGTTTGCATATTCTGGCTCCTTCTCTAGGACTTGATTGAGACATCTTAAAGCTTCATCAACTTCACCAAGCTCGCGTAATGATATTGCTTTATTCAGCCAAGCTTCCTTCCAAGAATCATCCGATTCTATGCTCTTGTCATAATACCTGATTGCCTTTTCATGTTGACCCATCTCAGCTAATGTCCAGCCTTTGTTGACGTAAGCCGCTGATAAAGCCTTGGTATTCCCTTCTTTCTTAGCTTGTTCTATAGCCTTATCAAATTCTTGAAGAGCCAATTCAAATCTGCCCATTCGTGCTAAACCCGTTGCCAAATTAACAACTGTTCCGGCATCAGTTGCTGAAACCAGTTGGCCCGCCTCAATGGGGCCAGCTGCCTTCAATAAGGCGAAAGGAGATTCCGTTTGCATCTTAAAGAAAGTCTCTTTTTGAGTGTGGAATTGTGTTTCTATACCGATCAAGTATTGAAAGATACCGTATTGCGATAGTAAGTCTGACAAACCACTTCTTGCCAAATCTGCAATTAGTAACTGCTGGAGTTTATTTAAAACCTTGAGCTTACCGAAATCTTCTAATCTTTGTCTATTCTCATCACTTACCTTAACTGACTCAGCATGTTCTTGAGTTTTATCGAATAAAGAAGTATCGCTAAATAACGCCCAATAAAGTGCTGAAGGCGATACACTAAGCAATCTGGAAACAGCTATTTTCTCATCTTTGTCAAAAATCACATGGAATCGGTCTCCAACATATTCGGAAACTCTTTGGCTGATTGAATCTCGGCAATAATTGCTCGCCATGAATTCGAGTTGGTCATCAGACTCTAGGAATTCCTCGGCAAGCTTTAGGAAAGTAGAAAAATCTTTTCTAAGATAATATTGGATTTCACTTTCTGCACTTTGCTCATTTACTATATTTTCTTTCTTTAACCTCTTGATCTCAATTTTAATGTCTTTTATTGATACACTCAACTCCAGGGCCAGCTTATCTAGAGACCTTTTCTTACCAGCAAATAGCTTTTTCAGCAGGTCTCCTCTTATAGCTAGGCTGAAGAGGGTCAGATTCTGCAATGCAGAGTCCAGCTTGCCTATTTCTTGGCAGATCAATTTTGGAGGGATTTTGCCATCTTTATCGAGCACGGTGTATGCAACTTCATTATCATCTGCATCCTTTATAATCTGAACCCAATAAGGTCCTCTACGGGTGTAAGTTATATACCGCCTATCCAAAGAGTAATCATGCAATCTCCTTTGAAGCTCACGTATAATTATATCTTCGGAGACAAGACCGGAATCCCGCAACAAATTCATGATAAACTTATAATCGTGAATTCTGAACCGTGCTTTCTCTTCATCCTGTAGTTCTGAATGCCATCTTTCAGCCGTACCACTAAATCCAGATAGAGCGAAGAATAGCCCATAGAGATCTGGATGACTTTGTTGCTCCTTTTTATACTGCCCGTAAAATTTTTTAAGCTGATTAGTACTGACGGAATTCTGTTGCGCCTTGCATTCACAATAGATAGGAAATCCCAAAACTTTGTTTTCTGCCCAGATATCTATTTGATTACCAGTGTTACGAATGGTTCGAAAATTGCAATAGCCCAAGCAATCTAACAACTCACCTATAAAGCTCTCGAAGTTTTTGCCTATTTCCTGAGGGTTTTCACCCAGAATTTTTATCATCCTATCTTCCTTTGCTAGCCTTTAACGGATAAAATCACTCTCTACCCTCCACAATCTTGATCTCCTCTTCCGTCAGCCCATAGAGCTTATAGACGATCTGATCGATGAGGTTATCGGTCAACTGAATCCTTTCTTTTAAGGGACGAAGCTTCTCTATGCTGGCCTTCCATTCCTGCTCCAGTCTCTCCTGGAATTTTCGAGATTCCGGATCAAGGTTGATTAACTTCTTATTCCGCTTAGCGATGCGGATCATCTCATCAAAGTCATGCTTGTGATATTCCTTGAGATAGGTCTTCAAAGCCAGATCTTCAATATCGACCTTCCATTCCCGTTCGATCCATTTGAGGAAGCCCTGAATCTCCTTTTGCTTCTGTTTATTCAGCTCGATCATCTGTTTAGCGAGATAAGCCAGCAAATCGTGGACGACATCGGACTTTTCCTCCTCTTGGATGAAGTTACCCTCATCATCTTTCGGCAAGCATCGCTTTACCAAATCCAGGAAGGGAGTTGGGTTTTTGGCCTTTAGAAAGCCCTGATAAAGCTGTTTCCCCTCCTCCACCAGCCGCACCCGCTCGTCCTTTGGCGTGACGGAGGCAATGCGGCGGATGGGGAGCTTTTCCAAGTAGATCGATTGCAGGGCGAATGTTTCACCCCGTAGCTTTGATACAGTTGCCTGTAGATAATACCAGACCAAAGAGGAGTTCAGGAGCGAAAGCAAGAACTTGCCAGCCATCGGGACAATGAAGCACTTGTTATTGCAGAACAACTTCCTGTCGTCGTAAGAGAAAGCTTGAGTCCTTGCGATTTCTTGATAGAGTACTTTTGGTTTCTCGAACTCATCGTAGTAATCGCAATGCCTGAGTTCCCACCAGTGATCTCCTTTGTCCCAACGTTTTTCGAGCCGTGGCTGGTGTTGCTTCAAGTGCGCGTAGATTGCCGGATAATCTTCTATGGGTACGCCAATATAAGTCCAGATCAGGTAGCGGTTGTTGAAGTTGATCGCGTAGCGCTTGATGTCCTTGCCAATCACTAGCGGCTTGATGATCTCCGCGCTCTTCGGGTCTTCCGCGATCAACCGATCGCGGGTCGCTGCGTCGATGAAGAACGCTTCATTGAGGCCTGTTTTCACGCCGTAGTTGATCTTGACATCGCCAAGCCAATCGGAAAGGGGAACGCTCTGTCCTTCGATCTTCTGGAGAAGTTCGTCCTCACGTTGGCTGACGAGCCTCCAAGAGGCCCCCGATAGCGCCGCGCTGCTCAGTTCGACCGCTTGCGCATGGACGAGAGAGGCCAAATCGTCGAAAGCAAGAGAAGTCACTCTTAAATAGAGAGGATTCTGACACACGCTCGGCCTGTGACGTGACACGAAGACACACGGGTAGGCCGACACCTCGGGAAAGACGGGTAGATCACCGAAATCGATGATCAGTTCAACCGTGGCCCTATCAGCCAGGAAAGCACGGAGTCTCTCGCCGTAGGCGGCGCGGATGAACTTGTTGGAGGTAATCATGCCGAACCGTCCTTCACGTCGAAGGATGCGGTGGCTTTGTTCGTAGAAGTAAACGTACAGGTCAGCAACTCCGGAATATGTCTCAAACGCTTTTTTGAGGTGCGGCTTGTTCGCCGAAAGTTGTTCTTGTCGTACATACGGCGGGTTCCCAATCACCGCATCGAAGCCGGGGTTTTCGAGTGGACGGCCGAACCGATCGAAGAAGATATCGGGAAACTCGAGCTCCCAGTGGAAGAAGCGCTTTTCGGAAGCGATCTCTCGTGCTTGGCGCAGCGCCGGGTTGTCGGCCACCTCATCCATGTGTCCCGAAGCGGCGGCTTCAAGAATTCGTTGATATTGAGCCATGGGGACAGTGTTTCCGAAAAGAATAGACAGCCACACATTGGCTAGTTCTTTATACTTACCAATCCAGACGTTTACCAGTTCCCATTGTGCTTTCTTAGCGTCAATATCGGACCGAGAAGCACTTATTGACTCCTTGATGAACTTAAGATGCTGGATAGCTCTCAAAAGGTCCCTTGGAAGGGAGCCTTCCAAAAGGCCAATCCCGAACGTATCCTGGGCAACAGAAGGGTGGCGTGCCATATCTTTGAGCCTAGTACCAATGAGGGAATTCCCGGTGCGCAAATGGTGATCGAGGAACGACAGCGGCTTGCCCTTGGCCACGGTGTGTAGCCACAGCGACAGCTTGGCGAGCTCGGTGGCAAGCGGATTGAGATCGACGCCGTACAGGCAGCGCTCGGCCACGGTGCGCTTGAGCGCTTGCACGGCTTCCTCGGTTTCTTCTCCGGCGAGCTCTGCTTCCAACTCCGCCATCCGGCGGGCCAGATAGTCGCAGGTGCTCACCAGAAAGTGGCCGCTCCCCATCGCCG
>CAZOJT010000092.1:0-4739 GCA_964580215.1 uncultured Ignavibacteria bacterium | reverse complement strand
CATTTAGGGGCTTTCGGACAAGAAAGATGTCGGATAGTCCCGCCGTCGGCGGGACATATCCGACCTATAAAGCTTTTTTTGCCTTGACTTCAATGCTTCCTCACGTAATATAAATAGTGCAGATCATTCAGAAAACCATTTGCCGACTGTGGTCGGCGGACCGTGGACTTTAAGAAAATGGCAAAGTTCAAATTAGTTTCTGATTATAAGCCCAAAGGGGATCAGCCCAGGGCCATAGCGGAGCTGACCCAGGGAATGAGGCAGGGGAAAAAATACCACACCCTTTTGGGGGTCACCGGATCAGGGAAGACCTTCACCATGGCAAACGTGATCGCCAATGTGGGCAAACCCGCCATCGTCATCTCCCATAACAAAACCCTGGCGGCTCAACTATATGGCGAGCTGAAAGGCTTCTTCCCTCATAATGCGGTGGAGTTTTTCATAAGCTATTACGACTACTATCAGCCGGAAGCATACGTTCCCGCATCCGACACTTACATAGAGAAGGACACCTCGGTCAATGATGACATTGACAGGCTACGCTTGCGAGCCACCAGCTCGCTTTTGGAAAGGGATGATGTGGTGATCGTGGCAAGTGTCTCCTGCATCTACGGGATCGGCTCACCCAAGGATTGGAAGGAGCTTTTGCTATTCTTGGAGGTGGGACAGGAAAAAGAAAGAGACAAAATCTTAAAAGATCTGATAGACATCCACTATTCTCGTAACGACATCGAGTTTGCCCGGGGGACTTTTCGGGTAAGAGGGGACACCATAGAGATTCATCCGGCCTACGAGGAGACTGCCATCCGATTGGAACTTTTCGGCGATACCATAGAGAAAATCTCGGTGATTGATACGCTCAAGGGTGAGATCTTAGAGGAAAAAAAGAAGGTCGCCATCTATCCAGCTAAACACTTTGTCACCACCCATCCTCAGTTAGAGAAAGCCATAAAAAACATAGAGCAGGAGTTGGAGGGAAGATTAGCCTGGTTCAGATCTGGGGATAAGCTTCTGGAGGCGCAGAGATTGGAATCACGTACCCGGTTTGACATTGAAATGATGCGGGAAATCGGATACTGCACCGGAATTGAAAACTACTCCCGTCATCTTTCCGGAAGGAAACCAGGTGAGCGCCCTTACGTTCTTTTGGATTTTTTTCCTAAAGATTTTCTGATCATAATCGATGAGTCCCATCAGACCGTTCCCCAGATCAGAGGTATGTATGCCGGGGATAGATCAAGAAAAGAGGTGCTGGTGGAATACGGTTTTCGGCTTCCTTCCGCTTTAGATAATCGGCCCTTGTTTTTTGAGGAGTTTGAGTCTTTGATCAATCAGGTGATCTTTGTTTCCGCCACGCCGGCTGAGTTTGAACTGAAAAGATGTAAGGGAGTGATAGTGGAGCAGGTGATTCGGCCCACCGGGCTGGTTGATCCGAAAATCACTCTCAAGCCTTCATCCAATCAGGTGGATGACCTCTTAGAGGAGATCAGAGTTAGAGCTCAAAGCAAGCAAAGGGTTCTGGTCACCACCCTGACCAAGAGAATGGCAGAGGATCTGGCAGACTATCTGGCTCAGATGGATGTGAAGGTGCGCTATCTTCACTCAGAGATCGATGCCATAGACCGGGTGGAAATCCTAAGAGCTTTAAGATTAGCCGAGTTTGACGTTCTGGTGGGAATCAATCTGCTCAGAGAGGGGCTGGATTTGCCAGAGGTCTCCCTGGTGGCGATTATGGATGCCGACAGAGAGGGCTTTTTGAGATCAGAGACCTCCCTGATTCAGATAGCGGGCAGAGCCGCAAGAAATAAAGCCGGAGAGGTGATCATGTATGCGGATAATATCACCGACTCCATGCGAAAAGCCTTAGACGAGACAAATAGGAGAAGGAGATTGCAAGAGGAATATAACAAACAACATGGCATTATCCCTGAAAGCATATATAAGTCCCGAGAGGAGATCCTCAAAACCACCGCATTTGCAGATTCCCGAACCGCCCTCCTTGAAAAGGAAGAGAAACTTGATTTCTTAGAAAAGCTTTCTTTGGAGGATAAGATCAGGGAGCTTCAGAGGGCAATGAAGAAAGCGGCATCCAATCTGGAGTTTGAGAAGGCGGCTTTGATCAGAGATGAACTCTCCAGATTGCTGGAGAAGGGGGGAAGGAGAAGCCGTCGACCAAACATTTTCAAGGGGAAGAAACGATGAAAAAAGCTATTTTTCTTTTGATGCTTATCACACTTACCTCTTTCTTATTACAGATAAACTGCGAGGACAGAAGCGTCACTCCCCGCAAAACCCACTGGGATGCAGTTAAGGAAATCATATCCCAATATCCAGATATATTTCGTTTGGGTTTCTATGATACCGAACCGGACACTTTTTTCTACCGGGAGATAACCTATAGCGATGCGGACGTTGAAGAAGGACGGCTTGTTGAGGAGGATTCTTTACATCCTGGTTTTCTTATTCCATACATAACCTTAACTTGGGGTGATAGTCTTAAGGGAGAATTTCATTACCGTTTCAATGGAAAGTCATATGAAAAGTCAATCTCCTCCATAGCTCTGACCCATGCCTATTTCGAGAGATGGGGAGATAACTATGATCCTCATCTGGGCTGGCTGTTAAAGAAGTTCAGTGGAACGGTAATCAACTCGGTGGGAACGACCAGAAATCCTTCTATTCTGAGGATAGTATCAGACGACGAGGTAGATACCACTCTCAACGGCGACATCTTGATGAAGAAGGTAAAAAAAGACAGCACATTGGTATTTGGCAAGGGGAAACAGGTAACCTTCATCGTCGAGCCTTCAAGCGACACTTCAGATTTCTTCTTTCTTCACGTGAAGGAAGGTGGGTCTTATCAAAAGATTCCCTTTATCAACAATGGTGACGGAACGCTTTCCGCCAGTTGGACCACCGCCGCCAATCCGGACCCGGCAAAACGCTACTATCATGCCATCGTGGATGTAGTCAGCCAGGAGTCGGTCACCGACACCACCGCAGAGTATGATTCCAAAGCCTGGGGAATCGTCTATCAAATAAAATGAGGAAAGCATTTGGCTCGAGACATGATTGGTAAAAAGACAGGCTGAATATGAACAGGATAAGGCTTAAGGGAGTGTTGAAAAAAACCTGTTGACCCGCCAAAGGTGGGCCCTATGGATGACAAGTTATTATCGCTCATAGAGGCGGGAATTTATCCTGCCTCAAAGTTTAGCTTTTTCAACATCCTCTTCAGCTTTACCCTCTACATTTGAGGGTGTCGACAAAGTGTCATTCTGAGTCCCGCCTCCGGCGGGACGAAGAATCTCTCCTCTCAACCCGCGTGAAACCAAGATTCTTCACTCCGCTTCGCTTCGCTCAGAATGACACAGAAGGGATGTTATAGGTTTTTCGACAAGCTCATTTCTTAGGGGAGCGTGTAAATGGTAGGAAGATGTCCCCCACCTTTCTTCCTCATTACCTCAAGAGAAAAAAACCGAAGTCCTGAGATTCTTCAAGATGTAACGAGAATTCTACGTTTTCCTGTATCTTTTATGCGGAGTTTAAAGGATTTTGTGGGGACCAATAAAAAGGGTGGATGAGGGGACTTGAACCCCCGACCACCAGGGCCACAACCTGGTGCTCTAACCAACTGAGCTACATCCACCATAAATGCAGTTAATAGTTCATGGTTCATGGTAACTGCTAACTGCTAACTGTCAACTGATACAAACCTCGACCATTGACTCCAGTTCTTTCTTTCCTCCACAAGACTCTCGTGAATATTTATAATAAATATTTCTTTAAAGTCAAGCCTTTTTCTGCTTCAATAAGTGTTGACTAATAGTGAGAATAGCCTATATTATTTGATATACGATCATATTTTCACTACCAATCTTACCGGTTCACTTCGAATATAGCCGGTTGAGGATTTGATAGAGTGATGACAAAACGTTATAGGTTCATGGTGCGCTTGGGGCTTATTGTGTTGGGAGCAATATTCCTCCTCCATATATGGGGAATTATCGGAGGCAATTCCCTGGTAAGTTGGCCCCGAAAGTGGGATTTCGTTCGCACCCCATTTGGTCTGAGCGTTTTTCCACTTGTAGACCAAGACGGTAAACCAAAGTATCGTTTGGAGGTGGACGAACGCGTAAACACCCTGATCTTTGTGGACATGGAGCACCATGAAAACTGCATTCGAGAGTTCTGGATTTATGATCTTAATAAAGCATGGTGTATTGATTTTTGTGGTGACGAAAGAGCAGAGGTAATTCTCTCCCAAGAACAGAACGATTCATTGAAGATAAAATATATTGAAGGGGAAACAGTTTCTGACAGTGGCGTGGGAAACCCAATTTTGTTTACTGTAGTGAACGGTTACCAGAGAAAGAAAAATGGGCAACAGAAGGGTTTGGTTGATGTAGTCTGTGTGGATGTGAATGGGGATAGTCAAAAGGATATCGTGGCTTCAGTCTTCACCTTCGTTGGAGAGCCAAACATATTGCAGCCCCGAGGAATAATAGCCCATGATGGCAACTCAGGCAAAGAGATCTGGCATAGATACATGGGGCCCGCACCCGCCCAACCTGAAAGTGGTTGATATAACCGGAGATAGCATCCCTGAGATTCTCTGTGCAGGTGGGGCAAACTGTAATGGGGGTGAAGCTGAAGGTACTTCAGATACTAATAGCTATAGGAGAAATATCAAGACATCGCGAACCCAAAAATATCATCACATCGTTGCCCTTAAATGT
>CAZOJT010000091.1:0-4768 GCA_964580215.1 uncultured Ignavibacteria bacterium | reverse complement strand
TGGGCAGGAGACAGCAGGAGAAGATTCTCGAGATGCTGGTGGGCCTACCAAACACGCTGTTCAAGGACAGACCAAGCTTTGAGAAGGTACTGCATGCCGTGGCCGCGACCCACAGGATCAAGCTCGATGCGTCGCTGAGGAAGGCAATCCTCAACGCCCTCTCCGAACGGGACGGCACCGCCGCGATCTGTCGTGACAGCAAGGGGAATCCCGAGCCGGACACGAACCTCCGCGATACCGAGAACGTTCCCCTCTCCGAGTCGGTCGAGGCGTTTTTCGAACGGGAAGTGAAGCCGCACGTGCCTCAGGCGTGGATCGACGAATCCAAGCGCGACGCCAAGGACGGCCAAGTCGGCATCGTCGGCTACGAGATCAACTTCAACCGCTACTTCTATACCTACGAGCCGCCGCGTCCCCTGGAGGAGATCGAGGTGGACATCAAGAAACTGGAGGGCGAGGTCATCGACATGCTGCGGGAGGTGACACGGTGAGCCCGCAGCCTTCCACAACAAACGAGACGACGAGAGTCCTGTGCCTCATCCAGGAGCTGGAGACCGCGCGCGAGCTGATCAAGGCTGGGTTCGGCGAGCTTCAGGAGATTCGGATGAGCAATGACTTCTATCACCTGCCGCAGCAACTGCTTGCCAGTGGTCTGGAGCGGCTTCTCAAGTGCTACTTCTGTCTCGTCTTCGAGGCTCGCCATGGCGCCTTTCCCGACAAGAGCTTCCTGAAGTCCATCGGGCACAGCCTCGTGGACGCAAAGCGAATGCTGGTCGACGACTACTTCGAGTCAAACGGGATCCCGCTGCTGATCGATGACCTCGACTTCCTTCGGAACGACGCTCTCTTAGATCAGATCATCGGCATCCTCTCTGAGTTCGGGAAGATGGCACGCTACTACAACCTCGAAATCGTAACGGGTAGTCCGAATCCGCCGATTGATCCCAGCTCCGAGTGGGAGCGCCTGGAGACGAAGACCGAGGACCCTCGCCCTTATCTCACTCCAGACTCGCAAGAGGCACTACACCGAGACTACTACCCGCGCGTCAATGCAAACATCGTCGCCAAGTTGGAGAGATTC
This sequence comes from uncultured Ignavibacteria bacterium, assembly GCA_964580215.1. Classification (GTDB taxonomy): domain Bacteria; phylum Zixibacteria; class MSB-5A5; order MSB-5A5; family SM1-73; genus SM23-73-3. Next base: position 3,687 of record CAZOJT010000091.1, on the reverse strand, counting down.
GTCCGCGCCGTGGCAATGCAGTTCACACTCGGGAAGCATGGGGGTCGACTCCAGCAGCTTTCGCCAACCGTTTTTGACTTTGTCATGCTCAAGGATGAGGAGTTCGGGATGACGGACTATCGCCGCTCAGTTGTGCGAAGTCAGCAGACGAAAGACAACTGGAGCAAGCGAAGCAGAGAGAAAGCTCTGAGAAGTCGGTGGCCTTCCTCACTAGTCACGGAAGGCAACTTCGGCGACAAGTGGCCGTTCCGTTCAGACGAAGTGGTTATCGAATGCAGAGAGAACCTGTTCTGCATCGCCAACATCGCGGGATACGACTTCGCCCTTAACGGTTCGGCCAAGAGCCGCTTCGGATACCCAGATCCACATGATGCAGGGCTGGCTATCTTGGGCCGATCGGTTGGTCCGTTCATCGATCTTGCGTTCTCGCTTGGGCGTCAGGACGCCGATGGGGACAAGAAGTGAGCACGAAGAAGCCATATCCGAAGTACAAGGAATCCGGCATCGAATGGCTGGGCGAGATCCCCGCGCATTGGGAGGTCATGCCTTTGAAGAATGTAAGCATGGTGAATATGGGACAATCCCCACCAGGAGATACTTGCGGAAGCGATGTAGATGGACTTGGCTTCCTACAGGGAAACGCGGAGTTTGGTGCAGTCTATCCTCTCGCCGCAAATTTCTGTACTAAACCTCCGAAAACCACGAAAAGGGATACCGTATTGTTATCTGTGCGAGCTCCTGTAGGAGCACTTAACATCTCCGATCGCACATATGGCATTGGCCGAGGGCTCTGCGCTATCGCACCGGGACCAAAGACAAAGCTCAGATACCTGTGGCACTTCCTTCACATCGCCCGAAGGCATCTCGCTGCTATTTCTACCGGAAGTACTTACGGAGCTGTCTCTGCAGAGGACGTTTCCGTAACTCCTATATGCCTACCTGATCCTAAAGAGCAAGAGAGAATCGCCGACTTCCTTGACCGCGAGACGGCGAAGATCGATGCGCTGGTGGAGAAGAAGGAGCGGTTGATCGAGCTGCTGCAGGAGAAGCGCACCGCGCTGATCACCCATGCTGTCACCAAAGGCCTCGATCCCAACGTCCCGATGAAAGACTCCGGAATCGAATGGCTCGGCGAGATCCCCGCGCAGTGGGAGCTCAAGCCGCTCAAGCGGGTGGCTGGGTGTCTTGACGGGCAGCGGGTTCCAGTCAATGCGGAAGAGCGAGCACTGATGCAGGGCGAGTATCCCTACTGGGGGGCCAACGGGATCCTGGACTATGTTGACGGCTGGCTATTCGATGAGCCGCTGGTGCTACTCGGAGAGGATGGAGCTCCCTTCTTTGAGCCGCATAAGCCAGTCTCTTTCTATGTTCACGGGAAGATCTGGGTGAACAACCACGCACACGTACTGAGGCCGACGCCGGGAGTTGTACCGCAGTTCCTACCACATGTTCTCAATACGGTCGACTATCGTACGTTCATCGGTGGGGCTACCCGAGACAAGCTTACCCAGGATGACATGCGCGACATCCCTATCCAGTTGCCGGATGAGAAGGAGCAGCAAGCCATCGCCGACTTCCTCGATTGCGAGACGGCGAAGATCGACGCCCTGATCGACAAGATCCAAGAAGCCATCGAACGACTGAAGGAATACCGCATCGCTCTCATCTCCGCCGCCGTTACAGGCAAGATCGATCTGAGGGAGGAGGTCTTGAGTGCGGATACGTAACGTGTTGACAGCGAAGTGGATCTGTGGTAGGTTGAGAACTGGCTCTAGTCGAATTGGGGTTTACCCAATCGCGGGCGGTGTAGAGCCGCCCCCGCAGCAGTCTGTGACTGCTGTAGAGAGTTTTCGGACATTCTTTTGCGAGGGAAGAACACTCGCATCAGATGTCTCTGCTGCGAGTGTTCTTCCCTCGCAGCGCTCAAGTAGAGCCAGAGGGGGATGGTGTCGATGAGCGATGCGACGCTGTCCCCCTTCGCACCTTCTGCAATCAGGCTCCTACAGCGTGCTCTAACGCATGGTGAGTTGTGGCTAACGGCGTCCTCCAAGCTAGTCTTCGTGTGCGGTGCACGCCTTGATGCGAGCATCTCCGGGAGACGAGATTTCCTCGACTACGGAAAGAGGCACTTCCCATGGTGTCACTTCTTCCTGGCAGAGCGGGCGTTTGACGCAATCCGCAGAACGCGGGAAGGCGTGGATCTGCTGACTCTGGAAGGCTACCTTGCAGAGAGTGCTGATGCAGTCATCATCATTGTGGAGAGTGATGGCGCCAAGGCTGAGCTTGGCGCATTTGCTCACGACGACGAGTTAGCACGGATCACGCTTGCGATCAATGATATCAGTTTCCAAGACGGCGAGTCCTTCATACGCGAAGGTCCAATCAGGAAGCTTGATCGGGTGTCGAAGTTCAAGCCGATGGTATACACCCGCCTAGATGCTATTGCCAAGGGCTTGGACGATATTTCTGATCGCCTTGAGCGCATACGTCGGAAGTATAGAACGAGACTGAGATTCGAAGATGTGAGGGGTTTCCTGTCATTGGCTCGCCAGCAGAGGCTCTTTCTCCTTGCCGATCTCATCTGGCTTGCTGCTCCTATTCGCTACGATGAGCTGGTTTCGCTATTGCTGTCCGTTCTTGGGAAGGGGGATCTCGGGACTCTTAGCTATGAGATTGCTCTGCTACAGGCACTTGAACTGGTCGATGTGCGAGCTTTGGACGAGCGGGAGTACTTGTTGTCACGCCCCGCAGTGTGGGAACCGTTCTGCGTGTTTGAGGATGAAGGCATGCTGGCTATTCGATCTGCATTTCTCGCGGGCTACCGGCATAAAGACCGTCAGCGGTTGTCGCTGTTGGGAACACGGGTCGCGGTGGAGCCATGACGTCGAGCGTGCGGGAAATCGTGGCTGCCTATCTTGGACTTGACGTTCAGGCTGCTGTGGCAGTTGCCCGAAGGGCGCCCAAGACATACAGGCGATACTTCGTGCCTAAGAAGAGCGGTTCCGGCATGCGGGCGATCTTCCATCCAGCAAAGGAGACCAAAGCCCTCCAATATGCGCTTCTCGAAACGGTGCTGCCTACGTTGCCTGTCCATGATGCGGCGACTGGATACGTGCGGGGAATGCGGAGTCCCTTGCTGCGGAATGCTCAGGCGCATTGTGAGTTTCGATTCACGGTTCGACTCGACTTCAAGGACTTCTTCCCGTCGATTGTCCCCGATGATCTGCTTGGCCGGCTGGTTGCCCTTGATCGCTGGAAAGACATGGATGAAGAGGACAGGCAGTTTGTCGCCGATGCTGCGTTCATCCGATTTCAGAAACAGCTTTGTCTCGCCATAGGGGCTCCTTCATCCCCGATGATCTCCAATGCGGTGATGTACGAGTTGGATCGACGTCTCCAGGCGTTTGCTAATGAGCGCAGTGGTGCATACACGCGGTATGCGGATGATCTGCTCTACTCGACGAATGCAAAGGGGCAATGCCGCGAGTTCGTACGGCATGTTGTGTCGGAGCTTTCCGAAATGGACTCGCCACGACTGGTTGTCAACGACGAGAAGACTCTCTACATGTCTCGAGGAACGCGGAGGGCAGTAACTGGGCTCATGGTGACTCCGCAAGGCGGTGTCTCTGTGGGGCGCGCACGTAAGCGGTACATTCGCGGACTGATTCATCGGTACCAGGAATATCT
>CAZOJT010000090.1:0-4810 GCA_964580215.1 uncultured Ignavibacteria bacterium | reverse complement strand
TATTATCAACTAAATCTAACCTTTTTACCAACACGAAACTTCCATTAAACCAAGATTCTCAACGGTTGTTCCAAAACTACATCAATAGACTAATGTGCTCCGCACTTAAAGTTATCACTGATACTGGATGTTTCCTCTGTGAAAGCTGTGTGCACGCCTGCTCCGTAGAAGCCTTGAGAATTCAAGCAATTTGATTAATACAAACGCATTTTTTTCTGATACGAAGCTGCCCCCCTCTCCCTCCCAGACGAGCAACGCTCCCGTCTGGGGGGCTCCGTCTTTCCCATTAAGAGTCAAACCTCTATGATAAATCTAACCGGGTGAAATCCATAGGATAGCTGAATGTAATGCCACGAACTCTTTTTGTCTTCGTAAGTCATTGTCCACAGGATCCATAGGAAAAACCAACAACAATTTTTCTCAAACTGTCAAACTTGAGCCGAAGCATCAGAAAAAATAGCCCTCTCCTTAGGAGCGTTAATCTTTGCCCTCCTTAACCTTTACCCATCCCCCGTGGCAAATAGCTTTGCGTGATTTCATCTCAACTCTTTTTGATCTTGCCATTCGGAGCCAGACAACTCTTTCACCGTGTCGTTTGCCCATATCAATTACCCGACCGATATATATCATTTTCTTTGCGGCAGAAGCCCAATAATAAATGTCTATACCGATCTTGATGCGTCCGCAGGCAGGTTTGTATACATCGCCATCCGGTGTTGTAATTGACTTGGAGTACGATGGGCAAGGGGAAAGCATAATGGAAAACACCATCACAAGAGCGACAAGAATAGGTAGCTTTTTCATTTCACTCACCTCCCTCAAAAGTCTACTTTGGATTCAAAACTACGACTCAACACTTTGATCGTTCTCTAATAAATAGATCGGCAGATTTAAAGAAGCTTGAGGCTCAGGCGAAAGGTTTCGATTCTGTTTATTTCATGTTCAACAATGTTTATATGTTTGAGGATGCGCTTTGTTTCAAGGAGAAGATTATGGAGTGATTTTTTTATGCATCGGCATTAGGACTTGTCCTGCCCTTCGTGCCGAGCGCACTCAGTGCGGGGCAGAACGAAGTCGGGATGAATCCTTCAGACGAGCCTTCAGGATAAACCCTCACCCCGAACCGAAATGTTGCGGGGTAAGGGTACCCCGCAACAACGGGATTACACCTGAAACAGTTCCTCTTACCAAAAATCTCAGTTACTGAAACCAAGAGGATAGAAAAGTCCTGACAAGATTTATGCGAACTAAGTGAGAGGGGAAAAACTTCATCCCGCCATGTTATTCTCTTTTTTTAAACCACCTTAGAGTTCATATGAAAGCAAAGGGAGAGAAATCCGAAATCATTGTAGACGTGGCTCTCTATCAAAAAAGAAGCCAGCATCTGACTTGGGAGTTTCTTTCCGAGGTCAGGTGCTGGCTTGCCCTGCGCCGTATGGTGCAGGGCTTGCCCCCCCATGTTCTTTGGTTTTGGTTCTTAGTGGATCGATACCTGAGATTTACTATTGGTTCGGCTACTTGTTTTCTTTCTCTGTGGTTTGTAAGACTACTTTGACAATGTTCAGAAGGCGTTCACAACTGAAGGGCTTCTTTATATATAAGACCCCACCCACCTTAAAGCTTTTCCCCTCATCGCTTCTGGCATCTTTGCCGGTCAAAAACACCACCGGGATGTTTTTGGTCTTTTCACATTTTTTCAACTCACTACAGATCTCATAACCATCCATGAAGGGCATCATGATATCCAGAAGTATCAGATCGGGCAGAAAGGTTTTGGCTCTTTCTATTCCGATGGTGCTGGAGTTTTCCGCCCTCACCTGGTAACCGGCACCCTCCAAAAAAGTTTCGAGTATATCGGTGATCTCCGGCTCATCATCTATTACCAGAATCTTAGCTGGTTTGACCTTTCCGATGGATCTCATTTGAGTTCCTATGGATCTTGGGGACAACTGATCTGTGGACTTGATTTCAGGAACTTTGGTAATCTGTGGGGTGGTTGTCCGATGGATACCGTGGATTGGATTTTCCCTATCAGACTTCGAGTTTAACATAGATTCCCCTTACGATAAAATTCCGGTCTTCGATCTTTGAAAAGATGATTGTTAGGGGTGAACTTTTTATCCCTGGCTAAACCTGGATCAATATCCACCGTCCATACCCCCTCCTGACATTCATCTGCCTTTGCCAGGATGTTTCCTTTGGGATCCACTATCTGACTGTTTCCGGTGAAAGAGAGCTTCACTCCTTTTTTTTCTTCACTTCCAGTTCGGTTGGCAGTAATGGCAAACACCCCATTCTCGACACTTCTGGTGATCATCGCATTCTGGCAATACCCAGGGATGATTAGATTAGAAGGATGACATATAATCTCCGCTCCCTTTAAAGCCAAAATCCTTGCCACCTCTGGAAAGATCCAGTCAAAGCAGATCATCATCCCCACTTTAGCGCCGCCGATGTCGAATACCTCCAGTTCTCTATCGCCGGGGAAAAACCACAGTTTCTCGCGATCAAACAGGTGCAGTTTTCGATAGACTGAAAAGTCTCCTTTTGGTGTGACCAAAACCGAAGAGTTAAAAAACCTGTCACCTTCCTTTTCTGCCATTCCATACACAAGGTTTACGTTCTCCTGTGCCGCCAAATCAGCCATCTTCAAGAAGGTGGGTCCTTTTGGAATAAATTCAGCTGACCTCTTGAGTTCCTCCTCGCTTTCGAGAAGATAGCCGGTGCTGAAAAGCTCCGGCAGAACCAAGAGGTCAGCTTTAGCCCCCCTTATTGAGCTTATTGCCCTTTCAACGTTTTCATCTTTCCTCCCCAATTGGGGAAAGCTCTGAAAGAATCCGATTTTCACATCTGCTCCTTTTTATTTTTCGACCTTTTGCCTTCAGACTTTAGCTTAAGGAAACAAAAAGTCGCAAAGAATCAAAGGTTTTTTGTGCAAGAGGCTTGCCACTTTGTGGATTTATATTTTAAGCGTTGAAGTCAGACCTCACTCCCCCCGTCCCCTTCAGGGTGAATCCCTCTTCATAGTTGTTGTTGCGGGGTACCCTTACCCCGCAACATTCATGGTTCGGGGTGAGGGCACCCCGAACCAACACTCTACGTTTTAAGCATTGAGGTAAAAAAGACAAATTTTTGTCTTTAATGCAAAAACCGGAGTTATATTTGTTATTTATACCTCAATGTTCTGGAGTTCTTGACAATCACCTCTTTAATGTTAACTTAATTTTAATGATCAACGAATCTTCGGCACAAACACAATTCGCTCGAAAGCATTTTAAACGAAATTTCTTTTTGGGAGTCTCCAATGGGGTCTTGTTCAATTTCGCCTGGGCTTTTACCAGCACCTCCACCGTGTTGCCTCTTTTCATCAGCAAGCTTACCCCCTCTCAGATCCTGATAGGCTTAGCCTCCACCCTGGAAGCTTTGGGATGGTTTCTTCCTCAGATTGCAATTGCCGCCATGACCCTGCACCGAAAAAAGCAAAAGCCAGTTTATATCAAAACCGCCTTCCTGAGAGGCGGCTCATTTCTGGTCTTTGCCATCCTGGTATTTCTTTTAGGAAAAGAAAAGCCGGCTTATCTTCTGGCTACATTTTTCTTTTTGTTTTCCATTTATTCCTTTGGCGGAGGTCTGGCTGGTGTTTCCTTTACCGATATAGTGGGGAAAACCATTCCTCAGGAAAAAAGAGGAAGCTTCTTTGGGATGAGAATGCTTGTCGGAGGGGGGCTTTCAGCACTGGCTGGATTTTTGATTCAGAGAATCTTAAAGCTTTATGATTTCCCTAAAAATTTCGGATTTCTGTTTTTGATTGCATCCGTTTTGATCATTCTTGCTTTAGTCTCCTTCTGTATGGTCAAGGAGACTCCTACAACCAGGCGACCTGAGAAAAAAAGCTTCAAGGAGAATCTCCTTTTGGGTTTTTTGATCACAAAAGCGGACAAAAATTTCAGGATGCTTCTTTTAACCAGAATAGCTATTGGATGCTATGTGATGGGATTGCCGTTTTATATCATCTATGCAAAAAAATATCTTTCCATTCCTGCCAGCCTGGCGGGCGTATTTCTGACCGTGCAGATGGTGGGGTATCTATCATCCAACGCCTTATGGGGATATTTGAGTAACCGTGGTCACAATAAGTTGGTCTTGGTTTTCTCCGCCTTTTTTTCTGCGGTTTGTCCACTAGTAATGCTTTCAAATATGTTGATACAGATTCCTCTCTGGGCGTATGGGTCGATTTTCTTTTTTCTGGGTGCCACCATCAGCGGGGTGGACCTTGGCTATACAAATTATCTTCTCCAAATCGCTCCTGAGGAGAGAAGGCCGATCTATGTTGGTTTTTTGAACACGGTGGTGGGACCAACCATCTTTCTTTCGGCTGTGGGTGGGCTAATAATCCAGGTGTTTTCCTTTGCTTTTCTGTATGTTCTTTTGTTCTTAATCTCCATTCTCTCAGTCTTTCTTTCACTTTCCCTTAACAGGACCAAGGAGAGCGGTTTCAGCTATTAATTCAACAGCCTTTTCGTCCGAGACAAACTCGGACGCTACAGATTCATTCTTGTCGGACAGCTTCGCAGCCTGACCCACAGCGCTAAGGAGGTAGCCTTTCATAAAATTACAAAAGACATAGGGGCGGGAATTTTCGTATGAATGTGCGTATGCACTCATACGAGCATACGCATATCCCGCCCCAGTTATTAAGGAGAGCATTAAGTTGTTTACGTACCGGATGGGATAAACCCTTTTAGTTTTCGTTACTTACTAAGGGGAGCATATAATTGTTTACATCCCCCCTAAAGAAATGGGGGGAAGG
>CAZOJT010000089.1:0-4891 GCA_964580215.1 uncultured Ignavibacteria bacterium | reverse complement strand
TTCGCCTTGTGCAGAAGGTGCTGGGGCACGCCAATCTATCGACTACGATGATCTACACCCACATCTTCGACGAGGAGGTGGAGCCGGCGCTTAAATCCTTTCGCCAAGCGACGGCGGTAGCGGTGTAAGAGAGGGAAAAGCTAAATCCCTCTCCACTGAAACCGGCAAGGCAAAGCGATAGGTGGAGCCCTTGCTATCGTTGGTGTGAGCTCGACGTTGGTCCTGTCCCTTCTTGAGAGATTACCATTGCACCGGCATGTGGTTTGCACCTCACTGTTATGTGGACCTCACTGTCGGCTCGCATCTGGCTCGTGCGCTCACTTGCAAGAGAAACATGGTTGTGTGATACCCTTAGGTGTACAAATTTAAGGAGGTTGCTCGAGATGGGATGGTTCTTACTAGTTGTAGGGCTAACTCTATTCTTCATCTTCCGGGCACAGCGCAAGAAGCCAGCGTATATCTCTGAACCTGTGCCGCAGTTTGAACGTTATAGACCCGGTTCGCCCATTCCCGCCTGGAACGAGTATTTCCCTAGTTTGGCGAATGCTACACCCGAGCAGCGTGGATTCTATCGATACTGGGAATCCCACCTTAAGCGGGGAACTCCAGTTGATGTAGAAGGCAACCTGTCCTACATCTTTGTATATTTGTACAGTGTGGTCTCGGACTTCGTTTCAACGCGCAATCTCGCGAGTCTAGAGCGCCGATTTCAACAGATCAATGAATGCTACTCAACCTACGAGAAAGTTGTTAACTACCTCGTGTACTGGCTGGAAGACGCTCTCATATGTGTTGGAAACTATGACCGAGCCTGGACCGTCGCAAAGACTGGATGGGGGGCTGGAAAGGGTCACGGTCTAAGGCTCACTGACTTCATCAACTTCCGTTCGAAGTGCCAAAACCACTCCATCGATGGCGAAGATCTACTTCGGTGGCTGGGAAGCGATGCAGGTCTGACTCAGTTTGGTCTAAATCGCAAAGAAACAATTACTGAGCTCGTGACTAACTATCTCGACGACTTCTACAAGACTCACGGAGAGAATCTAATCGAACATTTCTGCGGTCGGTATGATTTCGAAGAACTGGGCGAATCTGATTTCGAGGAGCTCAAGGACTACTTCCCGGAGAAGGACCATGGCCTCTTTCAACGATCCAGGCATAGTGACGAAGACCGCAATAGGAAGGGTAACCCCTGGCAGTATGGCCACGGCCTCTTTGGAGGTTGTCCCAGTTCTGGAGCTGTTCAAGTTACCTGTATCGCTATCCCAGAGGTGATTCGGTTTGCACTGCATTATCGGGCTAAGCGGCTCTTTCGCGAATGCGAGAACCAGTTAAGAGAAAAGATGCGCCTTCCCAGAATCGGTGAGGGTTGGGTTGCTGAAACAGAGCTGTACTACGAAGTGAAGAAGCTTTTTCCCCATCTGGAGGTAGTTCAGCATGCTTCTCCAGCGTGGCTTGAAAAACAGCATCTTGACGTGTTCATTCCGAAAGCAGGAATCGCAATTGAGTACCAGGGACGCCAGCACTTTGCGCCAGTAGACTACTTCGGCGGAGAAGATTCATATACAAGAACGGTACAACGAGACGCTCACAAGCGGAATTTGTGTAGAAGACATGGCGTTAAACTATTCGAGGTCAACGAAGCCTTCGACTGGAGTCAGCTAGCCTCACAACTCCAAGAAGAACTGAGCAAACGCATTCACAGCAATGAGTAAGCCAGGACAAGAGCCTGTCAATTCGTTTGGCCCCACACGTTGCGACACTCATTTGGAAGGCACCTCTACCAAGAGGCGAGCAAGATCCGCCTGGTTCAAAAGGTGCTCGGCCACTCCGATCTGTCCACGACGATGGTGTATACCCACATTCACGACCCGGAGGTGGAGGACGCCCTTAAATCCTTTCGCCAAAAAGCGATAGCGGTTTGAGAATGCAACTTTTTTTCACCCTGCATAGGGTCTAATATCAAGCAGCTATGAACCCAAGAGTTGAAAAAGCGCTTCAGGAGCTAAAGTGCTACGAGAAGAAACACCTTGAAGTGCACGAGGATATGTTTAGTGGACGCCGTGGGGGCTGGTACGAGCTAGATTTCCTTGCCATTGCAACTCTTAACCGCTCACTTTGTCTCACGACGGGTTTCTGCACCCTTATTGAAGCCAGGAATTTTATTGCGGCTGTTCCCCTTCTGCGGCTCCAACTGGATAATTACCTTCGCTTTTCAGCAGCTTGGCTAGTAGACGATCCGCAAGAATTTGCGCGAAAAGTAGTCAACGGAACACAGGTTAAAGACCTAAAGGACAGATCAGGCGAACGTATGCGCGATTGTTATCTGAAGAAAACCTGTGTTAAGGACTATCCGTGGGTCTCAGATTTATATGAGAACGCGAGCGATTACATTCATCTCTCAAATAAACACGTCTTCAATGCTATCCAAGCGTCCAAGACAGGAGATGGAAAGTTTGCAGCGAAAGTGTCTGCAGAGGATGAGTATATCCCAGACGAAACCTATCTTGAGGCAATTCAGCTTTTTGATGCAACGACCAAGGTTCTGTTTTCGTATTTCTCCGGCTGGATTGCCACCAAAGATCACCCCCAGGACATAGAGAAGCTAAGGAAACCCTTCTGCAGAGGTGGAGAGAGCTCAGATCCTTTCGTCGAGAAACAGTAGCGGTATGCGCATAACCGTTTCTGGGAGTTTCAGCTCTTCAGGCCCCACTTGTACCCGAAGAGACCCTCGATCTGGCTCGGGCATGGCCCGATGTAATCCAGAAAGTCCTGAACTGAATCGGCCCATACACAAATCTGATTTCGACAGGGTTGCAACGTTGCAACAAGGCCCAGATTGTTTAGCTGACGCAGAAGACGGTCGAGTGATTCGTGGTCAAATGCACAGGTATACAGGATAATATTCGGACGCTGCTTGCTGGAGACTGTCAATCTTCCGTCTCCTATGTACCACTGTCGGGTACTAGTTGGGTTCAGGACAAGATCATAGGGAACGATCTTTTTGCCGTACGGGTAGAATCTTCTCCGCATGTCAAGGAGTTCGGGATAGTTCAAGGATTGATACTGGTAGACGACACTCGCGTGACGTGTTCCTTCGTTACACAATGCTTCCCGAATCACACCGGACTGACCCATCCCCTGCGATGCAAACTCAGCGGAAAGCCAGGAAACATAGCCCTTATGCTTAGATGCATGTGAGTAGTGGGCGGTCCACTTGCTCGATCGGATGATGGAGCCATCCCCAAGAAGCTCCCCTTCGAGCATGTTCTGGAGATACGGTGTTATCTCCAGCTGATTGCGGTGCGATAGGTGATAACTCTCATCTGGGTCTCTCAGTTCGAAACCATAACGCAATATCCATTTACGAATCGTTCCTGGAGTAACGCCCAGCTCATCAGCAAGTTGATAGGTGGACTTGCCCTCCACAATGTACCGCGATTCAAGCCATTTCTTGTCCTTGTATAGGGCTAGGGTGCGCTCGTGACGGAGGGTCGTGGCGTCCGAGAGCGACCGCGCCTCTATACCATACTTGGAACGCCAGTACTGCACGTTCCGCCGGTTTGCACCTAGCTCGTCTGCTACTTGTTCCTCGGACATTCCGCGCACCTCGTAGAGCTCACGCAGGATTCCCTCGTCCCTGTATAGCGCGTTCTCCCGATGTTTGTGTCCAGGGTGCGTGTCCCCTTTGATTGGAATGTCATACTTGTGGAACCAGTATTGGATTGTGGCAAGGTTCTTCCTTTGTTGTCGGGCTATTTCTCTCAAGGACTTGTTCTCTTCATAGTGCTGGCAATGTAGCCATTCCGGGTCCTGGTAGGGTTCCGTCTTCGCCGTGGTGAAAATCCCGAAACGGTTAAGCCAATCGCTAATCACCTTGTTCGTAGTGCCTAATTCATCAGCGATCTCGTATGTGCTGCGACCTTTCTGCTGGTACTCATCCTCCAACCAGCGCTTATCCATGTAGCGCTCGCGCAGTTCGAAGCCCAGTTGAAGAACGCGTTTTGCCAGTCTCTGCAGATCAACCCGATACGACTGAGCTATGTGCTGCAAGGTCAACTCCCTCTCGATGTAGAGTCGGAACAAGGCTTCTCTGGGGAACGTCGAAGCGTCCAGGTTCCTCTCTATTCCATGCTTCCTAAGACGGCGCTCAATCGTGCGTCGACTGACCTCTGCGAGTTCCGAGATTTCTTTGGGCCGTAGAAGCTCCTCAACATACTTTTCGCGCAGCCATTCGATGTCTATCTCTTCGGCCATGGTTACCTTACTTCTACAGGTGTATTCGTTTCAAGTCAGCCTCAATCACCTCAACGAAGCACTTCATCAAACAGCGAGCGTACGCAGGCTTCGGGGTTTACCATTGGATTTCAAGTATCTTCATTGCTCCCCAACATTCTTGGCGATACGCCTGATCGTAGAATAGAGCAACTCCTGGTACTTTTGCTAATTTGGGTATCCCCTCTCCGGTACAAAGCCCGATGTCAGGCTCCATTGTTTCTTGATCAATTTTCTACCTCAGCTTCTTCGGAGAAAAAAGTACTTTTCCTATTCTAACACCTTCCCGAGAACAAAGTGTGCAAAGTCGAGGTAGAGGATCATCCGCAGGGCGTTCTGTTTCGTCCCAAAGGCGATCGAGGTTCCGTGTTCCACGGCGTGACGGTTCAGCGTCCAGTCATCCTTAAACTCGATGAACTTAACGAACCGGTAGAAGGGGAGATCCTCCTCCCCGACAAGACGGGGCAGGATCTCACGGATCAGCGCCTCCACCGTAACGAAGGTGCGGTTCTGGACTCCAATCAGCTTCTCGAATCCCTCTTCTACCGATGTATTAGCTGACGTATAGCCTTCCCCAATGTCTGTCGGTGGACACATCGCAGCACAAATACCCCAT
>CAZOJT010000088.1:0-5019 GCA_964580215.1 uncultured Ignavibacteria bacterium | reverse complement strand
AATTCAAGGATTAAGGCAGACCTTGAGCTTGACTCTACGATGGAAGGGCTTGATGGGATAAATCCCTACCTGGAGTTCTCTCGGCCCTGTACAAACCCGATGGGAGACCCTGACGCGCCCCGTACATTGGAAGAAGGAGCTGGAATGGAGCTTTTTTCACAACGGAAGGGACTCAAATCAATAAAAAATAGTATCCAGACCGATTCGGTGGATCAGGCATTGCGAAGCAGATTATGGAACGTTGTACACACAAAGCTTCTAGGCAGGATTAGAATGGCGATTACGACCCCAAGCGCAATCTCCCCAGCGCTTGGCGAGTTTATACATAGGCTATGGGATGCCTATTTCAAGTTGCCTGTGGATACGATACCGCTTATGGGAATGGAAGTGTATACTCGTATCAAGTCTTACTTCTTTGACTGTGAGTGGTTTGAGATCTACGATTTCCTTGAGTTCATCGTCTCCAACTATCCTTACCCGCGAGGATCCAAAACCTTCACAAAGGATGTCAATCTAGTCTTGGAGAAAGAGGTATCCGCATATCGCTTCGTAGGAGATAGGGTAGCACAGATTACATCAGAGACTGAACTGCAAGAGGTCGAGGAATCCCTGGCTAGAAAAGATCCTTCTAGCTTACATCTACACAGAGCACTAGAGTTGCTGTCAGATAGGGAATCTCCCGACTACCGCAATTCGATCAAGGAATCGATCAGCGCTGTAGAAGCTGTCTGCAACTTGATCGTCGGGGACGCGAAGGCAACGCTTGGGCAAGCTTTGAAAACGCTGAAAAACCAAGACAAGGTCATTATCCATCCTGCCTTAGTCGAAGGATTCAGGAAACTATACGGCTACACGAGCGATGCAGATGGGATTCGGCATGCTCTGCTAGATGAGTCAAAACTAGGTTATGATGAGGCTAAGTTTATGCTCGTTTCATGTTCCGCGTTTGTAAACTACCTTCTGTCCAAGACTTCGGAAGCCGGAATCCAACACCAGAGATACTGACCTGAGCTGCCTCAGAACCAAGCAGTATGTCTTGCAGGCCAATATCAGCCCTTCCCCAGTTCCTTCCTTACATGCAGGATCAGGCCACCGTCTTTGAGGATCGCAAGTACTTCCTGGGGGAGGGCGGGGAAGTGATACGTATGGCGCTTATCCCTTTAGGGCAGCAGCCACTCCACGAAACAACATTGCCGCACACAATACAATGGTTCGCCTCAGACGGATTTCTCCCGCAACCAGATCGGCCTTTGCCAGGGCGTTTTACAATCTCACGCCGCCACACAACAAGAGGTTGACTCCCACAACTAATTTTGTATAATGGGGGTATGGACAGAAATTTGGTAGAAGAAGCGAAACAAGAGATTGCGCAACTCCCAGCATCCCTTAATCACGGAGAAGCCGCAAGAGAAGCAGCAAAGATCCTCGCAGACAAGCTTGGATTCATTGACTCTATCTGTATCCAACGCGACGAGATCGAGGGAATGTTGAGGTCCGCTGAGGCAATGACAGCTCTGTTTGGCGAGGAATCGATCCAGACATCTCATGAAGTTATTAGAAAGGAGAAACCTCTAGGAAGGAGGCGAACACGTCGGGCGCAGAATATACGAGATGCTGCAAGAACAGTGTTGGTCAGTACCGCTCAGCCAACGACAAGCAGCGAATTAGCAGAAGCTTTGCGTTCTGAGGATGGACTCGAAGATATCGATTCATCCACAATCAGCGCTGCGCTGCAATATGGTGAGAAGCACAATGAGTTCGTTTCCCGCAAGGAGAAGGGGAAACTTTTGTGGTCTCTACCTGGCCCGCCGGAGATTGACGATGAGGTTCCTTTCTAGTTAAGGAGGCCTGTTGAAGCAGAAGAGAACCTTGGAGCAGTAGAAAGGTCGGGGAGCAACGTCAGGCCTGCTAAGTCAAGATCGTTGCTCCCCCTAGCAGGGATGGCGGAATAGGAATACGCGGCGGCCTTTGGAACCGCTGGGCATCCGCCCGTGGGGGTTCGAATCCCCCTCCCTGCACCACTTATGATACAGAGAAATACACAGAAGTCAAGTCTGGAACTAGCTTTCGCTGTTGGCATGAGTCTTTCCCTTGCGCGGTCGGTCCCAATATGGACTCTTGCACCTTGGACAAACTTTTGGGGTTTCGCTCTTTCTGCGTGGCACCCATTCATGTCCACAGCGTTCACAGCGGTATCCCTCCAACTTGATTTTTGCCATCTTATTCCAAGTATATCATTAAGACGGATAGTTGTCAAGTATATTACTAAA
The DNA here is from genome assembly GCA_964580215.1 of uncultured Ignavibacteria bacterium. Classification (GTDB taxonomy): domain Bacteria; phylum Zixibacteria; class MSB-5A5; order MSB-5A5; family SM1-73; genus SM23-73-3. The sequence continues at coordinate 2,749 of CAZOJT010000088.1, read as the reverse complement.
GGGTTGACAAAGGACTTACTTATTAGTATAATACTAGTGGGTGATCGGAAATGAATAAGATCAAGTCACTAGTAGAGGCACGAAGAGAGTTTTCGACACAGATCAAATGCGAGGAGTACTTGGCTAAGATGCGCTGGCCAAACGGCGTTGTTTGCCCGCGCTGTGGATCGAAAGACATAACTCGCCTCTCAACTCGCCACAAATGGCAGTGCAAATGCCGGTATCAGTTCAGCGTAATAAGCCAGATTGTCTTTCACAAAAGCCACATCGATTTGCCCCGCTGGATGATGGCCGTGTGGCTTATGTGCCACTCCCCCAAAGGTATCTCCTCAAAGCAGATTCAAAGAGAGCTAGGAGTAACCTACAAGACCGCTTGGTCCATGACCAAGCGTATTCGGCGTGCTATGAGACATGACGTGTTTGAGGATCTGCTCTGCGGAATCATCGAGGTGGATGACGCGGTTGTTCGAGCAAGTGGTGATGGAACACCCAGCGGACACGTCAAGTTTGAAGGCAAGAACGTTCTTGGAGTAGCCGAACGCGGCGGGCTTCTACGCATGTTCACGCTTGAGGACTTGAAGGCCAAAAGCATCAAGCGAGTGATCGCGAAGAATCTTGGCGAAGTCCAGGAAATCTATAGCGATGCAGCTAGTAGGCTATTCTTCTTGGCCGAGTTTGGCCGCCATCAATCCGTCGCCCACGCCTACGATGAATACGTCTTGGGCGACGCTCACGTAAACACGATTGAAAATGCTTGGTCACTATTCAAGCGCGGCCTGATCGGGATATACCACCACGTATCGGCAAAATGGCTACAGGAATACCTCGATGAATTCGCCTTCAGGTATTCGCACCGAATGGAGAAAAAGAGAGGTTGATGGATCTTGTATTGGCAAACTGTTGATCTGTGTGCGCAGACAGCAAATACAAACCACTCCGGGTGGTAAGGAGGTGAGACAAATGACTCAAGTCGGCAACATTTTGCGTGTTGGCGAAGTGGCTGAAGCAACTGGTCGCTACAAGCATTCCGCTTGTAGCAATACGATCATCCTGAACAAGGGCAACGTTGCCCCGCCGTGTCAGCTACCACGCTGCCCGAACAAGGGGGCTCATTGGATTCTGACGCAGTTGCTTACGTAAGCGCAGACTCAATGTAGCCATGGTCTTGGAGGAATCTGGCAATCTCATAATCAGAATAGCCAAAGAGCTTGCCAGTAATCCAAACGTCTAGCGGGCTAGGCCGTTCTGCAGACTGCCTGGCCCGCATTTCATCAATCAGGAGACGGACGAAAGGATACTTGTAAATCCATACGGTTTTCCAGTCCTCTTCTGTGTCAACAAGAGTCTTGCATCCCTCCGCTTCAGCAATAGCAGTAACCGCGTCGGCAGCGCTGGTGCGTACCATCAATGAGGCCGCCAGCTTCGCACCGGTGGCAACTTGCTGGGAGTAGACTAATGCCTGAGATTCAGCGTCTAATCTCTCCCGGACACTTATTTTGAGGGATTCGGTATTCTTCATCATTCTCCTATTACAGAATGCTTCGGCAGTTCATCTATGGAAAGACAGTTTGGGTCTTTACGGAAGGACATTCGAGCGGGCGCTGCTGTAAAGGGATAAACACCATACGTATTACCTTTGTGGATCACGATCCCATTTTCGAAGTCGACCGAGAGAGTGTCACCCTTTCTATCGCGCCGATCCCGTCTTCAAGTTCGATCACGGGAAAGCCGTTGTTGACCGCATTATGTAGGTAGACCTCACTTACACAAGCAGCTCCTGAGTCCCCAGGGGTTGGGGCGCTCTACTATCGAAGGGAAGTTTGTGCTACTATCGTTTGACGGAAGAGAAACTGTCGCCGGTCAAGGAGGTTATCAGCGGTGAAGCTGTTACCAGAGGAGAAAGATTGGCTAGACTCTTTCATCGGGGAAATTCGTCGCGGCTTCCCTGAAGCACTTGAGCGGGTGATGGTCTTTGGTTCGAAGGCACGCGAAGAGGCCAACCATGATTCTGACCTGGATGTGCTCGTCGTTCTCAGGGGAAACGAAGATCTCAAATCCCGCATCCGTCTGCTTGGATATGACTTGGCGCTAGGGAAAGATGTGGTGCCTTCTATCGTGGTCTACACCGTTCAAGAGATTGAACAACGCAGAGAGCACCGGTCGGTCTTTCTAGAGGCAGTGGAGCGGGAGGGCGTGGTGATCTCGTGAGAGAAATCCAAGTTCAGGCTGAATGGAGACGCTCTCTGAAAGCCCAAGGAGCGGCTGAGCTCTTGCTTGAAGCAGGTTTCTACGAAGATGCCGTCTCCAGGGCCTATTACGCCGTTCTCCATGCGGCCAAGGCCGCGTTGCTTGCACGGGATATCGTAACAGAGAGCCATACCGCTGTGAGACGGCTCTTTGGGAAAGAGCTGGTCCAGCAGGGACTTCTCGAGAAGGAATGGGCGATGATCCTCGCCCACGAGCAGGATGAACGAGCTTCCGCCGACTACGATGTGGAGCTCAGCTTCTCTCAAAAGGTTGCAGCACAGCGAGTGGAGAAATCAAGGCGTTTCTTGGAACGAATCCGCTCGTTTCTCCAGACGGAAGGGCTTGATGAGGTCACACCTGTTTGAGGTCCTCTTGGCTTCTACGAATCGACTCGGCAGCAGAAGCAAAACATCAAAAGGCAAGATCAAACCCCAATGCTACATAAAGTCTTCCACCCAGAGAACCAAGCGGGATTTGTCCTTCACTGCGTTATAAAGGTGCT
>CAZOJT010000087.1:0-5162 GCA_964580215.1 uncultured Ignavibacteria bacterium | reverse complement strand
CATATTATCAACTAAATCTAACCTTTTTACCAACACGAAACTTCCATTAAACCGGTTTCCGCTACATCTGCATCAATGCAAAGCCTATTGTTGCGGGGTACCCTTACCCCGCAACATGCGTATGCATTCATACGAATCCCTGGTTCGGGGTGAGGGTTCATCCTGAAGGGATTCACCCTGAAGGGCACCCCGAACCAACATCGTCTCTCGCACCCTGAAGGGTGCGGCTACCATTTTCTCGGTAGCCGCTCCGCCTCTGGCGGGGCGAAATTGTTTCTGCCACATTGCAAAAAAAATCCAGAACCTAACTTAAGTTAGATTCTGGATTTCTTATCTCTTCCATACGGGAATGGAATTAGCGCATATTCTCAATTATAGCAGAAGCGTATTCAGAGGTTTTAAGCTTGGTGGCTCCCTCCATTAGCCGGTGCAGGTCGTAAGTTACCCTCTTTTGCTTGATAGTATCTGCCATAGCTTTGTAGATCAGCTCAGCCGCATCTCTCCAGTCCAGATACTCCAGCATCATGCAACCGGAAAGAATCAGGGAGCCGGGGTTGACCATGTCTTTGTCCGTATATTTGGGAGCAGTTCCATGGGTGGCTTCAAAAAGCCCAATGAAGTCTCCGATATTTGCACCCGGAGCCATTCCCAATCCTCCTATCTGAGCCGAACAGGCATCCGACAGATAATCCCCGTTGAGGTTAGGGGTAGCGATCACATCATATTCATCAGTTCGGGTAAGGATCTGTTGGAACATGCTGTCGGCGATCCGATCCTTTATCAGGATTTTACCTTCGGGCATCTCCCCGTTGTACTGGCTCCACAACTCCTCCTCGGTTACCACCTTACCCCTGAACTCTCTGGTGGCCAGCTTGTATCCCCAGTCCCTAAAAGCTCCCTCAGTATACTTCATGATATTACCCTTGTGCACTATGGTAACCGACTTGCGACCAGATTCTATGGCAAACTTTATGGCCTTTCTGATAAGTCTCTCAGTTCCAGTGATGCTCATTGGTTTTATTCCGATTCCGGAGTCGGATCTGATGTTTAACTTATAGGTTTCGTTCAGCCAGTTGATTAACTTTTTGACCTCCGGGGTCCCTTCGGCCCATTCGATTCCGGCGTAAACGTCCTCGGTATTTTCCCTGTATATGATCACGTTCATCTTCTCCGGGTGCTTGACCGGAGAGGGAACACCTTCAAAGTACCTGACCGGGCGAACACACGCATAGAGATTCAGAACCTGCCGCAGGGTAACGTTCAGGCTTCGATATCCACCTCCCACCGGAGTGGTCAACGGTCCCTTCAAGGCCACGATGAAATACTTTATGGCTTCAAAGGTATCCTTAGGAAGCACTTCTCCATATTTTGCCTGAGCCGCCTCTCCCGCATAGATGTCGAACCAGACTATCTTCTTTTTGCCGTCATAGGTCTTCTCCACCGCCGCATCCAGCACCCTGCGGGTGGCTTTCATAATGTCCCGTCCGATGCCATCACCTTCAATAACCGGAATTATGGGATTATCCGGTATGCTTAATCTATCGCCTTCTATCTCAATTTTTTCGCCCTCTGTGGGAACGGTAAGTTTATCAAACTTCGCCATCTTTCCTCCTGTCATCACTTTTTGAATTAAAACATCTCAAATTTCTTACTTATTCAATCTATCTTGAAATCCCCATGTTTTTCAATGTGCGCTAGAAGACCGCCATCATTTAATATCTTTATCATCACATCGGGCAGCGAGGCAAAATGCAGGGTCTCTTTTTGGGTTTTGTTAACCACGGCTCCCTTTTCCAAGTCCACCTCCAGCTCATCTCCCACCTTTATTTTGTCCGTGTCACAGATCAACACAGGAAGCCCAACATTGATGGCGTTGCGATAAAATATCCGTGCAAAGGACTTGGCTAATACCGCAGAGACTCCTGCCAGTTTTATGATGGTGGGAGCATGTTCTCTGGATGATCCGCATCCGAAATTGCTCCCCACCACCACAAAATCCCCCTTTTGCATCTTCTGAGCAAACTGAGGGTCAGCATCCTCCAGCACATGCTTTGCCAGCTCCGGAAGATTTGACCTTAAGTGAAACAATCTTCCCGGAGCAATAAGATCGGTGGAGACATCATCTCCGAATTTCCATGATTTTCCAGTTAGCGTCATGCTGAACTCCTTGCTCCATAAGGTGGCGCAGGCTCGGTTCGGGAGTGGGTTTAACCCTCTCCCGAACAGGCGCCCAAATGGGCGGCTACTTTTTCTTTGGCTTAACGGTTTTTCTTTTGGATTTCTTTTCTACCTAAAACTCTCGTGGGTCAGCGATCTCGCCAGCAATGGCAGTTGCCGCCGCAGTTGCAGGCGATGCTAAGTAGATAAATCCTTCTGTATTTCCCATCCTCCCTTTGAAATTTCTGTTCATGGTGGCAAGACAGGCTTCTCCATCACCCAAGATTCCCTCATGCACTCCCACACAGGGACCACACCCGGGAGCCATGATTGCCGCTCCGAACTCCACCAGGGTTTTAATGTACCCTGCACTGAGAGCATCCAGAAATACCGCCTTGGAGGCGGGAACGATGATCATTCTTGTTTTTGGGTGTTTCTTCTTTCTTTTAATTATCTGGGAGGCAACTTTAAAGTCTTCCAATCTCCCGTTGGTGCAGGTGCCGATGAAGACCTGATCTATCTTTATTCCTTTAGCTTCGTGGATGGGCTTGACATTATCCACAGTATGGGGAAATGCCACCACGGGGACCAATTCCGAAGCATCGATTTCAATCACCCTTTCGTAGACTGCATCCTTGTCCGGAACAATTTCTTTGAATTTGTCTCCTCTTCTCTGTCTTTTCAAAAACTCCCTGGTGGTCTCATCCGAAGCAATAAGCCCGGCTTTTGCTCCAGCCTCCACTGCCATGTTGGAAAGGGTGAATCTTCCGCTTGAGGACATTTTCTCGATGGTGCTGCCGCAGAATTCTAACGCTTTATAAGTGGCCCCGTCGGCTCCTATCATGCCGACGAGGGAAAGGATCAAATCTTTGGGATAAACTCCCGGTTGAAATTCTCCATTCACTTCCACCTTAAACGTTTCTGGAACCCTTAACCAGGTTTTGCCTAAAGCGATGCCTACCGCCACATCGGTGGAGCCCATGCCGGTAGCAAATGCACCCAGCGCTCCGCCGGTGCAGGTATGTGAATCCGCTCCGATCAAAATGTCACCCGGATTAAGATATGATTCCGCTATGATTTGGTGACACACTCCCTCTCCCACCTCCGAAAGACAGGCACCAGTCTTTTCTGCAAATTTCCTGATGGTGATGTGATCATTGGCCAACTCTTTACGGGGGGAGGGGGCGGCGTGATCTAAAAACAAAACCGTCCTTTTGGGATTGGCCGCCTTCTCCAGATTTATCTTTTGTAGCTGTCTTATAGCCAATGGTCCGGTCCCATCCTGGGTCAGGCAGACATCCACACCAACCAAAGCTATCTGTCCAGCGGACACCTCATTTTTGGCATGGCTCCCTATTATTTTTTCCGCTAATGTTTTCCCCATCTTTTTCCTAACCTCTCAAGTGGTTCTGCTTAACTTGTGGAATCAAATTCATTCCGCACATTTTTACTAAACGCTTAAAGTTCTCTCTTTAATTTAATTTAACGTGAAATTTACCTAAAGTCAACCATCTTTTGTGAAATTTTTCACTAAAATTTCATTTTTTCAGAAAAGGGGAAGTTTTTTTCTTTTTTGGATATGCCTTTAGCGGATTCGAGAAGAGTAGATTAAAAACAGTCAAAAGCCAAAAGAGGGAAACGTCTAATTAGAAAGGAAAGAAAAACTTTGGAAGGTTATTCTTGATACCGTAGATGTTTTTTCAGAAGTTCTTTTATCTGTTCAACCTTAAAAGGCTTGGCTAAAAACCCGTCTGCCTGAGCGGCAAATGCGTCCGATTGGGAAGAGTCGGTGCCAAACCCGGTGATGACCACCACCGGCAGATGAGGAAACTTATCCTTGATGGTGCGTAAAAGATCCATGCCCCCCATCTTAGGCATTCTCAGATCGGTGATCACCATGTCAAATGATTCCTCACCCAGAATTTTCAAAGCCTCCTCCCCATCCTGTGCCCCTGCTGCCTTGTAGTCAAAAAAATCCAGAATGTCCGAAAGCAGGCTGGACATATGGGGATTGTCATCCACGATCAATATCTTATTGGTTTGAGTCATAAAGCCTTTGGTTCAAAATGTAAGGTTCAGAAACTTTTGATTCCCTTGCTTTCCGTTGGTGTTCTTCACCAATCCTATGGTATGCACCTCACGGTGCATACCTACGGATCCTGCGAACGGGAGTGAAAAACACCCCCCCTGGATCACGCTTATGATTCTAACTGATTTTTCAAGAGTAAAAATATATTTCGGATTCTGGTCACTTAGTCCCGTTTCTAAAATATTCTATCGGTTTTAAGAAACCGAATCTTCAGCTTCACAAAAATTTAAATGCCGTTATTGAAAATTTATTTTATTAGGACGAAGGATGCTGGCTTTTGCTTTATCTCAGGAATCAGGCAGACATCCACATCCACCAGCGCTATCTCCTCTGTGGTCACCTCTTTTTTTAAGATGGCTCTCTATTATTTTAATTTTATCGGCACGGGATAATGTGGCTTTTCCTCAATGGTTGCGCTCCCGCCTCCCACATATTCACCATCCGCATTATATACGTTAACAGTGTAGGTTCCGGTAGCATACTGACTCTTGTGTAAATTAATAAAAAGGCGTATACTCCTAAGTTAAACAAGAAGTTAAAACCTAAAAAGAAGGGAGATATACGCCATGAATAATATAATAAATGAGAGACTAGATGTCGAGGAAATTCGTGAGATTGATCAAGAATTTTTCTTGGATGGTCTTCAAGAATATCTGCGAGGATTTATAAGGAGGGTCTTTGAGGAGGCGATTTATGCGGAGCTGACAGAGTTTTTGGGCTATCATCCTTACCAGAGGATTGCCAGAGACAAAGATAAAAATCGTAATGGCTATTATCGCCGTGATCTGGTGACCCGGTTTGGTGCTATTGAAGGGATGGAGGTGGCACGGGATCGCCGGGGGGAGTTTAAGACCAGGGTTTTGGATAGATACAAGAGGCGGGAGAAGAAGCTCTCTGAGGTGATAGCAGATATGTT
>CAZOJT010000086.1:0-5467 GCA_964580215.1 uncultured Ignavibacteria bacterium | reverse complement strand
TTTCTTTTTTGGCAGTATAAATCTGCCCAAAAGCCCGATGAATCGCTCCTATCTCGATCTTCTCTCCCAAAGATTCCGCAACCTTCAAAGCCTTCTCACAGGAAGATAATGCTTCATCATACTCCCTTTCTGCAATCTGAACGTCGGCTAAAAGCCGATAGGTTTGGCTGACAATATCACCGGCAGGAGCAATTTCCTCTCCTATTTTGATCCCATTCTTGCAATGATCTTTAGCCAAGAAATAATTCCCTTGCGCAAAAGCTAACTCCCCATAGTATTCATAATAGATCGCCATCTCCCGCATATAATTATTGTCATAAATAAGCTTCAATGCTTTCTCATAATATTTCTTGGCTTTTTTAAACTCTCTTCGTAAATAGCAAGCATAACCTAATGAAAGCACAGCTTGGCAGAGATACAACTCGTCACTTTTCTCTTCAAAGACCTTAATAGCCAAAAGCAGACTCTCTTGAGCAGACTGCCACTTGCCAATCCGTATATAGATTCTACCAAGATTTGCTGCCAACTTCGCCTTTGTCGTCTCGTCTCCACTTTCATCACAATAATTTATGCATCGATTAATATATTCTATTGCCTTGTCAAAGTTGGATTCTACAAAACATATGTTTGCAAGCTTATTATAAGCTGTGATTATTCCATGTTTATCATCAATGCGTCTATAGGTGGCGATCACATCCCGTAGCTCCGACTCAGCATGTTCAAAATCGCCTAAGGCAACGTAAATCGCACCCAAAGTGAACTGCAATTGGGCAATCTTTTTATTATCTGGTGTAGTCTTGAGGAGTTCAAAAGCCTTTTTGCCTTGCTTAAGTGCCTCATAATATCGCCCTAAATAATGCAAGGCCACGGACAATAGATAATAAATATATCCCTTTTCGATAGAAAATTGATCTATCTGCTTTTGAGATTCTAATTCCCGAATCTCTGCCAACGCCTCTTTAAACTTTTTCTGTTCAATTAAAGATTCTATTAGTTCTATCTTTGAGGCGATCTCTTGTGAGAGTCTTTGGTGGCTTTTGTCCATTTTTCTCGATTTATGTTTGAATGGTCTATGTTTTTAGTAGTTGATATGATCCTCTGTAAGGTAAATGTTAAGATTGTATTAGGGCCAATCGAGAACATTAAAACATCTACGACAGGAGTATCATTACCGGGAGATAGAACCATATCGCTCCACGGATCTGCTTGAAACCGATACCAATCAGGAGCATACGCCCCGAAGCTTGCTGATGTGAAGATCAAAAGTAAGACAACACAAAGCACCGCACAGATAATTTTCCTTCTCATTTTAATTTCGCCTCCTGAAATTTTGGCCACAGGATCCATAGGATAGGTCAACCCGCCGATGGCAGGGTTGACAAATCTTTTCTGTACAGTATAAAAATAAGTCTAAAAGCTTTTTTGTCAAGAAAAAAATTATTTTTTTGTTGCAAAACCAATTGAAATTTGCTATCCTTTAAATGGGACAGGCGTATTAACATGGGAGCAGATTTTCTAAGTTACTTGAGAGGCAAAAGGTGAGAATCGTTTTTCCCTTATTCCTTTTCTGCTTGTGGCTGATACTTGTTCCCACCTGGGTTCTGGGACAGACCGACTTTGGCTACCTGGAGGAGAAAGAGCCGGTCTTTTTCGTCGATTATGCCGCTTTCAGAGAAGAGACCGGGGAGAAGTTCAGGGTGGAGGTATATTACAAAATTTTCACCAGGGCGCTCTCCTTCATCAAACAAAAGGATAAATTTAAGGCTTCCTATGAAGTTCAGGTGGTCATGTCTAATAAAATCAACAAACAGGTAACCGGAACTTCTATGGAGGAGGATTATTTGGTGAATACCTATGAGGAGACCCGTTCACCTTCAGATTTTTTGATAAATCAGATGGTTCTCTCTCTGTATTCCGGAAGATATAAATTAAGGGTAAAACTGATTGATCACAACTCCGGCGCGGTATTTGAGCTGGAAAAGGATTTCAAAATCCCCTCTCGCACCCAGAAGAAGATTCTGTTTTCGGATATTCAATTTATTCGCCACCTTTCCGACAGCACGGAGATCACCAGATTTAACAAAAAGGGGAAAACAGTTATTCCCAGCGTATCCAGAAGTTATGGTGACTTTGATCCCGCCCTTCTGTTTTACTATGAGATATATGGCGGACTGCCGGAGCCCAAACCATACCTTCTCAGTTATGAAATAGAGCACTTAGCTCAAGCCTTCTTCTACCAGGAGACCACCACGGTGATGCTGGGATCGGAGGCATTCTCCACCTTTGACAGCATCTCTTTGGGGGATTTTCCCTCCGGTTTCTATTCTTTGAAAGTGGCGCTTTTGGAGAAGGGTAAGGTAAAAGCTAAGATAGAAAAGTCATTTCAGATAGATTGGTCCTATTTGAACCTTATGAAAAACGACTATCTCAAAGCCATTGAGCAGTTAAGGTATGTGGCTTCCTCCGACGAGATGAAAGAGCTAAAGGATGCTCCGGAGGAGGAACGTCTGCAAAGATGGCTTGAGTTCTGGAAATCCAAAGACCCCACCCCCAACACTCCGGAGAATGAGTTGAAGGATGAATATTACCGCAGACTAAAATATGTGAATCAGAATTTCGCTCTGCCCACCAGGGAGGGATGGGAGACTGACATGGGGAGGGTGTACATGGTATATGGGCACCCGGATGAGGTGGAAAAGCATCCCTTCGATCGGGAGGTACGAGCTTTTCAAAGATGGCACTATTATGATGAACATCGGGTGTTTTTGTTTGTGGATCGAGGAGACGGCGAGTATGATCTCCAATCTCCTTATGATGGAAAATCATGGTATGACAGAGGAAGATATTAACCTCAGAAAGATTTCTTCAAAAACGTTATTTCTTGAAACAAGAAAAATTATTTAGTTGGATTAAAGATATGAAGCGAGGTGATTATGATGAAAAGGAATTTGTTGCAGTGCAAAATTGAGGTTCTGCTTTTCTGCCTTCTTTGCATTCCCTTCATGCTCACCTGGGCGAAAGAGCCTACCAGCTTCCGAATCGGATTGGACTACGCCTGCTTTCGGGACTTTGCTGACACCACCCAAAGCTATGTGGAAATATATTATTCATTTAATCGAAAAGAACTTGAATTTGTCCCCCAAGAGGATGGCTGGGTAGCCAAAGTTTTAATGCAATTGAACATCTTAGATGAGCAGGGAAATGAGGTGGAGAATCGGATGTGGAATACTCTGTCTAAGGTCAAAGATGCGAAGGAAGCGGAGACGGTGGACTACATGATCATCGATCAGGTGGGAACCAAGCTGAAGCCTGGTAGCTATCAGATTACCCTTCAGGCGACGGATGTCAATTCCACATCCCAAGGCGAAGCCACCCTAAAGGCGGAGGTAAAAGAATTTTCAAAAAAGAAACTTCAGTTAAGTGATCTGGAGTTGGCATTTAATATAGAGACAGATACCACTGCTGGACGTTTTGCCAAAGCAGGCCAAAAGGTTTTGCCCAACCCCTCCCGGGTTTTTACCCATACAGGGGGAATGGTCTATTTTTACGCGGAGCTGTATAATCTGGCGGATGCTCCAAAAGCAAAGCCGGAATACGAATTAAAGTTTAAAGTTTTAGATACCACCGGAAAGAAGGCTAAAGATTTCGGAAAACAGACCAAAACCAAGCCGGGAAATTCAGCCGTGGTGATAAGCGGGATAAACATCGGCACTTTTGCTGGTGGGGAATATGTCCTTCAACTTGAAGCCAAAGATAAGGAGACTTCAAAGAAAGCCTACTCCACTAAGAATTTTGTTGTTATAAGAGAACTGACCGAGGAGGAGCTTATCGCCGAGGAGATCAAAAGATTCAAGCAGGATGTGGCTTACATCGCTTCTCTTGGAGAGCTGGATATGTTTGACCAACTCAACTTTTCAGGTAAAAGAAACTTCATAGCCGAGTTCTGGAGAAAGAGAGACCCCGACCCTGAAACTCCGGAGAATGAGTTTAAGATCGAACATTATCGTCGGATAAACTTGGCTAATCTCCGTTTCTCCCGCACCAGAGAATCCAATGACGGCTGGAACACCGACATGGGTAGGATTTATATTCTTCATGGTGAGCCCAGCGAGATAGAGAGACACCCCTCCACCCGCGATACCAAACCCTGGGAACAGTGGAACTATCATAAACTGCAGGGCGGAGCCTATCTTATCTTCTTGGATAAAGATGGGTATGGAGTGTATAGATTGATTCACTCCAACCTCAGAGGAGAGGTGTACGATAGCCAGTGGGAGGAACGGATCAAAACCGGAGCTATGGAATAGAAAAAACCCCAGACAGTTAGCCTAAAGGGGAAAATCTGTGTTGTTGCGGGATAACCTTCGGCCTGCGCCCTCAGGGTAAGTCCTTACTCCGCAATATTTCAGGTTGCGGGTGAGGATTCGATCTGACTTTTCCCTTGAGGACTCATTTAGTGGACGGGATTGGTGATGGGCACCCAGGAATCAAATGAGGTTGTTTCAAGTTAGCCTCTGTCGTTTCGCTTATGTTTGTAATAAATCTACACACCTGTAATGAGATTATAGCCGGAGATGATACGATTCTCCGCGAACTTCTGCATCCAGATAAGGCAGACCTTCAAATTCGTTACAGTTTAGCCCACGCAACGGTAAAGTCCGGACAAAGCTCCCGACCTCATAAGCTAAAGGCCTCTGAAGTATACTATATCCTAGAGGGGGAAGGTATAATGTACGTCGATTTTGAATCTGCAAAAGTTCACTCCGGCCAAGTCGTTTACATCCCGCCAAACTCAACGCAATACATTAAAAATACTGGAAATTCCGATTTAAAATTCCTCTGCATAGTCGATCCCGCCTGGCAGCCCGAGGACGAAGAAATCTTGTAAAGACGAAATAAAAGCCGCTAATGGAGCGTATTTAAAGACGCTTTGCATTCAGTTGCTTCATCGCAAGTTCGGGAGGTGGTACTCCAACTCACGTTTGAAACGCCAAACCCCCATGCCCTCATTTTTCCAATATCTTGGGAAACGGAAGTTAAAAGGTTCCCCCTTGCTGGTGTGGGGGAAGAATGGCAAGATGTGGATTGAAGAATGGTTCGTGAGGTGGAGAGTGGGAGGAAAGGGGGCTCGCCCAGTCTAGGCTGAAAAAATGTATGGACATATTCTCCATATGATGGTTTTTTGGATGGCGTAAGAAACCAAATCACCAAGGATGGAGAGATGTGTCCGATCAAATATTACACAAATATGCGACTAAGTAAAGACCCGAAACTGCTTCGCTAAAATTATGCTCGAGATCACGGCGTCAAGCCTGCTGCCAGAGTCTTCAATACCACCCCTAAGACTATCCGCAAATGGCTTTCAAGATGGCAGCCTGGCTCATTGAGGGGTCTGGAGGATAGAAAAAAGGCGCCCAAAAACAGACCATCTAGAATAGACCCAAAACAAAGAAAGTTAGCCGTCCAG
>CAZOJT010000085.1:0-5752 GCA_964580215.1 uncultured Ignavibacteria bacterium | reverse complement strand
TTGAATGCCAGAAGCGGTATTGCCATTCCGGCGTCGATCTTCTCCTCGATCAATGAGGCGATAGTTCTTGTGCTGGAGACGGTAGCATCCACGCCTAAGGAGGAGAAAAGCTCCTCGTTTTTGGGATCGTTCACCTTGGCGATGGTGCGCGGGATAAGATAGATCAGTTTGGCTAACTGGCAGATGACCAGATTATCCTGGTCCGTGCCAGTGACGGCTACCAGGACGTCTGCCCGGTTAGCTCCCATATCCAATAGAGTTCCCAACTCCGCCCCATCTCCCAGTATAACTGATTCTCCCAATTCTTCGGAAAGCTTGGCAAAACGTGTGGGGTCTTTTTCCACCAGAACTACCTCATGCTCTTCCTCCTGAAGTAGTCTGGTAAGGGAGAGGCCCACATCTCCACCACCTACGATAATTATATACATGAGATCATCCTCGTTTTTTCGTTGCTCAAGATTATTTGATTTTTCTGCGTTTGGTCTTAAAAGAGTTTAGGTTTTTTTACCGTCTAACGTAGCCGAGCCTTTACGGCTCGGGCTTATATCTCCTGTCTTTGGGCAAGCCATGAAGGCTTGCCTACGCGTTCTGTCAATAAAAGAACACTCAAACTTCTGAATTATTTTTCTCAACGCAACCTGAAGGTTGCGGCTACCGTTTATTTTGATTTCAGAAACTCTTGAAATTTCTCCACCGTATCAACTGTCGGGCAGATGATGTTCAATCCCAGCTCCCGGAAAGCCTTGGCTCTTTGAGCATCATAAACCCGACTCGCCACTTTGGCAACTTTGAATCTCTGCTTGACCAGTTGAGCGGCAGTTATGTTGGTATTATCACTATCTGTCAGGGCTAAGAAAATGTTCGCTTTTTCTATTCCGGCTCGTATCAGGGTGTCATGTTCAACTCCCATGCCCACTATTTTTTTTATCTCCACGTCTTTGGGAAGCCTGATAAATGAGCTTTCTTTAGAATCTATCATCGCAACTTCATTTCCATTTTTGGCCAGATCAGTGGCTAACATGGCTCCCACTCGACTGCATCCTAAAATTACTACTTTCATAATCATTCTCCTATAAGATGGTCAACGGATGTAACGGATTGGTCAACGGATGCAACGGATTAAACGGATCACCCATCCGCTTCATCCGTTTAATCTGTTGACTCATCTGTTTAATCCGTTGACCCATCTGCTTAATCCGTTGACCGCTTGAGCTATTCCGGCAGTTTATCAATCACCACCTCACAGGGAGCTTTTCGCAACAGAATATCCGTGGTCTTTCCCCAGCCAGCTTGGCTTCCCCGCCAGCTTGGGCGCATTCCCAAAACTATAACGTCTACGTCATTATCTTTAGCCACCTTAACGATTCCCTCCCCCGCTTCTCTGGCTCTTTCCAATCTGAGAATGGGAATCAAATGATGAAGTTCCACGACCTCTTTTCCTCTCTTCAAAGCCTCTTCTGCCTCTTTCTCTGCCTCTGGAATGGGCGCATTCAACGGAAGGGTTCTGGGAATCTCCAACACATAGGTCAATACTATTTCCGCCTCCTGTTCTGTTCCCAGTCGGCAGGCTAATTCTATTCCCTTCTCGGAATAAGGCACCCCGGATGTGGGAACCAGGATTCGCTTGAAAGCTCCCACCGCATGACGGGCAACAGCCACTGCCGGCTGAATCTGACGAGGCGGATGGAGCATCCACCACAACAAAGCCCCCATAGATATGGTGAACAGAACAGCTAATATTGCTCCAAGAAAAGTCACGTGCGGTTGCATCTTCGTTTCTCTCTGAAATATTTTATAACGAAATTAAGCCTATAACAACCCAGAGCTAAAAATCCTCCACCCACAAGCAGGGTCATTACGGTGATAGCGCCACTTACTGATCTAATCAAAATTACTGCTCCCAATATCACCATAAGAACACTGGTGACAATCTGGTAATAATCCGTTCTGGACAATTTATCAGGCATGGGTGTGGCGGATTGACCAGGTCTAAAAAAGCTCATTTTAACTCCACCCTCTTTTTATCCCTCTCAGCCAAAGCTAATTTATACTGCTCTAATAAATCAAATTCTTGTGCCGAGCTTAACACATCCATTTGCTGTTTCTCCCAATTGTGGTCTATGCTCTTGAAGATGGGGAGCTTTCGGGACTTCCGATACCAGGCGTAGTAACCGAAACAAAACAGAATCCAGGTAGGTCCAGCAATACGTCCAATGCTGTGGGTTAAAACCACCATGAATAAGATTGTAGCAACTCCCAATGTTCCGATTACCCCTAAAACAGGGAAGAGGACTTTTCTCCCTTTGTATTTCAATTTGATGTTTAAAGGCATCCTGTAAGGTCGGGGAGTCCAGGGCTCGGAGAATCGCAATTTAATTAAAGCTATGAATACCATGGTATATCCTAAAGTTGCCCCGAAGGCATACATGTTCGCCAGAGTGTCCATGGCAGAGGGGGTAAGGAAGGATAAGATGGTTTCAAATACCCCGATTCCAGAAAACACTAAAATTGTGCGGATGGGGGTCTTGTATTTTGGATGAACCGCGTCAAACCAAGAGCTGATGATTCCGAACTTGCTTAGATAATAAGTCAGTCTGGATGAACCCATTATCCCTGTGTTTGCGGAGATGAACAAAATCAGTGCGCCCAATGCAGCGGCAAAGGGTCCGGCTATCAAGCCTATGAAAGGTATGGCTTGTGCTAAAATCGCAACGGGATTGTCAATGTTTGCGGCAAAATCTTGCCAGGGCAAAATCCCCAAACCCAAAGTTGAAAAAGCTACAGCAAAGATAAAGACCGTGAAGATCAAAGTGATGGAGGTGCGGGGTATGACTGTGGCTGGACGTCGGGTCTCCTGCGCCACCTCCGAGATTGATTCTAATCCCACGAAGGATATGATGGCAATGGATGAACCATACATAAAGTTGTGAAGGGAGGGGAATTGAGTGTTCCATTGGTGAGCTAAAAGCTCAGGTCTCCAGGCAAAAAGGAATGCCAAGATGACTAAAGCTGATTCGGTGGCGATGACCACCGCACCTATGACCTCATTCACAAACGAGGATTCCCGTATTCCCCTGATGTTGAGCCAGATCAAAAATCCTATCAGGATAAGAGTTTCAATGCACCAGACTGGATTGACGTTATGAAAAGGTCCGATTGTGGTTACGAAACTGGCTATGTCCCGACCTATGACGTAAGGCATGAAAAAATTAAGATACCCGGCAGAAGCCGTGGCAAAAAGGGCGATGTCGATGGTGTAATCCAGAATCAACGCTGACCCAGCCACAAATCCCCAGAAATCACCCAAACCACGAAGCGTAAAGTAAGATCCTCCACCTGCCACCGGATAAGCTGAGGCAAGCTCAGTATAAGCTAATCCGATCATTATGTAGACGATACCAGCCAAGGCGAATACCAAACTGGTTGCTCCCTGGGCATAGGCCATGACCAAGCCCAAAGCAACATAAGTATCCGCTCCTACATCAGCAAAGCCCCACATGTAGGAGCCCCACACCGAGACGTCTCTTCTGAGTTCAGATTTTCCCTGTGCTGGAGCGGTTTTTACTTCATTAGCCATAGCATGCTTTTGCGAATTTCTGTATCAAAACAAAAAAGACCACGGAAACCCGTCTGGGAGAGGGGAACCCTATGGTCTTGATGCCGGTCAACGTATGGGTCAACGGATCAAACGGATGGGTGATCCGTTTAATCCGTTACATCCGTTGACTGTTCCTCTCTTCACGCCTGCGAAGTTAGCTGTCGGGATCGGGTTAAGAGCTAACCCTATCCTCCCGCCTTTGGCGGGAGAGATTCGCCCCAGATGTTCTTGCCCAGCCGGGCAAGCTTGCGCTTGGTTCCTCCGCCCCCGCCACAAGGCGGGGTTAGGCGACTTCTTCCAATGTTGAGCGCAATTATATAAAACCCGTTTTGCTTTGTCAACTACTTTTTAACGGTCTCTGAAAAACTACTTTGAGAGGAGAATCTGGAGTGTTCACCTTGAGGTGAACCATGTAAAAGTCCGTTGTTTTTCAAGCGCTTCTGGTCAAGCTAAAGTCGTAGATCCCGCTTCGGCGGGGCTTGACACTCTAGCCTTTCGACTCCGCTCAGGGTGGTGGCGAAGCCGAACCACAAAACCGCTGCCTCTTTGATTTTTCAGACCTCTTTTTGAAAACTTTTGAAAAACTTCGTTTGTATGGTGGGAGCCCCACCTACGAGAACTAAAGCGAGGATGAGATTTGTTTTTAAACCTCCGTTTTAAGCTGATCATTTTCATAGCCCTCCTCCTCGATCTTCATCTGCCGGACTTTTCTCAGCTTCCTTGCCTGAGAAATGGAATCTCTCAATATTCTCTCTTCAGCTTCGGTGAGCCCTTCCATCACTGGAATGCCCACTTTTATGAGAGTTCTCACCATATCAGCCATGGTGCGGTCGTATTTTTCCGCCAGCTTCATGATTTTCTCTTTTAACTGGTAGGAAACGAAGATGTTCAAAGAGTGTTCGCCCCGAAGTTTGGTGATGGGTTCATTCATTTTTCACCTCCGTGAAATTAAAGGTTCAAGAGTTCAAAGGTTCAAAGGTTCAAAGGTTCAGGGTTTTGTCTGCCTACTGCCATCTGCCTTTCAAACCATATGTTTCTTTATATGTCCTATTATCACCTGAGGGGTTTTTATATCAATTCCATATTTTTGTTTAAAGATTTTAATCAACGGTGTATAAGTCTCCTCCACTTTTTTGTTTCTTATCAATTCGTCCAGTTCTTTTCTGAAAGGACTTTTGCAAATTATACAATCTATACTTTCCCTAATCTCCAATTTGAAACGCTGTTTTGCAAAATCAGTTAAAATAATTCTCAATTTACCCAATGCCCTTTGATGAATTCTTTCCAGCTTATAAGCCTTCTTTCTTAATATCCGGGCAATCTCCTGATAGCTTTTGAACTCAAAATAAAAAAGCTGGATAAATTGTTTTTCCACAGAAGTGAGTTTCTCCACCGCTTTTCTTACCTCCTGATTGATTGATTCTTCCCCTTCTAAATTTTCACTGCTGTCAGGAAAGTCATGTAGAATTTTTTCTTCGATTTCCTCATCCAGACATCCATAAAGCTCAGTCGCCCAACCCAGATATCGAATTCGACCTCTCTTCTTTCTTCCATAAGAGAGTGAACAGTTATAATGATCAACAAAGTGATCTCCAAAACGCCTGTCTTTCTTTTTATCCTTCATGAGTCCACCTTTGTTTTTGGAAGAAAATGTAGAGGAAAAAAGAAAGCAGGCAATCACTTCATGATCACTTCTGAGTCACCGCTATATCACTTCAAAATCACACAGATTTATAAACCTATTTTGCAGGACAAATGTTAGGAATGGGGGTATGATTTTGCCCCTAATTTTTCCGCCAGGTCGGGGGATCTGGCGGGCACAAAAAATCTATTTTTGTTAATGGAGATGTAGGGGTGAAGCAATAGGGACTGTCTTTCGCGATTTATTGAAATCTATGTGTCCTTATATCGTCCCACTTAAACTCTGAGAAAAACCAAGGAGAACTGCGGCCCCGAGAATAAATACAATGGTTGCCTTTTCATGCCACTTATCTCCTTTCGGATATACTTTAGAAAATAGTACACCTACCAGCATACTGCCTGGGCATAAGATTGGAATAAGATTGTTGTATATATCCATAACCTTAATATCTCTTTTTGTGGGTTAATGGAAAAAACGTGTTGGTTTTTTGTTGTTGATGATAACGGAGGCAT
>CAZOJT010000084.1:0-5813 GCA_964580215.1 uncultured Ignavibacteria bacterium | reverse complement strand
GCCTCCGTTATCATCAACAACAAAAAACCAACACGTTTTTTCCATTAACCCAAAAATTTGGGATGTATTCTGATCAAAAATGTCTCTTGTTGGGGCAATTCACAAATTGCCCCTACCGGTTCCAAAGCCGAGATAATTCACTCTTTTAACTTCACTACGGTGACGCCGGAGCCACCTTCGTTCCATTCTCCAAGCCTTATATTATCCACCCGATGATGATGGGACAAAAATTCACCTATCTTTTTGCGAAGAGCACCGGTCCCTTTGCCGTGAATGACGGAGACTGTGGTAAGGCCTGCCAGATAAGCATTATCCAGATATTTGTCCATGATGTCAAAAGCTTCTTCTGCTAAAAGTCCCCTTAAGTCGATCTCTGGCGATACCTGAGGGATAGAGTAGGATGTTCCCACGTATTCCGACTCAGCCTCAACTTTTTCCCCCTCTTCAATTCTGGTCAGCTTCTCCTCTTCCACATCATAGGTCACGCTTCCAACCAGAACCTTGAATTTCTTTGACTGCTCATCCTTGGACATAACCTCTCCTGTTATGCCCAGCGGTTCGATCCAGACCGAATCACCGGTCTGGATTATGCCTAACTTTTTGGTCACCTTCTGTTCGAATTTCTCCAACTCTTCGGTTAAGGAAGTCCTCTTCTCTTCCACAACTCGGTGAGCCTCCTTCACCACCTCTTTTTGAGCCTGTGTTTTTCTTATCTGCGCCACCAATCTCTCCAACTCTGCTCTGGTCGCCTCCACCATCAGTTTTGATTCTCGCAACGCTTTGGTCTTCAGTTCCTTTTCTCTCTCATCCAGCTTTTTCACTCTGTCCCGGTACAGATTCATCAGCTCTTCGGTGACCTTTTTCTGCTCCTCCATTGCCTGCCGATTTTCCCTGACCTTTTTTAAATCCTTCTCCAGGCTCTCTAAGAGCGCTCCTAAATCCCTTTCCTCACTGCCTAAAACTTCTTGAGCTTTCTGGATTATCCCCTCTGGCATGCCCAGTCTTTGAGCGATCTGAATGGCATAGCTTGAGCCGGGATAGCCCATCTGAAACCGATAAGTAGGAGTCAACGTCTCCTTATCGAATTCCATGGAGGCATTTCTCGCCTGTGGATACTCCTGGGCTAATATCTTCAAAGCACCGTGGTGGGTGGTGATGATGACCCTGGCTTCCTTTTTTATCAGCCCATCTATTATGGCTTCACCTAAAGCCACCCCCTCCTTGGGATCAGTCCCTCCGCCTAACTCATCCAGAAGAATCAGGCTTTCAGAATCAGCGTTCTTTACCGCGTCTTTGATGTGGAGCATATGAGAGGAGAAGGTGGAGAGCGACATCTCAATGGACTGTTCATCTCCGATGTCGGCGTAAACTCTTTTGAACACGGAGATCTCAGAGTAGGGTTTGACAGGTATGTGCAATCCTGTTAGAGCCATCAAAGTGAGCAGACCCACAGTTTTCAATGCTACGGTCTTCCCACCCGCATTAGGTCCGGTTATGATCACAGTAGAATAGTCCTTCCCTAAAGCCAAAGAAAGCGGAACCACCTCCCCCGCCTTTGGCGCGATCTCCGATTTTTTTTCTTTTGGAAAATGAAGCAAAGGATGCCGGGCTTCGATTAGGTTTATATATCCCTGTTCATTCAGCAGGGGAGCATTACCCTCGTAGTCGAAGGAGAGTTGGGCTTTGGCATGTATGAAATCCAATTCCTGCAAAATCCTTACCATAACGTCTAAATCCACAAGCTCCACTCTGATTAAGTCGGTGATTTCCCTTAAGATTCTTTCGATCTCAGCTTCTTCTTCCAAGGATAACTCCCTTAGCTGATTGTTCATCCTCACCACCACTAAGGGCTCCACAAAAACGGTGGCGCCGCTTCTGGAGCGGTCATGGATTATCCCCCTACTCTGAAAGAAATCAGATTCATCCATGGGAATGACGTATCTTCCATCCCGGATGGTGATGATGTCATCCTGGCGGGGTCCTTTGGTCTTGCGGGCGCCAAGCATCGACTCCAGCTTATCCAAGATCCGATTCCGCAAAGTCTTTTTTTGATGACGGACGTCGGAGAGTCTTCCCGAGGCTGAATCTCTTATCTCTCCTGAGGGGTCCACCGCTGAATTGATAGTGAAAAGGATCTCATCAAAGCTTCTCAACTCTGAAATCAGGGTGTTTATGTGAGGGTATTTTTCCTTTTTATTTTTGAAGAATTTAATCAGAGATTTGGAGATGTTTAAAATATGAGCAATGTTTAAAAGTTCTTTGGGCTCAAGATTAGCCCCTTCTGGCTCTGCCTTTTTCAATGAACCCCGAATATCCTGCATGGAGGAGAGTGGAAACTTCTCCTCATATAAAAGGATTTCCTTCAACTCGGTGGTCTGCCTTATCTCCTTTTCCGCTATCTCCTTATCTTTGGTAGGGAAGATGGAGGTTGCCAGTTCTTTTCCCATCTCAGACAGGCAGTGCTTTGAAAGCATCTCTCTTATTTTATCGAACTCTAAAACCTTTAGTGTGTGCTCATCCATCAGACCAACTCAAGCTTTCTTTATTTGTCTGAAAAAACGAAATCCCAACAGAAACGGGCCACAAAACCGGATGAAATCTCCTCCCTCCGTTGGGAAGTTTATCCTGTTTTATACCAGTCAAGGCAAATCTATGTTCCGAAATAATCCTCCATCATCCGAATTATTCTGGAAACTGAGGGTGTCTCCGTAGAGAATCCCCCGAAATCTCGGGATGATTTGCCCGGCTCAGTTTTTAGGGCTGTTTTCACCTTGTCCACCAAACTGGGGTTTTCCGGGTGAAGGAATGTGGTCTCGTCATAGATCATGGGGACCACTCCCCTCATCCCGGGAGCGAAAAAGGAATTATCCAGCTTGGTTACTAAAGAGTCAGGGAGAGGAAGAAATATGAGCAGAAAAAGTATCACTCCTAAAACAACCCAGCCCTGAAAAATTCCCATAATTGCTCCCCCCGCTTTGTCCAGGCTCCCCAAAGGCTTAAGCGAGGCGAACTTGTAAAAAAGATAACCGAAAAGCTTGATTCCTACGTAGACCATCACAAACACCACAATAAACTCCATAAAAACCACCATCACCGTGGAGACTCGCATGTGAGAAAGGAACTTGGCAGTAATCTGATCCATATAGTTAATGGAAAAGATCACTCCACTTACCAGTCCCAATATTCCCATCAGCCCACTGAAAAGTCCCCTTCTGGATCCGATAATGATCGCCACCAAAAGAAGCCCAATTAACACGAAATCTATCCAGTTCATCTATCCCCTCGCTTTCTTGCCGCCTTTATCATCGAACCGAATTTCACGGTAGAGTTGAGATTTAACCCTCCTCCCCAGCCTTATCTTTTGCCGCCAAACTTGACTGGATCGGGCATAAAAAGGACGACACGTCACCTCGATTTTCAATCGGGTAACGTGCCGTCTTTTGAAAAATTTCGCTAATTTTCATTTTGCACCAGAAGGAATTGTGCAAAATCCGTATTAATGCTTCGCTCTGTTTGCTTGAAACTACATCATTCCGCTCTCTTTTTAAGCAAACATTTTCACCTAAGAGTCTAAGATCCATTGTCCACAGAGTCAAAAGAAAGCTGAGAAGAGACCATCTGGTTAACTCTTTTCCCGTCCGCCCTTCCCTTGACTTTGGGCATAATGACCTTCATAACCTTACCCAGATCGGGAACACCTGTGGCGTTTAATTCTTCTATCGCCTGGCTGATGATCTGGGAGAGCTCTTCTTCGGTCAACTGTTCAGGCAAATACTTAAAGACCAACTCCAACTCAGCCTTCTCCCGGGAAGCCAGATCGTCTCTTCCTCCTTTTTCGAATTGCTGAATAGAATCTTTTCGTTTTTTGATCGACGAAGATAGAACCGAAATCACCTCGTCGTCAGAAAGCTCGGAACCTTTATCTATCTCTTTGTATTTGATCTCTGATTTCAGCATCCGAAGCACATTCACTCTAACGGAGTCTTTACTCTTCAGCGCTTCCTTTATGTCCTGATCGATTCTTTGCTTGAGTGAGGAAGCACCCGCAGGCTTTGCCTGATCTGTCATAAATTAGTATTCCTCTCTACGTCGATTTTTTCTTCTCGCCGCAGCCAGCTTTCGTTTGCGGCGTTCGGATGGCTTTTCAAAATGCTGATGCTTCCTGATGTCTGCCAAAATGCCAGATTTCTCGCAGGATTTGTTAAATCTGCGCAAGGCTTTCTCGAAAGTCTCGGTATCCCGAACTATCACGTTGGTCATCTCATCTCAAACCCCCTTTCTTTCTCATAAACTCATCAACTCCTTTCTAAATTTAGTATACGACACAAATCCGAGCTTGTCAAGTAAGATTTACACCTGTTCAAATTTTTTGCAATTGTCAACCTGCGTGAGAGCTTTTTAGTTAATTGATTGTTAATCACAAACTTAATACCACAGATAGACCGGTGGAAGACATTTAAAAGGTCTTTGGAAAAAATGCTTGGAGACGGGAGTCTGGAGTGTCCCGCCTTTGGGGTGAACCATACGGTTCACCCCAAAGGCGGGACAATCTAAAAGCGATTTGTCTTTTCTTACAAAGCTCTGATCGGGTGGGGGTTGAACCCCCACCCGATCGTGGTAGTTCATACTGGTGTGATATTCAAATCTCTATCACTAATCCATCATAGGCCATCACCAGTTTTTCAAACCCCAGCTTTTGAGCCTTTTTTAAAATCTCCTTTTCTTTTCCTTCCAACTCCGGAGGAATATGCGTGAAGATTGCGGATTTGACCCTCTTTTCCACCATGAGGGGAATCAACCTCTCCAGTCTGGGATGAAAGCATTCAGTGATCAGAAGGTCTGCATCCTGAATGATGTCCGTCAGGTCATTCGAAGATTCGATATCGCCGGAATAGACGATCTTCTTGTCGGAGAGATTCAAAAGAAAACAAAAACTTTGCATCCTATTGGGGAACTTTAATTCATCAATTACTCCCTGGTTGCCCAAAAGATGACGATTGGGATATGCCTTGATGCTGATTTCTTCATCTTGGAAAGTAAAGTTGGATGTGATCGGATGCAGGGTGAGTTTCGGTGTGATCTTCTCAGGAAAAAGATAACAGGTGTTAAAAAAACCCTTCACGCCAGAGATAGCCTCTTCCGGAAGATAAACTTTCAAGGAGGTTTTTCTTTGTAGAAGATGCATCATCTGAACCAAAAGAAAAAGACCGCCCAGATGGTCCACATGGGTATGGGATATGAAGATTGAGTCTATCAATTCCGGGTCTATTTTGTTTCTAAGAAGGGAAAAACTCACTCCCTCACCGCAATCTAAAAGGAAGTTTAACCTCTCCGTCTGAAAAAAGAAGGAGGAACAGAAACGAGTAGAGGAGGGCATGCCAGAGGAGGAACCTAAGACTGTTATTCGGCAACTGCTCATTTATTCTAACCTTTCAGTTTTTTTTGGGGTTGGTCTTTTATGTTTTTAAGATGTAGGGGTGAAGTTTAAGGAGGAGTTGAGAAACCCGAACGGGAGTGCACCCCGCCGATGGCGGGGTGCGGTTTTAAAGATCGCGAAAGAAAACTTTCGCACTCCAAAAAACACTTTTTCAACAATCTCTTTAGCTTCACCATTAGATTTACGGCGGGATGAATTCCCGCCTCTGTTTGAAACTATGTGAACTTATGCTCTGCGAGGATGTTATCATCCTCACTATAAACTATTGAACGATTTGTCCGCAGGTCATTTGTTCATTTCAATCCATAGGAACTTACTAAAGGGAGCATATAATTGTTTACATCCCCCCTTTAGAAAAGGGGGGAAGGGGGGATTC
>CAZOJT010000083.1:0-6916 GCA_964580215.1 uncultured Ignavibacteria bacterium | reverse complement strand
CCATTTCCTCGCCGCTAGAATACTTCGACCAAACCAGGAGGGGTGGGTGAGGAAGGAAGTGCAGGGGGGAAGTGCAGGGGTCACAGGGGTCAGACCTTCATTTTTCGGATTCTTTGTGATACACTAGAAGTGCACCAGAAGCGCAGAAGCGCACAGAAGCGCAGAAGCGCAGGGGTCAGACCTTCATTTTTCGGATTCTTTGTGATACACTGGGAACGCCATGGCGAGACCGTTGCGGTTGGAATACGAAGGTGCGCTCTATCACATCACCAGTCGCGGCAATGCGCGGGACAGGATCTTCCTCGGCGACAGCGATCGGACCCGCTTCCTTGAGATCGTCAGTGATGTTGTCAAGAGGTACAGCTGGATCTGCCATGCGTACTGCTTGATGAGCAACCACTACCATCTTCTCATCGAAACGCCTGACGCCAACTTGTGTCGCGGGATGCAGCTCCTCAACGGGGTTTACACACAGTGGTTCAATCGTCGACACCAACGCGTCGGACATCTGTTTCAAGGCCGCTTCAAGGCAATCCTTGTCGAGAAGGAGAGTCATCTTCTGCAACTGGCTCGCTACATTGTGCTAAATCCGGTTCGTGCGAAGATGGTCCGAGGCGTTCGTGATTGGCCCTGGAGCAGCTATCGCGCCACGGCTGGCCAGACTGAGGTGCCCGAGTTGCTGACGGTCAGCTGGATCCTTTCGCAGTTCGATCGAGATCCTGCGCGTGCAGTCCACGCATACCGCAAGTTCGTGCGGCAAGGACGAGGGATCGATGTGTGGGACGAGTTGCGGGCTGGTTCATTCTTGGGGACCGACGCGTTCGTGGATCAACTGAGACCTCTACTCAAGGAGAAACCACTCGATCCAGACTACCGCAGACGTGAACGCTTTGTAGGTCGACCGAGCTTGGAAGAGCTATTCACGGATGTCTCCGACAAGACGACCCGCAACGAGCGGATCTATCAGGCAGTGCGAGTCCATCACTACACGCTCAGAGAAGTGGGGGATTTCGTGGGGTTGTTGTACTCAACCATCAGCATGATCGCGAAACGCGTTGGCGAGACGATGAAATCCTAAGAATGAAGGTCTGACCCCGGGACTACCCCTGAACCATCACCCCAACCAGCATTTCGCGGGTCGCACCCCGAAGATACTCGCGGAATACCTCCCCTACTTCCCCTGCTCCCACTTGACCAAGCGTCTGCAAAATACTACCTTTGTCCATACGGTGGCCTCCTTTTTCTTGATGTTTTAACAGCCTTACAGCTGCTGGGGGCCATCGTCAATTTCTAACAATCAAAGGGACACTTCTCAAATTGGACGCCGATTCCACGCAAGTTGATCCGCAGAACAGAGCAACGTTACGACCGCAATGAGTAGGATTGCCACGATTATCGATTTGGCCATGAACACCCCCTTCTTCTTAATGCTAACGTTTGAGCTAAGCGGGCGACAGCGGCCTGCCTTGGCGCTCCGCTTGAGCGAAGGGTTGGGCCTCACTGCGGCCGCAGTAGAGCCGCTCCTCACTGCTGGAAGTACCTGCGGTCAATGTCTCTGAATAGGAGCATGACATCGCCGTGCTTGAGGAGGCCCTGAAAGACTGGCTTGCCGCTGTGCGCCAGCGTAAGCACCTTGTTTCTCCACGAGGCCGGATGCTTGAGTTCCTGGAAGTTCCAACGTCCGCCGTGACCGCATGCATTTCGCAGGTGCCTGAAGAACTGAATCTCTGGCTTGATTGAGATGTTTGCGTAGTTGGAGTGCGACGTCAAGAGATCCCACATCCCGGCGACGAATGCCGCAGTAGTTCGCTCTACTGCAGTGATGATTTCGGGCCCAGTTGTTCCGAGCTCATCAACTACCCGAAGAGCATCAAGATTCACGTGCTCGCCATCGAACGACGACATGACTGTCATCTTAGGCGCATGGGCTCGGACAGCTGACTTGACGTCCTCGAGGCGCAGGGCGAACAAACCTACGAGTGCCTCGACGTAGGCGTTGATGAGGAATCCGGCTTGACTTCTTGTATCCGTTGGCTTCAGCACGCGCTCTCCTAAGGCCGAACGTCCACCTTGACCGGCGCAGTGAGGGCGCGCAAGGCGCGCCCTCACTGCGTACGTGTCGAAGGTGTTGTTCGATGTCCTATTGCACCGGGACCAGATCAGTGTCCCATGCTTTGAACACTTCATCTTCCGGTTTGTTGTTGCATGCGGAACACATCGGCAAGATGTATTCCTTATTTCCCTCACCAACTTTGATGACGTGTCCTCCGAGGTCTGGAGATCCATTGCAAAGCATGACTTCGCACTGAGTTGCTTTCTTCCCCTTCTTCTTCTCCCAGAAGTCGAGCCAACTGTCATACCCCGCGGGGGGCTCCTTATCCGCCGTGCCCTTCTTGTTCTTCACATCAATGAACGCCATGTCTCTACTCCTTTCTTCTCTGTCATCGAACATCGACTTCAGCTGCGAAGTCCGCTGGCGCGGGCCATGCGGCAGCATGGCGCGTGACAGGCGGCTTTGTCAGCTGAAAGCTCTTGTTAAATTGTCTCAGTCCTGCATGCCCTGCAGCTTCGGCCGCACGTTTGACAAGAACCACTTTCCGTGGGCTCGCACGTCTTGGACGCGGTCTCGCGCTCCAAAGGCGGCTACGTGAATTGCCCACTCTTCCAGGATCATGCTCAGCGCGGCATGCAGCATGTCCAGCCCGGCCAGGAACTTCGGATTGCCGAAGTTCGCCTTGAACACACCTGCCGCGGAGCCCTCACCTATGGTACCAACATTGCCGAAGACCATCTTTGCCAGTGACAGGTGGGATCCATAGTTGTTGAGGAGTTGGCGCAACGGCACTAGGTCGGGTTTCTCCCTCTCCCAGTGGTCCTGCGCTTCCTTCACGAGTTTCCATTCCGACCGCGCCTGCTCTCGTCCAGTAGCGCCAGTATCGAAGAGCCTCGTCCTAACGTCATCCTTATGCTCCCGCGACCTGTTCCCGAAGTGCATTACACAGGCGGTCTCGTAAAGGACACGAATCAGCGCATAGGCATCTGCGAGGAAGTTCCCAGAGAGCAGGCGAAGCACTCCCATCGCAGTGTTGTTCCCCGATTCGGCCAGGAACAGATATGTCTTGTAGAGACGCTGCTCCGCCTCAAGGAGGGCAGCTAGTGGTCCCTTCTCTAGGCCCATGTCCCCCTGAAGCGCATACAGCTTATCCAGCGCGTCGAGATAAAACCCAAACCTCTTCCGGAAGTCCTCACTGGCATAGTGAGTGAGATCCATCATGGACCGCGTTGTACTCATACTGGCCCCCGAGTCTGTCAATTTAACAATGATTATTGTGCAAACCCGCAATATAGTATGTCGAAGAGCGGCGAGTGGCAACTCTTTCTCTGTCATCTCTTAAGATAGTGTAGATAGTGTGAGAATTCGAGGGACATCTTATCTCAGGCTGCTCCTTGAGGAATTTATGGTATGCGTCCCCGGAATTCCGAGGAATTCCCTGACAAAGGCCCGCCTATCACCTGTGCAAAATCCAATAATAGACCCCGGCTTACTCCCTCGAACTTAAATGCACCTTGACCCTAACGGCTATGATTGCAACAATAGTCCTGTTATGTCACTACCACTTTTTGAACGAACCAAAGATGTCTGGACCCCTACCAGCGTCGTGGACAGCAGTATCGACGACAAGCGGGTGTACAAAACCGGATATGGTGTCCTGTACCAAGGCGATTGTCTCAAACTGTTGCCCGCAATCGCTGACAAGAGTGTCAATACCCTCTTCGCCGATCCGCCGTTTAACTTGGCGAAAGAGTACGGCATGAGAGTCGACGACAACCGATCCGACGCCGAGTATGTCAGATGGGCCAAACTCTGGATTGACGAGTGCGTCCGGGTACTGAAACCGGGAGGAGCGTTCTTCCTTTACAATCTTCCGAAGTGGAACATCGTCCTGGGCAACTACCTCGCTAAATCCGGCCTGAATTTTCGCCACTGGATAGCAATCAACATCAAGCTTTCCTTACCGATACCCGGTCGCTTGTACCCGGCGCACTACAGCCTTCTCTACTTCACGAAGGGGAAGCCCAATACGTTTCACCGAATTCGAACACCTATCGAACGCTGTCGGCACTGCGGAGGGGAAATTAAGGACTATGGCGGGCACCGGGGTGCGATGAATCCAAACGGGGTAACCCTGACTGATGTTTGGAATGACATTGCACCTGTGAGGCATTGGAAGTTCAAGAGCCGGAAACGATCTGCAAATCAGCTTTCGACGAAGATCCTCGAAAGGGTTGTGCAGATGTCTACCGAAGAGGATGACATTGTCCTGGACCCATTCGGTGGTAGCGGCACTACATTTGACGTCTGCGAGCGCCTCAGCCGCCATTGGATCGGGATAGAGATCGAGAGCTGTGATGTCATCATCGAGCGGCTTCAGACTCAGGATCTTCGGCCCCATAAGTCTGAGGACTACGTTGAAATCTGAGGTTACTTATGAACACACAAGATCTGATCACTGCACTATCCGATGATATTGCTGCCCACCTGTTTCCGACTAAGCGCACACTCCTTCCGAATCTTGATGATGTTTACGAACTCCAGCTTGCCTTCTATGAGAATTTAATACTCTCAGATGTGGAATTGCTTCGCAATGGGGCATACTTCGCCAAAGTTGGCGGGACGTACACTCGGCATTTTCTGATGTGTACTGGAGAGCCGCTCAAGCTGCCGGAGCACTCGTCGCCACGACTCAAGTCTTTCTTCGCAAGGAACATCTTCCGGACTGGCTACGCAACACATGGCCTGTTCCCGTATCGCGGTAAGTTCCACCCGCAGATGATCAAAGGAATACTGAACACAATGGGTCTGAAGCCGGGCGAGACGGTACTCGACCCAATGATGGGCTCTGGAACAGTACCGGTTGAAACGGCCCTCATGGGAATCAACTCCGTTGGCGTCGACGCGAGCCCTTTCTGTCGATTCATGGCTCAGACCAAGTTCGACGCTCTTACTATGTCTCTAACACGTGTAAAGCGTGCTTTGGACAACTATGTAAAGGTCTTCGACTACTTCCAGAAAGAGGCAGGTAAGCCTACCCCTGGTAGTAAGGCCAGACCACATAGCCCCACCCGTGGCTACATGGCGGTGATGGAACCGGCGGCAGAGTACGTCACCTCTGGATTTCGGAAGCCTCTGAGTAAGGCAGATCGCGAGACGGTGAACACCTATGCCTTTCTGCTTTTGGCGTACCTCGATAGCGCCGGATACATGGAAAGGAGCAGGCGCAAGTCCCCGCTGGAGCAATTCCGGGCTGTCCTTGAGCGGTACGTTTTCGTTGTGGAGAAGATTCAGTCTGCTCTCGAGGGTGTTGAGAGCGACTTAGGAACCGCCGAGATTCTGGAAGGGGATGCCCGAGATCTGCCACTGGATGCTGAGAGCATCGATGGCATCGTGTTCTCACCTCCGTATAGCTTCGCGATTGACTACCTTGCAAATGACTCGTTCCACTTGGATTTTCTGGGCGTAGACTCGGACAAGCTTCGAAAGAAAATGGTGGGACTACGCGGGCGCAAGCTCCCCGAGAAATTTGAGCTCTACCAGGAAGATATGAGTAAGATTCTATCTGAGTGCTCTCGCGTGTTGCGAAAGGGGCACATCTGCACGATCATTGTCGGTACAAACAACAACCAACTAAGCAAGGTTCTCGGCGTACCTCCCGACGAAGTGCCGGGGCTGCATCAACTTCTCGTTAAGTCGGCGGCTACCTATGGCATGCGCTTGGTCAAGATGCTCAGCAGACCGATCATGGGAATCTCAAACACGATGCGCCGAGAGTACATCGTGATGCTAGTTCGCGAGTAGGTGCTACTGCATAGCCCTGCCGTCCGTTCCTTTCCTAATTCGCGGAACGTCTTTGCTGACCGCATCGTGTTCGATTGCCATTACGGCAAGAAAGCCTTCCTCCACATCAATGGATTTCCACAAAGGGAAGTACGGTTCGATTTCTCGGAAGTTGCCAATTCGATCTGTGAGATACCTGTACATTTCGCGCGTTGGTACGATGAGCAAGCCGCCAATGAGAATGTTCTTAAGGATGCCAAGGGCCATTTTATTTATGGCTCGATGGCTTGAGGAAACGTTGCCGGTCTCCCACTCAACACAGAATAGACGGTCTCCGACCTGGCAGGTAGCATCCATTGGGCCTGGACGTTTGACGGTCGCGATGTCAACCGGCGTCTCAAGATCCCAGCCCATTTCAGATAGTCGCATCATGCATGCCTCTTTTATTGGCTTCACGCCACTGCCCTCCCCCCGTTTCTTGCCGTACTGATCGTGAAGCATGAACGAACCCGAACCCGGCGGCCATTCGATGGACATAATTGCGCGGATCACTTGAGCCTGGATATTTCGCCAATGCGCGGAGCTCGAAAAGCTTCCTGCATCAATGAGACGTTCTATCCGTACGATCTTCATCGTGTTTCTTTCCGCTCTTGACTTCTGGAAACGTCTTGCGCTCCGACACGTCGCTGGATACGTGCAATGAACTCCGACGGTGTAATACCTAACGCAGTGGACAACCGAAAAGTCGTCTGTAGCGATGGGGCCCTGAGGCCGCGTTCGAGTAGGCTGATGTACGTTCGGTGATAGCCGCTTTCAAGCCCCAGCCCTTCTTGGGTTAGACCCCGTTCCGTGCGGACGTTCCGTAGCTCCTCTCCGAAAACTCTTGCAAGGACTTCAGATGCATTCTGACCTTCGTTCTTCATCTACAAAGGAGTGTGAGCAAATGCAGACTATAAATCTACAGACTATCGTCTGAGGGGATTGGCACCGCGCAGCAGAATGACAGTAATGGGGAATCCAGGAGCCATCTCTGAAAGCGCGCCGGGTTGCTAGGTCTTCCTCGCAGCGGTATGCTTGCCT
>CAZOJT010000082.1:0-6966 GCA_964580215.1 uncultured Ignavibacteria bacterium | reverse complement strand
TAAAAACCAATAAAATAAACTGGATCAGATTTTCTCAAAAAACAACATAAAAACGTTACGCTACCAAATATTTATACCCTCTTGCAGTTAATTGTGACACGGCCTCACGGGGGAGAGGGGGCATCTTCATATCAGAAATAGATGCGTTTGTGTCAGCAACACGGAGGTGACCCACTCTCTGTTGGTAATGGACGCCTCGCCCGTTATCATATTGTCAGCGTCACGGACGGAGGCATCCGTGACGAACAAGACTCACATATCTTGGTGTCATCCGGGGAACCGTTTATCCGAATAATGCTTTCATCTTCAACTTGGCAATAGCCTTGGTGGGATCCAAGTCCTTGGGGCAGACCTTCTGACAGTTGAAGATGGTGTGACATCGGAAAACACCAAAGTCTGTGGCTACAAAAGCCAGCCTTTCTTTTGCTTTCCCGTCCCGCGTGTCGTCGATGAATCTCAAAGCCTTCATCAAAGAGGCAGGTCCTAAGTATTCCGGGTCTGTGGCTTCAACCGGACAGGAACCATAGCAGGCGGCACAAAGAATGCAATCGACCCAGGGATCGAGCTTCTTTCTTTCTTTCTCGCTCTGAAGGTATTCCTTCTCCGGAGGGTCTTCTTTGGGGATCAAATACGGCAACACCTTTTTGTACTGTTCAAAGAAAGGCTCCAAATCGACCACCAGATCCTTAATTATAGGCAGGTGGGCCAGGGGTCTTAATACAACTTTGCCCCCCAGCTTATCGATCTGGGTTCTACAAGCTAAATTGTATAAGCCGTTTATGTGCATGGCGCAGGAGCCGCAGACCGCTGCCCGACACATTGACCTGAAGGCCAAGGTGCTGTCTATGTTCTCAAAGATATGGATCAGACCTTCCAGAACGGTCATTCCTTTGGGGCTGTCAAAAGTATAGGTCTGGAAATGAGGCTCCTTGTCCTTATCCGGATCGTATCGTAGTATTCTGAATTCAGTCATAGCACATTTCCCTTTTCTTTAGGTTAATACTCCTCCCTCTCAGTCTCAGTCTAATACTTTCTTTCTACAGGTTGATACTTGGTTATCTGAACATCTCTGTAGGAAAGCTTTGGTCCTTCGGGAGTATGGATGGCGATGGTGTGCTTTAAGAAGTTTACGTCATCCCTTTTGGGGAAATCGGTGCGAAAGTGAGAACCGCGACTTTCCTGTCGAGCTAAACCTCCAGCCATCAACGCCTCCGCCACGTCAAGATTTCCCTTAATCTCCATGACCCATATCTTATCGAAGTTAAAACTACTGCCGGAGGCGACCGGTCTGATCTTTTTGAATCTCTCCTTCAACTCTTTAATTTGGGCTAATCCCTCCGTCATATTCTTTTCATCGCGAAACAGTCCTGCCTTTAACGGCATCAGTTTTCGTAATTCAGCGTTAATCTTGTAGGGATTTTCATTGCCATCTGACCTAAGCATCCGACTCAGGTTTTCCTCTTCTCTTTTCAGGGTTCGCTCTAAAGCATTGGTCTTGGGTTGTTTCGGTTTATCCTTCGCGTATTCACCTGCAGAAGCTCCTGTTCTTTTCCCGAAAACCACCGTCTCCAGCAAGGAATTTCCTCCTAACCTGTTAGCACCATGAACGCTGACGCAGGCACATTCTCCCGCCGCATAAAAGCCTTTAAGGGGGCTGGCTCCGTCTATATTGACGTCGATTCCTCCCATGTAATAATGTGTCCCTGGTTGTATGGGGATAGGTTCTTCAATTGGATCGATGCCGTTGAAATCCATAGTGATTTCTCTGATTCCGGGGAGACGCTCCATGATCTTGGCTTTTCCCAGATGCCTTAAATCCAAATAAACATAAGCGTCTTCAAATCCCCGCCCTTCTAAAATCTCAGTCTGAACACTCCGAGCCACTATATCCCGGGGTCCCAGCTCCATAGCCTTGGGGACATATTTCTTCATAAACCTGTCTCCCTCCCTGTTTACCAATATCCCTCCTTCGCCTCTACATCCTTCTGTCATCAAGATATTGCTGGGATAAAGTGAAGTCGGATGGAACTGGATAAATTCCACATCCTTCAAAGGAATTCCCGCCCAATAAGGCATAGCTACTCCAAAGGCGGTGGAGGGTATGGCGTTGGTGGTGTTTCCATACATTCGACCGGAGCCACCGGTAGCAAATACCACTGCATTAGCTCCCATAGCCTGAAGCTCTCCAGAATGCATATTCAGAGCAATCACCCCGCAACAGGTATTCACATCCTTTGCCAGTCCGATGACCTCCCATTCATTGTAAACCTTGATATTACGTTTGATCGTCTGCTCAAATAGGGTTTGCAGGATGTAATGGCCGGTTTTGTCTGTCCCATAGCAGGTGCGGGGATAACCAGCCCCACCAAAGGGTCTTTGAGCGATCTTTCCTTCCTCGGTTCGGCTGAAAGGGCAACCCCAGTGCTCTATTTCAAAGACAGCCTCCGGTGCCTGCTCTGTCAAATATATGGAGGTTTCCTGATCGGCTAAATAGTCACTCCCTTTGATGGTATCGAATCCATGTTTTTCCGGGGTGTCATCATGTGCTTTGGGATTGTTGGCTAAGGCGGCATTTATCCCCCCCTGTGCCTGTCCGGAGTGCGATCTGGGAGGATAAAGTTTGCTAACTATGGCCACGTCCACCTTTTTTTCTGCTGCGGCGATAGCTGCCCTCAAGCCCGCCAGTCCTCCGCCGATTATCAATACGTCATGAAATAACATCTGATCTCCTCCCTTTAATGAGGTGAAAATGCCCGGGGCAAAAAGACAACCAGAGTGATAACCAGAAAGATCAGAAATATGATCATGGCTATCCAGAAAATGGTCTTATGGGGCTTGGTCAAGAAGAAGAAATCGGCTATGATGATGCGGAGGCCATTCAAAAGGTGAAAAGCCACTACCGCGACCAGTCCGATTTCCAGAAGATGAAAGACCGGGTTTTGAACCTTGGACAACCAGGCGTTGAAGCTTCCCTCTCCTCCGATAGAGGAACTCAGGACAAGGAAGTGCATGAAAAGATAAAGCACCAGAATCACGCCTGTTATCCGATGCAAAAGCCAGGCCCAAGTTCCCACATTAGGGTTTAAGCTAACTTCATCCTTGTATTTTTTGAAAAAACCGGACTTAGGTTCATACATCTTTATGCTCCTTTGTTAAACGTAATTATCAGATAGTATCCCCAGACGGAGATGGCAATTCCCAGAACCCAAAGCAGGGTCTTGACCGCTTTGACTGTTCCCGCTTGGGGACGATAATCATGGATCACCTCCCAGGCTCCGTTGAAAGCATGAAAAAGTCCGGCTGGCACGAAGATCAGATAGAAGATCACCCATCCGGTGTTCTCCAGTCGGGAAGTCACCAGGCTAAAATCTATCCTCCAGTCTTTGGTAAAATGAAGCGCCTGGATATGAAGGATCAAAAAGAAAGCCAAAAAGATCCCGGTGATCCTCTGGAGAAGCCAGCCATAAGCACTACCCTTTCCTGTTTTTCCATTCATGGCAATTGCTCCTTAAAAAAGGTTTGCATTTTTCCCGAAATTAAAGCAACTGAGCTTTTTCTTAACCAAAAGCTTGTTACTTTTGTCACAAACCAAGAATTTAGTCGATCAGATGCAAAAGTCAACAAAAAAATTAAAGATTTTTTCAAATAAAGATAAAGAAGAGCTTTGTTTTGCCGACAAAATTAATGCAACCTTTATTTCGATAAACCATTCTGGTAAAAAAATGGCTTTCCTTTGAAGGACTTTTTAGAAATAAAAGAGATTTTCTACGGAGATTTTCCGGAGATCTTTAGTCTGAACCCGAGGTTCAGACCGGGAAGTAAAAAAGTTAAGGTGGTGTTAGACGTTCAAGCTCCTGAAGTTCAAAAAGGCAACACGGATATTTCTTCTATCTTTATGAAACTTATAAAGCTTCTACCCTCTTTGGAAAGACATCAGTGTGGTGAGCACCTTATTGAAGATTTAAAGTCGGGCAAAAAGGGTCCTCCCTCTGAACACTTAGAGAAGATAACTGATATCGCCCACATCATGGAGCACATAATCATTGATCTTCAGTCAAATATAACCGGGATGAATTCCTGTAGTGGGATAACCTGTGGATACAAAGACCCCTACTATAGATTTGACGTATTTGTGGAATGTAAAGACAAAAAGGTGGGCGTATTTTCTGCCTTCTTTGCGGCGGATCTATTGAAAAGGCTTCTGACAAACAAAAGCCTGTCCCGAAGATATTATGCCTTAATATATCTGGCTAAATATTTTTATGGAAACAAATCACTCCAACGGCAAACCCAGCTTGATCCCCTGGCTTCTCAAATAAGCTCAGAGTTTGGCTGGAAGAAAAGCTTTGTTCTATCCTTGTTGAAAAAACTTAAAGACTTTGGATTTTTGAATCTCGAACATTCCTTAGCAACTTAGCAAACTTTCAAGTAAGGAGCAGACAAAATGAACGATAAACTCTCCTTTAAGAATCCGGATGAGGTAAAAACAAAGATTGAAAAGTTGATCTCCTTTCAGGAAGAGGAGGATCCGCTCCTGAAGGCAAAAGATGAAAATCCCGACAACCCGGGATTGCTTTCAAAATATGCGCGAGTTCTATGCTGTTCTTTTGATAAAAATGAGGCAATTGAGCACCAAACAATAAAGCTTCCTTAAGCAATTCCAAAAAAGAGATATTCCCAAAAAGAGGGGGGATTCACCCGGAAGGGACTCGTCCTGAAGGCTCGTGCTGAAGGATTTACCCTGAAGGGAAAACATAACAAGAGAGGGGGTGAAAAATATGCAGAGATTCAATTTTCAGGATTTCAGGACCATAGAGAGAAGTCCGATGTCTCCATCCTATCTGCAGACAAGGATCAGCGACCTGGTATCGTGTTCGATAAACGCCAAGGTTAAGGTGGATTCGATTAATCCGGAGACCGGAGAGTATCGTATCGTCCTCCATGGCACACTGGATTGGGAGAACCCAGAGACCTGGTGGTCTAATCATTAAAACATCTTTCTATCATTTGTTCTCTCTCTTTTTTTGGGGATGTATCTTGAATCAATAAAACCTAAAACTTCAAAAAGCAGAAGGGGGTGAAAAAGGTGAACAAGTTCAGATATCAGAATTTTTCGGTGTTAGAGAGAACTCCAACTTCTCCTGCTGCTCTGGAGCATAACCTAAACGACCTTATGTATAACTCTACCACTTGCAGAGCAAAGGTGGAGATGGTTAATCCGACCACCGGAGAGTATCGGATAGTGCTACAGGGCACCCTGGATTACTGGGAAGAGTCAAAAACCCCAACTAATCAGTAAACAGCAGGTCAAAAAGGATTTGCCCTAAAGGATTTATCCTGAAGGGAAACCCTTGTTGAAAGAGCCCCGCCCCGAGGCGGGGCTCTTTCAACAAATCTTTTAAGGGGGGACAAGATGAAAAGACAAAAATTAAGCTCTTTGCCAAAAAGAAACCAGACCAAAAAAAGGCGTTCGAAGACTCTTAGAAAAAGCAAAACCACCTGGGCAGATCCGACAGTGCCCATAACCAAGATCTCAAAACGGAAAAAAATAAAAAAATTAGACTTAAATGAGATGAAAAATAACAGCTTTTGGTGGTTTGGTTAAAATTGAAATAGGTTTCTTTGAACCTTCGTTTATAAAATCTCTCCTTTTCTAAAGGGTAAATTATGCCCCCAAAAAATGTGAAATGGATTTCACATTCTCTATTTAGTTCAGCCCTCCTCCACTTTTCATGTCTCCAATATTTTGTCCCTTCATTGAAACAATAAATTTATAGATAGTTTTGTAGGTCATGCATCCCGTAGGGTGCTTGATAAAATTAGTAATGTCAAGCAGGTCTAAAGACCATGCCTGACCCACAAGGCTCAATTCGTGCGACAACTTAAATTCCTCTAGCAGTTTAAACTCTTCTCCACAAAAGTCTTGATCTTTGCTTTCTTCCCAGTATATTTCGAATGTGAAGGAAAAACTATTTTAAGAATCTTGTGATCCTGCGGTATGAACCATATGGTTCATACCTGCGGACGCTACATTTGTAGGTCCGAAATCCCCGCCTTCGGCGGGACATATCCGACCTACTCTCTTCCCATTATATTTCGTATGTGAGAGAAAGGCTATTTCAGATTTGTGAACCTTCAGAAGAAGATGAAAGGAGTTTCTGATGAGAAAGAGGATCAAATTAATTATCGTTTTTGTGATGGTTTTCTCAGGGGTAGTAACCTACCTTTTCACCCAGCATG
Organism: uncultured Ignavibacteria bacterium; assembly: GCA_964580215.1. Taxonomy (GTDB): domain Bacteria; phylum Zixibacteria; class MSB-5A5; order MSB-5A5; family SM1-73; genus SM23-73-3. The sequence goes on along the minus strand of CAZOJT010000082.1, from coordinate 726 downwards.
GCATACAACTTCTGGCGGATGAAGGAACCCAAGCAAAAGGAGAGAGCATGAAATTGCCTAAGCCAAGACTTAAAAGCCCCACCAGCGTAGAAGAGGCGCTTTTGGAGCGCAGATCGGTAAGGGATTACGGAAAGGATTCTCTCACCGTCGAACAGATCTCACAACTTCTCTGGGCGGCACAGGGTCAAACGGCAAAGTGGGGAGGCAGAACCGCTCCTTCCGCCGGGGCTTTATATCCTCTGGAGATATATCTGGTGACAGGAGAGGTGAAAGGACTGAAGCCCGGACTCTATCATTATGATCCGGGAAAGCACATCATTACCCAGAAGAAAGAAGGCGATCTGCGGGAAAAGATCACCCAAGCTTCACTTTATCAGGATGAGATATTAAAAGCTCCTGTCACTTTGATCATCGCCGCAGTTTATGAAAGGACTCAGAAAAAATATGGGAAAAGAAGCATCCGGTATGTCCACATGGAGGTGGGTTCTGCGGGAGAGAACATCTACCTGCAGGCAGAAAGCCTCAATCTGGGGACTGTGTTTATCGGAGCTTTTGATGATGATGAGGTAAAAAAAGCCATGGGAATCGGGGAAGAGCCTCTGGGAATAATGCCCGTGGGGAAGAAGTGATTTTACCCTGAAAAGTGAATCTAATTCTTTCCTGCATAAAGATTCTGGGTTAATGGAAAAAACGTGTTGGTTTTTTGTTGTTGATGATAACGGAGGC
>CAZOJT010000081.1:0-6989 GCA_964580215.1 uncultured Ignavibacteria bacterium | reverse complement strand
TATGCCTCCGTTATCATCAACAACAAAAAACCAACACGTTTTTTCCATTAACCCCCATTCTTCCATATAACATTTGTCCTTTCTATCTCCGTTGGTTCAGGGTGCCCTTCAGAGCTTGTTGAAAAAGCTACACTCCGTGGCGGGATGACGGAGACCCATCTGGGACAGTAACAAAGATAGATAGCTACAAAATATATGACCCTTGGTGTTCTCTGGGGTTTGGTGATAAGTAGGTCGGTTTTGAAGGATGCTTTTTAAATTTCTAAAGGCATATTCAACCTGCCATAGGTTCTTATAGGTAAGCGCCACTTCTTCTGCGAGCAAGTCGGTATTAGTCGTCAATACAAACTTTCCATCAAAGCGTGACTCTTCTTTTATTTTATCCTTATTAAGTCTAATCGATCCCTTTCCTACTTTTAAATGTTTCCTATAGCCTTTATTGCCAATTAAGGAAGATGGTTTTGTTCTTATCTTTTCTTCGAGTTCAATAATAAGTTTTTCCCTAACTTCTCTATCTCTTTTTTCTTCCTCAGGATTTAGACAAACAATAAATCTATCCCCCTCAAGATTAACTTCCTTTTCCTTTCCGCTTGAATCCCCTTTATTACCTCTGCTAAACCTAATTGCTCCCATAGACGACGAAACACCAGATAGCTTCCCCATTCCTTTACCCAACACTTAAGAGATTCATCTTTTTGAAAAGCTGATATTACCGCCACCTTCTCTGAAAACTGCGATAGGCCTTTTATTATAGAGTCCAGTTTGCCAGAGTTTCTTAAAACATCAAGTCGTCCAAGGTTGGCTATAGTGCGCTGTTTTACCCTTCTGCCTTCTCTATAATTTTCTACTATTACTAAATACTCTCGTGGCCCTGATTTCTTTTTCCCGACAAACATATCACTACTAAGTAGTGATTACTCTTATTTCAGGTTAATTCTAACTTTATACCCAAGAAAGTGCACTACATTTTGAACTTCCTTGAAAGTGAATCCTTATTTTATGCGGGTTTGCAGGACCTTTAGCTTTGCAACTGTCAAAGATGTATTATACTTGACATCCGGATATCATCAATTCTCGAGGAGTTCGAGTCCGGTTCGCAAAAAATTCTCCGTTACACTGGTTTGTGTATTGAATAAATAATCAATAACCATAAGGTGAACACTCCAATTTGTTCTTTTTGAGGAGCGCCAGAACCTAACTTAAGTTAGGTTCTGGCGTTTCTGTATTCTGCTCAAGCGTCGCAAATAATCATCTTTATCTATAATCATACACCCCGGAGAAAACCGAGGTCGCTGGACCGGTCATATAAAGGTGACCATCCTGCTTTTTCCATTCTATCTCAAGCGTACCTTTGTCAAATAGCGCCGTTACCCTACGATTGAGTTTTTTGGAAAGCACGCCGGCTACCGTTGCCGCTGAACCTCCGGTTCCGGATGCTAAAGTCTCCCCTGCTCCTCTTTCCCATATCTTCAGTTGAATCTTTTTCGGGCTTAGAATCTTCACAAACTCCACGTTAGTCCTTCGAGGAAAAGTGGGATGATTCTCTACCATTTGTCCAATCTTCCTCCACGCTGAGTTGAACTCTTTTACAAATATTATCGTGTGAGGATTTCCTAAAGAGAGGCTGGTGATTTTTACCTTTTGTCCATTCAGTTTCAATGTTTCATTTATGCAAAATTCTGCTTTTCCTTTTACTGGTATCTTTTTCCTCTCCAGTATAGGCTTCCTGATATCCGCCCGAATCAGAAAATCATCGCCCGTGCTAATTATTTCTGTATGGATTATCCCGGCTTTGGTTTCTATACTTTGAAGTTTCCTTTTGGACAAACCATGCTCATAAAGAAAGCGGGCAAAGCATCGAATTCCATTGCCACACATCTCCGCTTCTGTCCCATCCGGATTATAGAAGATCATTTTGAATTTGTGCGTCCTGCCGGGTGCCACCAAAATCAAGCCGTCTGCACCAACTCCAAAATGCCTATCACATATTTTTTTTGCCAGAACAGATAGATTAACCCCAGCTAATTTTTGTTTGAAGCAATCAACGTAGATGTAGTCATTACCCAGAGCCTGCATTTTGGTGAATTTGATCTTCATTTTCCCTTTCAGATTTGAAAGATCGTGGAGTATGAACCTTCGGCTTTGTCGATAGTTGGCATACTAAAAATTGATACCAGCTAAAACCTTTTCTCCACCAGTTCCATAGAATTCTGAAGCGCCTCTTTTAATTCTTCCTCAGTCAGTCCCGCGCCCAAGCCGACTTTTCTTAAGAGATCTTCGGAGAAAAGCTCCCCAGGTGCATGGGCGTCCGTGTTGATCACCAGGCTAGCTTGGTATTTTCTTGCCAGCATAACCAGGCGACCATTGGTCAAACTGTGTCCTTTGCGAGCGGACAACTCCAGATAAATTCCCCTCTCTTTAGCCAGCCTTACCTCCTCCTCTTTGATCATTCCCGGATGAGCCAGTATATCGACATCACTTTGCAAAGCAGAAAGATTAGTCCCTGAAGCTACTGGTTCAACTGGCGATTCGCCATGCACCACCACAATCTTTGCCCCCAGTTTTCTGGCCTTCTTTGCCATGTCTGTAATCAAAGAAGGTGGCATGTGAGTTATCTCAATTCCAGGCAAAACCTTAATCCTCTTCAGCCGGTTTATATCCTCCGCCACCTTAATCAGTTGTTTTAGGATAGTCTCCACAGTTCCGGAGTCAACATGATCAGTGAGGGCGATAGCCTCATATCCTGAAATCTCCGCGTATCTTACTAACTCTGATGGAAGCACCGTTCCATCGCTTAAAACCGTATGGGTATGTAAATCAATCAAAAGTCTCACCTTCAGCAAAACTTTAGTTCACGAAAAGTTAATTTAACTTTATTTTCTTATTATGCAAACAATTTCTGTTTCATCCTTAAGTGCCTTCACAAAAGGTGTTGGGGCGAATGCTCGTGTCCACCCAGATTTTTTTGCACAAGCAAACAACCTTAGTGAAAAGCCGAGAGTGGTGCCAAGTTTCTGTGTAAATTAAACTTAGCGATTTCAGGTGTTCCTTCCATGTGAGTTTTAAGCTATCTTTTCGAAGTGTTTAGCCATGAGTTGAATTCTTTCAGTTCTCAGTTTCCATTTGTTATTGAAGTAAAAACGCAAACCGAAGATCATCCGGTTGCAACTCCAGGTGTCCTAAATATCCCATGACCTTCAGATGTCTTCTCAGCACTCCAAAACTATCACTCGATCACGTTAGCAGGTTTGACGCCGTGATCTCGAGCATATTTGACCATTTTAGCGAAGCAGTTTTGGGTCTTTACTTAGTCGCATATTTGTGTAATATTTGATCGGACACATCTCTCCATCCTTGGTGATTTGGTTTCTTACGCCATCCAAAAAACCATCATATGGAGAATATGTCCATACATTTTTTCAGCCTAGACTGGGCGAGCCCCCTTTCCTCCCACTCTCCACCTCACGAACCATTCTTCAATCCACATCTTGCCATTCTTCCCCCACACCAGCAAGGGGGAACTTTCTACCTTCCGTTTCCCAGATTACTGGCTGTTTTGGCTTGACTTATCAGGAAATTGTGTTAAGTTATTAAGTGGAACAGAGAGTAGTAACTGGACAAGTCTTGAACGGTTGCCGACCCTCAAAACATCTGGGCTAGAAGGAACAAAAAAATCTTTGAAGAGAAAAAAAAGAGAAGCTCTTCGGCTTAAATCTTTTCAGAAAGAGTTTGAGATGAAAAGTTTCAGAATTATCAATTGTGCCTTTCTTTTCTTGGTGCTCATCTTCTTTTTATCTGGCTCTGCACTTTCGAAGGACAAAGTGGACCAGGAAATAGAAGAAGTTCAGAAGATGATTGATCAGCATGGTTATAATTGGACCGCGGGCAGGACCTCAGTTTCCGGACTTTCGGAGGAAGAAAGGCAGAAGCTTTTGGGTTTGGATGTGCCTGAATGGTACGATGACTGGTTCAAAAACGCCACAAAAATAGAAGCTCCCCAAAAGGTGATTTTCCCTGTAGTTTTTGACTGGCGCGATTCGGCTGGGGTCACCCCGGTTAAGGATCAAAGGAGTTGTGGGAGCTGTTGGGCTTTTGGTGCTCTGGGAGCTTTAGAGGCAATGGCGAAAATCTATGGAGAGAAGGAGCTCGATCTTTCTGAACAACAGATTCTCTCCTGCAGAGCCTATGGCTGGGGATGCGACGGAGGCTGGATGAGTTATGCTTATGAGCTATTCCGGGACTTTGGCTCGGTGAGCGAGGAATGCATGCCCTACCACGCTAACGATACCGACCCCTGTATTCAAGGACTCTGCGAAGTTTTCGCCAAGATAACTGGATGGACTCCGGTGGCTAACAATGTGGACGCCATCAAAACCGCCCTTTTTACCGGACCGGTATCTTGCGCCATGACCGTTTACAACGATTTCTTCAGCTATTCCGGAGGATGTTATGAACACATCGGCTTCGAGCCAGCGAACCACGCCATTTTGCTTATTGGATGGAACGATACCTTATGTGGTGGCGATGGCGCCTGGATTGGAAAAAACAGTTGGGGCACCGGCTGGGGCATGGGTGGCTATTTCTATATAAAATATAACACCTGTAATATCGGATATGCTACCGACCTGATATATTACATCCCTGCCGGTCCTTTCGTCACTTTAGAAGATTTCTTTCTGGAGGACTCCTCCGGAGGCAATGGAAACCTAAGACCGGAACCAGAGGAAACTGTTAACATCTATGTGACCTTCTCTAATATATGGGTTCCACTGAATGGAGCGCAAGTTACAGCTTGGGCTGATACGGATGGAATACTTTTCATAAACGACCGTTCCGATTTGGGTGATATATTAGTGCACGACACCGTAGACAACTACTCCGATCCGATTCAATTCTGGGTTCCCCCGGATTTCGCTCCCAAAAGGATGAACTTCACCTTCCAGATTACTGGAAATGGAGGGGATTACACCAAAAGCTGGACCAAAGAGATCTGGATAGGTAAATCCAGCATTCTTCTGGTGGACGATGATTTTGGCTCAAACATAGAAAATTACTATGCCGAGGCTCTGAATCTGTTAGGTCCTTTGTATGATATATGGGATAAGACTAACCGACCCGATGAAAGCTTTCAACTGTCTGATTATGATGCGGTGATCTGGTTTACTGGAGATCACAGAGATTCGGTTTTCTCAGATGAGGATATTTTAACTTTGATGGGGTTCTTAGATAACAGCGGCAGGCTGTTTTTGACCAGTCAGGATGCGGTGGAGGTTCTCTCCGGCTCGGCTAATCCTCTTTTTCAGCAATTTCTAACAGACTATCTGCATGTGGGCTACGATGGGAATAATGCCAAACATCTGGTGGCAGGACAGCCGGGAGATGAGGTGGGGGACACTCTGTGGATTCGTCCAGAGCAGTATCCGGGAGCCGACAATCAGACCTCCAAGGATAACTTAGTTCCTGATTCTGAGGCGGATACGGTTTTGGTTTATGCTAACTCAGGATTTACCCCCACCGACTTGGTTGCCGGCGCTAAATTTCAAAATGACTTCTTCAAGGTGGTGGTGTTTGGATTTGGATTTGAGGCAATAAACTCCGGCGGGAGTCAATTCCACGGAAAGTGGTTGAGCAAGCCGGATTTTGTGATGCAAAGGGTGCTGGACTGGTTGAAAAAGCCGGGTCCATATCTCTATGGAGACGTTAATGGTGACGAGATCGTAGATTTGGAAGACATCCTATTTTTGGCAAATTACCTTTACAAGGACGGATCTCCTCCCGAGCCTCTGGAGGCAGGAGATGCCAATGGCGATTGTGTGGTGGATTTGGGAGATATACTGTATTTAATAAATTATCTATTCAAGGGAGGTCCATCTCCTGTGGAGGGCTGTAGCTGACATCAAGCTTGCATACCTGATGACTTAGGTTCTTTGGTATGCCCAATACAGTGTGGTGAACCGCATGGTTCACACCTAAGGGTAAAAAGAAAAGCCCCAGCCCCGCCTTTTATGGTGAGCGAAATCGAACCATTGGCGGGGCTGGGGCTTCTATATGTGCGTTCCAGAGCGGTAGGTCGGGCTGTCCATTCAGACTGCCCGACAAGTAACTAACAACCCGGTGCCGGTCCTCCTTTGTAGTTTTGTAGGTCAAGCATGGCGTAGCCTGCTTGACAAATTCGTATGAATGCATACGCATCCTTATTTGTCAACCTTATTAAGGAGAGCATATAATTGTTTACATCCCCCCTTTAGAAAAAAGGGGGGAAGGGGGGGATTTGAAACTTGGAAAATCCCCCTAAATCCCCCTTTGCTAAAGGGGGATTTTCCGAATCTGGATCCTGTGGACAAGTCAAGCCCAAAACAGGCATCAAGGTGCAGAATTCGCATGGGGGAGAAAAAATCAATGCGAAGCATTCATACGAATAATAAGATGTAAACTGTTTCCTGCTCCTCTTAGTAAGTTCTTAGGTATGTTCTATACAGTGTAATGAACCGTATGGGGCTGTTGAAAAACTCCTGTGGCAGGGCTAAATGCCCTGCTCTATTGGTGATAAGTCATTGTGTCCCATAGAGGCGGGAATCCATCCCGCCTCGAGGAGAGACTTTTTCATCCGTATGGTTCACACCTAAGCGCAAAAAGAAAAGCCCCAGCTCCACCTTTGGCGGGATTTCCAACTCTCTTAGAACTGGGGCTTTTGTATATGCCTGCCTGAGTAGTTCGGCAACGAAAACTAACAGCCTGGTGCCGGTCCGCCTTTCTGCTCGCTAGGGATGTTATCATCCCCAGCCCCTCTCCTATATGATGAATCCCTTGTGGATGATAACATCCACAAGGAGCAACTAACAACTTGGAGCCGGTCCGCCTTTGTATAGGTAGTTGATCAGATGAAGCACATCACCGAGGTCAACCACTTGGTCACAATTACAATCGCCAATAGCGGGTTAATGGAAAAAACGTGTTGGTTTTTTGTTGTTGATGATAACGGAGGCATA
>CAZOJT010000080.1:0-7049 GCA_964580215.1 uncultured Ignavibacteria bacterium | reverse complement strand
CGTGATTCATATTTCACGCGGTATTTACACCTCTGTTCTCAGTAAAAAAAGCAATGCCTTTTGAGCATTATGCCCAGAATGACACTTTTTCAACACATCCTTTAGGTGAACCGGTTTTAAGGTCCCACTAAAGCGGGACACTCCAGAAGAAAATCTCATTCTAAAATTCGACGTCCAAAGAGATGCAGTGGACATCACCCAAATCTGATTTATAGGGAAGAAAAGCGTAGTCAATGGCATACTTTTTGAATTTTATCCCCACACCGAAGGAAAGGTCTTTTTCGTCATAACCTGACTGATAACCCAATCGCAACTTGAAGCTTTCGTATAAGCCATATTCTCCACCCAGATGGACTTTCATATCATCGTCTCTCGATTTGACCATATCCAGGCTCAAGGTGAAATCGCTTTGCCAACTTTCTCTTTCCGCAGAATAGTTCATTCCGGCTTTGTATTGGGTGGGAAGGGGATAGCTGTCTTTTTCGAATTTCATCTTAGAGCCAAGATTCAAAATCGCCATCCCCAAGCTGAGGTTTTCCAAAACAGATTTCCCCGTCCCGGCGAAAGGAGAACAGATACCGCCCACATCGAACCCCAGCCCACTGGCTGAAGAGATGTCGATCTTCTCGTAGATCCATTTTACTGAAAATCCTATGGCATATTTGTTTCTCAAATCCCGGGCGTAGGAAAACGAGACGACCACATCGTGAGCATCAAAAAGCGCAAGCGGCTCGGTGGTGGCAACATCCCCCCTTTTTTGAATGTCCGGAACCTTGCCCAGAGAAAGGCTCAAACCAAAAACATTTCTCTCCACTCTAACGGCGAAGGAGAAATGTTCGGCAGTTACATCCTGAAACCACTGAGTATGGGTTAAACTGATCTGCGTTCCTTGTATGCCCGAAAGTGCTGATGGGTTCCAGAAGGGCGAAGCCACCCCCTTAGATTGGGCACAGAAAGCCTCCCCCATGCCCACTGCCCTTGCACTGGCTCCAAGTTTCAAAAAGCTCAAACTTGAGGTGCCACTTTTATCATTTTTGGAATCTGCTTCGGAGACCAAAAAAGCGCAAAGGAAAAGTAATACAAAAACAGAAAAAACAACTTTATTCTTCAATTTTTTCTCCTTCAGGATTATCCTTGGGTCAGTTCAGCATAAACTTTTCTGATATTCTCTTGGTGTCTGTTCACATTGCGCCGGGCAAATTTAAAAAATTCCTTTCTCTTTATAATTTCTGCTAAGGGAAGATTTTCCTGAATGAACCTTTTACAGTTTTCCAAAAGGTTCTCAAAATAACCGATGAGGTTCTCTACCTCTTTTTTGTTACACAAAAATCCGTGTCCGGGAACCAAAACCTCAAAATCCATAAGCTGTATGGTATTCAAAGCCGAAAGCCATTTTTGCGTATCCGCATCTTTTGTATACGGATATCGTCCCTGAAAAATGAGATCGCCAGCAAACAAAACTTTTGAGGAGGGAAGGTAAGCAATGGAAGAATCCTTGGTATGACCACCCAGATTTCTTAAACTTACTTTCAGGTTACCCAAGTCTATTTCGTATTCCTCATCAAAGATCAGATCAGGGAGGGTTATCTTCAGATTGGCTAATTTTTCCTTCCATTCTGGATTTTCATCTGTCCATTTCTGGATGGATTCTTTACTCCATTCCGTCTCAAGGAGAGTGCTCATAATCTTTTTGCATTCCCGGCAAGCTACCACTTTGGCGGCGAAGACCTGATTACCAAAGGTGTGATCAGAATGATGATGGGTATTAAATACGTACCTGATCGGCTTCTGGGTAACCGATCTTATCTTCCTCAACATCAGTGTAGCATGGTAGGGGGAAAAGGTGGTATCAACAACCATAATCCCGTTTTTACCCACCACAAATCCGGTGTTAGCTTCTTTCTCTCCTCCCAGGATACAATAAACGCTTTCGCTGAGTCTTTTTAACACCATAAGTGAATTGAAGCCTGCACATAATTTTGATTGTTTTTCTTTTACGGCCCAAATGGGCGGCTACCTCTATATTCTTTCTCAACGAAAGCATAAACTGGTAGCCGCAGGTCATTTGACTCAAATGAGCTTTAGCCTGCGCTTTTTGTTTATCATTCAAATCATGTGCGTTGTCCAGTTAATTTATAAATTTCAGACTAAATGTTCATTTAAAGATAGTTGCTTGATTCATCAAGCACTCATTTGCCCGATGAATCGGGCAACTACACAGATTTGCCCTTGTGGTCTTTCAGTCTCAGAATTCAAATTGAAGAGAGATCAAATGATCTGCACTATCCTCCACCCGGCTGGTTATGAAGGCGTAGTCAAAACCTAAAACGGCAGTTTGAATTTTATGTCTTAATCCCAGACCAAAGGTTAATGAGCCTCTATCGTATCCTATCCTTCCGGCTACATTTTCCAACGCCCACCCTTCCACTCCCAGATGAATCTTCGCCTCCTGTTTTTCATTCTTGTCAAGCTCAGAGGAAAGAAGAACTCTACCGTCTAAAAGGAGATAAGAGGCACCCAACCTTAAATTGAAGGGAAATTCTTCTGTGACCGAAGAGCCCAGAAGATCAGGATCATGGCGCTTCCAATAATCTCCGGAGGTCCAGGAGTATTTCATTCCCACATTCTCCACGGCCGCCCCCAATCGCAGTTCCGGTATTGGTCTTCCTATAGCGGAGAAACCGAAACCAACTCCATAAGCGTTGATGTTAGCCAGATTATACTGGATGTATTCTATTGCCAAACCCACTGATAATTGGTCTATGATCCGACGCCCCAGAAACAGTTGAACTGCATTCTGATAATTTGAGATCTCTTCGGTTAGATTTCCGTCTGAATCTCTGCCCATCACGTCCCCCACCCCTGCATTGACCCAGGATACAGCGATGGTCGCTTCATCCCGTATAGGTTGATTGTAAATGATGTAGCTTAATCTTCGGTCAAGGGTCATCTTCCTATAAAATGCTCCGAAGGTGCGTTTGGTGATCTGAACCAAGCCGGCTGGATTAAAAAATCCTCCGGTAGCATCATCCGCCACTGCCACAAACGCTCCACCCATACCTAAGGCTCTGGCTCCAAAGCCCAGTTGAAGGAACGCATCCGCATACCCTCCATCCCCGGTCTCTGCGAAAGCGGCTGGGCAAAATATCATCAAGATCAGAAATATTTTTAGAATACATTTCTTAAACATCTTTCTTCTCCTTGTATCCAATTCATTCCTAAGGTCTGAGGTGGTCGAAAAATGTCATTCTGACCCCGCCTTTGGCGGGGGAAGAATCTCAAATCTGAAAGATATTGAATTTCTTGGATTCTTCACTTCGTTTCCTGTGGATCCAAATTCGGTCAGAATGACATAAAGGGTATTTTTGTAATCTCTCGACAGACTCATCTGCTAAAATTACTTTAATATGACCAGCTTTCCCCATTCAGTCTGGTCACCGGGAGCCTCCACCTTGAAGAAATAGACCCCGTTGGCAACCCAATCACCTTTTTCATTTTTCCCATCCCAGGGTTCGTCATATTCCACGTCTCCATTTCGGTGCTGACCATCCACCAGGGTAATAGCCAAATTCATGGCGAAATCATATATTTTTATGGTGACCGGTCCATCCTGTCGGGGGCGGTGATGAATTCTTACCACCTGTCCACCTTCCAGAATCGGGGAAAAAGGCGAAGGATAAGCGTAAGCCGTCTCTGACCCCTCTGTTCCAATGGGGACGGCAGTGCGAATTACATCCCAAGAATCTCCGTTGTCTTGGCTTTTGACCAATCCATCAGCATTTCCCGCCCACACCTCTCTATCAATTATGGCGACCGAAGTAAATTCGGTGCTGGAGATTTTCTTCTTGCTGATTTCATCCTTATCTTCCATGTAATTAAAAATTTCCCAGTTCTCTCCCCAGTCATAGGACCTTTTTAGCCCGGAACTGGTAGCCGCCCAGATCACCTGGTCGTCAAAAGCAAAATTCCAGACCCGATCACCCGAAAGGGTTGTGTTCCAGGTGGCTCCATCATCTGTGCTAAAGCTGGCACCATTTACACCGGAATAAGTGGGCTGAGTTCCTGCCCAGACAACCTTTTTCCCATCATATTCCTGAATAGCCAGACTGACCACCCAATCTCCGGTTATATTATCCCAGTAGGAATTATAATTGAGCACGGTATCAAACACATCCCGATAATTATATATGAACTTGTAAATTCCCGCCGCACTTCCTGCCCAGATGGCTTTATTGTAAGAAAGAGCAAATTTGGTCACCTGCCAGGTCAGCCCATCGTCTTCAGATTTTGCCAACCCATCTATGGTGCCTGCCCAGATGGTGCTATAAACTACACACACGGAGGTAAAGTTTGAAGGGATTATTGCCTGCCCAACGGTATCGAGAATCTCAAAAGTTTCCCAGTTCATTCCACCATCTTTGGTTCTTCTTAGTCCACCATATGTGGCCGCCCAGACCGTTGAATCTTGAAAAGCAAAATCCCGCACCCAAACTGAAGGAAGATAAGAAGTCCATGTTTTCCCTCCATTAGTTGTCTTATAAGTAAGAGGGGAAGGATACCAGACTCCCCCCGGAGCGGTGTTTACCCAGACGGTGCTTTTTCCATCTAAATTCTGGACACCTAGAGATAGAACGGCTTGGGGAGAATGCTCGGTGCCCGCAAGAAAATACATAACTGTGTCTGCAGAGTCACTGTCGGAGTACAAAAACTTATACAGACCATTCTCGGTGCCCGCCCACACGACAAGCGTGTCGGCTGATGAGCTATCTGCCGCAACATGGGTGAATACATCATTAAACTCGGTCCTTCCCTCCACGTATCTCCTCTCGGCACTGGTGTCCACGAACACGTTTTCCCAATTCTCTCCTCGATCAAAACTTCGGATGAGTCCACCGCGGTGACAAGCAGCCCAGACTACCGTATCAACCACAGCGATACTGCGTGCAAATCGGAACTGGGAACTCGCTTGTTCTAGTTGGGCGGTGTCCCAAGTTCCCCCAAAATCGCTAGTATAATTGAAACCCGCCCCGGTCAGAGGAAATGGCAGAGGAATCAGATCCGGTTGAAAGCTTACTTCCCCACTGTAAAGTCCCACCCAGAAAAACGAACTATCACCGGCAAGGCAAAAGACACCGTTCGAATTGAGCCCACTGGTGGTGTCATAGCCAAACCAACTTTTTCCTAAATCTGCGCTGGCAAACAAACCGTTCTGAGTTGCCACCCAGATTAGTTTGCCATCATAGGCAATGTCGTTGATCGAATTCTTTAACTTTTTTTCTATCGGACAAACCGTGTCCACCACCACCGCAAAGAAACGGTTGTTCAGATGCTGGAAGTATCCCTCCTCGAAATCTTTTCGGGCAAAGGAGTCCACAAACACGTTCTCCCAGGTTTGTCCAAAATCCTGCGAACGTATAAGCCCCCCATACCAGGCGGCCGCCCAAACTGTGGTATCATCTATGGCGATATCATAGACGATCATTCCTGCAAAGTCGACCTGTTGCGGAATAAACGAATCCCAGGTGTCGCCGAAATCTTCAGTTTTGTTGAAGCCCTTTCCATAAGGCACCAGTTCCCCTTCAATTGACTTGTTGTAAGCTGTGGCCACCCACAAGGTGGTATCTGAGACAGCCAAAGCAGAGATCACATTTTGATTTAAACCGTTTCGCCGATCATAGAAGAACCAACTTGCACCTCCATCGGTGGTCTTGGAAATTCCCTTGCCGGTTCCCACCCAGATGATGGTATCACCACCGGGCTGATACATAACACGTATATCGCCAACATCATTGCTGGCAAATCCCGGAAAAGGTTCGTCCAGATTCAAATTCATACCACCCCGGGAATCAGTCGGAAACAGAAGTATAATTAATATTAGGGTTATTAAAGCCTGTCTTTTTATCATCCGTCCTCCTGAACTTTTCCTATAGATCCTGCGGACTTCCTTTTGCAAGAAGTGCAAACAGAAAACTCAAATCGATTTTGTGTTAATAAAGCCCAAAAATGCTTTTTGTCAAGCGAAATGCAAAAACTTCAGTGAAAGCAGTTTTCCAGCAGACTCGGGAGCGCAAATCTTACCCAATTTACTTCCGGCGAAATCAGCCTAAATACAACAAGAAGACGAACCGGAGATACAAATTCATTGACTTTATCGCATCATTGTGGTATGTTTTGAATGGTTTTCAACAAGTAGCTGTCGGAGGGAGAAATGACTCAAAACAAATGGAAGACTGCCATAACAGAGATAAAAAAGGGTGAGATAAGGGTGAGGGGATACGACATCGTGGAGATGATGGAGAAACTTTCTTTTTCCGATGCTGTCTTTCTTATCTTAAAAGGTGAGCTTCCCAAAAGAGAGGAATCGGAGATGATGAGAGCGATTCTGGTCTCCAGCATAGATCACGGGGTCACCCCTCCTTCGGTTCTCTCCACTCGTAATGTGCTCTCTGGAGGGAATTCCCTGAATGCGGCTGTGGCAGGAGGGGTGTTGACCATCGGAGACGTTCACGGAGGAGCCATAGAAAGGTGCGCCAGGATCTTGCAGGATCGGGGGAAAAGACCGGATGAGGTCTCCGCCATAGCTAAGGAACTGGTCTCCGAGTTCATCTACAAAAGGAGAAGAATCCCCGGCTTCGGACATCGTCTGCACGAAACCGATCCCCGAACAGTCAAGCTTTTTCAGATAGCCAGAGATTTGAATTTCCTAAGAAGACATATGGAGCTAGCACAGGCAGTGGAGGCGGAATTGTCCAATTCCTTGGGGAAAAAACTCCCCATAAATGTGGATGGCGCCATCGCCGCCATCATATCAGATATGGGATTTGACTGGAGAATGGGAAAAGGCTTTTTTATCATCTCCCGGATAGCTGGACTGGTGGCTCATGCCTACGAGGAGATGACCAGACAAAAACCCATGCGCAAATTGGGCGACTGGAACTTTGAATACGACGGACCCGGAAAAAGAGAGATCCCGAATAATTGGAAATACTAAGGGGAGCATATAATTGTTTACATCCCCCCTTTACTAAAGGGGGATTCGTATGAATGCA
>CAZOJT010000079.1:0-7123 GCA_964580215.1 uncultured Ignavibacteria bacterium | reverse complement strand
CGAAAATGAAAAACGGGAACCGAGAGCCTAATATAGGTCTTATTGTAACTTGTTCTCCAGGAACATATTATCAAATATTTCTTTGATTGTTAGGAACTTTCATTTTGTATTTGTTTTGATATGTTTTTAGTCATTTTCATTCTGGATAGTCACAAATTGGGCACAAATCGAATTTCTTTTACTCCTGGATTCCCGCAAGTCGTTGATATAAAAAAGCGTCCCCAACCGGATTTGAACCGGTGCTGCCGCCGTGAAAGGGCGGTGTCCTAGGCCAGGCTAGACGATAGGGACGAGCTTCGCTGGTTTATAGTTCACAGTTCATAGTTGATAGCAAAACTTAGAATCGCTTGACTATGAACCATGAACTATCAACCATGAACCAGCATATGCTCGCGCCTAGAGGGACTCGAACCCCCAACCCTCTGATCCGAAGTCAGATGCTCTATCCAATTGAGCTATAGGCGCAAAATCTCTTTTCTCACGGGCAATATAACTGCTCTTTTTTTCAAGTCAACAAGAAACTTACCAGCAAATATAGATACTAAGTACAAATCATATCCACAGGATCCTCATTTGAGTCCAAATGGACAAATTCGGACACCCCGCCAAAGGCTAGATTTTTATTAGCCTTTAAATATCCACAGGGTCCATCGGATCTGAACATCGGATGACTTGGAGAATCTTCTTCGACCCTGAGTCTCAAGCAGATACTTGCCTGTCTGAGTAGGACGAAGTGCAGCGTCTCGCTTTCCGTGTGTGCCCGTAAGTCCTTGTGAGACAGCGATATCCGCCCCGGCAAGTGTTTGAAATGAGTGAGAGTTCATCGTTGGCTCAGATCACGTATGCGAAATTCTTACATCAAAAAGTTAAATTTTTAAAAAATAACTTGCCCAATAAAAGTGTTGAGGGCAAATTTGACTTTGAGTAATATAAACAAAATTCTTTAAAAGTCAAAGCACACATGGAAGTGCAATGCCGTTCTTCAGATCCTCAGGAATTTACTCTCTCTCATTCCATAAACCAGCGGGCTGGATTGTATTTAAGACATCTATCAAAATAAGAAAGGAGGTGTAACATGAAGTCCTTCAAAATCTTGCTCATTGCAGGATTAATCTTGATCCTCACTAGTTCCACCATATATGCGCTTAACTGCAACGTTTCCTTCTCCTCGGTTCTCAGGTTGCAAAATAGCGGAGTCTGTCAATCTAATGATTGGGTCATCGACCATCAGGCTGAGTTTTGTAACTTCTGGAACCAAGCTCATGTGCTGATGTACCCAACTCCACCTTGTGTGGTTATTGTGATTGCTATGAGAATGCAGCACAATGGTTGCTATAATACAGAGATTTATTGTATTGAGGAGGATCAACAAGGGAACTATACCGTCTATGTCAAGGACACCGTTCCCGGAAGACGATGCTTCTGTCCCATGATGATAGTCTACCCGGTTCGTGCAGTTAAGGCGCCAATACCCACAGGAACGGTGACCTTCAGCCATACCCAGTACGTAATGCAGTGTGGGAAGTAGAAATAAGGAATATTCCAGCCCGCTGGTTTTAATTAAAAAGATGTAGCTTGTTAACACTTCCTTTGAACTTTATGCCACCTTCTTTACTACCACCAACCAACGCAAGAGATCCAACTCCGGTATTTCAATTTTAACCACATCCCTAATTCGACAACCTTTCAGGGAACCGATCTCCTGAATTTCTCTCTTCACTGTTCTTCCCTTATATGCCACCAATAATCCACCAGTTTTCAAGAAGGGCGTGCTTAGTCGAACAACCTCTTTAAGCCTCCCTAAGGCTTTTGCTGTAACCAGATCGACTTTCTCTTCAAAGTTAGCCTGGTTTGTAAGTTCCTCTGCCCGCTGGTTTAGAAGGGAGATTTTCTGAAGTTTCAACACTTCAGACAGTTTCTGCAGAAATAGCGTCTTCTTATGAACTGATTCAACCAAAGTTAGTCGGACATCCTCTCTGGCGATCTTTATGGGGATAGAGGGGAATCCTGCTCCTGGGCCCAGATCCAGAAGGTTCATATCCTTCGGCAGATCAACCACTTTGAAGATGGAGAGGGAGTCGACAAAGTGTCTTAGGATCCGATCGCTTTTGGCATCTTTTTTGGAGATGAGGTGAATTCTTTTGTTCCATTCCAAAAGCAAAGAGATGTAAGCTTGAAACTTGCTAATCATCTTCTCCGAGAGATTTACTCCAAAAGAAGAGCAGATTTTTTTGAATTGGTCTATTTCTCCGGGAGAAAGTATTTGAAACGAGAAGATTGAGGAAGAATCAGATGCGTATGCATTCATGCGAAATGTTTCACGTGAAACACATAGTAAGGGTTATGGGTCAAGGAACAAGGGTCACAGATGTGGTGGATGGTCAACGGATGCAGCGGATTAAACGGATTCTATCCGTTACATCCGTTTAATCCGTTGACCAATCTGTTTAATCCGTTGACCGCTTTGCATAAATTGTTTGAGATGAACCATCAAAATCGCAATATCACCCGGCGAGACTCCCGAGATTCGACATGCCTGCCCCACCGAGATCGGTTTGATCCTTTTTAGTTTTTCCAAGGCTTCTCTTTTGAACCCCTTAAGGCCATCATAGCTGAAATCCTCCGGGATGCGCATTGACTCAAGCTTCTTCGATTTCTCAATCTCCTTTATCTGTCTTCTGATGTAACCCTCGTATTTAACCTCAAGTTCAACCTGGTCAGATACTTCCTGGGGTACTCCCTGCGCCTCCCAATCCACCTTCTTCAGATCCTCGTATGTAATCTCTGGCATCTTGAGTATCTTCGCCAGGGACATCTTTCGGTTGTTCTCTATCTCTCCTAAAAGATGAGCAAAAGAAGATAGGGAGACAAATACCCTTCTCAGCCGAGCCTTCTCTTTTTGAACTCTTCCCATCTTTTCTTGAAAGCAAGTGTGCATCTCCTCTAGCACCAATCCAAACCCATATCCGTATTCTAATAGCCTCTGGTCTGCATTATCCTCCCTTAAGATAAGCCGGTATTCAGCCCGGGAGGTGAACATGCGATAGGGTTCCTCTGTCCCTTTAGTGACCAGATCATCGATCAGCACGCCGATGTAAGCCTGGCTTCTTTCCAGCACAAAGGGAGGTTCTCCTCTTATCTTCAAAACTGCATTTATCCCCGCCATTATCCCCTGCGCTGCCGCCTCCTCATAGCCCGAGGTCCCATTTATCTGTCCGGCAAAGTATAAGTTTTCCACTATCTTTGTTTCCAGGGTATGCTTCAATTGAACTGGTGGAAAGTAGTCATACTCAATGGCATAGCCGGTTCGCATCATCTTGGCATTTTCCAGCCCAGGCACGGTTCTTATAGCTTTGAACTGAACATCCTCCGGCAGGCTGGTGGCAAATCCGTTGACATAAAACTCATTGGTTCCCATCCCCTCCGGCTCCAGAAAAAGCTGATGTCTAGGTTTTTCTCTGAACTTGACCACTTTATCCTCAATGGAGGGACAATATCTGGGACCCACACCCTGGATCTTCCCACTGAAAAGAGGCGATCTGTCCAGATTATTTAAGATCAGTTGGTGAGTCTCCTGATTAGTATAAGTTAAATAACAAAGCAGTTTGTTCTGGGGAGGAGTCTTTGTGCGAAGGGAAAATGGTTTTGGCTGTTTGTCACCATACTGGGGGATAGTTTTTGAGAAATCAATGGTTCTTCCATCCAAGCGGGGCGGGGTTCCGGTCTTCAGACGACCCGCTCGAAAGCCCAATTTGACCAGATTTTCAGTGAGACCTGAAGCTGGAAACTCCCCTGCTCTGCCTGCTGGAAAATGCTCTAACCCTATATGAATCAAACCATTAAGGAATGTTCCGCAGGTGAGAACAACTGCATGGCAGAGATAAGCCATTCTGGCAGTGGTGACTACACCATAGGTTTTACCATCTTTCACCAGCACCTCTACTACAGTATCCTGTTTTATGAAAAGATTATCCTGATTTTCCAGAGATTCGCGCATTGCCAGACGATATGCTGATCTATCGTTCTGTGTTCTGGTGGACCAGACTGCCGGACCTTTCTTAAGATTCAGCGTTTTGATCTGAATAGCGGTTTTATCTGCTACAAAACCTATCTCTCCACCCAGAGCATCAATTTCCTTGACCAGTTGTCCCTTAGCCAATCCACCCACTGCTGGATTGCAGGACATCTGGGCAATGGTCTCCTTGTTCATGGTGAAAAGGAGAGTCTTCTGCCCCATTCTTGCCGAAGCCAATGCTGCCTCACATCCGGCATGACCGGCACCGACAACAATTATGTCATATTTTTCTGTATAAGTTAGCATGTCGTTAGCTAAAACTCATTCGTTGGATCGGGGTACCTTACCCCGATCCTGTTTTACTCAATGGTCAAGGGTAAGGGCACCCTTGACTAACAGGTAAATTGCTCAAAAGCATTTAAACCGTTAAAATCTCTGCAAGATCGCCAGTTAGATGTAAATGTTTAAAAGCAGCTACAGCTGTTTCTATAGATATAAGTCTACAAAAGAGATCGTCAGTGCTGCCAACAACAATCTCCGAAATGTGTTTACTAAACTCCCAGAAAAGTGTACCTTTCCGCCCCTCTTCCCCGCCTATTAGCTCTTTGTAAGTCTCATATTCCTGGTGCCTTTGATTAAACTGATTGATGTTGTATCCCCGTAGAAACACCTTGGCTGTACCGACCTCAGCGATCTTTACCGAAGTCTCGAACTTGGGTGTTATGTATTGAGCACCATCGGCACTAATAAAAGCAATGTGACCATACAAACTGTCTACGACTAATGCTCTCTTTTTAGGGTCAAAAAGAGCAAAAGTATCCCGGTCCGCAAGATGCATAAATAAAAACAAAAACTCAAGGACAATCTTACGGTATTTTGCAGAGTCAATCTTGTATTCTTTTTCCAAGTCTTTTTCTATTAGGTCAGCACAAAGAACAGATACTTTGAAAATTTTAACTGCAAGATGCGAGGTAACCTCTTCCAAGGTGTTTTTTTCAACACCCTCCAATTGGCACCTTGATAAGAGGTCACGTATTTTGTGACAGATAGTCACATAATAGGTTGAAAGAGCAGGTCCCAACCCACTCGGGGGAACACCCTTTTCAGAAACGCTGATAGCCGCTATTTCGCCTATTTGGCTTACAAACTCTTCATCTGAAAGTTTCGTCTTCAATACACTCAAATGGAACAATCTCTTTTCAATGTAAGAATTCAATTGTATCAACTCATTTTCAGGATAACCTCCTGACTTAATCTCCTCATAAAAAGCTTGGTACAGTGCATCCATAACATCTTCAGCGCCAAGAGGAGAGATTTCCTCCAAAGCGTTGTAAGCGGCGACCTGACCCAAGAAACCCAGTTCGTCGCCCAAGCTATCAGGATCAAGGCCATAGGAAGTGACAATTACCTTGCCCGGATCGTGGTCTAGAAAATTGGTGAGTTCTCTCATAATAAATTCATGCAGTCCCTTTCCAAGCTGCCCTGGGGTAACTATTTTCTTTTTTCGTTTAAACATTTTTCTATTACTGGTTCGATCGGGGTAACCTTACGCCGATCCTATTCTTAGGTGGTCAACGGTGTGGTAACCCTTGACCAACGGATAATTTATTTCACCTTACTCGCGTAGCCCCGCCTTTGGCGGGGCACCAAGGCATAAAGCCTCGGCTACGCGTTCTTCAAGCTTTTACGTCTTTCCTGGGTTATGGTCTTTGCATATTTTTCTCAATCCTCGACAATACCTCCAGCATTTCTTTCAAAAGCTCCTGTTGTGTGTGTTCTCTGGGTCTATCTTCTGTCGTTGTTGCTTCGGATTTCACCAGCCGTACCTTTTGCATCACCTCTTCCTTGATCTGATCGAAATCCTCTAATCCCACCAATTTCCCTTCGGGCCCGGTGTTGGCGCCGTGCCCCGCGGTCTGGACATTCAAATGGCCCAATCCAAAGCGTCGCTCAAATGGTCCCTGAAGTGTGTTTAGGTTGGTGATCTTGTGAAAAGGAATCACCTTTCTTCTTTTCCAGAAAACGCCGCTTTCAAATCGCAGATCATCCGCAGAAAGCTCATATCTCAGGGTCTTGATATACGCCAACAAATACAGCTGAATTAGAATAACCAAGATCAGCCCAAGAATCGCTATGACTAATGACCAAATGTCGTAAAGATGGCGAGGATGCTGCTTGACAATCTGAAGGACTATCACTGGCAGAGCACAACAGATGAGAAATAGTAGAAAATTAATGAGCGTATACAGACTCTTCAGTTTCGGGCTTGGTTTGATCTCCATTATGGAAACTCCTTTACGTTTCAATTTACGGCTGATTATCTGTAGGGTCGTATTTACACGACTTGCTGGGTTGGATAAATCCAGCCCTACGATTTTTTGTATCGCTCCCAGTGCAAAACCTCAGAGAATGACTTCTTGGGCGGAGAAGGAGACCATTTGACTGGCTCACCCAATGCAACCATCAAAAGGATACGTTTCCCTTCTGGAATGCCCAGCAATTCTTTAAAATGCTCCTCATGTGGTCGCATCTGTCCCTCTATCCAACAGCTTCCCCATCCTAAGCCTCTGGCTGTCAACAAGATATTCTGTGTGGCCGCCGCTCCATCCTCTCTCCAATATTCATTGGATCCGTCCACAATGACTGCAATTATGGCAGATGTTCCGTCAAATTTACCGTCTTCGTAGGTTTTATATTTTCTTCCTGCTTGAAAATGAGACAAGACATCATCCAATATCTCCTTTTCGGTTATCACAACGAAATCCCACATCTGTCTGTTTGTAGCTGATGGAGCCAGCCGTCCGGCATCCACCATCTTCTCTAAATCGCTTTTAGGAATTGTCTTGCCGGTGAAGGTTCTTATCGTTCTTCTGGCATAAATAGCTTCAAAAAGATCCACAGGTCATCCTTCCTGATTATTTTCCAGTGTCATAAAATATCGATTTCGACTCAACGTTTTTCAATAAACATCTTTTTACAAACAAAGACCTCGGAGTAAACCATGCAAATATACAAAAAAATCATTTTTTGTAAAGAATCTTTTTGCTTTCGTCTGGGAAACGGAAGTTAAAAGGTTCCCCCTTGCTGGTGTGGGGGAAGAATGGCAAG
>CAZOJT010000078.1:0-7521 GCA_964580215.1 uncultured Ignavibacteria bacterium | reverse complement strand
AGGAAAAGACGGCTTGGGATGCTACCTACGATGAATGGAATTTAGTTTCCCGCAACACTCAGGCGGTGGTATCAGGGATATATCTTTTCAGTGTGGAGGATAAAGAGACTGGAGACAATCAGGTGGGAAAATTCGTAATCATAAAATAAGGAAAGGAGAACGTTATGCGGAAGCTTCTTTTTGGAGTTGTAATTCTGATTCTGCTTGTTTTTCCTGAATGGGTCTGGGGTCAAGCCAAGGTGGGGACAGCCGGAGCGCAGTTTTTAGAGTTGGGGGTTTCGGCTCGGGCCATCGGCATGGGAGAGGCCTTCCTGTCCATCTGTGATGATGCCTCCGCCATATATTATAATCCGGCTGGTTTGACTCAGTTGATGGAAAGAGAAGCATTGTTTACTCATGTCTCATACCCTGCGGAGATAAATTATGAGTTTGTAGCATTGGTTTATCCTACTCCTAGATTTGGTGGTGGTGTATGGGGAGTGGGTTTTTGTATGCTGAATGCTGGCGATATGCCCTACTGTGGAGAGTATGAAGTAGCACTCAATCCTACTCAAACATTCAGCGCCAAAGATTATGCCTTAAGCTTCAGCTATGCCAGAAGCCTGACGGATCGCTTCGGTGTGGGGGTAACCTTGAAGATCATAGATGAACTCTATGATACGGAAAGAGCCACCGGCTGGGCGGTAGACGTAGGCACCCTGTACGATACCGGATTTAAAGGCTTCAAGATAGGGATGATGGTAAGCAACTTTGGACCTGATCTTAAATTCATCTCAGAATCGTATCCGCTTCCCATGAATTTCAAATTCGGGGGTGTGCTTGACGTCTATCGAAGGGAAAATCATAGTGCTGTTTTCGCAGTAGAAGGAAGTCATCCTAATGATAATATGGAAAAATTCAATGCCGGGGTTGAGTATTGGTTCAAAGACGTTTTCTCATTGAGATTGGGAAGGTATTTCGAATATGATGTCCAGGAAGAGGCGAAATTCTTTGATGTCGATGGGATTTCGGCTGGTGGCGGCTTGAGGCTCAATGTATCCGAAGCCAGACTGAGCTTCGACTACGGCTATCACGATATGGGCTATCTGGAAAACATGCATAGATTTTCTGTAGGATTTGTGTTCTAAAAATCTCATAAAGGCTTTGAGAAAAAAGTACCAGCTTATTCAAATAGATTATCAAAAGGAGTTTTGAAATTATGCGAAAATACAGCTATTATTTGGGGATTTTTTTCCTTTGTCTTTTAATCCTTTCTGGATGTGGTAAGTTAGATAGAAAAGGAACCGCACCGATCAACGCCGCACCCCAGGTGTATTTTGCCAATATTCCCCTTAAATCAACCTATTTTTCTGTGAACCCTAAGGTCTGTTGGTTCGGGACGGATATTGACGGTTTCATAACCGCCTATCAATATGGGGTAATGGTGACGGACAGTGTAGTCAGCCGTGGGGGTTTGGATAAGGTGAAAAGCGAGCTTCACCAGATACCATCAGACAGCGCCTCCTGGGTGGATCAGACCAGTTTAAAAAACATAATTGGAGTTCACATCCTGGCTGAGCCAGGCGGACACACGAGGAACGTGAAGATGTTTGCGGATATGAACCCCGAGATTTACACTCCTCAATATGTATTCCTGAGAGCGGTCGATAATAGCGGAGATGTGTCGGAGGTCATAAATAGGATGTTTTCTCGCAATAACCACCGCCCCGAAGCCTTCTTTGATATGGACAGCGCCGCCCTCGCTGCGTTTACGGCTAAAGGTCACTATTGTCTGGAGGAAACCACCGTCACCTGGAAGGGGATTTCGATCTCCTGGTCGGGTCTGGATACCGCTGACTATCCAGACGAGCGTAATCAACCTGAATTTGATTTCAAATGGGAGTTGGTGGGTCCATTCGATTTCCTTCCCGGGCTCGATGTGGATACCACAGCTGTTGTAGATTCTTCACTGGACAGCGTTTTAATTGCCGGGCAATGGGTTTACTCCCGGTGGGTATCCGAGAAAAAGCATCTATTCAAGGGGCTGGAGAACTATGGTGATTACGGCTACGGATGGTATCAACTGAGAGTAAGAGCAAGAGATGATGCCTTCGTCAGCACCGACACCGCCACCACACTTAACTTCCGCATTCTGAAACCAAAATTCCGTTACGCAGATAAAGACAAAAAAACCATTCTGGTGGTAGATGCCACGACTTACGGGGGGAAGGATGGAGGTGCGGCTGATCCCGCAGACGTTAGACCTTTCTATCAAGATGCCCTCACTTTCCTCAAAGATCAACAACCACCGTTGTGTGATGAATCCGAGATTTGGTATGACCCAGATAATGCACCCAACAAAGTTTCCAAAAATGCTCCGGGAGAAGATGTCCTATCCCGATATGACCTGACGATAGTGCTTAACCTCGGATCCAACCCAGGCATCACCGAGCCTAATTATAAGGCATATAAAGAATACTTGAACGTTGGCGGGCGTCTGTGGCTTATTGGTTTGAACAACTTTAATTTAGCGAACAGCAGAGAACTTCAGTCTGTGGAAGAAGAGGTGGGAACTCAATACTGCGGAATAGAGGAGGTGTTTGTCCCCGCTTGGACCTTTAAGGATAGCATGAGACTGGAATTCATTCAGGCTGAACCCTTCGGTTTGTGGAACGAGCTTCCTACCCTGGAACCGGACACAAATGAGTGCAAAAATCTGAAAGGGTATGATCCCAACTGGACGGATGAAAATTATCTCTATTTTGGCGTGCGGGGCATCCCGTATGTGTGTTATGTTACCATATCCAATTACCTGGATTTTGCGGGTAGAATTCCTGCCCAGAGGCGAATCTACACTTTCATCTCTAACTACGTCTCGCCGCCCATGCACGGCATGCCTTGTGCTGTGAATTATATCGGTCCCACTTTTCGAACCACCGTATTCTGTTTCCCTCTTAACCTGATGAAAAACGATCAACAGGATAATTACCCTGCATTTGAGGTTATGGGAAAAGTGGTAAAGTGGTTCTGGGAGGATTTGCCTTAATTTTTCATCTCGGTTCTACTTTTTGACAAAAAAGAGGTCGGAGTTATTCTCTCGACCTCTTTTTTTATTGCAAAATCTATGCTTGCTCTACTTGTTGCCCCCACTATGGTAGGCTATTCCCTCAACTGACATCAAGAAGGGAAATACGAGATGAATTCTCGGATAACTTTTCCATTGCAATCCTGAAAATATACTGAACATGAGAGAAAGCTCATACAAATTTAGAACAAAACCTTCCACAAGAAAATCCCTATCATGGCACAGCCGATTACGAACTTGATCATGGTGCCGCCTAAAAATCCGAGGAACGTCCCCACTCCCGCCTTCAGTGCCTGAGCTCCTTTTCTTCCTCCCAGGATTTCGCCTAAGATAGCACCCAGAAATGAGCCTAACAAAAGCCCGACCAGTCCACCGGCAAAAAGCCCGATGAGCATCCCCAAAAACGCTCCCAAAATTCCCCATCGGGTGGCTCCCATCTTCTTCGCTCCATACAAATTTGCTACATAGTCCAGTAGTGTGGTGACTGCCGTCAAGAAAGCAAATACTCCCAAAAAAGTCCAGCCAATCTTTTCAAATCCGGTGAAAATAGCATAGATAAAAGCCCCCAGCCACATAATGGGCAAGCCAGGGAGCATGGGAATTACCGTTCCAGCCAGACCAATCAGCATGATAAGAAGAGCCACTATGAACAAAATAATCATTCCGATGTTCATTGAGTTTGCAAACACTCCTTTCTCCATCAGAACAAATCTGGGCTCACCTTGGACTTATATTAATATCCTCTGCATACTGAAAACGCAAGGCTTTTTCCTGAAAAAGTCATTTTCCAATTTACCGACTGCAAAGGAGTGAAACGTATCTGCTCGACACAAAGAACTACTGGAAAGAACAGACTTTTCCTTTTTGTGAAAAAGACCCGCAAAATTGCCGATAATATCTCATGTCAGAGAGGATAGCTGATAATTCACCCGTCCTCACATATTCCAAGCCGTTAGCTGACATATCCTAAATCATTAAGGAGGAGGTAAAAATGAAAAGACTATCTTTGCTGGGGATTCTGGTTGGAAGCCTTATTTTGTGTGTGATCTTCTGCGCCGATGGGGGCGAGAGCCATAGAGCTGGTTTGAAGCTGGAGAGCTTCGACGGAGGCTTTTTCTCAATTGATAAACCACGGGGGTGGAAGGTAATTACCGCTGGGGCATGCGCTGGATTCGCTTTTTTGATTCGTGATCCATCTGAACCCTTAAGACAAATATTCTACTTTGGGGAAGTTGGACCGGTTTATTTATCGGAGCAACAGAAGCAAATTGATTATCAATATATGAATATGGGCGGTTATCCTGTCACCTGGATTGAGATGCCGGTGGTCAATCCCCTTACTCCAGATAATTTTCTTGCCCAGTTTCATCTTATTACCCGAACTCAAATAGCCCAAAGTTTTATGCCTCAATGCCCCAGATTGGAAAACCTTCAAATTATTTCAAAGGTCAAACAGCCAAGTCCAATCAGTGGCGGGAGCACCGAACTGGTAAGGGCGTTATTTACCCAGGGCGGAATTTTGGGTGAAGGGTTATTTTTGGTTACCGTTGCTCCTGTATTGCCCTTTACCGGTGGACCCGGAGGAGGTTTAGGATACGGATTCTCCATAACCGGAATCACTGCACCTAAAAGGGAGTTTCAGAGCATTGAAAATGCACTGGTCAAGTCAGTAGGAAGTTATACCATAAGTCAATCTTATGTGAACAATTGCTTAAAACAGCAGGCAAACACCTATGCAGGGATCCTTAAGGCAGGAAAAACCTTAAGCGAGGCTTCGGACATTATTATGCAAGGATGGGAAAACCGGAATAAAGTAGATGATGTCCTTGTGGAGAAAAGAAGTGATGCCATCTTAGGAAAGGAACGACTATATGATCCGAATACCGGAGAGATTTACGAGTTTGAAAACGGTTTCTACGACAAATACCGTTTGGACCAGAACAAATACGAAATGAACAATCTGCAACCACTGCCCAATGACAACCATGAATTATGGATGAAACCAACCCTGGATGGATATAAGCATTTAAGATGAATTCTCTTGCTCGTCACGGACGTTGAGTAGGTAGGTCAGACATTCCTGTCTGACCATGTTAGAACAGACAGGAATGTCTGTGTTCCACCAAATCCAGAATAGTTTCAGGAGTAAGGCGGGAAAGGCTATATGATCCCAACACCGGAGAAGTGTATGAGTTCGAAAACGGTTTTTACGATAAGTACCAGCTTGACCAGAATAAATACGAAATGAACAATCTGCAACCACTGCCCAATGACAACCATGAATTATGGATGAAACCAACCCTGGATGGATATAAGCATTTAAGATGAATTCTCTTGCTCGTCACGGACGTTGAGTAGGTAGGTCAGACATTCCTGTCTGACCATGTTAGAACAGACAGAAATGTCTGTTCCACCAAATCCAGAATATTTCAGGAGTAAGGCGGGAAAGGTTATGTGATCCAAATACCTGAGAAGTATATGAGTTTGAGAATGGTTTTTACGACAAATACCGTTTGGATCAGAACAAATACGAAATGAACAATCTACAACCTTTGCCCGATGACAACCATGACCTGTGGACGAAACCAACGTTGGATGGATATAAACATCTGAGATGAAGTGATAAAACGACCACCGTCCACAGCGAAGGCAAAAACAAAAATCAATTCCGTTTCTTTGTCTTGGATGCCCTATCCGTGGTATTGTATGTATCAAACAAATCCATTTGGCGGGGCTGGACATGGGGGACTTGGAGGACATGAGGGACATGCGGATTGTGGTTTTTGTTTTTCCAATTGTCCTGCAATATAAGTTATAACGTTCATACCGGAGGAAATAGCGGACTTGCGATCCTGGTATTTCTGACCTTACTGGACTTACGGATGGCTGGTGTCGATTCTTTTCAGTCGTCCTGAGAAATGAGCTATGCCGTTCATACCTAAGGAAATAGCGGATTAACGGTCCCGGTGTTTCTGACCTTACTGGCATTACTGATGATTGTTTTTTAATTTTTTTCATCTTTAGTGTTTTGAAAACTGCGCATACAAAATACATTCGTCTCCCATAAATACTGCTGCCATCCTTTTCACCACAAAAGTTATAACGAATTTGTTTTTATAGGAAGAAAACTCACCCCCTTACCCCTGTTCCACGCCTTCGCAGGGAGGGAAGGCAGTTGTTGGGGCAATTCATGCGGTCAGACGACCGCCCCCAGACGGGGGCATCTGCCCGTCCGCTCGTCTGGGCGGAATGTCCCGTCCTTCGATTTACTCAGGATGGTGACAGTTCGACTTCGCTCACTGTCCCTGAGCAAAGTCGAAGGGAGCAAGGTCGAACCACTAAAGCAGGGAATTGCCCTTACAACTCGCAGATGACAACCATGATCTGTGGACGAAGCCACCCGTGGATGGATATAAACATTTAAGATGAATTCTCTTGCTCGTCACGGACGTTGAGTAGGTAGGTCAGACATTCCTGTCTGACTGACCATGTTAGAACAGACAGGAATGTCTGTTCCACCAAATTTGTGCCTGTCGGGTACTGAAATCCAGAATAGTTTCAGGAGCACAGGGCTCCTGACCTATCTACTGAGGCAAACCTATGGGATTAGTGCTCAAGGTCAGATGGCGGAGCTTCCTGCCGCAGTTTAGCCAGATAATCAATTCCCCTCTGGGCATCGACATTGCCGGGCCAGATTTCGAGTGACCTTTGATAATGACGAGCTGCGGACGAGTAGTCCTTCCTCTGAACATGAATATAAGCCAGGTGGTTGTGGGTTTTGGCTATCTCCGGATCAGTCTGCTGTAGATAACGAATGATTTTCAGATCATACGGTGCCAAATCCTCGGTGCTGACGCCGCGGGAAAGCTGAGCCTCAATAATCGGTAATGTGACCGTATCATCCTCGTAAGCATCCAGAGAGCGCCGGAGCATGTCCATATATGGCAGGTTGACGTCGGTCTGGTTGGCCAAGGTGTTCTCAAAAGCCTCCAGTGCCTCCTCGTATCTCTTTGCACCAAGGTAGAGCAGGCCCAGCTTGCGGTATACCAGGCCCTGGTCCACCTTGGATCCTATGGCCTTTCTGTAGTAGCGTATGGCTTCCTCCGTCTTCCTCTGTCTCTCCATAAGCTCCCCCAGATTAAAACTGATCAAGTCCTTTCGATTGCTCTCCAACCGGGAGGCTTCTTTAAGCACTCGATCCGCCTCCTGGGGGACTCCGGCATACATGTACGCTACAGCCAAATTTATCATGACGCTCACCCGCTGGGGAGTTATCTGCAGCGCCTTCTGGTACTGAGGGATCGCCCGGAGGTAATCCCCCTGATGGAGGAATGCATCGCCGTATTGCTTGTAGGCACGGGATTCGGAATGGACACCCTGGTGCCCCCACTCCTGCAGCCATTGTGGATTGGTAAGCGAAATGGCGCCGAATGAAATCAAAGCCAGCCACACCAGCA
>CAZOJT010000077.1:0-7561 GCA_964580215.1 uncultured Ignavibacteria bacterium | reverse complement strand
TGAATAACAAGTTGTAGGCACGCTTGCTGTTGAAAGGCGGGTCGAGATAAATCAAGTCCACACTTTCATCTTTGATATGTTCGCGCAAGATATTGAGGTTATCGCCAAAATATAGAGTACCCATATTCACCACCAAGTTCGCTCGTTTCGCGAGCGCATTTAACTATTGATTATTTGGTTTACGTATAACAATCTTTATCTGGCCTCGGCACCAGCCACAGACAGCCTACCATATCGTTCGCAAGATCCGTCTTGCCAGGTAGTCAATAGGCATTATAATCATTTATGCACCCTTGTCAACCTTTATAGAAAGGACAAAAATGTCTGTTCTACCGATTTACTGTCAGGTCACACCCGCCAAGGCGGGCAAGACCTGACAGAACCAGATACGCTAAAAGGGTGGGCAAAATTATTCTCAAATGTTTGTTTGCGTATTTAGAAAAATTCTTTATTTTGTCGAATATGATAAATGAGGTTGGCACAAAGATAACCGGTTGGTTTCTCAAGTCCATTGGTCGTTTGAAGCTTTCTGAGCAGAGATGGTTAATCATCCTCTCGGTGGTGGTTGGTGTGGGTGGAGGCTTTGGCGCTGTGATCTTTCGGTGGCTCATTGGAGCCTTCCATACGCTTTTCTTTGACTACGGCACGCTCCTTTTTTCTCAAATAACCTCTCACCCCAAATGGCTGATTCCTTTGATTCCCATGGCTGGCGGGCTTTTGGTTGCTCCTATCACCTATCGTCTGGCCAAAGAAGCTCGAGGACACGGCGTGCCAGAGGTGATGTTGGCGGTAGCCTTAAGAGGAGGGATTATTCGGCCTCTCATCGCCTTGGCAAAATCGGTCGCTTCCTCCATATGTATCGGTTCCGGTGGATCAGCCGGGAGGGAAGGTCCGATTGTGCAAATAGGATCTGCTATAGGTTCCACTGTGGGTCAGATGTTCAAGATGTCAGGAGAAAGGGTGAAAATATTAGTGGGCTGTGGAGCGGCGGCTGGGATATCGGCGACTTTCAATGCCCCTATAGCTGGAGTCCTTTTTGCATTGGAGATCATTTTAGGTGACTTTACCATACATGCCTTCAGCCCGGTGATCATCTCCTCGGTGGTAGCCACAGTCATCTCTCGTGCATTTTTGGGGAATTCTCCTGCATTTCTTGTCCCTCCTTACGACCTGGTGAGTGTCTGGGAGATGCCTATGTATATAGGCTTGGGACTGGTGGCGGGCATCTTTTCCGTTTTGTTTATAAAAGTTTTATACAAAAGCGAAGATATTTTCGAAGCCTTGAGGATTAACAACCTTCTGAAACCTGCTTTGGGTGGGTTAATATTAGGGATAATGGGCATTTTTTATCCTCAGATTTTTGGGGTAGGTTATGAGACTATCAGTTTTGCATTAAACGAGCAGATGGTAGTTTGGGTTTTACTTTTATTGGTGTTTATGAAAATAGCCGCTACTTCTTTGACCTTAGGCTCAGGTGGATCCGGGGGAATTTTTGCACCATCGCTTTTCATGGGTGCTGTGTTGGGAGGATTTTTTGGGAACGTGGTTCATCTTGCTTTCCCAGGAGTTACTGCCACCCCCGGCGCATATGCCTTAGTGGGAATGAGTGCGATGGTGGCGGGGACCACCCATGCCCCTATCACTGCTATGCTGATCATCTTTGAGATGACCGGGGATTATAGAATCATTCTCCCGGTGATGTTAGCTTCAGTTGTAAGTACCTCTCTAGCTAACCACCTTAAACGAGAATCGATATATACTTTGAAGTTGGTGCGCAGAGGTATAACCTTAAAGGCAGGAAAGGACAGGACTCTGCTGGAAGGCATCTTAGTTCAGGAGGTCATGACCACAAGCTGGC
The DNA here is from genome assembly GCA_964580215.1 of uncultured Ignavibacteria bacterium. Classification (GTDB taxonomy): domain Bacteria; phylum Zixibacteria; class MSB-5A5; order MSB-5A5; family SM1-73; genus SM23-73-3. Next base: position 5,703 of record CAZOJT010000077.1, on the reverse strand, counting down.
AAACTGTCCCTCAAAACATGCCCCTCTCCCAACTCCTGCGATTTGTAGAGCAGAGCCGGGAGAGCGTGTTTCCGGTGTTAAACCTGAAAGGTGAGTTGGAGGGCATCCTAACCCTCCAGGATATTCGCTCGGTGGTGACCAAAAGGGTGCTGGAGCATCTGGTGATCGTCAAGGACATCATGTCAACAAACGCGCCCACCATCACCCTGGATGAAAACATAGGTTCAGCCCTGTCCAAATTCGAGGTCAGAGATTTCGACGGATTGCCAGTGGTGGATAAACACAATCCCAAGAAACTTTTGGGGATCCTAAGAAGATCAGACATCATCTCCTTTTACAACAAAAGACTTTTAGAACAAGAGGTTTTGAAGAAAACCTAACTTCTTTCCGTCAAATTAAGTAAGATTTTAAAATTTCGTATCTTCTGGTTATCAATTACGGTTGGTTCTTCTTAAAAGCTCCAGAACCTAACTTAAGAGCGTGTCGAAAAACCATGAAAATGTCCATTATGTCATTCTGAACGAAGTGAAGAATCTAATGAATTCAACATTTTACAAAATTGGGTAGCGTTCATTTAACTGGGTCTATTTTGGGTTTTTGTGAATATTTGAGCCAATCTAAATTAGTTACATTTGCTCCTGCCAATTGCAGAGGTGGTTTGCCATTTTTATATTCATAGTTACTATCTGTGAATGGTTTAAAGCGATAATAAAGGGACCAAAGTTTAAGGAAGTTTTTAGCATTATCTCTGTTTTTGAAACCGTCAATTTGTTTAAGTTTGCGGTTGAGTTGTTTGACAATATTTTCAACAAAGTTGTTGTCTCGCGGTAAATCAGGATTATGAAAATGCGTAGTCAAAGTATGATAATGATTTTATAGTGATGTTATGATCATTTTTTGATATTTGACTTTAAACTGGTTTTTGATTTTTTTAAGTCTTAAAAATAGCTCTTCAGTTTTGTAGGTCAACCCCGCCAAAGGCGGGGTTGACCTACATGACTATTACGTCATGTCTGATTGTCACCATAATTAGTTGATAACCATAAGTTAGGTTCTGGTCTGGAATCTTTGCTTAAGGTGGCTGTCCTTATTATTTAATCCGTTTCATCTGTTTAATCCGTTGACCCTCTGTTTATCATATTTCTTTTGTCTGAACCTTTCTTTTTCGTATATTAAAAGTATGAAACTAAAGAAAGCTTCACTGATTTCAGTTTTCGTCTTCATCTGCATAGCGTTGGTACTTCTTGTCCGATTCAGCCTTACTCATTTATCTACAAAAATTTCGCCTAACTCCAACAAAGAGGCGTGTCTCAAAGTAGCTTACCGGCATCTGGAGAATAATGAACCTGAATCCGCCATCTACCCTCTTCTTTTGGCTATTCAGAAGGATGAAGATGACTTTCTGGCACATTTTCTTCTGGCGAAAGTATATCACTTGGCTCAGATTTATCATCTGGCTGAAAAAGAGTGTAAAACCAGTTTAAAGCTTAATCCTGAAAACCAGGAAGCTTTAGAGCTTTTGTGTCAGATCAAATTTGAACAGGGGAGGCTAAGCTGGAAAAACAAAAACCTGCAACAAGCCATCCCGGAGTTCAGGTTTGTTCTGAAAAAAAGTGAAGATCAAAAATTGATTGATAGCATCGCCCATCTTACCGGGGGCAGATTGAAAATCACCCGGCTAACCAATGATCTTTTCTGCGACGATGCTCCCAGTTTCTCTTCTGATGGCAAGCGGATCGTCTATCATTCCGACACCAGCTACTTTTTAGAAGATTACGGGCTTGAGAAAATCGAAGTAAAGAAAAGCAGGGTTTTTGTCGCGGATGCAGATGGCAAAAACAAGATATGTCTCTCCCCACAAGAAGGAAATGAACCTTCAGAGCGATTTGGCCGCTTTTCTCATGACGGGAGATTCATAGTCTATGAAAAAGAGAATTCCTCCCCTCATATAAGTGATACCATCTTCAACGCTGACCGGGATATCTTTATCAAGAATTCATACACCGGTGAGGTAAAAAGGCTCACCAATAACGATACTTATGACGGTCTTCCCAGTTTCTCCCCGGACGACAGCAAGATAATATTCGTCAGTGATCGAACTGGAAGGGGGAGCTCCATCTGCAGATTGAATATAAAGAGCAGGAAAACTGAAAGCATCTCTTTAAAAGAATCCTGGGAGGAGAAGATCGGATTGATCCGGCATTCCAGAGGGATGATTCTGCCTTATTGTCCCAGTTTCTCCCCTGATGGAAAACAGGTTCTTCTTCATGCTGGTTGGGAGAATAGAGGAGTATTCCTTTTACAGATAGACGGCAAAAATTGGAAGTGCCTTACCGATAGAAGAAACGATTGTTTCTTTCCTTCGTTTTCTTTTGACGGGAAAAGAATTGTCTTTGTTTCCGGCGACTCCGATGAGCAGGATCTATATATCATGGATGCGGACGGTTCCAACCAGATAAAGCTAACCCATGACGAAGGAACCAAAAGATACCCTTCCTTCTCGCCGGATGGGAAATCGATCATCTTCGCCGGAAAACGAAAAGGAGAACCGGATAATTACTTTGAGATATATCTTTTGCATTTGGACCAAACCATATCCAGGGAGAAGCTGAAAGAAAGGCTTTTAGAGCTTGAGGAGGCAAGTTCAGTCAAAGCCTTGGTTGGTAGAATCAACAGGAAAGAGTAATTAACCTCACCTCCTCTCCATTTTGAGGCTGTGTCATAGTGTCATTCTGAGGCGTTAGCCGAAGAATCTCGGTTTTGCAACTTATTGTAATTACGAGATTCTTCGCGTCGCTCAGAATGACAGAAGCAGGTTTTTGAGAATTGTGCCACAGTCTGTTTATAGAGAGGAAAACACGAGGACGCATCACGGAAAGAGGAGGAGGTGAGGTTGAGGGTAACTGATCAATGTGGAAACGCAAAAATATCGACATAAGAAATCAGATCCAGACCATCAGGGAAGCCCTATACGACATTCTGGAAATTCAAACCATCTATCACGGCAGGAGGGATATCTTCATCAAGGCTTTCCCTTATGTTGCCATCGTCAACTGGAAGGAGATGGTTAAAAGCAGGCTTTCGTCTCTGGGTTACTTTGTGGAGTTCGACCGACTTGATCCTACTGATTCGACCGGTCCGGTGGTGCTTCATATTGGAAAGCTGGAATATCTAAAAAAGACACAGATTCCCTGGACCAACATAATCTTATTTCTTTTGACTGTGATCACCACCTTACTTGCTGGCGCATATATGAATCAAGCCGATCCATTTTCTAATCCTCTCCTTATCTTAAAGGGCGCCTCATTTGCGGTTCCTCTGCTTTTGATTTTGACGTTTCACGAGTTCGGACATTATATCGAGTCGAGAATAAACGGGATCAAGGTGAGCCTGCCCTATTTTATTCCCGGTCCTACTCTGTTTGGAACTTTCGGAGCGGTGATCAGATCAAAATCTCCCTTCAGAACACGCCGGGATCTTCTGGATGTGGGAGCCGCAGGTCCCATCGCTGGGTTCGTGGTCGCTGTGATTGTTATCATTATCGGACTATCCCATTCGCAGATTGTAGAGGAGGTTTCAGGGGAGGGTCTGATTCTGGGGGAGTCGTTGATATTCAAGTTTCTTTCCTGGATGGTGTTGAAAGATGTTCCCGAAGGACACACCGTGCTTTTAAGCCCTGCTGCCTTTGCCGGTTGGGCAGGGATTTTGGTCACCATGCTCAATCTTTTGCCTATCGGACAGTTAGATGGTGGTCATATCATGTACGCTATTTTGGGGAAAAACCAGCGTAAGGTCGCCACGGTGGCAACCTTAGCTTTGATCCCCTTGGGATATTTTCTCTGGGTGGGATGGTTTGTGTGGGTGGCTTTGGTTTTGTTAATCAAAATCGGTCACCCGCCTACTTTGAACGACCAAGTCCCGTTAGATACCAAGCGGAAGGTGGTGGGCTGGATAGCAATGTTTATCTTTGTCCTCTCCTTCACCCCGGTGCCCATCAAATGAACCCACATCGGTTGAGACAAGCCCTGAACCGCATGGTTCAGGGCAAGCGTGAATGCTACATCCGTATGTCCTAAATCCCAGCATTTGGGGGGCTCGGACAATTACTAAGAGGAGCAGGAAACAGTTTACATCTTGTTATTCGTATGAATGTGCGTATGCACTCATACGAGCTTCGCATTGATTTTTTCTCCCACACCTGTTTTTGGCTTGACTTGAAATTCGTATGAATGCATACGCATCCCCCTTTAGCAAAGGGGGATTTCCCAAGTTTCAAATCCCCCCCCTTTTTCTAAAGGGGGGATGAATTATATGCTCCCCTTAATAACTCAAATGAGCTTTAGCCTGCACACCATCTTCGCCCAATTAGGCGGCTACATTCAGTGACTGTCGGGTCCCCGACCCGACAGTCGAGATACTGTTAAAATCATGCAGGAGTTCGCCGCCAGGTCAGTGGGATGCGTATGCTCGTATGAGTGCATACGCACATTCATACGAACCTGACGGACACAGAAAGGACTTTCTCGCACCTTGAAGGGTGCGGTTACCACATACCATGGTAGCCGCCCCGCCTCTGGCGGGGCGCACCATCTTCGCCCAAATGGACAACTATCTTGTCATTCGGCAGTTGCAGATCGGTTTACTTTCTATGGTCATTTGACTCAAATAAGATCCAGATGGACAAATGAACTTTGGTTTGCGCGAAAAAACTTTGTCACTGAATCTAAACTTTTTCATAATTACATCAAAATTTACTTGACAACAGGAATCAAAAAAGTAAACTTGGGAAAGGAAAACCAAATTCTATTTCAAGGAGGAGGTGAAATAGATGAAAAAGAGTGTGATTTGTTCTTTGATTTTAGCCTGCCTGGTTTTGCTTGTTGTCTTTACCAGTTGCAGTAAGGAGAAAGCCATGGAACAACTGATGGCTGATCCCCAAATGTCTCAGATGATCATGCAGAAGATCTGGGAAACTCCGGAAACCAAGGGGCAATTAGTTAAGATGGTGATGGACGATCCGGAAAGCATGAACCAGCTCAGGGAATCTCTGGTGGCGGACTCCACCAAGGCAGCTATGATGCTGAACATGATGCTGGCAAACGAAGATCTGGAAGGAATGATAAAAGAGAAAACTGCGGATTTGCATAAGAAGAGAAGAAAATAACCATTGGGGGCTTCCTCTGAACCAGGCAGTCCAGGGCTTGTATCTTGTCAACGTAAGCCAGCATCCAGCATGAGTTGGACGCTGGCTTTTTTTCTATGGCAGGCATTGTCCGCAGGATCCGTAGGAAAAGTTTTGATCGTAGGAATTTTAAGAAATGCTTTTGTTATTCCTCTCGAACACAATCCCGGCGTTTATTCCGAAAACCAAGCCTTTAGGTGATGCAGGTAGTGTTAAGGTTCCGGGAACAACTTTGCGTGCGGCTTTAACCTTTTGATTACAATTTACTAAGAGGAGCAGGAAACAGTTCACATCTTATTATTCGTATGAATGTGCGTATGCACTCATACGAGCTTCGCATTGATTTTTTTCTCCCACACCTGTTTTGGGCTTGGCTTGAAATTCGTATGAATGCATACGCATCCCCCTTTAGTAAAGGGGGATTTTCCAAGTTTCAAATGCGTATGCTCGTATGAGTGCATACGCACATTCATACGAATCCCCCCTTCCCCCCATTTCTTTAGGGGGGATGTAAACAATTA
>CAZOJT010000076.1:0-7963 GCA_964580215.1 uncultured Ignavibacteria bacterium | reverse complement strand
GAGTGGACAAAGGTATCTCTGCTATCTCATCTAAATACAGAGTTCCACCCGCCGCCTCCTGATCCTCTTTCTGCTGGTGATCCTAACGGAGACTGCACCATCGACTTAGGGGATGTGCTCTACCTAACTAACTATCTTTGTCGTATGGGCCCCCCCTTGTTGAGAGGTTGCGTGGAAGAATAAAAGATAATGACGAATAACGGATGAGAAAGAACGTCCGCTGACCATCGTCCGCAGTCCGCCGCAAATTCAAAAGAAGAAAGACGTCCGCTGACCATCGCCCTTCGACGCTCCCTTCGACTTCGCTCAGGGACGGTGAGAAGATTCGAACCGTCAGGACAAGTCCGCAGTCCGCCGCAAAAACATATGTGGTTTGAGTCAATCAATTCATCCATCCTTTTGTCAGTTCACTAAAGTGAACTGCAAGTGATTCTCTATATTTAATATATTCCTGAAAATCAAGAGCTGTAATCCCCTAACATTTGAAATATATTGTAAGAAGCCTGGGGCTTTTGACCTACGAACCGGACTTGCGGGACATGCGGGACTTGCGAGACGTGCGGATGGCTGTTTTTCATTTTTTCAGTTGTCCGGTGGTACTGGTGCTTCTGGTGCATCTGGTGCATCTGGTGTTTATTTTATTTTTTTTCACTTTTTCCTCCAAGCTGGTTGAGTTCAAGGTTTTAGGTTCAAATTTCAAGGCTCAAAGTTCAAGGTTCAAAAGCTAAATAAAGGCAAAGGCGTTTAGAGTATAGAGTTTAGAGTTCAGAGTTTAAAATTCAAAATTCAAGATTCAAAATCATAACACAAAATTCAAAGTTGTGCATCCTATAAATTCGGTAAGGGGGCATGTATAATACATTGTCTCTCATAAATACCGGCGCTATCCTTTTCACCACCGAAGTTGTGGTGAATTTGCTTTGGGTAGGAAGAGAGACTGCGGGTTAGGTATTAAAATGGGGTTTTATCTTGGTGACAGGTTCCAGGGGCACCCGACCTACCAACTACTAAACTAACTTGTTAAACCTATGCATAATTATCTTTTCCATATTGTCAATATCATTTGTCTTATCGAGTTCAACTTTATAAAATTCCGCAATTTTCCTTATAATAGAATTTCTCATTTTTTTTAAAACTTTATTAGTTTTAATAGTGTATGAGACATACAGTTCTTTGTTTTGTTCAACAGCTTCCATGCAAACAAGTGGAGACAAATTTCCATATAACCACGGGTTTTCAGGATTAAAAAGGCTTTTCAATGAATATAGATAAGCATATTTATAAAAGTTTTCTAATGTTACGACAATTCCATTCGGGTGTTTTTTTGTAATGAAGGAAGCGTTCTTTTTTAAAGAATTAAAATCTCTAAATGTATAATAATATAACCCAATAGGAGAGTCTTTTATATCATTTTTTCTTGGAGGATATTTGTTAATATAACAATCGGTTGTCTTATATTCAGATAAAATAAATTTCTTGTCATTATTTAATATATCAAATTGAAAGTGTCTTATATATTCAAATGTCATTCCCAAAGGATTCTTTTCATAAAGAGCTACCAATATTGGAAATTTTACTGTTCCTGTTCCATGAAACAATGCACTGGAAAATATCTCACCCTTTATTAGCTTGTAGTTATCCTTAAAATCTCGTAATCGCTTAAAATTGGTTTCTTTTATCAAGTATGATAACGGATGTAACACACAAACAACATTAGCATTAAGTTTATGATATGACTTTAAGAATGAAACACCTAAATCTCTATCATACAAATCTTCATCACATATATTTTGCCCTTTTTCGCCATTCTTAAATTCCGATGTTGTATCATTATATGGCGGATTACCTGTCATGATTAAAAAAGCAGAAGAAGAAATAGAATACTTATCTCTGCTGACATCCTTTAACGTATTTGTATGAAATATCTTATGTTGATCAAAATGTTGTTTAAGAAAGTTACAGGCGTCTAAATCGCAATCGGCTATCCGATAATCATAGCGCTTGATACCGAATAAGAATGCCCCACACCCCCCCCCACTATCAAATATTATGACCTTCCTTTTCTTGTTATCTAAATAAGGCTGAATAAAAGTATGAACCTTATGGACGAGTTCTTCAGGAGTATAGTAACTACCTAATTGGATTCTTTCTTTTTTCGGCAAATGTTCTGCTAAATGGACTTGCATAACTATCACCTATCAATAATTTACATCTTCCAATAATCGGATTATATCATTCTTGTGATTTACCGATGAGTGAGCCAAAGCCTTTGCGACCTCAACTATGGATTGTATGGACGGGCTCCAACGACATTTCGCCCCTGATCCCAACGGATTATTAGTTAAAATATTGCCTTCGTTATTCCTCAATATTATATTAGAATGATTAAACCCAATCAGTACAAACATGTGTGCAGCTAAAGTATAATCTCCCATTTTAAATGTTATTTTTACTTTTAAATTTGTATCAACATTTTTTTCAAATGAATAAAATATTTCCTCATACTTATATACTGAAAAACCACCGATATTCTGATTAATATTTTGTTTTTGTGCTGCTCTACTATAATAATCAGAATCTCTTAACGAAATATTTATCTCGCGTAATTGATGTATTAAATTCTGAATATCGTCTCTCGTAAATTTTTGAGTTATTATTTGAATCAATTCATCGTTTGTAATCATCCATTCAATATAAGAATTATCAAAGTTGACTACTTCTGAAGCGGGTTTATTTATGTGATTGCCACTTTCGTCACAAATTCTTATCTTACTCCGAGGAGATGTTAATTTTAATTCAATTACACTATTGTTTATATTTATTGTTGACATATTAAGATAAAAAATAGTTTAAAGAAGCGTTTCAAGAGTTTTGATGACATCAGTATTGTGCCGTTTAGACGCCGTCGTAAATACTTTCATCATCTATTTTTTCTTTTCTTAAATCTGAATTTACCATCATTTGTAGCGGGTATGATTAATAAAATATTATTTTGTTTAACAATATATTCCACTTTTATCTCCTTACTTTAAACTAATCATAAAAATCCAAATCTTGTCAAATAATTTCTCAATTCAATGTCCGTTCCATCCCTTCACTCTTTCAATAGCAACTTTGTAATATTTCTCTTCTATTTCAAAACCAATAAATCTCCTATTAAGTTGAATACAAGCGACAGCAGTGCTACCACTACCTATAAAAGGATCCAAAATTAAGTCGCTGTCTCTTGTAAACATTTTTAAAATTTCTTTTATAAAATGTTTGGGCTTCGGTGTTGGATGATCTATATATCCTTCATCAGGTTCAACCATTTTTCCTGGAGTATCAATAAATATATCTCTGTTCCATCTAATTATTTTAGGATTTCCTTTTTTAAAAATATAGCATGACATGTATTTTGTAAATCCAATGGGGGATTTGACACTCCCCTCAGGACAATATAAAACAATTTGCCAAAAATAATTGAAGGGATTATTTTTAAATAACTGTGGAAGAAATTTTGTGCTAAAAAATGTAACAAAGAAGCTATTATTCTTCAAAACCCGATTACATTCCGGTAGTATACTATAAAAAAGACTCAAATCCGCATCATTCTGGATACCATTTTTATTAAGTCCGTAAGGAGGATCGGTTATTATGGCATCTATGGAATTATCTGAAATTAATCTTATCATTTCCAAACAATCTCCCCAGATTATTTTATTGATGAAATCTTCAGGATAATTAAGATTGCCATTTATAGAGAACATCTTCAAAATCCTCTTTTGCCCGCAATGAATAGCTGTAGATAATTAATATAATTGAGTTTTATCTTCTGTGCATATGGTTTCCAGATGAGCCCACTTTCGGGCTTTGCTTCCAGTTCATATATCAGGAGCCTAAGAATCCAGGCATATTCCTAATCGCATGCATCATTTACTCATTAACAGTTAATTCCCATAGAATCATTGAGCACAACTCGATTTTTCGAGAAATCGATTCTCTTTATACAACAAATTATAATTATCTACACAATTTTGTCAAGAATTATGTTGGTCAAGGCTTTCTATAAAGGTCTAACAAGTCCTAGCATATATTATAACCCCCTCTCCCTGTATCCCTCCTATGGGTTTCGCTTCGCTAAATCTCCCACAAGGTATGAACCGTATGGTACATACCAAGGGGAGAGGGGACTTTATCCGTTCCTTCCTTCGATGCCCAGTCGGGCTTTTCAGAGCTCCTGACCTTCTCAAATGCGAGCTTAAGTCAAACGATTTATATATATTTTATCTGCAAATACTTTTTGTGATTCTATCTATTCCAGTTGCTTTCAAGCAACTGATAAAACTGAATTTACCCCCTGAATATTCAAGAAAAAAATTGACAAGAGCTATTCTGATAGTATATTATCTGCATGTTACAAATTTCACAAGCTTTAACATGCAGAAAGGCGTATAAATTTAATGGTTTTTGAATTACACTAAAAAGAAATTTTGAACTTCGGAGGAGAAATGGCTATCGTTGATTCCAAGACCGGTAAAGTGAGGAAAAATTATAACGTAGATGAGTTGGTTGAGGCGGCGAACCTGATGCGTGGATATAACATGATCGCCCTGTGTGCGGCTGGGTCCGGACACTCCGGTGGAACCATGTCCATCATGGATATCACTGCAGCTTTATATCTGCACGTAGCCAAGCATGATCCAAAAGATCCTTTCTGGGACGGAAGAGATCGAATCATCTGGTCCAGCGGGCATAAAGCTCCTTCTCTCTATTTGGGTCTGGGGATGGCAGGCTATTTCGATGTGGAAGAGGTGGTCAAGCTGAGAAAACTTTATAGCCCCTTTCAGGGACATCCCCACTGGCTGAAACTTGCCGGAGTAGAAGCTTCAACCGGATCTTTAGGGCAAGGCTTGAGCATCGCCAATGGAATTGCTCTGGCGGCGAAACTTCAGAATAAGAATTACCATGTCTTCTGTCTTACCGGAGATGGGGAACATCAGGAAGGGCAAATCTGGGAGGCGATTATGGAGGCGGGTAATTTCAAGCTGGACAATCTCACCAACATACTGGATAAAAACCGCCTGCAGATTGATGGCTGGGTGAAGGATGTGATGGACATCGATCCCATCGTGGATAAATACAAAGCCTTCAAATGGAATGTGATCGAAATAGATGGACACAGCATGAAGGAGATCTTGGAAGCATTTGAGAAGGCTAAAGCCTACAAAGGCAAGCCCACGGTAATTATTGCTCATACCATAAAGGGTAAAGGTGTTGACTTCATGGAGGATGTGGCAGGTTGGCACGGAAAAGCACCCATTTGCGGTCAGATGGAGCAAGCCTTGGAACAACTGGGAGTTGACAAAAAGCTCGACCATCATAAGTTGGACAAAAAGGCAGATGATTATCAGGCTGAAGCTACCAGGAAATTGGAAGCAAAGATGCCCAAGTTCAAAAGGGATTATTTTTGGAACAAGCAGGATAACATGAAGGTGGAGATGGATCCCACCCGTGTGGGCTTTGGGCGTGCTCTTTCCAAGCGAGGGGATGATCCCAGAGTGGTCTGTTTGGGAGCGGATATATCCGGCTCCATCGCCATCAGCAAGTTTCACGAGAAGCATCCGGAGAGAAAGGAAAGATTCTTGAGTATGGGCATCGCCGAACAGAGCGGAACCGGGGTGGCAGCCGGTTTGGCCAAAGAGGGGATGATTCCGGTATTTGGCACATACGGAGTATTCGCCGCAGGGAGGAACTTAGATCAACTCCGGACAACAGTATGTTACGGCAATTTCAACGTCTTGATCGCGGGTGCACATGGGGGCGTATCCGTGGGACCGGATGGAGCCACCCACCAAGCGTTGGAGGATCTTTTTCAGATCTGTGGATTGCCCAATATGCACGTGTCGGTTCCTTGTGATTCTGTTGAAACTGAAAAAGCTACCGAAACCCTTTTGTTTGAAATCAAGGGACCCAAATATATCAGATTTGCTCGAGAGGCAACTCCCATCGTTACAGATGAGAATACTCCTTTCAAATTCGGTGAGGCTAATATATACAGATACAGGGGAGAAAAAGAAAACTTCAAAGATGCTTTTGATGTAAAGCTGGCATCTGAATACTCCTCAGAGAATGAGGATCTGTCCATCATCGCCTGCGGTCCGGAGGTTCCAGAGGCCATGCGGGCGGCATGGATGTTAAAGGAGGATTTCGGGATCGAAACCCGAATCGTAAATGTTCATACCCTAAAACCTCTGGATGAAAAGACCCTAATCAAGGCGGCGGCGGAAACCGGAATTATCGTAACTGCAGAGGAACATCAGGTAGGTGGATTCGGCAACTGGATAGCCAACGTGGTCTCTCAAGCATCCCAGCTTTATAAAAAGCCTCTTTTGTTTGGAATGATCGGGGTCAAAGACAGATTCGGCGAATCCGGACAGCCCTGGGAGTTGATAAAAGAATTCGAGGTCTCCGCCGAGCATATCGCTAAGAAGGCAAAACAGCTTTATGATATAAAAGCGAAATGACGGATGGCGAATAAAAAAGAAAATGACGGATGGCTGATGACGAATGACGGATGAAAAACAAGAAATTCGTCATTCCTCATTAATCATTCCTCGTTAATCATTTCTTCTTTTGGAGGATTATCATGAAATTAGCAGATAGAATGTCCAGATTAGGAACCGAAACCGCTTTTGAAGTATTAGCCAAAGCCAAGCAACTGGAGGCAAAGGGGAAAGACATAATTCACGTTGAAATCGGCGAGCCGGATTTCGATACCCCCAAGAATATCACCGAAGCCGGAATACAAGCACTTAAGGACGGATATACGCATTATAATCCGTCTGCCGGACTTCCCGAACTCAGAGAGGTGATCGCCAAGGAGATATCGAGAACCAGAAAAATAAATGTGAATCCGGATCAGGTGGTGGTCACCCCAGGGGGCAAGCCGATCATATTTTTCTCCATTTTAGCTTTAATCAATGAAGAAGATGAGGTGATCTATCCCAATCCGGGTTATCCCATATATGAATCGGTGATAAATTTCATCGGGGCAAAGGCGGTTCCCATCCAGTTGAGAGAGGAGAATGATTTTCGTTTGGATACAGATGAGTTGAAGAAACTGGTGACAGACAAGACTAAAATGATCATTATCAATTCTCCCCATAATCCTACCGGAGGAATTTTAACTAGAGACGATCTCAAAGCAATTGCGGAGATTGCTCTTTCAAAAGATATTTTCGTTTTAGCCGATGAGATTTACAGTCGGATAATCTATGATGGAGAACACCATAGCATTTCCTCCCTTCCAGGAATGCAAGAAAGGACCATAATTCTGGATGGTATGTCCAAAACTTATGCCATGACCGGATGGAGACTGGGCTACGGAGTGATGAGAGAGGACTTAGCTGTTCTGATTGCCAAGTTACAGACCAACTCCAACTCCTGCACTGCCACATTCACTCAGAGGGCGGGCATCGAGGCTCTCACCGGTCCTCAGGACGAGGTGGACAGGATGGTGGCAGAGTTCAAGAGAAGAAGAGACGTTATAGTTGAAGGTTTGAATGCCATCCCCAAGGTAAGCTGTAAGACTCCGAAAGGTGCATTCTACGTATTTCCCAATGTGAAGGAAATCGGGTGGGAAGTCAGGAAGTTGAGCGACTTCCTTATGAATGAAGCTGGGGTAGCAGTCCTTTTTGGGACTTCATTCGGAAAATATGGAGAAGGTTACATCCGCATCTCCTACGCCAACAGCGTGGAGAACATAAAAGAAGGATTGTCCCGGATAGAGAAAGCTTTACAAAAGATAAAATAAACCTAAATAGCAGAATCTCTCCAAGATATAATGTTATTTTGGAGATATTCCAGTAGTTGCCCAATTTATTGGGCATTTGTTGCATCGGAACTTTTTCCTAAGAATCCTGAGATAATCCGGTTTAATGGAAGTTTCGTGTTGGTAAAAAGGTTAGATTTAGTTGATAAT
>CAZOJT010000075.1:2915-8118 GCA_964580215.1 uncultured Ignavibacteria bacterium | reverse complement strand
TGGATAGATACAAGAGGCGGGAGAAGAAGCTCTCTGAGGTGATAGCAGATATGTTCATCTCGGGGATCAGCACCCGGAAGATGAAGAGGATCACTAAGAGTTTGTTTGGCAAGGGGTATTCGGCGGGAATGGTTTCTCAGATCAACAAGGAGCTTACCGAGAAGATAAAAAAGTGGCTTTCCTCTCCGATTGAGGATGATGTTGTTTATCTTTTCATGGATGGTCTGAATCTTCCGGTAAGGCGATACGTGGTGAGTAAGGAATCCCTCTTGATGGTGATAGGGATCACGAAGGATGGGCGGCGAAAGATTTTAGGGGTGCAGTTAGGGGACAGAGAGAGTCCCGCATATTGCGGGACTGGAGAGAGTTCTTTTCCAACTTGAAAGCAAGAGGCTTAAAAGGGAAGATGTTAAGGATGGGAATCATGGATGGTTTGCCGGGTCTGATGGATGCTTTCAGTTCTGCTTTTCCTAAGGCCAGAATTCAGAGATGCATAGTTCACAAGCTCAGAAATGTGGCGGTGAAACTCCCTCGAAGCATCAGAAAAGATTGCCTTAATCACTGCAAGAGGATTTTCAATGCGGGAAGCTTAGAAGAGGCTCAAAGGAGCTTTGAAGCTTGGAAGGAAAAGTGGTATTCGATTGCCCCCGGAGCGGTGGAGTGTGTGGAGAAGGATTTGGAGTTTCTTTTGAACTTTTATCACCACCCTAAAGGGTAATGGAAGAGCATCCGTTCTACAAACATGATTGAGATGACCTTTAAGGAATTCAGGAGAAGAACTCGGCAGATGGATAGTTTTCCTAATGAGGATTGTTGCTTAAGAGTGGTTTATGCTATCTCTGAACAACTCAATGAGGTATGGCAGAAAAGGAGAGCCAATGGTTTTCCGTCCCGCCTTCGGCGGGATTCTCAGCCAGAGAGGGACAAAGCCAAAAGAGAGATGGTTGTCTATGCAGAACAAGTTGCCTAAATAGATATGGGTGGAGATACGCCAAAAAATTTACACAAAACACTTGACACTACCACCAAAATAGAATCACTTGACTTACAGATCATAAGCAATAGAATGGTTCTCATTGGTGTCGAATGCGATATTTTGCCGAAATCATCTGGAAGGCTTTCGCCTTCTTTCTGTTATTAGCCCTCCCTTTGAGGGCGGAATGGAGATTTGAGGCCTACCTGGGAAAAGCCTCGACTTCAAATGCCGACTTAAAGATTGAACAGCCTTCAAGACAAAACAACCTGTTGTTTCACAACATTGAATATCCCGATAGATCCTTCCAAACCCCTTTATGTTATGGTTTAAGGGCGGGTTATTTCGCCAGTCCTTATTCTAATCTTGGTTTTGAAGTTGAATTCATTCACGCCAAGCTATATTCTGAATCTCAACAGGAAGTCTATGTTTCAGGGGAAAAGAGGGGGAATCGATTGATTCGACTATCAGGCTTGGAGAGATAGTTCAGGCTTTCTCCATGAGTCACGGTTTGAATTTTTTGTTTTTCAATTTAGTAGGTCGGCTGGGACTCTTCAGGAATAGAGATAATCAAACAGACAAAGTTGGGCTTTATGGTCGAGTGGGTATTGGCCCTTTGATTCCTCACACCGAAAGAGTTATCGACCGTGAAAGGAAGGAACAGTATGAATTCTACGGTTCAGCATACCAATTAGCGACTGGTGCAGAGGTAGAGGTTTTAGAAGAGTTAGCTCTATTGTTAGAATATAAATGCACATATGTTAGAATGAAAAACGCGAAGGTTCCTTACGGTCACGCTGAGAGTGACATAAGGACAAGGCACTTAGTTTTTGGGGTAGGTAAGAAATTCTAACTCGGGGATTCTTAAGAAATGTGTTGCAAAGAAAGTTCTAGCCCTCTTAGCTAACCCTATCAGTCACCCCTAAAAACTTATCGCCAGGCGAGCACCAAAGGTCTTGCCTGTTACAAAAGGTGATATACTGGGACTTGACGCTTTCCTTCTCTTATGTGTCACCTTATAGGCAACGTAGCCGCCGAGAATGGCGCCGCCAATCACATCGGTCAGATAATGCTTGTTTTCTTGGAGTCGAGAGAGTCCAACATAGGATGCTATTACATAAGCTGGTAAGCCCCAGACAGGACCAAAGTGGGTGTAGATGACTCCCGCGCTTGTAAAGGCTGTCGAGGTGTGTCCGGATGGATAGCTATACCGAGTGCCATCGGGACGCTTGCGGTTAATGCCAGCTTTGAATGCAACTGTGAGCAAACCATTGATAGCCTCCGTACGCAACAGGTCAGAACCGAAGGATTCGGCTTCAGGTGAATGCTCAATTTTTCCTAACGAATACGAGCCAAAGGAAACTACTAAAGGAACCAATGCGCTTCCCATGGCATCGCCAAATTCAAAGAACCAATCGGCACTTTGCGAGTTTACCCACTTTCTATTCAAATCTAGGGATTCGTTCTCGAAAGCAGACGGGGCGATGGTTAGACCTCCGACAACCAGATAGAAATCGGGCTGTTTTAGCAAATACATGATGTCATCCCGCAACTCGGCCAAAACAAACGAGCGACAATTAGACGGAAGGTCAGTGCCATCTGCTGCCTTTTGACATGATTTGATTACGAATGAGCTGTAGATCGGACTCAATAGACTGTCTGCGCTGTGGTTAGCAAAGGTGCTTTTTGTCGCTCCGTAACTTTGACATGCAGCCATCATAATGACTACCGTCGCAAGAATTGCCGGAACCTTGCGCGGCTTGGTAATATGGCAAACTGACAGCATCATCTCAACCTGCTCCTTAAGCTGGGCATAGTTTCAGTAGTGGCTTCTTCAGGGAGTAAATCTATAAGGGTCGATGAAAAACCAGCCTGAGGATCAAAACATAAGCCACCATTATTATTGTCAGTGCCTGCCACCGGATAGCACACGGTTCATTAGAAGCTGAATTGGGTGAGGTAAGAAGTGCACTTATCGATTCAGAAATACTTCTCAGCATCACATAATTCTACAGTTTGCCTTTTCGTTGCGCAACAAGAATCAATCCAAACAGCATCAAAAGCGCCACCGGTTCTCCTAAAGCTACAGGGAAAATTCGGCTTACCGATAACATGGGCTTGCGCTGGACATCGAACGGGACAAGGTCGCTCACCACTGGTTTCTTCTCCCTGGGGTTGACAACGGTCAAAGCCACTCCATATTTTCCCGATTGTATGAGTCGCATCCCCCAATCGTGCGTATTGACCTGGCCGGGTAACAATGAGTCAATGCGAAGGGCTTTCTGGGCTGACCAATCCTCAAGGTCCACCGGATGCTCATTCCCTGGCTCCAGCGATACCAATGACAGATAAACTATAAGTCTCTCTTTGGTGTGCTGACCTGAATTGGTCACAATACCAGTGAACTTCGGAGTGTCACCCATCCTTAGTGTTCCGACCGGACGTTGCAGTATTACCTGAATTGGAGAAGTACCTTTTGCAAAAACCGTGCATGAGGAAAACAATATAACTGTCATTACCAGGATTGGGTTGCTCAAAATGCCTTTTATCATAATCTAATTCTCCTTGAAGCAACATTAAGAAACCAAAGCACGATCAAAGCATATAGTGCCATGATTCCCAGCCTGAGAACTTGAAAATCAAACCCTTGGCTGTCAATTACCACACTGTCAATTGTGTTCAGCGCATCCATAAAAGGATCCACCAAGTCAATCATTTTGCCAATCCCGGTTTGCCTTAAGGAGGCACCAAGTACAGCCGGGCTTCCAAGTATCAGGAAAACGATTACGCTAATGAACAATGCGCTTTTCAATGTTGCCGTTCTTGCTGATACAATCAATGCGATTCCACCCAGAGCGAGGACCAATAATGTTCCGGTTATGAAGAGAATATAGATTGAAGGCCAGAGGTTCTGCCCTGTGCTGCCCACCGCCCACAGATAAGGAATCGAAAGAGCGAAGAGAACAAGCCAGGAAAACAGTATTCGCCCCAGTTTGGCAAACGCTAGCCCTTTCCTGCTTAAAGGAGACAGAAACAGAATTTCCAGCGTTTCTCGATCGCGTTCTCCGGCAAAACCATCACTACCCTGTAGAATTGTGACCAGCGACGCCAGAGCCAAAACGATCGTGGTCATCTTATATACGGCTTGAGCGTTATCCAAAAGGCTCAACTCTCTGTTGGTGATAAGCAAAACTGCGAAGATGCTCATAAGCCCGCTGGCAAACAGGAAGAAATAAATCGAGCGAGAGGATAAAATGTCCTCTGCACATTCCTTCTTAATTAAGACAGATAAACTACTCATCGGTCGCTCCCCTCGTATAAGCGAAGTAGATTTCTTCAAGCCCTCCTGTAATTTGCTCTGCTTCCGCAATCGGCATCCCAGCCTCTATGAGAGATTTGATGGCGTGTGCTGGAGACAAGCCATCTATCTGACATACCAATCGATCTTCTCTGCTCTCAACTACGGAAATACCCGGAATGTTCCAATCAGAAGAGATCGATTGTGCATCCTCGACACGAAAATGATACCGGATGCAATCTCTACTTGAACTGTCGGCCAATGCCCCTTCATAGCGAATCTTTCCGCGATTAAGGATTGCAATGCGATTGCAGAGACGCTCAACATCATCCAGAATATGGGTGGAAATAATCATCGTTATACCATTTTCTGTATTGAGATGAAGTAGAAGGTCATGGATATTTCGTCTTCCACGCGGGTCAAGACCATTGGTTGGTTCATCTAAGAGCAAAATTTCTGGAGCATTAATCATGGATCGAGCAATACCCAGGCGCTGTTTCATCCCTCTTGAGAATGTGCTGATGGGGAGAAGGTTCTTGGGATCCAATCCCACCTGACTTAACCGCGATCGACAGTCACCTACTGTCAATTGTATGCCATACAGTTTTCCAAAGAATCTCAGATAGTCTGCTGCATCCATCCATCCGTAAAATCCGTGAGATTCCGGCAAGGCGTTGACCTTATACCCCAATTCATTCCCCCATGAGGAAAGGTCTTTGCCCAGAACGGATATTTTGCCCTCATCGGCAGGTAAAATGCCCAAAACAATGCGCAGGGTGGTGGTTTTACCTGAACCGTTCGGCCCCAGAAAGCCATAGATGTCTCCCTGGTTAACCGTCATTGATACACCATCTAGAGCAATTTTGCCATCAAATGATTTCTTAAGACCATCGATTTCAATCACTTTCATCTCAATCTCCCCAATGTCTCTC
>CAZOJT010000075.1:0-2815 GCA_964580215.1 uncultured Ignavibacteria bacterium | reverse complement strand
AATCTTCAGAACCCATGCCCTGGTGACCATCTGCTTGATCTTTAGAACTGATCAAAACATGCCCGTTTCCCGCATCAACCTTGACGTCAGTGATGGAATTATCGGAGCCAACGACTTCGACACCGTAGACTAAAAATCCGTTTTCGTTCTCCAACTCCACTTTGATTACCTTACCAGTAACCTGATTGAGGGCCGCTTTGATTGCCTGCTGATAACTGATAGCCGCCATTCCGGTGTAGTCCCATTCATGATCAGACTTCACTTGAATCGACCCGGATTTGACTCCATTGCTGTTTTCGCCCTGGTCATTGTCACCCTCTTGGTTTTCATCGTCCCCGCCATTGTTCTGCTCCTCTCCTTCATGGCTGTCATTTTCGATGTTCTCATCCTCTGACTGGTCGACACTATCTTTGGAAACAAGCAGAACGTCCCCTTTCCCCGCATCAACCTTAACGCCAGTTATGGATTGGTCGGCTTCAACGATTTCAATGTCATAGACCAAAAATCCATTTTCGTTTCCCAATTCCGCCCTCAAGAGTTTGCCATTAGCTCGAGTAAGAGCCGTGTTGATCGCTTGCTGAAGACCGATCTTCGCCATTCCTGCGAATTCGCCCTCGTGGTCGTGTCTTACCTGGATGGAAGCGGACTGAAGTTTTCATTACCCCTCGCCCTGACGTAGTTTACATGCGCCAGCCCTGCCACCAGAATCGCTGCTACAACCACGATTATCGCAACGACTTTTTTCTTCATTTTAAACCTCCTTAGGTTTAAGGGTTAAAGATTTTCCATTCATTTCTGATAATATTACGAATTGTAACATGAAGCCCAGATGAAAATCAAAAGAAGATTTCAAAAAAATCATAAAATTTTTGATTTGCTGGCAATATCTGGGAATGTCGTAACCTAACTCACTCTCTAAAGTGTTAAAACAGGATCAGGCTCAGCCATATTATGATTTAGGGAGGGTCGGCGTAGACCCTCCCTAATTCAAGTACTGTTCGGAACAGCCAGCAGTGTGTTTAATACTCCAGCTAAATCACATCTACTTCTCACCACTATGATCTTCCATCTCTGCTTGCGCCGAAAGATTTGATTCAAAAGCGGACAGCAGATTGGTGTTATGGGCATTGTCGATGAGAATGGCTCCGTTGACCATCTGAGCCGTTTGAAAATTGACATTGCCGAACCATTCGGCCAGATTGAAGGTTACTACAATAGGCACGGATGTGTTGCTCCCAACCGTTATTCCGTTTCCGGCTATCTGCGTCTGAATTTCTTTGGAAAACTCCGATTTCAACTCGAAGGGTATAGCCGCACTGCCTGTGGGCGTAAACTTACCGGTGATGACGATTGATTTCCCATTAAATGGGGAGGTTGCAAAGGTGATATCCACTTTTCTGAAGGTGCCGGGATACACAGCAACAGAATCGATGAATGCTTCGTTGTTACTGATATCCAGAGAATATGGGCCTGTCATGATTATATCCTGTGCATCCTGTTCGTTGTCCGGGCCTCCCTTGTTTCCATCGTTATGTTCGCCCTGTTGTTCCCCGTCAAACCCAGAGTTTTCTTCAATTCTGAACCTGGCGACATTTATCATGGCAGTCTGAATGTTCAAGTCACCACCAGTCACCGGACTGTTGCTCAACGCAGCACTTGAGCCGGCAGAAGCTTTCATCACTACCGTAGCTGATTTTGACAAACCTGTCGAATTCGTTGGAAGGTGTAGTTTGCAACTTACTCCTAAAAGGAGAAGGCCTATTGTAATAAGACCTATTCCTAATGGTTTAAAGCGTGTCATGATTTCTCACCTCCTTTCTCATGGTTTGAAGGTTCAGGTAAAAAGATCGTCCTACAAAATGAAACTGAGATGAAAACCGGCGGATTAAATTTAAAAAAATGGATTTTTTTGTATGGCTTAATAAACTAAGATTCCCAGAAGTGGGGGTAAGATGTTACGACTGGTTCCGTTTGTCCGACATATACGGTAGATCAACGATAAAACTCGTCCCCTCTCCCATTTTGCTTATGACGGAGATGCTGCCACCGTGCAGTTCAACCAGATGTTTGGCAATAGCGAGCCCCAGACCGCTCCTGGTTGTGCTCTCAGCTCTTGCGCTACTTACCCGATAGAACCGTTTGAAGATATGAGGAAGTTCAGCTTGGGATATGCCGGGCCCACTGTCCTTAATAACAATGCGCACTACTCCCGGTGTCCTACTGCCTGCGGAGAGAGACACCGAAACCTTGCTGTTCGGAGGCGAGTACTTTATGGCATTATCAAGGAGATTGAGAAGGACGGCTTTGAGCCTTTCTTTGTCCGCCTGAAGCTCAACCGCTTTCTCTATATGCAGCACAATGTCGATGTCCTTCTTTGATGCAAGGACTGACACAAGTTGAATACTTTCCACCAGCAGTTCATCAAGGCGTATTGACTGCATGTGAAGCACCAGCTGGGAGGCATCGAGTTTAGCGAGAAGCAGTAGTCTATCAGCCATCCGTGCAAGACGATCTATTTCAGAGAGCGAGACGTCAATGCTTTGAGCAGCCTCTGGCCCTTTGATATACCGTCTTGCATATTCAAGCTCGCTGTAAATGATGGTAAGCGGGGTTCGCATTTCGTGGGACGCTTCAGCCACAAATTGCCTTTGGCTTTTGAAGGCCTCATCGATTCGCACCACCATGTCGTTAAGAGCTTCGCCCAGTAACCGTACTTCGTCCCGCGTTCTTGGCAGCACTAGACGTTCATCAAGGTTTCGCGCCGAAATCTGTTTCGCTGTTTCGACCATTTTGGACATAGGCCGAAATGCTACAC
>CAZOJT010000074.1:0-8120 GCA_964580215.1 uncultured Ignavibacteria bacterium | reverse complement strand
CACCGACTGCCTTTGCATTGAATCCAGCTTATCCCAACCCGTTCAATCCATTCACTAACCTAAGCTTCGCTTTGCCTGAGGCTATGAATTACAACTTGAAGATTTACAACGTAGCTGGGCAGTTGGTGAGAAGCTATGAGGGTATGGGTGTGACCGGTTTGAACGTGATCACCTGGGATGCCAAAGACAATGCTGGAGTTGAGGTGTCAAGCGGCGTCTACTTCTACAAGTTGACCGCTGGCAGCTTCAGCGCAACCCAGAAGATGGTTATGATGAAGTAAAACTTCATCGTAAGCTTCTTTAAGCGAGGTTCCCCCGCATAGTGCGGGGGGACTTCGCTTTTTAAAAAAGCCTGATGCAAATTATTTTCTTGAACCTTTAGAAGAAGGAGGAACGAGAGAAGGATTGCTAACGTAACGAATTAAATCCGAGTCTGGTTGCGTTTAGCAGCGAAAGAAGTTGGGAAGGAGAAAATTCAAATGTTTTTTTCAAAGCCGATCCACCCTCAAGGGAGATACGGCTATTTTTTTTGCCCACCGTCCACGGTTCACCGCTTAAACCCTAAAAAGCGGTGGACTGTGGATGCCTTGTTCACTTTTTGAACAAAAAGCGTTGACAGGCATAGTTTTTGCCACTTTTGAGTTTCAAAAAACGGATTACTTGTTATATTAATATATCAGATAGCTTGGGTGCCGAGAATGAGAAAGGGACTGTTTTTAAAATACATAATATTTCTCCTGTGGCTGAAGTTCACACTAACTTTTGCTGTTGAAGCCAGCTTGAGAGAGAATCTTCCTCCAGCCTTTGACCCGACTGTCACCTGTTATGTGAGTAGGCCGGACTCCGAAGATATACAGCTTCACGGGGGGGACCTGGTGGGTGGAACATTTACCACCTGCTATGTAAGGGAAAGGGAGATTCTAAAGGTGTATGTTCATGCCACCGATCCGGACGGAGACAGCCTCAGCCTCTCGGTTCTGAATGCACCTCCCACCGCTTTGTTCTCGGATTTGGGGGACGGAGGAGCAACTCTTACCTGGATGCCGAAATTTACTGGTCCCTGGTCTTCTGCTCAAAGCCCATTTGAGCTTTTCTTTGTAGCCTCAGACGGAAGCTTAAGCTCTCAGTTGCGAGTGATGATAAATGTGATCAATGTAAATCGAAATCCAGAGTTGATTTTGCCGGAATCTTCACAGGTGGCGGCTGAAAGCGAGTTGGTGTTTCAGGTGAGAGCTGAGGACCCGGACTTAGAGGAGGTGACAATCACAGCGTTGAATCTTCCGCCTCAAACAAGCTTCGATGAGAACTCGGGAATGTTCAGGTGGACACCTGAGTTGGCAGATACCGGGTGGTGGTCGGTCACCTTCCAGGCAACCGATCTTTCCGGAGGAGATTGCTTGAGGGAAGCTCACATAAAGGTCACACCACCCTCCACCTACAGTTTAAGCTTGGGAGTGGAGGAGTCACTTCTGGGCGGTATAGTCAGTCTCCCTATTAATTTAGTGAACTCTGATCCTATCGCCGGCATGGAGCTTTTACTTCAATTTGATCCGACGGTTTTCACCTTTCTGGGGGCATCCAGACAGGGCGCCCGAACTGAAAACTGGGAATACTTTACCTATAAGGAAAAGACCTGGGGTCTTTTTCAGCAGATCAAAATAGTGGGAATTTCTGATTTTCCCAATCAGTTCAGCGTCCCTCCGCTTCTACCAGATTCTGGAGCCCTCGCTTATCTTAGCTTCAAGGTAACCACCGACCCATGGCTGAACGGGTTGTTGATCCCGCTTGAGTTTTTCTCATTCGACTTCACCGACAACACCCTTTCCACCCCTCGAGGAAAATTTATCTCTCAAGAGATGATCACTCTCATCAATGGAGGAGTCCTGCTTGACGCGGGAAACACTCTTCTGGGAGATATAAACTTAAACGGGCTTTCCTTCGAGGTGGGGGATGCGGTTAAACTGGCTTTGTATCTGTCGGGGATAGCCACACTCACCCTCCAGCAGATGATCAATTCCGATGTGAATCAAGATGGACGGATGGCTACCCTCGCCGACTTGATATTTTTAGTTAGACATATCATGGAGGAGGAAACAGTGCCTGAAGGGGATGGGGTCACTCCGGGTGAGGTGGCAGTGGTCAAGATCACAGAAGAGAGTTCCCAAACTTCGGTACGGCTTGAGTCTGATAGCCCGGTAGGTGGGGCACTGGTGATATTCAAAGGGGAGAACGTGAGTCTTGAAAATGTGAGACTTTCGCCTGAGGCGAAAGATCTGAATTTATATACCTCTCGGATGGGTGATGAATTCCGGGTGCTTATAATCAGCCCAAAGGCAAAGCCGCTTCCCACAGGAGAGGATTATCTTTTCAGCTTTAAAGGAGAGGGTTTCGACACCGTTTACATAACTTTAGCTGATCAGGAGGGTGAGCTTCTATCAGTTAAACAAGAATATGAGTGTGGTTCTTTGCCCACCAGGTATGCACTCTATCAAAATTATCCCAACCCGTTCAATCCATCGACCAGCATAAAATACTTTGTAGGGGAAAATAGTCCAGTGAAAGTCAGTTTGAAAATCTATAACGTTGCCGGACAACTGGTAAAAACTTTAGTGGATGAGGAGAAATTCCCGGGTGAATACACAAAGACATGGAACGGAAGGAATGAGAATTCAGAAGAGGTGGCAAGTGGAGTGTATTTTTATAAGTTAAAAGTTTTAGATTATGTGGAAACCAGAAGGATGGTGCTGTTGAAGTAGTTTCTTTTGTTGGGGCAGGGGTTCAAACCCTGCCCGAACAGAGGATTTTGCCTTTTGAGGAGAAATTTATTGCAATCTGATGCACACGGTATGAACTTTTTTGCTGAAATTTGCGCAAATCCGAACTGGGAGCCTGCGGACTTAGCAAATGCGTTAATTGGTTGTAAATCTTTTTTGCGAATGTCAAAGAAAAATGGTTTAGATATGTTAGAGATAAGATTTTAAGCGAAGATGGGTCTATGTTTTGCTCTTAGATGAATATGAAAGTTGAGCTTATGCACGGTGTTGAATATAAACTTATAAGGCGGAGGATTGAGCATTATGAAAAAGAAACTTGTTGAAAAAATTCCCAGGATTTTGTTGGTGAGCCTGTCTGGATTTTTGTTTTTTCTCTGGCTGAACTCCTTTCTGGATTGGAACTTTAATTCTGAGGATATAACCAGCAAGTTGAGTCTTAACTCACAAGAGGCTTTTGCCGGCGAGCAGGATTTTAACGAGGCGTTTGCTGACTCGTATCTCACCGAGGATTCCCTGATAGTGAGCGACACCACGGCGGCACCAGGTGAAAGCTTCTGGGTGACCGTCAACTTGACCAATACTACCATTCCGGTGATTGGATTTAGCCTTTTGCTCGCTTATAATACTTCGATAATCTATCCGGCTTATGATTCAACTGACCCCTGCTACCCCGATACGCCCTTCTGCCCGCTACTTTCGATTCATGGATATAAAATTGGTCGGACAGACTCACTAGACGCGGCTTATACCGATCCTCCTGCTTTCATGGTGTGGGGTGGACGTGCATTATGGAGCACTCATTTAGATACTCTGAAGTTTAATGCGCTTACAAACATCTACATGTATCCTGATAATAAGCCTTATTACCCTGCAGGTGGATCGGGACCGGTGGTTCAGTTCAAGTTCTGGGTCAAACCAGACGCTACCCCAGGGACCACAGACAGTATTTGGTTCGTAATTTGGGATACTGAGACGGGAAATCCCGCCAATACACTCAATGATACCCTAGGGGCTTATTTCATTCCCGTACTCGTAAAAGGCGTTTTCACTGTAAAAACAGAGGGTCCACCTGAAAATCACTATCCGGAGTTTCTTGCCCCCACGGAATCCTATTTTGAAGTAAATGAGGGGGTGACCCTGGAATTCGATGTGACTGCCAGAGATGTAGACGGAGATAGCATCACCCTTTCCATGGATCCGCTTGACCTCTCTGGTTTAAATTACCATTTTGACACCATAGAAGGCGATTCATTGGTCACCCAGAGGTTCGAGTATACCCCGGACTTTGATGAATCAGGCACCAAACAAGTCAAATTCATAGCCACAGACGAGTATGATTACGTGGCCAACAAAACGGTGACAATACATGTCATGGACACACCTCAGGATCTTTTGATAGCATCCAGCAAACAGGGAGGGGTGCCGGGGAGCTCGGAAAGACTGGTTCCTTTTTGGATCACCAATTCGGTGGATATATATGGATTCCAATTCACCTTCCGGTGGGATCCAACCAAGTTGTATGCGGATTCCATTGTGCGCACCGATGTTATTGAAGGATTTTCCATGTATACCAACTTGGGAGACAGTGCGGGCAAAGCCACAGTTTTAGTCTTTGGACTGGCAGGGGAGACGATTCCGGCTGGAGTGGATACGGTGGTCTATCCTGTCTTCTCAGTCCTCCCGGATGCTGAACCCGGAGAGGTGGATATACTGATAGAGAATGCCCGGGAGGCGATAAATCCCGGCTATCCGTCAGTCCCTCTGGGGATGGTTAATGGCAAATTCTTTATCGATATGTTCGGAGATGCCAATCTAGATCGGATGGTGGATGTGGGAGACGTGGTCTCTTTGGTGGCTTATATTCTTGAGGAGATTTCCTTTACCACCAGGCAGGAGTTAGCCGCAGACGTAAATCAGGATACCTTGATCAATGTGGGAGATCTGGTGGCGATGATAGACATCATCTTAGGAAGATGGATGGGTCCATCCCCTCCCATGTATCCCGGACCTATGGCTATAGTTAAGCTGGATTATGAAAATTTACAGCCGGGAAGTTCTGGAGAGGTTAAGGTGATGGCTGATCTGGAGGTGCCGGTTGCCGGGGCTCAACTGCAGATAGATTATGATCCAGCTTTAGTCTCCTTCCAGGCGCCACGGCTTTCCGAAAGATCAGATCATTTTCTCATGGAATACCGGGATAATGAAAATGGGAGACTAACCGTGCTGCTTTACAATATGTCCAATGACCCCATCCCATCAGGTGAAGGAAACATTCTTTCTCTCCCCGTGATGCTGAGTCCGGATGCAGAGGAAGAGTTTGGAATTGAGTTGAAGGAAGTGGTACTGGCTGACCAAAAGGCAGTGGTGATACCTGTAGGGGGTGAGTTACCATCGGTGCCGATCGCCTTTGAGTTGAGCCAGAACTATCCCAATCCCTTCAATCCTTCCACCACCATAAAGTTTACTCTTCCATCGTTAGAGGATGGTGGATCCACCTTATCCACCACCTTAAAGATTTATAACGTGCTGGGCAAAGTGGTAAGAACCCTGATAGACGAACCCATGTCTCCGGGTGTCCATCATAAGATCTGGGATGGAAGGGATGAAGAAGGCAATCAGGTGGCATCCGGGATATACTTCTATAGATTGCGTGCTGGTGCCCTCCAGGATACCAAGAAGATGGTGCTGATGAAATAATAAGGATTATAACGCTCAAACAGTTTGCTCATCTTAAGGTGGAAACAATTTATGTCGATTCAGTAACTTAGAGCAACAGTTTATAGATTTCTTAGGGGTAAGAGAATTCAAATCATGAAAAAGGAAAGAAAGAGATGAAGAGAGGATTTTTCATTCTGGTGGTTTTTCTTGTTAGCTTTCTGACAACTGGAATCTCTCCGGTGTGGGGAGAGTGGCAATATGTGGAGAGCGAGGCGGAGACGACCAGCACCAGCACATCGTTTGTGACCAAGGTGCAACAGATGGCAGACTCCAGTGGAACGCATTTGATCCTGGCTTCCTGGGAACTGGGAATTGACGATACCTCTGCCTTTGCTTTAGCCAGAGTTATGCATAATTCTTCCACCATCGGAGATTTCTCCCTTGAGACCTTCGATGGCTCAGAAAGATTTAGACCTTTTGCATTTCATTCTATCCTTGACTTGTCCCTCGGAGATACCATCAAGATCACGTATGCAACCGACAATTCTACAGCCAACGTTCGGATAAAAAGAGCCAGAATCCTTCTGGTCCCGCTTGCCGGAATGGAATATAATACTGGCACAGGTTTGAATGTGCTGGATTTGGGTGCCAGTTGGACGAATACTGCTTCGGTAAGTATCACCCCGTCTGAGCAGGGAGACTATCTGGTTGTCGCCTCCACAGAGTTGAGACCCAATTCCACCATTTACAGCGGTGAATGCCGGGTCGAACTGGATGGAACCACCACTTGGGATTTGGTTACTGCGGAAGGGAAAAGCACTTCTGACAAAATAGCTTATTTCTCCTCCCGAATAGTTAACCTTTCTGCAGACAGTCATACTTTAAGGCTTCAAGCCCGTTCGGATGAGGATGCGGCTACGGATATATTAAAGCCACGGATTTCGGTGCTCAGATTGACCAAAGGGTTCAACAATTTCAGTCAGGGGGAGGAGCCAGCAGAAGACTCTACCACCAACGGTGGTGACAACTGGGCGAATCGGCTAACCCACCTCCACACCCCGTTTGTACCAGGCTCCTATCTGGTATTGTGCAATTCCTTTGTGAAATCCATCCCGGACACTTCAGTGGTCCCCGAACATAGGTGGACGGTGAATGGG
Organism: uncultured Ignavibacteria bacterium; assembly: GCA_964580215.1. GTDB lineage: Bacteria > Zixibacteria > MSB-5A5 > MSB-5A5 > SM1-73 > SM23-73-3. The sequence goes on along the minus strand of CAZOJT010000074.1, from coordinate 1,531 downwards.
GAGGAGCAGAACAGATTTCTGGATGTGGTAAATGATAGCACAGACTTTTTGCCTCATGTGGGCTTCCGGGTTTTCAATTGGGCTGCCGCGGAGGAAACTCTTAAGGTGGATTTCTGCAAAAATACCTCCGGAAGTGAACTGGTGTATATAAGAAATGCCAGAGTTATAGCCATATCTGAAGAGCTCTACTCTGGCTTCCCGGTTCTGGATTCTATAGGACCAAAAAGCGTGAACGAGGGAGATACACTGGAGTTCAGGATACACGCGGTTGATCCGGATGGCGATTCTATTATCCTGGACACCTTGAATGTTCCCTTAAATGCGGTTTTTGTGGATTCAGGAAATGGCGCGGGTTCGTTTTTCTTCACCCCGGATTATACCCAGACTGGGGTATACTACGTCACCTTCATCGCAGAGGATACCACATCAAAGGCAGATAGTGAAGTAGTGGAGATAACGGTCAATAACGTTAATCAAGCGCCGGTATTGGATTCGATCGGACCTAAGACGGTTGTGGAGGGTGATACCTTGGAGTTTCGGATACATGCTACGGATATAGATTTAGATTCCATCATCCTGGACACTTTGAATGTTCCTCTGAACGCGGTCTTTGTTGATTCAGGCAACGGTGCAGGTTCATTTTTCTTCACACCGGACTTTACCCAGTCTGGAGTATACAATGTGACCTTTATCGCTTCAGATGGTTCTCTGGCAGATAGTGAGGTTGTGGAGATAACGGTGACCGAGTTTGGCAATCATGCGCCGGAGTTGGATTCGATTGGACCTCAGACGGTGGTGGAAGGAGACACCTTAGAGTTCAGAATACATGCCTCTGATCCTGATTTGGATTCTATCATTCTTGACACTTTAAATGTTCCTGTGAACGCAGTTTTTGTGGATTCTGGTAATGGAGCGGGATCGTTTGTTTTCACACCGGACTTTACCCAGTCTGGAATATTCACTGTTACGTTCATCGCTTCAGATGGTTCTCTGGAAGACAGCGAGGTGGTGGAGATAACGGTGAGTGAGTATGGCAATCATGCGCCGGAGTTGGATTCGATCGGACCTCAGACGGTGGTGGAAGGAGACACCTTAGAGTTCAGAATACATGCCTCTGATCCTGATTTGGATTCTATCATTCTTGACACTTTAAATGTTCCTGTGAACGCAGTTTTTGTGGATTCTGGTAATGGAGCGGGATCGTTTGTTTTCACACCGGACTTTACCCAGTCTGGAATATTCACTGTTACGTTCATCGCTTCAGATGGTTCTCTGGAAGACAGCGAGGTGGTGGAGATAACGGTGAGTGAGTATGGCAATCATGCGCCGGAGTTAGATTCGATAGGACCTAAGACGGTTGTGGAGGGTGATACCTTGGAGTTTCGGATACATGCTACGGATATAGATTTAGATTCCATCATCCTGGACACTTTGAATGTTCCTCTGAACGCGGTCTTTGTTGATTCAGGCAACGGTGCAGGTTCATTTTTCTTCACACCGGACTTTACCCAGTCTGGAGTATACAATGTGA
>CAZOJT010000073.1:0-8397 GCA_964580215.1 uncultured Ignavibacteria bacterium | reverse complement strand
GCAGCTCGTCTCTTAGACCAATCGCCAAAGTTGCACTTACGAGTTGAATCCGCGAGAGGAAGACGACTCGCTCTGTAGCGTTAAGACTCCGTCTCAACCAAAAGCGTATAATTAATGGCTTCTTAAGCGCTGAACTGAAACCGACCGAGAACCTCATGGGTAAATGTAGTAGAGGCCCACTCGGAGGTGAAAGGGATGAACGCACAACGAGTACACCGAAAAGAAACTGCGATTTTGTCGCTCACAATCCTGTTTGGATTAATCCTCTTTGTTACGCATGGGACCTTGGCCAATCCAGGTTTATTGGTCAACCCGGGCAGTGGGCTAGCCTTCTTGGATTTCTCTTTACTTCCGAGTGGTAGCACTGTTCGGCAAAGTATCGATGAGTGGAGAGCCCAAGGGTGGACTGAGGGAGCGAAGTGTCTCCAACTGGTTCGCGCGGGCGGCTACCTGGAAATCGTCGTGCTGAATCTGCCTGTGCCATTGGCCGCGCACCTCAGGATCACGCATCGATCGGCTTACGCACCGGGTTGTCAGGGCAAGGGGTTTGCTCCGGTGACCATCACTGTGAACGGCACTCCCATTGCGCGAAGCTACGCCCCATCTACTACTGGCTTCTACCCTAACGCCTTCACGGTAGATACCTGGGAGGTGAGCAGGTGGGTCACTTCCAGCTGTAATCGGATTCGCATCACAGCCGGACCGCTCTGTAGTATCTATGAGATCAAGCGAATCGAGGTATCTGTCACTGGGAGAGCAAGTCGGTTGATCGAGGCCCACCAGATGACCCATGGTATCGCAAACAATCGGCCGATCGACAATGTGGCGGCCTTTTCCTCCAGCGATCGGTGGGCGGTCTGTTGGATCAAGGTTGCCTCTGAGGCGAGGGGTAAGCGCATCGAGTGGCGGTTCTACGATCCCTCGGGCCACCTCTATTTCAAAACCGATCGGAGCGCAAACCGCTACAACTGGGGATGGATCAGAATCCGAAACTGGCGTGCAGCGGACTTACGGGGCCACTGGCGGGTGGACGTATTCATCAATGGAAACTACCAACTAAGTGTGCCATTCACCATTGGGTCCAGAACAAACATCACCCATGACCCTCGTATAACGGGCGTCGATTTCCCGAGAGCCATTGCCGCAAATGGAGAGAAGAATCGCGGATACATCTCCTTCTTCGATCCAAATGGCGACATCACCTCTGTCAGGTTCGACGTCGTGAATGCAGCTCACTTCATGCCGTTCAGCTTTGAGCCTAATGTCGACGGTGAAACCAACGGCTCCTTTCGGTTTCGCATTTATTGCAATACCAGGCAGACGGTTACATTGAAGGTCACACTCTACGATCGAGCAGGGAATGCGAGCAAGCCGTACCTGTTTACGTTTCGAGCAACCTAAAGAGGAGGTAAGACAATGATTTTCTCAACCAAGCGATATGTTCTTGCCGGAGCTCTTCTAATCATACTCTTGGGATTTGCATCTATAGTCGGCACGGCCCCCGAGGTGAATGAAGCATCCCTTAAAGAGTTGGTCGCGGGAAACAATGCGTTCGCATTCGACCTCTACCAAGCCCTTAGAACAAACGAGTGTAACCTCTTCTTCTCCCCGTACAGCATCTCACTGGCGCTCGCGATGACCTACGCCGGTGCCCGCGATAATACCGCAATCGAGATGGCTGAGACGCTCCACTTCACCTTGCAACAAGATCGTCTTCACCCCGCGTTAAACGCACTAGGAGAAAAGTTTTTAGCCCGCGACGAGAACATCAACTTGACTATCGCCAACGCTCTCTGGGGCCAGGCTGGCTACCCGTTCCTCCCGGACTTCCTCGCGGTACTGGACACAGGCTACGATGCCGGTCTGCGTCGCGCCGACTTCATCGGCGACCCGGAGCAAGCCCGAATGGAGATCAACAATTGGGTCAATGAGGAGACCGAGGGAAAGATCGAGGATCTGATGGGGCCAGGGACTATCACCCCTGACACACGCCTTGTCCTTGCTAACGCGATCTACTTTAAGGGAACGTGGAAAGTGCAGTTCGACGCGAAAAAGACAGAGCTCGCTCCTTTCTACCGACTCGATGGGAGCCAGGTCAAGGTTCCCATGATGAGGGTGAAAGAGCATTTCCCCTACACGGAAGGGAGGGACTACCAAGCGATCGAACTTCCCTATACAGGGGATACGCTTTCCATGATCATTCTCCTTCCCAGAGCCGGCATGTTTGCGGACTTCGAAGCCAACCTCAGTGTCGAACGGCTGGATGCAATCCTGGCTCAGTTGTGCTCGGAAAAGGTTAACTTGGCAATGCCCAAGTTCGAACTCACCTCGGAGTTCTCCCTTGTGGAGACCCTCGCCCAGCTCGGAATGCCGGATGCGTTTCAGTCAGGTATCGCTGATTTCTCGGGAATGGATGGAACGCATGATCTCTTCATCGGTTGCGTGGCACATAAGGCCTATGTATCGGTGAACGAGGAAGGGACCGAGGCTGCTGCGGCAACCGGCGTGTCGATGGTCCTTTCGATACCCTCAATGATGACGATTGACCACCCGTTCATCTTCCTCATTCGGGACATCGAAACCGGGACGATCCTGTTCATGGGGCGGGTGGTTGATCCGAGTGGAACTTGATTCCGAGCGTGTGGCGTTTACGGCATGCGGAAACCTCCACAGAGAACCGATATGGTCCTCTGCCGCTTGAAGTATCTGTGTCCAGTCAGTCTGATCGTTCAGCGATTACATCAAAGCAGACCGAAGAAGTAACAAGTCAAGGTCTGCCCCCCCGTCATGCATCTGTCTCAAAGCTAAGCAGGTTGATGAGCAGCTTCACACCTCATAGACTGTCTCATGCGAGGTGATTGTAGATGGGGCTGACCATGCTTCCTGAGAAGCCAATCCCTCTTCGTGCCGCCCGCGATTGGGCCAACTACGAGAAGAACCTTGGTACTACACCGCTTGTGCGCGAGTACCTGCTTGAGATTCTCAAGGGCTGGGTGGAGAGTCCGAAGATTCCGAACCCTCTGGCACTGCCGTGGGTTCGCGCCTTAGTCAATGGCGATCTGGGTCTCCTGGAGCAGATTCTAGTCGAGTTCGAAAGCAGTATTGGGGACTCGAATCTCTCGAAGCTGATTCCCGATCTGCTTCGCCCGAACGAGCCATTGCAGCATACGCACAGGTGCTTGTCTGCACTGTTCGGAGAGGTCATGACGTTTCGGAAGCTAAAAGAGCTTGGGGCAGAGAACGTCGAGAAACTCACGACGTGGGGTGATTGGCGAGCAGACGGGCTCACGATCTCCGTCAAGACCATCCTCGATATCGACCGGAACTACCAGGTGATCGAGGATGTCGCCGAGGGGCTGGCTTGTCTGGAGGAGTACCCCATGGTGAGAGCCACCAGCCATTTCCGGGTGTTTAACGGTGTGGGCTTGGATGACAGGTTCATGGCGAAGGTCCTGGATTTCTTGCACGCTGATCTTGAGGAGATCCTTGAACACCTTGTTTCCGGGATGGGACACCCAAGGTGGGCGTACTCCAGTGTGGAAGCACTTCGAGACCCTGATATGGCGGGAACCAATGAGAAAGGGCGCTTCCTCGTCAAGGGCTTTCGTCGTCACAAGAAAGTCATCGCGGAACTGGAGGACGTAGGAGTCGGCGAGTCTCCCAAACAAGAACATCGAATCAAGTTCGAGATCGAGCTTCGACAAGATGCCTCACATGAATTCGCTACGTCCAATGACTTCAACGCTTGGTCCGGAGAGCCCGAGATTGACCGAGAGAAGTTGGGACGGCAGATTGCCGGCAAGCTGAACACCATTGAGATGAAGAACAAGGGGAAGGACATTTCGAGGTTTGCAGCGTGGATCAACATCGAGGCTCACCCAAGCCTGCAGCCTGGCATCGCAGGGCATCCAGAAAGGATCAGAGCTCTTATCTCCGAGCTTGTCGAAGGGGTCGACTTCCCAGTTCTGGTTTACATCTACGGCGGCTTCGAATTGGCGAAGCCAGTGTTACTCCTGTTTGGCCCTGAACTGGAGCTGTTCTCGGGACTGGGGGCACACAGCTAGAGCGCGTCGAGTCAGCGGATTCCGACACATCAAAGCAAACCGAAGAAGTCAAGAGTAAAGGTCTGGCCCCGACGCAATCGCGCACTCCCACTCGCAACTCCTCCCATACATCGATCCCTCGTCCTTGTCGCACAAATCGGCAATAGGCACGAACTGCACGTGCTGGATCCCGATCGAACTGCGACAGGATCCAATCGACCATGAGGAACTCGGGCACGTCAGCCTGGTCGGACGTCGCTCGATAGCTACTCCAGCGCCAGTCGCGTGCGCTTCGAACCATCTTCGCACGAACTGGATTCAGCACGATGTACCGAGCCAGTTCCAGCAGGTAGCTCTCCTTCTCGATAAGGATCGCCTTGAATCGACCTTGAAGGACATGTCCAACTCGTGTGTGTTGCGATTGAACCACTGTGTGTAGACGCCGTTGAGGAACTGCATTCCACGAGACAAGTTGGCTTCAGGCGTTTCGATGAGCAGGTGGTAATGGTTGCTCATCAGGCAGTACCCATGACAGATCCAGGCGTACCTAGCGACGACATCACTCAGAATCTCTAGGAATCGAGCCCGGTCCTTGTCGTCGAGGAAGATGCCTTCTCGCGCATTTCCACGGCTGGTGACGTGGCAGAGGGCTCCTTCGTATTCCAATCGCAATGGTCTTGCCATGACATCGCAAGACTATCACGAAGAGCATCGAAAATAAAGGTCTAACCCTCTTCTCTCTGATGTTCTCGCTCCTGAAACCCGCTATTGAGTCATGGAGAAGACGATCAATATACCTTCTAATACATTATGGCACACCTACGAGAGTATACTGAATATTCCACTCTCCTCAGCCCTTTAGACCCGCCTATCATGATGAACTAATATGTTGCTCAAAACAGAGATTTCACAGCCAACCTTTACCTTTAAGAGAACCTTCATAATCTACATGTCCCAAGTTATCCCTGCACTAAGGCTTTGTCCGATTCCCAACACATGTATTATTATAAGGGTCAACAATAGTGAGGCAGCCGCGTGGGTCAGGTTGCAGGTTGCGAACTTGGGCGCTAGAAAAAAGCATCTCCATGCGATGATAAGCTGGTATGTGCACATAATTTGAAAAAATGATCCGTTGCGCTTCGATATAGTAACCCTCACGCTGATAAGGATCAAGCGTAGCACGTGCTTGTTGGAGAAGGTCATCGACTAGAGGATTTATATAGAGACTGAAGTTGGAAATTCTAGCACGTTCACTGTGGAATAATGTGTAAAGGAACTCGTCTGGGTCAGGACCGCCCTTTAAACCGTTGATGTAGATGTCACAATCACCCCTTTGTAGTAAGTCAACAAAATGGGGCCAAGGCACCACTTGCAGATTAGCTTCGATGCCATCTGCGCTCAGTCCATCGGTAACGATCTCAGCAAGGCGGCAGGCATCAGCGTCGTCGACGCACGAGCAAATCGTGGTGCTGAAGTAAGGTGGCAGCACTCCCTCATCGCGCAGCTCTTCGAATAGAGCATCAGCTGCTTCATGGTTTTCCCAAAGGGCTATGTTCTCCTGCAAATACTCCGCATCATTGGCCCACAGCTCTGGAGGGACCGCTCCATAAGCACGAATCGCGGTGCCATACGGGAAGAGCCTCTGAATCGCTTCGTCTATACTGAACGACATATACACAGCCTTGCGGAAGCGAACGTCATTGTAGGGAGCTTTTGACATATCAAACCCAATATAGTAGTAGTTCAACCCGGGCACTCCAAGCACCTGCAGTTGAGGGTTATACTGTAGGCGCTCGACATCCTCCGGAGGCACACTATCGGTAACATGAATATCCTCTGCTTCAAGCGCAAATGTGGCTGCGACTTCAGGGAGGATCTTGAAGATCACCTGATGTTCAAAGGGCGTGGTTAACCAGTAATCTTCGTTCCTCTCCAGGGTAATGTGATCCCCTCTAACCCACTCGACAAACTTGAAGGGGCCACTACCGATCGGCGTGTAGCCGAACGCCTCATCGCCCATCTCAATTACCGTGCCCTTGGGAACAATTGCTTGAGCAGCATGGATTAGGGCAGGTGCAAAGGGACAGTATTCTTGCTTTTCCACAAGCTGCAAAGTGTAGTCATCAAGAACAATAGCTTCCGCGAGCCATTCCAGCTCCCAGTACTTAGGCGAATTGTTCTCCGGGTTGGCGATCCAGTTAAAAGTGAATGCCACATCATGAGCCGTTAAGGGGTCGCCATTATGAAAAGTAATTCCTTCGTTGAGGTGGAAAGTGATTTCGCACCCATCTGAAGATACTTCCCAGGAGTCCGCAATATACGGACTGACCTCCAGCGTCTCGGGGTTGAAAGAGACTAGTTGATCAAAGACTGCATTGGTAATTTCGATTTCACTCGCTGATCGATAAATATAACGAGGATCTAGGGTGTATGGATCGTAAGGCACTCGTATGCTAAGGGGTACTGCCTCATCGCACTCACCCGCACAGTGGGTATGCTGAGCTGGTGTATTTCCCGATTCGTCTTGGTTGAGAGTAATAGGTGATGTAAAACCCTTGTCATATTCAAAGACCACTCGATTTGCGGCGCTGACAAAGGTGTCTGCATAGGCTACATCATCGAACTGTGGCGTCTGGGTATCTCCCCATTCATCTTGTTCGTATTTTGACGTAGCCGGAGAGGCGTAATCATACCATTCTTTGGCTGTCACCTTCCCCAGAGGAGCCACCGTGTCTGCAAGGACGTACCCTTTATTAGGTCCCGTCTTGAACTGGCTGCTGAGACCTTTGACTAGAAAATAGGGGAATGCCCAGTGCTCTAATGTATTGTCTCCGTAGGATTTCTCCGACTCACTGCAAGCACTGAATACAATGCTGTTGTTGATCGCTAGATCGCTGGATCCCCCCTGATGAGCTGCACTTTGGAACAGACCACCGCTATAGCAGACGGAGAATATGAAGATGATCTGTCCCTTAATATTCACAAATGCAGCCCAGAAATCATCATCATATATTTTTTCTCCTTTTACCACTAGAGCCTCATCCGGTGAATCAAGAGCCCCGCCCTGATTTTCATCGTTATCATCATCGTCCCGAAAATTAGCATGCGCTGTAACAAAGAAGAGGCTAACGTCATCGGCATCTGCATTCGCTACTAGGAAGGTATTGATGGTTTTCTTAACATCAGTCCAGGACTTATTGATCACTCTCTTTATATTTCCCTTCTTCCAATTCTTTCCGGCACTGAGTATTTTGTACAAGTCATTTACATCGTTCTTCTCCTTTTGAGCACCGTTTCCAGCCACCAGGACTGCCCGCAATACAGTTCCGTTACTTGATTTGACAGAGACGCCAAAGCAAACGGTTAAAGCAGTCAGAACAAGCAGAAATGCCACAATGGAACATAGTCGTCGCATACTTACCTCCTTGATAGATTCCGCTGTCTGCTCTTACTCTTTATGCCCTTTTACCCCCCTCCTTTATCCCCATTTTTAGGGGATTAGATTAGAGTATATATTCTACTTACTTAACGTATGACACCTTCTGTTTATTCACTCTCCTAGATACATTATATCCCATACGAGACAAGCCTGAGCTTATAGATAAGAAAGCAAGGCCGTTCTTGGAGCTTGACAAGATGTCAGCAGCCATCTCAACTATAATTCCCGAGCACCATTGTCAGAATGAAACAATATGGTTATAATGAATGCAATGGCCAGAAATCAGAACACCATCATATGTGCTATGGGCTCAAATCTTTGTTTTCTACTTCTCCCCTCCTGGCCTAGACCTGGAGATATCCGCACGTCGTCATTTCTGAGGTACCCTATCACCTTCTTTGTCCGGGCAAGTGGACCAGAGAGTGTATGGGGCCGAACTTGCTTCTTGATCTTCACCTCCTCTTAGTAGCTTTTCTAGCCATCGTTAGCTTGAAGTTACCCCCCACTCGGATCCATCACCTGCCCGATGAACAGGATCGTGTTGGTTTCGATATCGCGGATCAGGAAGATGAACGGGCGATTGAGTTTCACAAGTCACCGGGGGCAGGCCTTGTTTCTTGACCTTTTTTCTCTTCCTGGGTCCTGCTTTAGTAACAGCGCCTTTTCTTTCTGAATGTAGTTGCCAATCTCACCGCCTTAAACGCAGCATTAGACACGCTCTATGACAGTCTAGCACTAAGAAAAGATCGGTGTCAAATCTTGATAGGAGTATCAAGTATCTGAGCCGTCTTTGAGAGACATGTTTCATGAGGTATTTCTCATGATTCTCGGCAGTTAATGGTCCGGGTACGATCTACGGTAACCAAGTACCGCGAAATCGCAGGGCTTTTAACTCCCACGATTTGGGGTCGATCT
>CAZOJT010000072.1:0-9069 GCA_964580215.1 uncultured Ignavibacteria bacterium | reverse complement strand
CGCACATTCATACGAATAATAAGATGTAAACTGTTTCCTGCTCCTCTTAGTAAGTCCAAATGGACAAATTCGGACACTTTTTTGAGCAAAAAAATTTGGGCAACACCCAAATAATTGACACAATCTTTCGAAAGAGCTTTTTAAGAAGTCTATGAAAAAGTCCCTTGGTTGTAGTTGCTCGATTTATGCGAAGCATCTTGACGATCGAGCTTCCCAAAAGCCCAATAAATTGGGCAACTACAATAGCCCCGCCTTCGGCGGGGTTTGTTCCCTTTGAAGCACACTTTTTTAGAGATACCTTTAAAATGAGTTGACAATGAGTTTGGTATGAGTTAAAATTAATCAGGCTTAAAATCATCTTCCTGAGTCGAGGTTATGCTGAAGGTTCTGATCAATCAATACAAAAGACAGGACGTCTTCCGATGCTCTCATAAGGCTCATTTCCGTTTTGAAAGTAATGTATCAGTGTATCATGTGTTAAAGGAAAAAAGATGTTTCCCACAAGGATGCATCTATTTTCTGTGGAAGTGTACGCTGTTGAACAAAGGTCAGTCTTGTCCCAAAGGATATCAACATGTGGGAAGAGATTGTTTCTCCTGTAAGAATTACTTTGAGGAGAAGATAATGTATCAGCCGGAGATCATTCTGGATGAAGAGGGATATAAAAAATTCGAAAGCGATCTGGAGGAGTTTGAGGAATGGCTGGAGGAGACGACAGGAAAATGGGTGGAATTTTCCGGAACGGTCAACTCAGTCAAGCCACATTTCAGAAAGATCAGATACGGATCAAAAGAAGCTATAAACTTCCCTGGATTCTTGTTAAGTTTCAAAGAAGGATATTTGGATAGAGTTTTTTTCAAAGATCATATCTTTGTCACCATCAGCAGAAGAACCCAGCAGAACATAAAATTTGCCAGAGGGGATGAAGTTGAATTCAAAGCCCGGCTCAGAACCGACAGGGGAAGGATAGTCTTAGAAAGAATCCGATATGTGGAGTTTCCACACAAAGAGAAGGCTGTCTCCTGGAGCTTAAGCCAGGCACTTGTGGCAAAAAACACCGGAAAAGAATTTGACTGCCAGCCGGAAAAATGCATGATGTGCGAAAATGGGTGTCTTCTGGATGTAATAGAAAAGGCAGAGAAGAGTTCTCCCATCAGAAGACATCTCTTTTGCTTGGTAGGAATAGAGAATCCAGAGGAGTGCGTATATCATCTGGTTGAGAAAATAGGAAGAGGTATTTAAAAATCTGTCTAGAGAGAAGAGAGAGAGGCTCTATATAAACCAGGGAACATTGTACTTCGATGACATTCAGATCATACCAAAGGGAGTGCAGAAGCTTGCTTCTGCGAATTTTTTTAAGGCAAATGTTTTTCCAATGCCGTTACTTGCACTGTCAAAAAAGTCGCGCCAGCCCCGCAAGTGCGGGATCTCCGCTTCGCTACGACAAGCTGGCACACTCCGGGTGGATCGCTGAACATATTAAGGAGAGCATATAATTGTTTATATCCCCCCTAAAGAAATGGGGGGGAGGGGGGATTCGTATGAATGTGCGTCCCGCCAACGGCGGGACGAGCATACGCATTTGAAACTTGGAAAATCCCCCTAAATCCCCCTTTGCTAAAGGGGGATGCGTATGCATTCATACGAATTTCAAGTCAAGCTAAAAGCAGGTGTGGGAGAAAAAATCAATAACAGGATGTAAACTGTTTCCTGCTCCTCTTAGTAATTATCTAAAATAAGAAATTTGTTTCATTATGAATGGATATTTCCCTCCAGAACTGCTCGATCAGATCCGGGACGCTAACGATATTGTGGATCTGATCTCAGAATACGTCCCATTGAAGAGAAGGGGCAAAAACTGGGTGGGATTATGCCCCTTTCATTCGGAGAAGGATCCTTCCTTTACCGTCACGCCGGAAAAACAGATTTTCTATTGCTTCGGCTGTGGAGAGGGAGGCAATGTCATCAGTTTCTTGATGAAGCACGAGAAGCTGAGCTTCCCCGAGGCGGTTAAGCTTCTGGCGAAAAGAGCAAGTATCCCTTTACCAAAGCAGAGCTTTGATGAGAAACGTGCAAAACAACTGGACAAGCTGTATTATGCCAACCAGATGGCCAATGAATACTTTCTTAAAAATCTTTATCGGGAAGTCCCGGGGAGAAAGGCAAGACAGTATCTGAAAAAGAGAGGATTTAACTCAGAGACTTTAAAACTTTTTTCTTTAGGCTATGCCCCTCTTGAGTGGGAGGGATTGCTAAAATTTGCCCAGACGAAGGGAACAGAACCAGAGGTGTTAAATCAAGCCGGATTGGCAGTACCCCGGACAGAAAGCTCAGGTTTTTATGATCGCTTCAGAAACAGAACAACTTTTCCCATCTTCAATCTCTCCGGAAAGATCGTCGGCTTCGGAGGCAGGGTCTTGGATGATAAAGATGTGCCCAAATACTTAAACTCCCCCGAGACGCCGATTTATCAGAAGGGTAAGATCCTTTACGGGTTGAATTTCTCTAAGGATGAAATCAGACAAAAAGGGAGCGCAATTTTAGTGGAGGGATACGTTGATCTTATCACTTTATATCAAGCTGGAATAAAAAACGTGGTTGCCTCCTCCGGCACAGCCTTCACCCAAACTCAAGCCAGGCTTTTGTCCCGATACGCCGAAGGAGTCTTCCTTTTCTTTGATGCTGACTCTGCCGGACAATCTGCCACCTTCCGCAGTGTGGATCTGCTTTTCAGCGAGGGGTTGGAGGTTTTTGTCGTAAGCTTAAAACCAGGTGAAGACCCGGATTCGTTCGTGCGGAAATTCGGAGCGGAGGCAGCAAGAGAAAAAATCCAAAAGGCAAGATCATTCATAGATTTCAAATATGAATCTCTGGACAAAGACTTTGGGGAGCTTTCCATAAGAGAGCAGGAGAAGATCATTCTTGATCTGGCCGAAACCGCCGGAAAGATTACCGATGAGATCAGAAGAAATCTCTTCGTCAAAAAGATCGCCCAGATATTTAAAATAGATGAAACGCCTATTTTTAAGCTGGTGGGTAAGAAAAAACCCACAGGCATCGGTGGACGGTCGACTGTCGACGGTCGACGGTCGATAGTGAGCGGGCAGGAGAAAATTGAAAGAGGACTCTTAAGAATGCTGATGGAGGATCCGAAACTTTTGAACATGATTACCGGGAAGTTAGACTCAGAAGATTTCACAATCGCTGAGCATAAGGAGATCTTTCAACTTATCCTGGCTCAAAAAAAGACCTCTCCGGCTAATCTTCTGGACAAAACAGAGAACGAAAAAACCAAAGAGTTGATCGCACAGATCGCCAGCATTGATTTGGGTCCGGCAGAGCTTGCTGTTCAGCTGACTGATCACCTTACGGTGTTAAACAAGTTAAAGAAGAACAAAAAAATGCAGGCACTGAAGGACGATATACAGAAGGCATTGCAAAACGGAGATATACAAACTGCTGATCGACTAACTAAGGAGTTTGAGAAACTGAAAAAGACCTAAGGTTCAATTTAATTTCCATTTCAGCGAAAACCAGCAAAAAATTCTTGACTTGCGGGTTTTTGAAGCGTAATATGTAAATGAGGTTTTTCAGGGCCCATAGCTCAGTTGGTTAGAGCAACTGACTCATAATCAGTGGGTCGCAGGTTCGAGTCCTGCTGGGCCCAGATAAATTATTGATAGCCAACAGATTAGTTGATCTGCCGGCTATTTTTTGTCAAAAACAAACCTTCTTGCCGTGGTTCTTCTGATACCGACACGTTTTAGAAAATTTAAAATCAGGACAACAAAAATGTCGGATAGATATTGCGACCATATTCGACCTACAAATTCAGAAGTTCATCCATAGAAAAAGGTGAACGCTAAAAGGTCGTCCACCTTCTTTTTGCCTATTTAGCCGATGAGAGGAATCGAACCTCCAACCAACTGATTACAAATCAGTTGCTCTACCGTTGAGCTACATCGGCGATTAAACCTATGACGGATGACGAATGACGAATAAAATCTTTTTCTTAACCTTGATCCTTGACCCTGTTTTTCTGGCTACTGGTGACTGGTTACTGGCAACTGGACCCTGCTTTCCAGCCCCTAGTCCCAAGCCCCTGAATTTATTTCTCCGCTTCCTTTGCCTGTTGAGCTTCCTTGATGAGTTTGTCTGCTATGTCCCGGGGCACCTCCTCATAATGAGAGAACTCCCGCGTATGAAGCCCTCTTCCCTGGGTTAAAGACCGCAAAGAGGTGGAGTATTTATATAGCTCTGCCAGAGGAACTTGGGCTTTGATCTTCTGAAAGTTTCCTTCTTGATCCATTCCTAAGATTCTACCGCGTCGGCTGGACAAATCGCCCATAACGTCTCCCATAAAATCCTCCGGCACGATTACCTCTAAGTTATAGATCGGCTCCAGCATGACAGGTTTTGCCTTTGTGGCCGCATTTTTGAATCCCATGGAGCCGGCGATCTTGAAGGCTAAGTCGGATGAGTCCACCTCATGGAATGTACCGTCGTATAGGGTTATCTTTGCATCCACCACCCGATAGCCGGCTAAAACCCCTTCCACCATGGCGCCCACTATTCCCTTTTCAACCGAGGGGATGTATTTGGAGGGGATGGCTCCTCCCACGATTTTATTCACAAACTCGAATCTTTCTCCCCGGGGCAAGGGCTCCAGCCGAATCCAGACGTCCCCATATTGTCCTCTTCCTCCGGACTGCCTTTTATATTTGCCCTGTGCTTCCACCTTGCTGGTGATGGTCTCTCGATAAGGTATCCTGGGTTTTTCCAGTTCAACTTCCACTCCAAACCTTCTTTTCAATCGGTCCACCATCACCTCCAGATGCAACTCACCCTGTCCGTAAATAATAGTTTGCTTGATATCTGCATCCACCTCCATGATGAAGGTGGGATCCTCCTCGTGTAATTTGGCAAATCCATTGGCGATCTTCTCCTCGTCCCCTCTTTTCCTGGGTCTGATCCCCATGTTGATTACCGGATTGTGAAAAGCGATGGGGGACAATATCACCGGATTTTTTTTGTCACAGAAAGTATCGCCTGTTTTAGTATTCTTCAATTTGACCACGGCGGCAATGTCGCCTGCGTTCACGATCCCGATCTCCCTTCTCTCTCTGCCGTTTAAGGCATAAATCTGCCCGATTCTTTCGGAAGCCTCTCGGGTGGAATTATATACATCCATCCCGGACTGCAGTTTTCCTGAATATACCTTCAAAAATGTTAACTCTCCCACGTGCGGCTCGGATACAGTTTTAAAAACAAAGGCACACAGGGATTCATCCGAGCTTATCTTTATCTTCTTCTCTTTTTCCGTTCCCGGCACTTTTCCTTCTACATGCACAAAATCTGAGGGCGAGGGGAGGAATGCGACTATGTAGTCCAAAAACGCTGCCACACCGACATTCCCCAGCGCTGATCCGCAACCAAGAGGATAAATTGACCTTTCTGCAATTCCCTTCCGTAAGCCCTGCTTTATCTCATCACCGGAAAGCTCTCCTTTATCAAAGAACTTCTCCAAAAGCGCATCATCAGTCTCAGCCACCGCCTCTATGAGTTTTTCCTGATATTCTTTGGCTTTTGCCTCCAGCTC
The DNA here is from genome assembly GCA_964580215.1 of uncultured Ignavibacteria bacterium. Taxonomy (GTDB): domain Bacteria; phylum Zixibacteria; class MSB-5A5; order MSB-5A5; family SM1-73; genus SM23-73-3. The sequence goes on along the minus strand of CAZOJT010000072.1, from coordinate 3,470 downwards.
CGATGGAATTTTATCCTCTTTTGATTTTCCATCCTTATCGAAATATAAAGCTTTCATTTTGACCAGATCAACCATCCCTTTAAAATCGGGTCCTTCTCCGATGGGAATCTGGATGGGAACCACCTTCTGGCCAAAGCTCTCCCTGGCCTGTTTTGTCACCTTCTCAAAGTCGGCATGCTCCTTTTCCATCCTGTTAACAAAGAACATCCGAGACAGCTTGTAATTTTCCGCAATATTCCACACCTGTTCGGTTCCCACCTCCACGCCCGATTGGGCGGAGAGCAATATCAAAGCAGTCTCTGTAACCCTCAAACCTCCTACCACCTCCCCAATGAAATCCTGGTAGCCGGGCATGTCCACGACATTTATCTTGTGGTTTTTCCACTCCAGATGAAGCAGAGAGGCACCGATTGACACTTTCCTCTCGATCTCATCATCGGTGTAATCCGATAGGCTGGTTCCCTCATCCACCCTGCCCAGCCGAGTGGTAACTTTGGCATCATAAAGCATAGTCTCCACCAGGGAGGTCTTGCCTACACCCCCATGACCGACTACTCCCACATTCCTGATCTGATCGATTTTAAAATCCTTCACCGTAACCTCCTGGAATAAAGATTATCTTCTGTATACGATTGTCAATATTACACAATAAAAAGTATTTGTCAACACTTCCTTATTTTTTTACCCCCATGCTTTGCGTCTATTACCGGATAAGGTGCTATCTATCTCTCCGTCCGAGGCAGACTTGAACGCTACGGAAGTATTCGGGATTGCATTAACACGATGATGAAATCTTAATGTCCCTGAAATCAGATTTAGGGAACCCTCGATATCTTGCTATCGAACTGCACTTCATATCGTGGAGCTTTTTATCCCACATACAGACAGAAGTTTTCCAATAAAATACTTGTGTAGACCAAATAATTCGTTATTATGAAACTTAGAAGAAAGGTTGCGTAATATGTGTGAAATTGCGGGAATAGTAAGCGTTAGTGAAACAAATAAAATAAGCAGTCTGCTTAAGAAGATGCTTGAGGCCATGCTCCACCAAAGTCCGGATGGAGTTGGTTTTGTAATCGGAGGTGATGCAGAGCGCCAGTCTAAATTTGAGGACCTGAACTTTGAAGGGAAAGAGGGTAAGGTAGCTACTGGACACGTGAGATTAGCTATCACCGGAGGAGCATCAGGGCTACAACCTTTTCAATCCAAGGATAAGAAGCTTAGTTTATTGCACAATGGCGAAATTTACAATTATCGAGAGTTGCGAAAAGAACTGCAGGCCGAGGTTAACTTAGAAACTGAGAGTGACAGTAAGGTCATTCTGAAACTTGTAGAAAAGAATTACCACGGTGATCTTTTGGAGGCGGTAAAATTGATCTTGCCTAAACTGGATGGTGTCTATGCTTCGGCAATTACTGATAATAAGCAAACCATCATCGCCCGGGACAAGATTGATGTGAAGCAACCTTACCTGGCACAAAGCAGTGATCATGTTGCTTTTGCCTCGGAAAAGAAATCGCTCCCGGCAATTTCTACGCCCTACGACAGTATAAAGCGCCTTTTGCCGGGGCATTTAGCAGTAACGAATGAGGAAGGTGTGCGTGATTTCCCTTTTTGGAGTCCTGAATCAATAAGATCGTCAGTTCGCATTATAAATAAAGATGAAGCCTTAAAGGCATATGACAAGGTTATTATGGATTCTGTTAGCAAAAGAGTGGTAGGTAGAAAAAGGGTTGGCATTATTTTCTCTGGTGGTGTCGATAGCGTTCTGATAACCTACCTTGTGCGGAAACTCGGGGTTCCCTTTACTTGCTACACTGCGGGAAGAGAAGGAGCAGTCGATATCAAATGGGCCAAAAAAGTGGCTTCTCGCTTTAATTTCCCTCTTAAAGTTAAGATACTTTCTGCAAGTGAGATTGAAGAGCTTATTCCCGAGGTTATAAGCACTATCGAGGACCGTAGTTTGAATCAAGTGGAGGTGTCAATCCCCATATATGCGTCTGTTCGGATGGCCCGGGAAGAGGGAGAACGGGTTATTTTAACCGGTCAAGGTCCAGATGAACTATTTGGGGGGGGGGTATCCGTGGTATCCAAAAATTGTCGATCAGGAGGGTTATCAAAACTTTGAAAAGTACTCCTGGGAAGACACTTTTCTGTTATATAAAGAATGTTTGGAACGTGAAGACAAAATTGCAATGGCCCACAGTCTGAAGCTTAGAGTCCCGTATTTGGACCCGGAAGTGATCATGGCGGCTTTTAGGATTTCTCCCCACTTAAAGGTAAAACGTAACCATGATCCTTTGCTGAAATGGATTCACCATCAATATTGTCTTTCTATTGGAATACCTGAAGAGATCGCAGTCCGAAAGAAAGAGGCCGCACAGCGTGGGGCAGACGTTCATAATGTTTTCGAAAAACTGGCCAACAAAGCCGGGATCACTGAGACTATGTTGCGTGAAGCAGGTTACGACCTTAACAAGAGTGTTATTGAAAAACTGGGCAGTTCATCCCGATACGGGTTTCGCTACGGGGATCATGATTTATGGAAACCACTGCTGAGTGTGCAATATTATCTTGATACTCATGCCGCCAAACTTAATCTGCTTCCACCCAAGTCTAAACAACATTGGGAAGAAGTTACCCACGAGTTACAGGCTGTGGGCGTCCTGTAGAGAAGGCCATTAGATGCGAATAGAGCTCCCCAGAGAGGTAGAAAGATTTGGAGCGATTCGATTTGGTGGTTTGCAGAAGGTGTTTGAATTAGACTCCGGTCTCAAAAGGGACAAGTTGCCCCAAAAAGGTTCCACCATCACCCAAATTCCTTATGAGGAATTATATGACATAGAAAAAGATACGGCTATAGTGGTTCCGGTATATAAAGAATGCCTTAAGCTGGTTGAAGGCGTTTTGTGCGGCATCCTACATCAATGTTTGATTATTATCGTTTCTAATAGTCCTATAAGTCCGATCGATCGCTACACTATGGAGAAAGAAGCTCTCAGAGCCTTCTGTATTTTTGTCAACAAGAACGCTCTCATTGTTCATCAAAAAGATTCCCTCTGGGCCAAAGCCTTTAAAAAAGCGGGATGCACCAGTATCTTAAATAAAAAGCGCGAGATACGGGATGGTAAAGCAGAAGGAATGATAATCGGGAAAATGTTGGCCCGACTTGCCGGCAAAAAATATGTTGGTTTTATCGATTCCGACAATTATTCCCCTGGAGCGGTGTCGGAGTACGTGCATGAATATGCGGCCGGCTTTGCTATAAGTAAGTCTCCTTACGCCATGGTGCGGATTGCCTGGCACGGCAAACCGAAAATTATCAAATCAAAACTCTTCTTCCGTAAATGGGGTCGCACCTCAGAAAACACAAACAAATTTTTGGTAGTGTAACGAAATTTTGTTGTTAATTTTGGTCTTAGGTTGCTTTAAGTTCTTGATTCATAACTTCTTTAGCTTTACATTGGACT
>CAZOJT010000071.1:0-9375 GCA_964580215.1 uncultured Ignavibacteria bacterium | reverse complement strand
CATATTATCAACTAAATCTAACCTTTTTACCAACACGAAACTTCCATTAAACCTTTTTTCTCAGGGTTAGTCCCCCAAAAAGCAGGGGGGGCTGCTGTAGACCAATCCCACTTCCCATACCGAGTTGTCTATTGGTCACGATTCGATGCAAGGGAAGTTGATCGAACAGTCTGGATTAATCATGCCCTTGACCACTACGGTTGCAAGTGGCTTGAAGTGAAAGCCGATGTGATCCGTGAAGTAACGTACACTGCCAAGCGGATACTCAGAGATTACATGTCGTACTATAAATGGCTCATCGGTTTTGCAGTGATTGTAGGGGTGATAATAGCGGTAACCGACCCCATACAGGAGGTCTTCTGCAGTCTTATCTTGGTATCCATAGTCCTTTACACTCGCACCCGAATCATGGATAAGTATGGTTTTGAGCAGTTCTTGTCATGCCTCGGCAAGCATTTTCACACGTGGGAATTTCAGGAAGAGCTGACCACACCTGAGTCAGAACACTTGGGGGCGAAGAAGGAGAGATGGAAATGTAAGATTTGCGACTCCGAACGGCTCATGCCGGACGATACAGTAAGTTACATCGATTTTGATGCGTGAACTCAGGTTTTCAGGGGGGTGGGACACTGACCCCCACCCAGGTCAAAGAGAAAAGCAATAAGCCCAGTGAGAATATCAGAAAAATATCGGCTCAAAATCGATCAGGATCGTTTAGAGGTTTTCTGAGCGATGTATTTTGGGTGGTAAAGAATCGTCCTGTTGATTTTCAATGATTTAAAAAGCTTCGGGAACTCTCCTGCCTTTGGCGGGGTCTTGAGACTATTCCCTAAGTATCAGGAGAACTTAAAAGATTTTGTCTTGACAAAATATTCAACTCAAGTATATTATGGCTGAGCGATGCATAAAAGATGTAACTTAGTTATTCTGACAGTAAATGCACGCTCAAATTTTATTTTAAAGAGAACTTTGTGATTTGCCGAAATGTGTGGTGGAGAGATTTTTCTCTTCATCGAGAAATCGCTTTGACATTTTTTGAAAGACAATTACTTTAAATCGTTCTCGTCAACGGCGGGAACGTGATGGCGGCTTAGCCAAGGGGTAAGGCGGAGGTCTGCAAAACCTCTATTCTCCGGTTCGAATCCGGAAGCCGCCTTTTTTTAGTTCATAGTTCACGGTTCATGGTTCATAGTGAAAGATGCTTTGTCATGATACAGAAGATTGAACGGGATATCCGGCGGTTTCTGAAGGCGAATACTGATCAAGCCGTTATCAAGAAGTACGCCAAGTATTTCAAGGAAGGTTACGATCCGTACGGGGTGGCAGGGGAAAAGCTTGGTCCCAAAATTGACGAGTGGTTCAATATCTGTCAGGAGAAGCTCGACCGTAGACAACTTTTGACGATGTGTGAGCATCTGCTGAGTTCAGGCAAGTATGAAGAAGCCAGCATCGCCATCGAGTTCATGGCCAGGCTGAGAGATAAGTATAATAAGAGTTTGTTCAATACCATTGGCAAATGGTTTGAGAAATACATCATCAACTGGGCGCATTGTGACGGTGCCTGTGGCAACATCGTGTACCCGTTTCTGGCTAATAATGTAGTTGACTTCAAGGATATTCTTACTTGGGTCCAGTCGCCTTCCAGATGGAAAAGGCGGGCGGCGGCAGTTACTATGGTGCAGGACTTCTACAAGGGTGGCACTGCAAATGTGGCACGAGCAATTCAGGTTGCTCGGAAGCTGATCCTCGACCCGGAAAAAGTGGTTCAGCAGGGAACCGGCTGGCTTTTGAGAGAGGCGTGGAAAAAATCACCCAAAAAGGTGGAGGATTTCCTATTCAAGTGGAAAGATCAGGCACCCCGGCTTATTATACAATACGCTACAGAGAAAATTGATAAGACAAAGAAGAAAAAATTCAGACGAGGATGAAATAACTTCTCGCAAAAATGAAGTTTAGGAATTCCTACCTCAAATTGAGTGACCCCGAATTCAAAATTCTCAAGATATTAAAGCAGCACCAACTCAATTAAGCACCTTGTATAACTCTATATTCGATCATAACTATGATCATCCTTCATAGGGGCGGAAATTTTCGTATGAATGCATACGCATATCCCACCCCTGATTATATCTCCTTCGCCAAACCTCATTCTCAGAGGCAAGCTCTGAGGCTACATCCGTAGGTCCGAAATGTCCCCATTTGGAGATTTTAGGACAGAAACATATAATGCGTCGGATACTCTTGTCTTCAACAAAACATGTCTGATCTGCAAGTATTTTTCGCCTTTGGCGGAATTTGAATAAGTTAGGCAACTGGCAAAAAAACTCAATTTTCCCCTTGCATCCCATCTTCTCATTCTTATATTAAGAAAAAAACAAACAAGAAGTTTGTATCAACGCTATGCAGGTTAACTCTTCAACTCTATTTTGCAGAGGAGGGAAAAATGATAGAGGAAGAAGTTGGAAAGATTTCGGATTACTTTCATAAAATCGGGGTGGCTGCCATCAATATCACCAATGGCACGCTCTCGGTAGGAGATACCATCCATATCAAGGGACACACCACCGATTTCACCCAAACGGTGGAGTCCATGCAGATTGAACATGAACAGGTTCAAACTGCCAAGCCTGGTGATTCGATAGGGATCAAAGTGAAAGAGCCGGTGCGAGATCATGACACGGTGTATAAAGTGACAGAATGATATTTTGAGGGAAACAATAACACAACACCGGAGTAACAAGCTATCCCATAGGGGCGGGAGGATATCCCGCCCCAAGTGTAATTTCTTTAACAAATCCCTCTGCGATGTAAATACAAAAAGGTAGGTGACGACAAAGGCATGATTAACCTGGATGATCTTTCACGGGAACAGTTAATCGGCATGCTGGATGATTTCGCCAAAAACTGGTTGGCGCATGATGGGCTGTGGTTTCAGGCGGTGGAGCAGAAATTTGATATGGATGTTGCCATAGAATGTGATCGGAAGGCGTGGGAACGATTCACCGTCATCGAGGCACAACGTATAATGAAACGGCACAACATCCCCGAAGGAAGCGGCCTGGAAGGATTGAAAAAAGCTTTGAACTTTCGGCTTTACAGTCGGTTGAATATACAGGAAGTGGTGGAGGAAACCGAAAACCGTTTCGTTTTCCGAATGAACGACTGTCGTGTCCAATCTGCCCGCAAAAGAAGGGGACTTCCGGACTTTCCCTGTAAACCAGTTGGAATCGTAGAGTATGGTGAGTTTGCCCGCACCATTGATCCACGCATCCGCACCACCTGCATCTGCTGTCCCCCTGACAAACACCCGGAAGAATATTATTGTGCTTGGGCATTTGAGATATAGATCAGGGTCAAGAGGCAAGGGTCAAGAAAAAGGATTGGTTTGGGGTGGTAGGGTGGACGGTAGCCGCACCCTTCAGGGTGCGAAAAAGCTACGTCCCGCCAGAGGCGGGGCGGGTACCAATTTTTCAATACCGTGCTCCTTGTGGATGTTATCCCAGACGGATCTTCGACATCCACAAGTAGGAAGTTAGCTCCGCCAACGGCGGGGCTGAGCGAAACATTTAATTTTATCACACTATGTCAGCCAGAGTTTTATCCAGTGCAGTTTTAGGCATTGACGCTTATATTGTGAAGGTGGAGGCAGATACAACACCGATGCTCCCCTCCTTTGCCACGGTGGGCTTGCCCACCGAGGCGGTGAAGGAGAGCAAGGAGCGGGTTATGTCCGCCATCAAAAATTCCGGTTACCGTTTCCCAAACAAGAAAGTTACTATAAATTTGGCTCCGGCTGATGTGAGAAAGGAGGGCTCTGCTTTCGATCTTCCCATAGCCGTCGGAATCTTAGCCACCACCGGTCAGATAGCAAGAGAAAATTTTGATGAATATGTCATCTTGGGTGAGCTCTCATTGGATGGAAGCTTAAGACCGATTCGGGGAGCTTTATGCATGGCACTGCATGCCCGTGAGTGCGATAACCTGAAGGGAATGATCCTGCCCAGAGAGAATGCCAAAGAGGCAGCTATGGCAAAGGGATTAAATATCTATCCGGTCGAGTCTTTAAACCAGACCATAGATTTTCTGGAGAATGGCGATACCATCAAACCGTTTGAGATCGATATAGCTAAGGTCTTTGAGAAGGCACTGACATACCCCATCGACTTTTCTGATGTAAAGGGTCAGGAGCACGCTAAAAGAGCTTTAGAGGTAGCGGCGGCTGGAGGGCACAACATAATACTGATCGGTCCACCCGGATCGGGCAAGACCATGCTGGCAAGGCGGTTTCCCTCCGTCCTGCCCAATCTAACCTTAGACGAAGCCCTCCAGACCACCAAGATTCATTCGGTTGCCGGTCTTTTGCCACCAGATACCGCCTTGATAGCCACCCGTCCCTACAGATCTCCTCATCATACCATAAGCGATGCCGGGCTAATTGGCGGGGGAAGAATTCCCCGTCCCGGAGAGGTTAGCCTGGCACATCATGGAGTTTTGTTTTTGGATGAGATGCCGGAATTTCACAAGGACGTGCTGGAGGTGCTCAGACAGCCGATGGAGGACGGAAGGGTGACTATCTCACGTGCCGCCATGTCGCTAACCTATCCTGCTCAATTCATGCTTGCCGGAGCTTCAAACCCCTGCCCCTGTGGCTATCACGGCGATCCTTCACATGAATGTTCCTGCTCCCCCATGCAGATTCAAAGATACATGAGCAAAATCTCAGGTCCTCTTCTGGATCGAATAGACATACATATAGAGGTGCCCGCAGTGAAGTTCAAGGAGCTCTCCGGACAGCCCACCGGCGAGTCCTCAAAAGCGGTAAGAGAAAGGGTAAACGCCGCTCGAAGAGTTCAGTCGGAAAGGTTTAAAGAGGAGAAAAACATCTTCTGCAATGCTCACATGGAATCCAAAGAGATCATGAAGTATTGCCCTATCGGCGAAGATTCCAAGGAATTGTTGCGGCAGGCTATAACCCGTTTGGGTCTTTCCGCCCGTGCCTATGATCGCATTTTGAAAGTCTCCCGCACCATCGCCGATTTAGAATCCGCTCCCGACATTCTGCCCCAGCACATAAGCGAAGCCATTCAATACAGGAGTCTGGATAGGAATTTGTGGATGACGTGATATAAGACTGAGAAAAAATCAGGATAGAGTTTGGAGTTTTGAGTAGAGAGGGAAAATCTCAATTTTATGCTCCTTGTGGATGTTATCATCCACAAGAGGAAAACTAGGAGTGTTAGGGATGACCGAAGATAAAACCAGACTGATATTTGTAAACACAATTAAAAGAATTGCAGAGCATCCCGAAATAGGTCAGGACAGAAAGGCGGAAATTCTCGATCAGTTAAAGGCCGATATGATTCAAAAATGCAAAGATGACATTGATATCAAGATAAAACGCCTTATCGAAATCCCGGACTTTATCGTCCTTGCTGATCAATTTCACGAGCAACTTTCTGAGTGTTTGGAAACTTATCAAGATGGTTCTTTTCGATCAACCATTGCGCTGTCAGGAATGATTGCCGAGATTATTACCTCTGGTTTGATTCAAGAGGCAAATATTTATGTAAATGGCCGACTCCTGTCCCCAGATCAGAAAAAAATCCTCCTTGATTTAAGCCAGTACAAAAAGATCGAAGTCTTAAAAGCGTTCAAGATAATCACACCAGAAGCAGTCGAAAATCTAGACAAGATTCGAAGGCTAAGAAACAAATATGTCCATTCCTCGGATAGCCTAAACCCAGAGCGAGATGCAAGAGAAATAATGGGTCTTTTGGTAAATATCTTGAAAAGGCTATACAATCTCGGAGTAAAACTTGTCGAGAAAGATGGACAAAAAATTCAGATTCAGTATCTAAAACGAGAGAAAGTTGATTGACCTTCCTTGTTGTGGATGTTATCCCAGACGGGGGCGTAAGCCCTCCCGTCTAGGGGTCTCCGACATCCTCAAGGGGGAAGTTAGCCCCGCCGTTGGCGGGACTGAGCGAAGAATCTTTCACAGCAGATCGAGCAGATTAAGCAGATAATAATCACCAGCATCAGCTTAATCATTTTAATCAGTTGTGAGGTATGCTTACTATATGCGTCTTCAAGAAATAAACAAACCTTATTAAACATAAAACAAACTGTGAGGAATCATGTCTACACTAAAGAAACACCGCATTACTGCGGAGGCTTTGTATCGTTTTCGACTCATATCTGACTGCAAGATTTCGCCGGATGGAGAACACGTGGTTTATTGCCTCCAGCGGGTAGACAAAAAGACGGAAAAGAAATATTCCAATCTCTGGATTGTGCACACGGATGGAGGACGTGTCCGGCAATTCACTTACGGTGATCAGTCAGATAGCCAGCCACAATGGTCGCCCGATGGAGGTGAAATTGCCTTCATCTCCAATCGAGGCGATGAAAAGCAGTCTCAAATCTACATCATCCCATTTCAGGGTGGAGAAGCACGGCAGTTGACCAACTTGAAGGGCAGTTTTGGTGAATTTGAGTGGTCGCCTGATGGCAAGAAGTTGGTCTGCATGTTTCGCAAAAAGGACACCGAAGATATCGAGCGCGAAAAAGACGAGCAAAAGAAAAAACTGGGCGTGGTCTTGCGTCATATCACTCGCGTCTTCTACAAAGAGGATGAGAAGGGATTTCTGCCGAAAGAACGCTGGCACATCTGGACAATTGACGCCCGCACTGGCAAAGGCAAGCAATTGACTGACAGCAATGTTTACGACGAGTCGTCTCCGCGCTGGTCGCCAGATGGGAGTAAAATCGTTTTCTGTTCTAACCGGACTAAAGACCCCGACCTGGATCCAGATGTGATAGATTTGTTTGTGATACCAGTAGCTGGTGGCAATTTTAGTAAAATCAAGACGCCTTTGGGCTATAAGGGAATGCCCTGTTTTTCGCCGAGCGGAAAATGGCTCGCTTACTACGGTCTGGAGGGACGAGGGCAGTATTGGAGGAACATTTGTCTGTGGATTGTCCCTGTGGATGGCAAAGGAGAGGCGAAGAATCTCACCGGAGAATTCGATTTCAACGTGTCAAGCTGGACCATCAACGACATGCCGGGCAGCCCACCTATGATGCCACCCACCTGGTCAAAGGATGGGAGCAGGATCTATTTCCAGATAGCGCATCATGGTAACACCACTCTCAAATCAATCGCACTGGATGGTGACAAGAGAAGTTTGCAAACGGTGATTGATGATGAGGGAGTTGTGGGGGTATTTAATTTTGACAAAGACCAATCCAAACTCGCCTATTTCCATGGAGATATGAAAAATCCAGGAGAGATCTGGCTCCGTGACATGGCTTCTGGTAAGTCTCGCAACCTGACGCAGGTCAATGAGAATGTGCTAAAGGCTCTGGATTTGGGGAGAATAGAGGAGGTGTGGTTTAAAGGTGCTGGGGGCAACGATCTGCAGGGCTGGATTCTCAAACCGCCCGGCTTTAATAAGGTGAAAAAATACCCCTCGATTTTAGAGATTCACGGCGGTCCCCGGGTGCAGTACGGAAACTTTTTCATGCACGAGTTTTACTATTTAGCCGCACACGGATACATCGTCTATTTCTGCAATCCACGCGGCGGTCAGGGTTACGGCGAGAAGCATTCTAAAGCCATCTGGAACAACTGGGGCACGGTGGATTACGATGATTTGATGGCCTGGGTCAATTTGATTGAGAAAAAGCCATACATTGACAAAAAAAGAATGGGCGTCACCGGTGGTAGCTATGGCGGTTACATGACCAACTGGATCATTGGACACACGGACCGGTTCAAGGCAGCGGTCACTCAGCGGAGTGTCAGCAACTTAATTAGCATGTATGGTTCCAGCGATTTCAACTGGGCCTTTCAATATGAGTTTGGAGACCAGCCTCCCTGGGAGAATTTTAAAAACTACTGGCGGCAATCTCCTATCAAATATATTGGTAACGCCAAAACACCTACTCTTGTCATTCACAGCGAACAAGATTTGCGGTGCGCCATTGAGCAGGACGAGCAGGTCTTTGTGGCGCTAAAAAAGCTGGGGGTTGATACCGAAATGGTGCGTTTTCCAGACGAACCGCACGGTCTTTCGCGTGGGGGTCGCACAGACCGACGCATTGAAAGGCTGAACCATATTCGGAAATGGTTTGATCGCTATTTGAAAAACAAAAGCAACGTTCGGGAATAAACGAGTTAGTTCTTTCGCTCCTTGTGAATGTTATCCCAGACGGGTCTTCGTCATCCACAAGAGGGAAGTTAACCCCGCCAATGGCGGGGCTGAGCGGAGAATCTTTCACAGCAGATCGAGCGGATTAAGCAGATAATAATCATCAGCATCAGCTTAATCTGCTTTAATCAGCTGTGAGGTATGCTTTCTACATGCTCCTTGTAGATGTTCACATCCACAAGAGGGGGAGTTAGCCCCGTAATAAACTTAGCGCTGGTGCCGTGAATCGGCGACATTCAAGGGAAGGAGAAAGAAAAATGGCCAAAAGAAGAATTCTTCTCATAATCTCACTCTGCTTTTTCATAGGGGGGATTGGTAGATTAGTGGCAAATGAGGGCGTTTTCAGAATCTTTCAGATGGAACATCTATGGACAGGTGAACCCTTCTTTATGTACATCTACAAGCTGTTAGGAGTGTTTGTCATCTGGATCGGGATAATTTTATTTGTCTGTTCCAAAGACCTGATAAGGTACAGAGGAGTAATCAGAGCATCCATTTTGGGATTACTTTTGTTTTTCGTTGTAAGCCTTTTGACCGGCTTCTTCACCGGCTTGGGTCTCAAATTTTTCCTGGTCGACTCTATCTTCTCCTTGATTTTAATTGTTCTGCTTTATATTATTCAGAAAGAGTAAAAACGTTCTGGCAGAGTTTGTCCAGTCATGATGAGAAGAGCCATGATATAGTGGATCGATAGGTTTACTTTCTGAGAGAAGCTCAAGTGAGATGATAGGAGGCAATAAAATTGATAGGGAGTAAGAGAAAAGAATGTCCCAATTGTGCGGTGGAGGTGCCTAAAGACAGCCAACGTTGCCCCATCTGCGGCTACGAATTCCCTCAACCCAAGAGTAAACTTTTAAAGTGGGTTGCCATTATATTAATTGTAATTTTCCTAATCCCTCTGGTGACTTTGTTAATCCGACTATTGAAATGATCTTCTTTCGGTCAGAATTGCATCCGGTTTCGACAGGGGTTGAACCCACAAGTCTCCCCAAGATTATAGGGAGGAATCAATCCGAAGGATTGATCCATATGATCAATTTTTTATAATCCCCCTTTGCAAAAGGGGGACTTAGGGGGATTTCTCAAATAAACCTCTATCGGCGAATCTGGTTTAATGGAAGTTTCGTGTTGGTAAAAAGGTTAGATTTAGTTGATAATATGC
>CAZOJT010000070.1:0-10272 GCA_964580215.1 uncultured Ignavibacteria bacterium | reverse complement strand
GCATATTATCAACTAAATCTAACCTTTTTACCAACACGAAACTTCCATTAAACCTCATTTCCCCTCTTTTCTCTTGTAGTGAGCGTAGCGAATCTAAAAGAGGGGACAGGGGAGATTAAAATCCCTCTAAATTCCCCCTTTACTAAAGGGGGAATTTAAGATACACCCCATTCTACAGAAGTGAAAGTCTAACATGCTACTTGATCATACTAAAGTCTTCGCCTAAAGGCGATGGTTTTTCTTCTATTCCCCGAATGGGACAATAAAATATAACGTCCCGAGAGAATGATAATATTCCCTCGGGACGAAAAGACCTATATGACTTACTCCAGTGACCACTATCGACGCCAGTGTCCTTTTTTCCACTTCCAGCCGCGCGGTGTTTTCTTCCAATGTCCTTTAACCCAAACTCCTCGAGGATTCTTTGCCCAATGACCGGGAACCCATACGTATTGCCCACCAGACCATTTCCAGTGTCCCGACACCCAAACTGCCTTTGGACCCGGACGAGGAGTTTTGATCTCCTCTTTAGCTGGCGGAGGTGATTCAGGCACATACACGGTGGAGGCACAACTGAATAGGAAAGCTACTAAAATGGTGATACTCAAAAGTGCCAAAAGGATTTTTTTCACGTCCCCTTCCTTTTTTTGTTTTGAGCTTTATGTATGTTCTTTTAGTTTATTTTCGACTCTTAAGCGTTTTTCTTTAATCTGTTAAATAATCTTTCTTTTCCTATATCTAGTGCAATGTCTCAGACGGTGATGTCTTAAATTGTCTGGAAAAATATTAGTGAAAAAATAAAGTGGCACGAGGTATCCTTTGGATAATTAACATAAACTCGTCCTCAAGATTGGGGACAAAACCAAAAGAGGTCCATCATGCCAAACAGTATTGTAAGTCAACCATCCCGAAGGCCATTTGGCTCAAATGAGGTGGTTGACGATTTCTCTTGTCAAGCAGTCCGACGGATTCATCCTGATCCCGCCTTTGGCGGGAGAAGGACATGCTCGACCTACACGACTTCGGTAATTCCCATGGCTGAAGCATCGAATATGACGTTCTCTAATTATATCTTTCTATAGGTCTAACATTCGAGTTCGGTTACATTTATGAAGGATAGCGAAATAACGTCAACTGCAACGGCCTATTAGATGTCTTTGTCTAAAAAGAATAAGCATATGAAAACATGAACATACTAATTCCTTGATTCGGTTGCTTAATGCCTGCATTTGAATAGTGCATATACCTCAAGTTTAGATCATGGATCTTTCGTCTTCCGATTTTTGCACCAATCCCAACGCGATCTTCAAACTGAAAATGCGACGACAGATCACGGCCTTTAATTGTCTTTTCTGATATATAACTTACACCTACGCCAGCTTCTAAGTAGGGAAATATGTTTCTATTTAACTGAAATCCATAAATGAATACGGGAGAATATGCAACTCCTTTTATGGATTCATTACCATATTCCCAATAGTTCAGGGATACTTCATGGTATCCAGAAAAATATCCGGTTTTCCACTTAAGCCACTTACTATCAAATTCTCTTTGAACCCCCAAACGGCAAATATTAATTGACTCTTTACTTTTTCCTGCACCCAATGAAATACGATCAAGAGCATACGACTCAGTATTGCATAGTAATAGTAAGACAAACAAGAGTGGGAAAAGAGAGTTGGTCTTCATATCAGATCTTCCTCACTTAGTCATCTAACTATGCATTATACAACATACAACACGAAAGAAACGGTGAACATTGCAGTTTCTGCAATAAAAGTTTGTAGTTCAACCATTCCGAAGGGCTTGGCCTGATACCGCCTTTGGCGAGAATCATAAGGGCTTGTTGAAAAAGTCATCTTGTGGAGAAGTTTTTGTGTAGGGACAGGGCTTGTCCCTGTCCTAACCTTGACGAAGACAGCCACAAGGGCTGTCCCTACGACTGAGCTTTTCTCTCGATCAGCGAAAAAAGTGGTGAACGGTGTCTCACCCAGGTTGGCGCTCCAGCATACTGGATTATTGCACGATAGCAGTCCTAACGCCTCGGGGCAATAATGACCTGAACCCGATACTTGGACCCGAGACCACCGTTCACCTAAAATCAGACAACAAAATCTAAAGTTTTGTAGGTCAACCATCCCGAAGGCTATTTGGCTCAGATGAGGTGGTTGACAGGTCTTTTTGCGGAGGAGGCCTCTACATATGCTTAACCTCCACCACTCGTTTGTCATATACCGGGCATCATATTGGGCAGTTGCACTTCTTCTTCGGGTCTATTCAACTTGCTAGCGTAATCTTTCTTAAGTTTATCGACCTTTATGCCCCATTTAGCCATATCATATCCAATCATATACAAAATGAGTGATGAGGCCACCTTTTGATTCTCTTTTCTTGTTATCATCTTCTTACCTATACTTTCCCATAACAGTCCGACCCAAGGTTCCTTTGTTAAGTCTAGATCTAATACAGATATTCTCTCAATAGTCTTCTCAATGGGATATCCAACTCTGGTAGAAGCCGCTATTGCTCGTGCGACTGATAGCAGTCCCACTGGCCTAAACAAGAGATTCCCGCCGTTTCTATTCCTATACTTCTCCACCGAAAAGCTTCTTAAACGCCCTTTCATCTCTCTCAGCGGGCCAAAGTACTTGGTCATTAGCTCCCAGAAATTCTCCGCTTCAGAGTACATCCGCTTCAGCTTGCTGTCGTCAGGACGGAATCTCTTGAATTCCTTTTTCTTTTTGCGCCTGAGATCCAAAAGAATCAAATCCAGCACTTCATATAAAACAATAATGTTGGTGAAACTTCTGATGTCGGACACTGGAATCGACTTTCCCTTTTTTATCAATATCGTTTTTCCAGAGAAGAATGGGTACCTGTCGAGGAGACCTCGCGTGGTTATAGCGATCGCGTCATCTTCATCCAATGCAATGATTTCCATCGGATTCACGGGTTTTGCGTACCGGTTCAGAGTTGCGAAAAGCCGTCTTGTGCGTTGCATCCCAGCGTAGTCCCGTTTATGTGATATAAAGATCACCGAAACCTCATCATTTCTTATCTTCTTGTTTTGCTTCACTGCCTCTTTTATTGCAGCAACTCTGTGTTGCCCATCGACAGCGAATAAGTCTTCGTCGCCCTGCAAAGTAAGAAAACCTATTGACCCTTTTAAGCCGGAGGGTATTTCAATTTTCCTGCTTTTGCCGAAAGACATTTCAGCCCAGCGGGGCGCGCCTCCATAGACACCCACTATTATTGAATTGAAGAATCTCTGTTTCTGTTTCAACAAGTAGTTCTTTATTTCCTCTGAGCGATCGGTGACCTCCCTTTGAATCAACTTATGTAATTCTTTAGTTTTGTGGATTTGCGCAACCATTTTTATGCTCCTGGCTATGTCATCCATCTGCATAAAAGTGATGTAGTAGATCCAATCGCCCATCCGGGCTCGCAACGAAGGTAATATCAATTTTCTCATCTGAATACCCTCTTTATTCTTCCCACCTGACCAGGAATTCTTCGGTTAAATGGAGGCACAAAAGCCTCAATCAAATATTCCTCTATTTTCTCTAAGTTCTTTGTCTTAGGACAAGTTGCACAGCAAAAAAGCAAGTTCTTGTGGCTGTACTTATTTAAGAGCCAAAAAATCTGTGGCCGACCACTAGGATTCCTCTTTTCGCGAAGATACTGCCCGAATCTCTCACGCAAAGTCTGATCCACGGTAACCACTACATACATCAAGTATGAACAACGATGCTGAGCAATGTTTGGATTCACAATAAAAGTGTAGATCCCCGCCTTCTTAGGAATATTCGCTTTTGACCCAGAATTGAAGGGATAAGATCTCCAACGAAATTTAGTCTGTCGTCTACCTGAGTATTTCTTCCACAACTTAGGCCAAATAGTAAATTCTATGGTATAAGCCTTCGCTTCATCCACGTCAGTAATTAAATCATGGAAATCTTCAACCATTCTTCCCGCCCTCATTACAGCCTGTCAAAAAAGCAGGGATGCATAGACAAGGTTTTTTCCAGACTCAATTCCTTGTACGTCAGGTTCCTCATATAATCAGCGCTGCGCGATTTGATGTTCTTGTATTTTTCTATTCTTATGTTGATTATTGTCTCCCCCAGTTTTTTCTTTACCACTAACAAATTGAAAAGTTTGGGGTAATACAAGCGCAAATGTTCCAACTTACCGTATTTAATGGCCTGTGTGCAAGGCCAACAACCAGTTCTAATCCCGCCATCAATAGAAACCTCATTCTTATCATACAGAGGATTATACGGCAGTTCAAATCGTGTAATATACTCCCATATGTCATCATTCGTCCAATTTAATAGAGGATGGCACTTCCAATGTCCCCATTTTTTTGAATAAAAGAAATCTCCGTACCGTCTTGCGGAGAATTCCCTCAACCTACTTTCATGTCTGGTTAAGCCCGTAAAATATAGGTCGCAGTCGATATCGCGTAATGCAGCCTTTGTTGGCTTCTTCTTTAGTTCATCACAACACTTGTAAGCGGCCAACTGCTTTTGCCCTTTGCTGTTTCTTGCGTGAATCGGGAAGCCGTATTTATCCACTATTTCCCAAAAAGTTACTTTGGGCTTTGCTTCAATGCAATCTAGCTTCCATTCATCAATTATCTGCCTAGCAAATCGATAAGTATCAGGGTATTCAACGAGCGTGTTATTCCACAGTACTTTGACAGCTTTGCAATGCTGTCTGACCATATGTAGGACGACCATACTGTCTTTGCCGAACGAACAAGCAACGGCAGGATTCTTAAATCTATGCAATGCTTTCCGAACCAACCCTTGAGAATAACGCAATTTTGCTTGGAAAGAATCCATAGTGTATTTGAGTCGGGATTGTTTCGATAACCAGCACCTACTCGACACCGATCAATATACGTTTTGGGTTGGCAGTGTCAAGAAAGATTTTTGATCTTACTCTCTCTCGTCTTCGTTTTTATCTAATCTTGTTTTCCAAGTCAACCATCTTCCTTATGGCTCTAATATGCTCCGGTGTCGTCCCGCAGCAGCCCCCGATGATTGACACACCTGCTGAGACCAATTCCTTCGCTTTCTCTGCCATGAACTCAGGGGTCTCGGGATATACCGGCTTATCGCCCTGCATTTCCGGAAGACCGGCGTTGGATTGGATGATAATTGGAAGATCGCTCTGTTCTTTGAACTCTTTGGCAATCTTTATCATATTCTCAATGCCGTTACCACAGTTCGAACCAATGATATCGGCTCCTGCCTCTTTCAGTCCTTGCGCCGCATCTTCTATGCTTACACCCATCACCGTGTAAAAACCCTTGGGTGTGGGATCAAACGTCATGGTTGCCATTACAGGAGTTGATGGTGAAACGGTTTTTGCCGCTTTTATCGCAAGTGTTGCCTCCTTTAAATCGGTCATTGTCTCTATGCATATAGCGTCGACGCCAGCACTGATGAGTGCTTTCATCTGTCTTTCAAAACTATTGTATATCTCTTCAGCCTCAGTATCTCCGTATGGTTTTAAGAGTCTCCCACTTGGGCCGCAGGAGGCGGAGACGTAGGCACGATCACCTACAACCTTTCTCACTGCCAGGACGGCATTTCTATTTATTTCCTCTGTTTTGTCCTCGAGTGAATAAAACGCAAGTTTCAGCGGCGAAGCTCCAAAGGTATTGGTCTGAATTATGTCTGCGCCTGCATCCAGATAGAGACCGGCAATCTCTTCAAGGACTTCTAAACGTGTAAGATTAAAAGATTCCGGCGGATCTCCGGGTTTAAGACCGAAATCCATAAGCATTGTTCCCATGGCACCGTCGGCAACAAGTATCTCACCATCTTTTAACCGCTTGAGCAAACTTTTCATCTTAACTCTTTTTAATACAAAAGAAAGAAATAAGTTTATGACCCCCTCACCCTAACCCTCTCCCACAAGGGGAGAGGGAACTTCAAAATCCCCCCCTCCCTTGACGGAAGGGGGCGAGGGGAAGGGTGATGCGTATGCATTCATACGAATTTCAAGTCAAGCCCAAAACAGGTGGGGGAGAAAAAATCAATGCGAAGCTCGTATGAGTGCATACGCACATTCATACGAATAATAAGATGTAAACTGTTTCCTGCTCCTCTTAGTAATTCGTTTGCATTATAAGTTTTTTTACAGACTCTACTGCATTAGTGCTATCATAGCCGTATGCATCCGCTCCTATCTTTTGTGCAAATTCCTTTGATACAGGGGCGCCACCGATGATCGTTTTTATTCTGCCTTCAAGTCCCTCTTCTTTCAGAAGACCTACGGTTATTTTCATAACTGGCATAGTGGTTGTAAGAAGAGTTGACATACCTATAACATTTGCGCCTTCTTTTTTTGCAGTCTCTACAAATTTATCAGGTGGAACGTTGTTGCCCAGGTCAATAACCTCAAAGCCTGCGCCTTTCAGCATGATACCCACAAGATTTTTCCCTATGTCATGCAAATCACCCTGAACCGAACCTATAACCACCTTTCCCATTGTGGGCATCCCTCCTTTGATAAACATCGGTTTCAGTAAATCCATTCCCGCATACATTGCCTTTGCCGCAAGGAGAACTTGCGGAAGGAAGATTTCATGAGCCTTGTACTTCTCCCCTATTATGTTCATGCCTCCAATAAGGCTCTTGTCCAGTATCTCTTTTGGCGGTATTTTTTCTTCTATGGCCTGCCTGGTAAGTGCAGACACCTTTTCATCATCGCCTTGTTGTAAACTTTCCGAAATCTCTTTTAGAACATCCATTACGTTGCACCTTTCTTGTTGTTAGGTCTTGATTCTGTTAAGAGTGCTCTTATCCTATCTCGGCAAGAGTGCGATCTACATTGACTACAAAACGGATAAGAGTCGTCAAAGATATGAATCTCCTTTTTTCCTACAACCATTACACCCGATATTGATTTCAAAGGCTTCATCAGAAAACTATCGAGCAACGTGATCCCAATATCTTCTGGATGAAGAAATTCAAATAGTTTTTTCTGCCCGCTCATGTGCCAACCACAATAGCCCGGGCTGTATCTCAACATCCCCGTCGATAGGGTGATTCTCCCTTCTTTCGAGAGACGGTTAAGAAAATGGTTCTCCATAATATCAGCTACCCTATCAGTCGCAACTGAAGCAACGGAATCTAACATACTTCCCAGAGCAAACTCATTTGCTCCGAAGAGTTCATCTATCTTTTGGCTCACCTTCTCGCCTATGGTGACGGCAAAGAGAGCCAGACTATCGGCTTTTTTAAATATTTCATCCAGCGGGGTTTCCCTTTCATTTAACCCTTCACCAGAGTAAACAACTGCAAATTCAGGAATGGATATATCTGAGATGATACTCATAGGCTGAGAAAATTCAAGAAAGAGGTCTATTGTCTTTTTAAAGAGCGTCTCCACTTTTTCAGGCGGCTCATTGCCGGGAGGGATGCCTTGTGTCTTTAAGACATCATCCCTGCCCGGCTTTACATCACCTGCAGAAATTTCGATAATCTCTCTCATAATATCATATCAGATTATGCTTGCTCTTTGTTATTTCAAGATAGGATTTGTCAAATCAAAGACTAAAAATAAAAATAACATCTATAAATGCAAAAAAATCTTCTACTTCTTGATTGCCCGCCTATCTCAACCCCTCTTATCCTGCTTATGTTTCTGAATGGTCATCTCTGGTTTTCTTCATCTTCATTCCTCTTTCCAAGAGGGAGGAGGATAATCTTCCTTGTCTTTTGTTTCCTCTCCCCATGGGGGAGAGGATTAAGGTGAGGGGGCTGCCTTTCTTTTTCTTGCGCTCTCCCTCCAGAGAGTTTGTTTTCCTCCTCACCCCATCCCTCTCCCCATTGGGTAGAGAGAGTTTTTTTCTCTTTTCAAGTAGAGGTATAATTTCGTGAAGCCTTATTTAAAGTTACCATGTTTTTAAATCATCTTTAAATTTTGATCTGCAATTTTGCATTTTAATTTTTAATTTTTACATTAACTGGTGCTCTTGTACTCCTGCAACCCTATCTTTCTGTCTACTCTTTACTACTTACTGTTTACTTGAGGTATAAGGGGCAGGCTCTCTATACCATAACGGCGAGCCTCCCCCTCCATCAGTTTTGTCAACTCCTTCTTGGTACTATCCGGGAGTTTCGAGGGGACATAGTCTTTAATCAGTCTTTCCAACTCTTTGTGCGCCCTTTCCAGAAGCGTTACACTACCTTCCTCCTGCCATCTGGTTCTGCTTGCCCGATCAATTACAGGTCCCGGGAAATAAAACTCCTCCTTGAGATAACGAAGGGTATGTTTTGATATAAGCAGGTGTCTGTCCTTCAGCAGTTCCTCGAATCTGGGAAGTGATGGAAAATCCTCTTTGGGCTCGATGCCTTTTATCATACGAAGCGTCATTCCACAGATTTCGTTGTCCAAAACAAGTTTTTCCAAGCTCTGACAGCTTTCAAAATCGAGCATTCCGGGTCCTGATATGTTGTTTATACCGGAGAGGGCGGCTAAGGTTGCTCCCATTGAAGACTCGAGTCCGGACTGCGCATCCAGCTGTTTCGCATCGCTGAGTGATATGTAACTCTGGGTAGGCATGCCCAGGAATTTTCCGATCTCGTTATATGCACAGTCTATCATCTGTGTCTCTACGGCACCCATCGGTGTGGTCTCATACCGGACATCGAATACGGCAGGTGAACCACCGTAAAGCACGGGTGTGCCTGGATTGGTAAGCTGACTTATCACCACACCGCTTAAGGTCTCGGCAGTATGCTGAACCAACGTCCCGACCAGAGTGACCGGCGCCATAAATCCCGATAATGGCATGGATACAAACTCTACGGGGATTGAAAAGTGTGCGCAATCGACAAGATTCTGAGACGTTACATCGCTCCATTTTAACGGTGAAGTCGGACAGCAGGAGAATATGGTTAGGGGTTTTGCGGCAAGTGCCTCTTTTGTTCCCCGAACGGCAAGTTGGAGGTCTTTCATAATGTTGAATGCCTCGATGGTAAACGCTCCGGTGACAACCGGCTTTTCACAAAAAAGAAGGGAGAGGTAAAGCCGGTAACTATCCGAAATCTTCTCATGCACGTCAGCGGGTATGAATGCTGTGCTCTGAGAGGCAATGTTATCAAGCCCACTCATAACTTTTGCATACCTGATATAATCCAATGTTTTTGGTTTGAGAATTTTTTTAGTGCCATAGTCTAAGATATTCAATGCCGCGGAACCGGGTGTGAAATAGACATTATATCCAGAAAAATCATGGGTTTCATTACCCAGGACATCATAAAGTTTGAAGGTGTGGGGGACTACTCCCAACGCTCTGTCTATGATCTCCTCAGTGAGAAAAACGTGGTATCTATCTTTCTCTACTTTTGCCCCATGCTCTTGCAGCATGGAGAGAATACTCTCGTTGTAAATTTCCACGCCAAGTTTGCAAAGAACTTCCCTTGCTTCTGAAATTATCCTCCCTTTTAGTTCATCACTCAAGAATCTCACAACCGGCCTCATTACATACTCCTTTCAAATCCACAATAATTTGCTTTAACTTACATCAAATCGTCAAATAGTGCAAGGAAAAATCTTCGGTGACACTGCTTGCCTTCATGACGCTTAGCTGACGCTATACTCTCCTGACCACTGCATCAAGTATTAACTATTTTTCATTTAATGTCAACAATTGTGTGGCTTGAAATTCTTAAATCTGAAAGTTATTAAGGGGAGCATATAATTGTTTACATCCCCCCTAAAGAAATGGGGGGAAGGGGGGATTCGTATGAATGCATACGCATTTGAAACTTGGAAAATCCCCCTAAATCCCCCTTTACTAAAGGGGGATTCGTATGAATGCATACGCATTTCAAGTCAAGCCAAAAACAGGTGTGGGAGAAAAAATCAATGCGAAGCATTCATACGAATAATAAGATGTAAACTGTTTCCTGCTCCTCTTAGTATCTTCTGAGACAGAAAACAAAAAAGGGCCTCATCCACAAAACTGTGATGAGACCCTCTCTATCTAAAAGTGACCAGCGACGCTGTGTCACGTATCTGTCATAGCGCTACGGGGATTTCACCGATTAGGTTTCCCATTCGATTTAGGGTTAGGCTCAACTTATATTAAATGTGGCGGGATTTCATTCCCGCCACATTAAAGTCCCGAGGCCAAGGGAGGCCTCGGAACAGCCAACGATATGTTTCAGAAACTTGGTTTCTCTAAACTATATCTTTTGGACATTTGTTGCCTGAGGTCCTTTTTGTCCCTGTCCTTCTTCGAAGCTA
>CAZOJT010000069.1:0-10779 GCA_964580215.1 uncultured Ignavibacteria bacterium | reverse complement strand
GGGATTTTCCAAGTTTCAAATGCGTATGCATTCATACGAATCCCCCCTTCCCCCCTTTTCTAAAGGGGGGATGTAAACAATTATATGCTCCCCTTAGTAATACACATTATAATCATTTATGTAACCCTGTCAACCACATTTTAAGGGGCTTTCCCGGTTGGCAATGTCTGATTTGTATAATTGGCTTTTATAATACAACGAGCAAAAGACCCATAGCGGGAACTATTGCTCTGAGAAGAAGCCAATAGCCAGAGAGAAGATGATCGATTCGACCTTACCGATGGAAAAACAAACAGCGGAATTGTCAGGTTAAGTATGACTATTACGTAAACATAAATCCTTGACTTCCAATGATGCACTTTCTTCGATGATTTGCTCTTTACCCAAGATCATTCCATGATTAGGCATTTACGCTTTGTGTTCTCCTCTGAGCTAATAGCTCTGAGACCAAATTCAAAATCTGCTCCATTTTGAAAGGTTTGCTTATGACCCGATCGACGTTCTGCATGTGAACTTCATTCTGGCTCGGCTTTACTCCCCAGCCGGTGGAAAGGATCACCGGGGTGAAGGGATCGGAAGCCTTAATTTTGCCCGCCACATCCCAACCGGATAATCCCGGCATTCCCAAATCGGTTATAACTATATCCGGTTTTTGCTTTCTGAAAAGTTCAATTCCCTCCTCCCCATTTTCCGCTTGGCTAACCTTATGTCCAGCGGTGGAAAGTATTGCATCCAAAACCTCTCGTACGTTTTTCTCATCCTCCACTACCAAAACATGAGCGCTTTCACCTTTGAACTTAAGCGGTGTTTGCTTTTCCTCCATCAGGTCACATCTGGGAAGTTTTATGGTAAAACTGCTTCCTGAGCCGGGACTACTATCTGTGGTGATCTCTCCTCGATGGCGGGTGATAATCCCATGAGCCAGACTCAAACCCAGACCGGTTCCCTTTTCCCCTTTGGTGGTAAAAAACGGAGCAAAGATTTTGCTTTTGACCTCCTCGGTCATTCCCACGCCGGTATCCTCTACGGTGACAAAAACGGAATCTTCATCTTCTTCAGTTTTCAGGGTCAAAGATCCTCCTTTTGGCATAGCATCCACGGCATTGAGAATTAAATTAGTTAAAACCTCCCTGAACTCGGTGGCATCCCCCAGCACTTTGCCCTTCGCCTTCAGTTCCTTTTTCACCTCTATTAAAATTCCGGAAAGAAAAGCTTTGTCCTTTCCACGGGATTCTGCGGACCAGTAAGACCTGGTCAATTCCAGGGAATCTTCAACCACTAAGTTGAGGTCTGTGGGACGGAATGCCGTATCTGGTCTTGCTTTGGCGAACTCATGGATTCTGGACAAGATATTGGCTCCGTCTGTGGCAGATTTCTCTATCACCTGCAAGCTTTTCTCCATCTCATCTGAGGGACTCATTCCCTCCTTCTTCAACTTCATTAAAATCAACTGGACTCTGCCTAAAATGGAAGCCAAGATGTTATTGAAATCATGAACCACACCGCTGGCCATTTCGCCTGTGGCACGAAATCTTTCAATCTGAACTATATGGTTCTGGGTGTCCTTCAGATTCTGGTAAGCCTTTTGAAGATCAGAAAACAACCTGGCATTTTGTATAGCTACAGAAAGGTGGCTTCCAACCGATTGCAAAAGTTCTATCTGCTCTGCACCAAAACTGTGATTTCTCCTGCTCTCCAGACTCAGGATTGCGATGACCTTCTGCTTATCCATGATGGGAATTAAAATGTAAGATCTTATCCCTTCTGAAAAAATCAGCCGATCCGTGGGTTTGGAGCCGGGTTTCAAAACCAGTTTAGCCTGGTAACATGGCTTCCCGGTCTGAACCACCTCGTACATGTTGGTCTCATCGGCAGGGATGCTCCTGTGACTTCCCGGACTGAGACCTGCTTTTGGGCAAAAACTCATCTCCATTTTAAAGAGATGCTCCTCCGGATACCAGAAATTCAGACTGATTTTGTCATATTCCATAACCTTGTTCAACTCACTTGCCACCACATTAAAAATACTTTTCAGATCCAGAGTGGAACTGATGGCTCGATTTATCTGATCGGTCAATTCCAGACGGTAAGCTTTTCTTTCAGTCTCCTCATAAAGTTTGGCGTTGCTGATGGCGGTGGCCAAAAGATCGGTTAAAGTTTCCAGGACCGCCACATCCTGTTCGTCGAAGGTATCTTTGGCAAAGTTCTCAACATCCAGCACCCCCACCGTTTTCTTCCCCCTTTTGATGGGGACGGAAAGCTCTGATCGGGTGGCACCGATGGCCGGAACGTAGGAGGACTCACAGGTGACGTCATTACACAGGATGGTCTTGCCGGACTCACTCACCCTGCCCACCATCCCCACCCCTTTCTTCAGGCGATAGCCCGGTTTAACTGCATCGCAAGACTTTCCATAGCAGGTCTTCAATATCAAATCGCCGGAGGATTCCTCCAGCAGAAACAGAGAGATATGATCGTATTTGAAGCTAAGTTGAATGACTTCTATGACACTTTCCAGAAGTTTATCTATATTTAGAGTGGAAACCACCTTTCTGCCCACATCGTTAATTAAAGCCAACTGCACATACTTTTTTTTCTCCCCAGAATAAAGTCGGGCATTTTCAACGGCAATTGCCGCCTGCAAGGTTATGGATCTGCACAGATTAAGATTTTCGGAATTAAGTTTCTCAGTAGCCCGGAGTCCCACCCCCACCATCCCTAACACCCTCGCTCCTATGGAAAGCGGCATCAAGATAACCTCACTTTCCTCATCTAAAGGGAGAAGCTGTTTTTCAGATGAGGTAAGCTGGCCCCTTCTTATCCTGATCATCCTGCCGGTTTGGATCAGTCTATGGTGAAGTGGCAGATGCTCGGCTCTGATCCTTTTTCCTTTTTCAATCCCGCCTCTGGCGAGATTTTCTATTGGAGATACTCTGCTCTGGGCAGGGGCAAATGTCTCAAACACTATGTTTTTCTTTTCCCCGTCCACAAGTGCGGTGTAGCAAAAATCTGCGTCTAAAATTTTCATCATCCTCTGGCAAAGAATCTCCAATATCTGATTCAGATTCAAACTGGCGGAGAAGGTAGAGGAGGTATCCAGAAGCAGGGAAAGATCATGTGCTTTCTTTGTCCATTCGGAGAGGAGATTGACATTATCTATCGCCATCCCCACCTGTTGACCAATAGCTTCCAGAAACTCATTCTCCTCCAAACTCATATCTTCAGGTTTAAAGCTCACCAAGATAATTGCGCCAAAAACTTTCCCTTTTGCCACAAAGGGAATCACCAGAATGGTTTTAATACCTTTATCTCTGAACTCTTTCAACTGCCATTGCTGGTTATCTTTTGAATCAGAAACAAAGATGATTTGCTTGCGTTTTACCGCCTCGCTCACTATTCCCTGGTCAAACTTAACTTGATCAAATTCGCATATGTTGTCCAACTGTAATCCTTTCCATGCCCTCATGGTCAAATTTTTATTTTCTCCGTCCAGCAGAAACGCAATCCCCCCATCAAAGCCGGTCACCTCCAGAATGGTCCCCAGCACCTCATTTAGTATTTGGTCTACGTTCAAAGTCTGGTTCACCGCTGTAGCAATAGCGCTCAGTGCAACAAATCTATTTCTCACCCTTTTTATCTCGTTCTCTTTCTCTTTTAAACTTTCATCCATCTTATCCACGTACTCGTGTAAAAGTGCTAACCCTTCTTTCGTTTCTTTTTTGCTGAAGAGGGTTGGATGAATTCCTTCAACCTTTTTGGTGAGCTTTTGAAGAGGAGAAACGATCTTCTGGCTCAAAAGGATGGCCAATCCCAGTGCCGTAGCGAAAAAGATCAATAAGCGGAATATTCCGACCCTTCCCGGAAGGTCTGAGTCGATCAAAAAACCGAAAACTAAGAAAAGGAAAAACGGGATGGCTGTCGCTAGGAAGATTGACAGCACCAACCAGCCTTTGAAAGAGGAGTTTCTGGAAGGGGATGGCAAAAACTTCATGATATTTTTATTCCCTTAGATCACGATATCATTGTCAAGCCTGTTGTGAGAGGTCTCTGAAAAAGTGCAGAAATCGGGCGGGCTAAGAGCCCGCCCTACGCGCTCGGGTATTGAATAACAATGATTTAGCCCGCGTAGGCGGGGCTCCCAGCCCCGCAAGAACGACTTTTTCAGAGTTCTCTGTGAAGATGCAAAAGAGAATTCTTGCTTCAACTTGAGACCAATTGCTCCTTTGGCTGATCCAACCTTGATTTTTTCCCACTGGAAACTGATCTCAAAAATCCCTCTAAGGTTTTTTGTACACGATCTACCCCATTCTCAATGTTGTTGAGATATTTTAAACTATCCGGGCTCAAGTTCGTCTCCTTCAGCCTCAAAAGTTCGGCTGACCCCCGAATTGAAGTCAGGGGATTGTTGATCTGATAGTTTAGATCCGAAAGCCAAAAGTGGGGTTTTGTTTGATTCTCCACAGTCTCTTTGGGCTTGTCAGAATATTTCAATCTTTCCTTTAATTGTTCATTTGAATGGCGCAGAATGCCCTTCTTCAGAGCCAGGCAAAGCTGATCTGCCTTGTGTTTGACAAAGGCTGTTTCCTCTTCAGTCAAAGGCTGTCTGTCCCAACTGCGCATCTCCCCCACCGAGACAATCCCCACCGCTTTATCGTTCAAAATCAAAGGAACCAGAAATGCTGAATTTACTTTCTCATCCATGATAAGCCGGGCTTCCTTCTTTGACATCAAGCTCTCCGGGTCGTCCTGATTAATCAGCATGGGTCTTTTTGCCTCCAGGGTCAAGCGATGCCAGGGCAGATCATCTAAGGAGAATCTTTCCTCCTTTTTTATATCTATCCCTTCATATCTGATTTGATGAACCACACAGTTGATCAACTGATCTCCTTGTTTGGACAACAGTGTCACCCGGGCGAAGCTTTTGGGCAAATCTAAAGTGAGGCTTGCCGCTACACTCTCCAGTAAGCTCTTAAGATTATCCTCTTGAACCAACTTCTTTTCAAACTCATAAAGTGATCGACTTAAAGACTCCTTTCTTTCTAATTTCTCCTTGAGCTTTTGCTCCGAGACAAAATGGGAAAGCTCCAGGACAAATAATCTGAGCCATTTGGCATCATTGACAGAATAGAAGTTTGGCTTTTTATGTCCCAGGCTGAGGGCTCCACAAATCGAGTCTCCGGACCACAAAGGAAGAACGATCCGGGACTTAATTCCACATGCTTTAAAAAGGGTATCTTCGGAGGAGTTCTCACTCAGATCGATATCACGATCTATCCGTACCTCTCCTGATCTCATCACCTTTCCTATCGTCTTTCCTGCATTAAGAACATCCGCCCGCCTGTCCACCAGCATTCCTCCGGAGGTTCCGATGGAGATCCTCTTCATATTCTGTCCTGATCCTGTGGCCAAGGCTAAGGAGATGTGATCAAAATCTATTATCCTTTTAAGTTCTACCGAAATCTGGGGGAATGCTTCCTCCAGCCAGGTGGTTTCCTGATTTATCTTTAACATATTTTCAACGGCGGAGATGTGATCTCTTCTTTTTTTGTTTCTATCGGAGACCAGAGTTTGTTTAGCCGCCAGTCCCAGAGTCTCGCCCACGCTGGTTAAGAACTGAATCTCCTGATATGAGAAACGATCTGGCTTTGTATCATAAAGCCCCATAAGCCCCAGCACCTTTCCACAAAACTTGATGGGCACACAGGCAAAAGATCGGATCTTTTCTTTACCTGAGAAAAGTGTCCCAAATTCCGGCAGGCTTTTGACATCTGTGGTGGTGGTGACCTTTTGAGAGCTTTTAGATTCCTTATACCACATGTTTTTAAAACACAAATCGTACAGGGGGAAAAGATTTTTAACTGAGACTCCTGCATGCGCCACCAATACCATCTCGGAAGAACGAAAGGTGGGTTTGAAGATCACACCCATCTTGTATCCCATTACATTCATCAAATTAGGCAACGACTCTTTAAGTATCTCGTCCAGCTCCCGACGATGGTTGATCACGGATAAAAGGGATTTCAAACCGGCAAGCTGTCTAAGCCGCTGGGTAGCGTGCCTTTTTACTTCCACCAGAGAACCATACCATTTTAGGAAACCAAATAAAATTAACCCCCCGCCTGCTGCGTAACCTAATATCTCTACCGCATGGATAATTTGCAGCCACCTGGGGGTGAAGGCATATCCTCCCTGGTTCAACTTGAAAGCAAGATTTGTTCCGCCAGCCAGAACAAGCAAGATTCCTCCCAGCATCAAGGCTCTCCAGCTTTGCGGATAATATTCGAAATACCTCTCTTTTCGCTTTAAGACAAAAAACGAAAAGGCTAAAAAGAAAAAAACGACTGTTAGGTCAAGTATGAATTTATACATTTCTCAACCTCCTGAAGAAAGGTTTAAACAGGGGCAGTTTAAGCAAAAATTTGTCGGAGAAGAAAATTTCTATAACCATCTGACAGTCCAACAGAACCATCATCTCGAACCTTGAGAAGATGGAACAGAAAAAAATCTTTTTTGTGGACGGTTATGATGATTTTTCTCTCAGATGATCTAACTTAAAAAAGAGATGTGATCGCCCGTTTTTTCTTTTGACGCGATACATTTGTATTATCGACAGAAAGCTCCAGTGTTTTAGCCTGAGTTATTAAGGAGAGCATATAATTGTTTACATCCCCCCTAAAGAAAAAGGGGGGAAGGGGGGATTCGTATGAATTCATACGAATTTCAAGTCAAGCCCAAAACAGGTGGGGGAGAAAAAATCAATGCGAAGCTCGTATGAGTGCATACGCACATTCATACGAATAACAAGATATAAACTGTTTCCTGCTCCTCTTAGTAAAAGAGATCCTCGTCAAGAAAATAGTGCATGCACGAGTTCTATCCTGAATAATTTTGGGGAAAAGGCAGGTTTTCGTTTTTCGAAGGGTTTGTATGAATATGCGTATGCACTTGCGAAGCTCGTATGAGTGCATACGCACATTCATACGAACATACGAGCTTCGCAAATGGAGACTATATCTAAAATATGTCGAATCTTTTCATCCTCTCTCTTAAAGTGTTTCGGGAAATGCCCAACAGTTGTGAGGCTTTTACCTGGTTATGATTGACATGTTTCAACACCTCAGAGATCATGGTCTTCTCCAATCCGGAAAGAAGGCGGTCGTAGACGTGACCGCGACAATCTCGAATTATCTGATCAAAGATGGGAGTCAACATCTTTTCAAATATGTAATGGTAGCTCTGTCCTATGGATCCTGTGGAGTTTGCTGGGTGATGATTTTCAGAAGATCTGTCCGGATTGCCTCCAACTTCGATTCTTCTTTTATCCTGGCTTGAAAATCGCACAGATCCCAAGAGTATCTTCTGTTTCTGTTTGGTCGACTCAGAAGACAAAGCTTCTTTTACTAAAGAGGCGATCTTTTCCATCTGAAAGGGTGGAGACACCACTTTGTAGTTTTTCTCCTTACTCTCCCTTTCCCGATACACGGGATTCTTTGACAGCACAATTAGCGGAAGATCAGAATCTGTCTCCCTTATCTTTTTGATCGTCTCCGTTCCAGATTGATCCACAGAATCTAAATCCAAGATCACCAGGTCAGGCTTAACATTCCTCAAGGATGTGATTACACTTTTGCCATGTGGAGAGACCAAAAGTTTAAATTCCTTTGGATCAAGATACCTATCCAGATCACAAGAGATCTTGGGATCTGAGCCCACCACTAATATCTGTCTCATGGTTTCGAAATTTGATGGTTCGAATGAATGCCCCTTTTCGTAAAACTAATATCGGCAGAAAAAAAGCCATCTGAAGTGAGAGATCATCCTTACAGGATAATTTTTACAGGAAAGGAAGAGAGGAGGGGGAAAGCAAGAATCCTAAAGAAGTAAAAAAGGACTATTCTTCTTCATGATAAAAATCTTTTCATACCATAGCACAGAAGATATATTACGCCGTGGGCTACAAGACATAAAGGTTTATAACTACCTCACTGCTTGCATACAGAAGGTGTTTATACAAGCGCCAATGATTTCTTCTTTGTTTATAGGGGTCGAGCATACGTCAATCCACAAGATCAGAGAACGCTTTCTCTTTTGATTTAAAACCCTTCTTCTAAAATCCACCATATCAATTTCAGCGCTCCCTCCTTTCCCCTCTCTCCTACTTCCATCTTCGGTCCCACACAGGAGGGGCAACCATCTGCGCATCCGCAGGATTGGATCATATCTTTACATGCTTTCCACACATCTTTGGATAGATGAAATAACTTCTGGGAAAAGCCAACCCCTCCCGGATGGTTGTCATAAACATAGACTGTCGGACGGTCAGAAAATGGTGATTTCACTTCGGGGAAGGTTCTTATGTCCTTGGGATCACACATCACCCACAAAGGCACCACATTGCGCAATAAGTTGGCTAAAGCCTTCAAGCTTCCTCCCAGATCTTCGGTTGACAGCCTCAATTTGAAAGCTACATCGTCGGGAAACTCAAACCAGAAGGCGGTGGTGTGCATCTCCTGCTCCGGCAGATTTATTTTTCCAAAGCCCACGTTTTCATGTGTGCGGAACTTGATCTTTTTGTACATGGTGGCTAAGGTGGTGACCGAAACCTCACCATACGCCCGATTTCCCGCCGGCTCCTTAATCTTCTGAGTCATCTCTAACACTTTAAGATCGGTCTTGGTGATGGCGTCGGTATAATAGTCTGTCTCCACCTCTTTGGCATAAGCCTTCTTCCCCTCCCAGTCCAGCTCTACTATCTAATATTAATCCGCTCCATGAAGATAAATAGCATCCTTATAGAGAAAAATCGGAGCGCTGAAGTAATCCATCTCTCCTACAATTCTATTTCTATCGGTGGAGTCGAGGATAACAAAGTTTTCTGGCGTGGCACTTCGCAGGCTCACCTGTTCGGCAGGATAAACCTCAGCCGTCCAGTGCCATTTCCCATCCACGTGATGAAGAATTCTTTGCTCCTCCAGATACGCTAAAATTTTTTCCGTTGCCTCCATCCCGAAATTTTCACCATCGCTGAAGGGTAGCTCAAAGGCGGCGCATTTAAGATGGCTGACCAGGATAATTAAATTGTCAGGATCCACGATGCCGGATTCAGGCGACTGGCTGAAGAAATAATCCGGGTGATGTATGATGAATTGATCCAGAGGAGAGCTATTGGCAACTAAAATCGCCACTGACACATCTGTTCTTCTGCCCGCCCTTCCCGCCTGCTGCCAAGTGGAGGCGATATTTCCGGGATAGCCCGCCATCACACATGCGTCTAACTGCCCGATATCTATCCCCAGCTCTAAGGCATTGGTGGAAACCACTCCCCGAATTTTACCTTCCCTTAGTCCTTTTTCAATTTCCCTTCTCTGAAGCGGAAGATAACCACCCCGGTACCCTCTCAAAGAATCAAGTGGTTTCTTTGCTTTCCTCATCGCCTCTGTTAGATAGGTCAAAAGAATCTCCACCCTGAGCCTGGATCGGGCAAAAACAATGGTTTGAACGTCGTTGGTCAAAAATCTTTCCGCTAATCTTTGGCTTTCATTGATGTAAGATTTTCTTATCCCTAATTCTTTATTTATCACCGGGGGATTATATAAGATGAAATGTTTCTCCCCGGTGGGGGCACCGTTGTTGTCCACCAGCACAACTTCCTCCTCAATGATCTTCCGGGTTAGCTCCAATGGATTGGCTATGGTGGCAGAACAGCATACAAATTGTGGATCTGATCCATAAAATCTGCATATCCTCTTAAGTCTTCTAATCACGTTTGCCAGATGGCTCCCGAATACTCTTCGATAGTGATGTATCTCGTCGATCACCACAAACTTTAAATTTTCAAAAAGCTTGATCCGTCTGGTATGATGGGGCAGGATACCCATATGAAGCATGTCCGGATTGGTCACCACGATATGCCCCGCCGTGCGAATGGCGGCTCTGGCAGAGCGAGGGGTATCTCCATCAAATGTGTCGGTCTTTATATCAGCATCCAGATCGGTTATAAGTTGATGAAGCTCTGCCACCTGATCTTGAGACAAGGCTTTGGTGGGAAAAAGATATAATGCTCTGGTCTGGTGTTTTTCCATGATCGTGTTCACCACCGGAAGATCATAGCATAAGGTTTTGCCGGAGGCGGTGGGAGTTACTATCACCACATTTTTGCCGGAGAGGATGTTTTCAATGGCAGTCGCCTGATGAGAGTAAAGTTTCTTGATCCCCCTTTTTTGTAAAACAGACTTGATCCGGGCATTTATATTTAAAGGAAACTCAGAATGAATTGCCTCACTGGGAGGGATGACCTCCCAGTGCGAGATGCAATCTTGAAAATATCTGTCTTGTTTGAGCCCATCTAAGATTTGCAGAAGATTCATAAAAGCAACAATACTTATGATTTCTCTTGTGTAATTATCATCTCCAATCAGGATTTGTCAAGAAAAAATCCACACAGACATCCCAGAGCACAGGTCGTCATGACAAAGTCTGATCGCGAACCCTCTTGATGCATTAGGGTGGGGGTAGCCGCAGACTTCCTTCGGACTGAGTCCTTTCCTTCTCCCGCCAAAGGCGGGATCAGGACCGAAGGGCAGGACGAATGTCAGCCTGCGGGTGGAGTTGAAAATCGAATATGATCGAAGGAGCTTAGA
This sequence comes from uncultured Ignavibacteria bacterium, assembly GCA_964580215.1. Taxonomy (GTDB): domain Bacteria; phylum Zixibacteria; class MSB-5A5; order MSB-5A5; family SM1-73; genus SM23-73-3. The sequence continues at coordinate 139 of CAZOJT010000069.1, read as the reverse complement.
CAATTTTTTTGTCAAGCAGTCCCCCCGCCAAGGGCGGGGAAACATGCTTGACCTACAAAACTGAGCGAAGCCTTGCCTAAGGCAGGCGAAGCGAAGGGTCTGGATTGCCTCAGGGTAAACTCCGCGGAGTGAAGAATCT
>CAZOJT010000068.1:0-11158 GCA_964580215.1 uncultured Ignavibacteria bacterium | reverse complement strand
GAATGCATACGCATCCTTATTTGTCAACCCCGCCTTTGGCGGGGTTGACCTACATATTAAGGAGAGCATATAATTGTTTACATCCCCCCCCTTTAGAAAAGGGGGAAAGGGGGGATTTGAAACTTGAAAAATCCCCCTAAATCCCCCTTTGCTAAAGGGGGATTTCGAGTCAAGTCCAAAACAGGTGGGGGAGAAAAAATCAATAATAAGATGTAAACTGTTTCCTGCTCCTCTTAGTAAGTTAGGTTCTGGAAGTTTTTTGTTTGACTTTTGAGAAAAAATGTGATATTATTGACCCGACGAAATTACAGTGATTTAACTTTTTTCTGCAAAAGAGTTAACCTTTACTTAAGACATGGAACTTAATTTAATCCTTTCGCCGGTTAAAAAAGACCTGGTCCTGTTTGACGAGAGGCTCAAGGAGAATCTGAGTTCTGATTCTCTTCTGATCTCACAGGTGGCTGGCCATCTGGTGAATCGCAAGGGCAAAAGGCTCAGACCGGCAATGGTATTTCTTTCATACGGGGCATGTATGAACTCCGGGGCTAACTCCGCCTCGAACCCACAAGTGATGAACGTAGCATTGGCGATTGAGTGCATACATACCGCCACGCTCCTGCACGATGATGTGATAGATCAATCCAAGGTAAGAAGAGGGCAGGTTTCGGTAAATCATAAATGGAACAACTTAGTCTCGGTGTTGATGGGCGATTTTCTTCTGGCCAAGTCGTTGAGATTAATAGTGGAGACGAAATCCTCCTCTCTTCTTTCCACCATCTCCAGAGCAACAGAGAATTTGAGCATCGGAGAGATGAATGAGGTTCAGGAGAGCCATAACTTTGATCTGGATGAGGCCACCTATCTCCAAATCATTTCTGAAAAAACTGCATCACTTTTCACCGCCTCCTGTGAATCCGGTGCCGTAGCGGCTGGAGCAGACAAGAAGGTGCAGGAAAAATTAAAAGAATATGGACAAAACCTGGGAATGGCTTTCCAGATAACCGATGATCTTTTGGATTGGGTGGGTGAGACCGAAAAGACCGGCAAAGGTCTGGGAAATGATTTAAGGGAAGGAAAGATCACTTTGCCGCTGATACATACCTTAAGAGAGTGTGAGCCTTCCTCCAGAAAAAAGATTTTGAAGCTTTTGGAAAATGACTTCAATCAAAAAGATTTTGATAAGATTCTCTCTCTGATAAAAGGCAACGGTGGAGTGGAATACGCTCAAAAGAAAGCGACCGTCTTCGGAAAGAAAGCACTGAGCTATCTTTCCGATCTGAAAGATTCAAAATACAAAAAAGCCTTACAGGATCTGGTCGGCTTTGTGATCGAAAGAGAAAAATAACTTTAGTTTTAAACTTTTGTTCCCTTTGGAAACATAAAGAACCAAAATCTTTTAAGCCATCCTTCCTTCATACTCAAGTAAATACCATCTTGCAGTGATCATCGGTGTGCTTAAATTTCCTTTTAATAGAGTTCTGAAAAAATCAAATGGGGAGAGGTTTTACTGGAGTGTCCCGCCTTTGGCGGGCACTGAAACATCTTGTCCTCAGGATCCCCCGGCGGGGGGGGAAAGATAACAAACCTTTACATGGTTCACCTAACGGTTCGACTTTGCTCACCGTCTTGAGCTTGTCGAAGGAAGGTGAACACTCCAAATTCTTTTCTCCTTGCAGTTTTTCAGAGACCTCTTTTAAAAACGTCAGGGTCAACTGTTGCGTATGTTTGTATAAGTCTTCTGAAAGGAGAAAAACCCTTTGCTTGGAATCAGTGAATTACTTCTAAATCTTCAAGGGAGAAATCTGGAGGTGGTGATTGGGCTTTTCATCCTGGCTCTTTTTTTCGCCATCCTCACTTATCGTCACACTTTTCCTCCTTTAAGTAAAAGAAAAAAGGCTTTGCTTCTGGGTCTGAGGATTTTGGCTTTGTTCTCCCTTTTTCTGGTTCTATCCGAGCCGATTTTAACCATCGCCAGAAAGGTTTCCCAAAAGCCGGTGATCGCCTTACTTGTGGACATCTCCAGAAGCATGAACCTGAAGGGGACTGATATAAAAAGAATAGAGGAACTACAGAATTTATTAAAAAACGATATATTTGAAAAGATCTCGTCTGGGGCAGAATTAAAAACATTCGGTTTTGCTGACTCCCTCATCCCGCTGGATATAAAAGGAAAGTTTCCTGATTCTCTGGGCAACGCCACTTCCATAGGAGAAGCCATAGAATCGGTAGTCAAAAATTTGAGCGAGGAAAATTTTGCCGGCATCGTGATCCTAAGCGATGGAGCGAATAATCTGGGTAAAGATCCGGTGTTGGTAGCAAAATCGAAGGACATCCCCATCTACGCCTATGGGGTGGGCGAGTATATTCCTCCCAAAGACGTATCCATAGAGAGGATCATCTATAATGATATTGCTTATGTTGGTGATCAAATTCCCATTCAAGTGGATATCTCGCAGACAGGCTTTGATAATCTGAAAATCCTGGTTTCGATAAAGGAGAAGAAAAAGTCTTTAGCCCAGCAAAACTTAAGCCTGGGCAAATCCGGAGCGACCCAGAGTGTCGATCTTACCATCACTCCGGAAGAGGCTGGGCTACATCAATATCGTTTGACAATTCCTGTTCTAAAGGAGGAGTCGGTTAAGGAGAACAACCAGCGCTCATTTACCATCAAAGTCTTAAAAAACAAAATTAAGATACTTTTAATCACCGGAAGCTTAAACTGGGAATGCACTTTTTTGAAGAGAGCTTTAGAAAAGGACAGAAATGTTGAGCTTGAAACTTTAGTCTATGGAAAGAAAAGACAACCTATCGTGGGCAGGTTTCCGCAAGGGGAAAAACAATTGGGTTCATTTGATATTTTAATTTTTGTTGATCCCCCCAGATCCATTTTGAAAGGTCACAAAAAGGAAATCGAGGGTTTTGTCTTCAACAAAGGGGGTTCGGCTCTTTTCGCACTCGGCAAGGAGTTTATGGATACCCAAGGCTTTATGGAAATCACATCGCTTCTACCTTTTAATCCTTCGGGAAGAAACATCACCTTCTCCCCTGCCAATCTTAATCTGAAGCTGACAGAAGAGGGAAAACTACACCCGGTTACCCGGCTGGCGGAAAACTTAGAGGAAAACGCAAAAATATGGTCTGATCTTCCTCCGTTCTTGGGGGCTGTCGTGCTCGGTTCAGCAACCAAAGATGCCACCAATCTGGCAGGGTTTAGGAGTCCCTTTAATCCTGATGTTTTCTCCCCCGGCATAGTGGTGAGAAATTATGGAAAAGGCAAAGTTATGGCAATCACGGTAACACCATTTTGGAGATGGGATTTTCTTTTGTGGGGAATTGGAAAGGATAATCAAATCTATCAAACATTCTGGAACAACTCAGTCCGGTGGCTGGTGATCAGAGAGGATATGGATTTGATAAATCTGTTCACCGACAAAAAGATCTACAAGGGTGGAGAGAGAATAACTTTCAAAGCCAAAATCTTCGATCAAAATTATCAGAAGATAGGTGACGCCTCGGTTGTGGTAAACATCAAAGGAGAGGCTCTGCCGGATTCAGAGGTGGTCAATTTAAGCATAGGCGAGTTGGGTGACTATACCGCCACGTTGAGAGCCCTCCCACCCGGAAAATACTCATTCAAAGGTGAGGTCTTCAGGGATGGGGAAAAAATAGGCACAAAAGGGGGTGAATTTTTGGTGGAGGAATACAGTGTGGAGGACTCTGATCTGAAAACAGATTTCGATCTTTTGAAGAGGATAGCTGAAGTGTCTGGAGGAAAATATTACGAAAATGAAGATATAGAAAATCTGACCAATGATCTTAAGCTGGTGGCAAAAGAGGAGCAAAAGAAAAAAGAGATTCAATTGTGGAACCATCCTCTACTTTTGGCTATCTTTGTTCTCTGTTTGTCCATCGAATGGGCTATAAGAAAGAGATCACAGCTTTTGTAAAAACCTGCTCTTTTCTTTTTGCCTCTTCCCTGCCCATCTCACTCCTCTTAAAGAGAAAGACCTCACAAGTACATTTGTAAGCCGATCATTGTAGTTGCTTGATTCACCGAGTTGATGTTTGGCGGGTCGGATAAATCCGACCCCTACACGTAGTTCGATTAACGAGCTCGACTTCGCCTGATAAATCAGGCAACTACAGAAGGCATTACTAAGGCATTACTATAGACTGACCACAGCAATTTTTTTTGTTGATAAATTATTTCCTTTTGCTTAGATTATGCCTATGAGCAAAAATCGTCTTTAACCTTGAAGAAGGAGGAAAAATATGTCGGCAATCATAGGATGTCATGCCCGTGAGATTTTGGATTCACGTGGAAATCCCACAGTGGAAGTGGATGTGGTTCTGGAGGATGGATCTTTTGGCAGGGCGGCTGTCCCTTCTGGTGCCTCCACTGGTGAGCATGAGGCTCTGGAGCTGAGAGATAAAGACCCAAACCGCTTTTTGGGGAAAGGTGTGACCAAAGCGGTGGACAACGTCAATAACGTGATCGCCCCAGCGCTGGAGGAGAATGAGCCGGATGCTTTGGATCAGGTTGCATTGGACAAATTCTTGATCGATCTGGATGGCACAGAGGACAAAAGCCATCTGGGAGCAAATGCCATCCTGGGAGTCTCACTTGCCGTCTGCAAAGCCGCCGCTTTCTATTGCGATCTGCCCTTATACCAGTATATCGGTGGGGTTAACTCCAAGATACTTCCGGTTCCCCAGATGAATATTTTGAATGGGGGTTCACATGCGGACAATAACGTGGATCTGCAGGAGTTTATGATCATGCCAGTGGGCGCGCCCAATTTCAAGGAAGCTTTGAGAATGGGGGCGGAGATCTTTCACAATCTCAAAAGCGTGCTGAAGAAGAAAAACTACAATACTGCAGTAGGAGATGAGGGAGGATTCGCACCCAATTTGAATTCCAATGAGGAGGCACTTCAGGTAATTTTGGAAGGGATCGAGAAGGCTGGATACAAGCCGGGAGAGCATGTGCTTTTAGCTTTGGATCCTGCCGCCTCAGAATTTTACGATGAAAAACAAAAAATATATATCCTTAAGGCAGAAAACAAAAAACTTAGCTCTGAAGAAATGGTCGACTTTTATGAGAATCTGGTGAATAAGTATCCTATCATTTCCATCGAGGATGGTTTAGCGCAGGATGATTGGGATGGATGGGTGAAGCTGAACCAGAGGCTGGGAAACAGAATTCAAATCGTGGGAGATGACCTTTACGTCACCAACATAAAAAGATTGAAAAAGGGAATTCAGCTTAAGGCAACCAATTCCATTTTGATCAAGCTCAACCAGATCGGAACCGTAACTGAAACTTTGGATGCTATAGAGATGGCAAAGCAAGCCGGTTTCACCGCGGTGGTCTCCCACCGATCCGGTGAAACAGAGGATACCACCATTGCCGATGTAGTGGTGGCAACCAATGCCGGACAGATAAAGACCGGCTCCGCCTCCCGCACCGACAGAATTTGCAAATACAACCGCCTTTTGCGAATTGAAGAAGAATTAAAAGAAAGGGCACAGTTTTTGGGTAAGAAAGTTTTTTATAACATAAAAAAATAATCCGACAGGCTTCCTAACAATTTGTATACATCCTTGGGATCATCTATCATAGTAACAAACCAAGAGAGAGGAGATAGGAAGAATGGCCACTAAGAAAATGGAAAAAGCGAAAGAGGAGTTTGCATATAGCTTCATTTTAGAGGCATTGACGCAAGGATTATACCCAAATGTCTTTGACGTTTTGCGCGAGTATGTGCAAAATTCCTACGACGCAATCGTGAAGCATAACAGCAAGTATCACAGTGGGGATTACAAAATAAAGATCAACATCACTGGAAACTCCATCTTTATTTCTGATAATGGAATAGGGATGGATGAAGAAAAAATAAAACAATACCGATACATAGGGTATTCCGAAAAAAGGATGGGCGAGGAAGCAGGCTTTAGGGGCATTGGTAAGCTGTCCGGAATTTCCGTTGCAGATAAATTAATTGTTACTTCAAAATACCAAAGTGCCGAGAAAGATTATACGCTAGTATTCGATACTCAGTCGATGCTTCGAGAAATTATGTACCAAAAACGGATGGGGATTAGCAAGTCACTAAATGACTTGATTAGAAACAATACTTCGATAGACTCTAAACCCGCCAGAAGAGAATCCCATTATACTGTTGTTGAGCTATACAATATAAGAGAAGAGTACTCGAGTCTATTGGACTCGTTATTGGTTTCCGAATACATCTCAAGAATCTGCCCAGTTCCTTTTCACCCAGCCTTTCTATACAGGCAAGAGACACATAACTATCTAATTCGTAATGTTCAGGACTATTTCTGTTTTCCTCATCTGGTTAATGATAGTTCAGTATATAAGCAGTTTACTAATAATGTTGATAGTCCCATATTCTACGAGATAGATACGGAGGAAGGAAGTAATACCCCAATCGCTTTTGCTTGGGCATGTCAAAATTTAGAGGAGAAGCAGTTACCTGAAATAGGGCCCCGCGGACTGTCGTTCCGTCAAAAAAACATCAGCATAGGAGACAAGGACTTGGTTAGAAATTCGCTCTGGGCTACCAGTGGACATTTAGCATATTGGTTTTTCGGTGAGATTCATGTGGTGGATAATAGTGTAGTCCCAACATCGGAAAGAACTAACTTCGAAGATAGTGCCAGTCGGGCGAGACTTATAAAACGATGTCAGAAACATATGATATCAGACCTTATAAAAAAGTGCAGAACCCGGAGTGGAAAAGCAAATTTCGAAAAGAAAAAAGTTGAATTAGAGGAAATCTTAAGGAACACCGAGCTTGCCCTAGAACGCAAAGAAATTTCAAAAGAGAACAAACTGTATGCTGCAGCGAAGTTGCTGACTGCTAAAGACGGAGTCAGAAAGCGGCGTGTCAAACTTGAAAGTCAAGAAAAAGCAGCAGTCGCCAAGTTGTATGAGAGAGTAGACTCTCTGGTGGCCCAACTCAGTGAAGCCAAACCAGAGGAAGAAAAGAGAAGCGGAATCTTTGATATCAAACAGCATTTAACGCTCTCAAAGGAGGAATGGAAGATTTACGATGTCACAATTGACTTTTTCAGAGATTTCTTTGCAGATGATGAAGAAACGTGTGCAAGAGCCATAAGAATTTATCAAGAGAAGCTGATGGATGTATTCGGTTCTAGATAGGGATGTTCACAGAAAGCAAAAACAAAATTAGACAATTAAATTACAAAGCCATATTGGATTGCCTAAATATTAAGATTCCTCAAAGGGAATACTCCTATTTTGGTCTGCCTTCGGCGGAGATGGAAGATATTTTGATATGGAAAGATTTGCTTCGGAACGTAGTTGCCGTTGAGAGAGGAATCAGCGGTCAAGAATGGAAATGGCAACACGATTTAGCGAGGAATGCAATAGTCTGGGGAATTCCCGGATTTAGTCTTCTGAGGGGAGATATAGATGATCTTATCCTAAACAGTTGTGACACTGAAGGTCAAATCGTAAATTGGCCTTTTGATATTATCAATTTAGACTACACCGGCGGAATTATCTATAAGAAGAAAGGAGACCTGTCTATAAGAGTCGAAGCCCTGAAAAAACTAATAGAGAAACAAGGAAGAGCAAATCATTCTTTTTTTCTTTCATTAACCGTCAATGATCGTCACGCAGACGGTGGAGAGATAGCTGACGTATTAGATGAAATCCTTGCACAACTTGAAGAAAGGCATAGCTCTATTTCACAAATCATAACAGATGCGAAGAAAGGTCAAGACAAAAGAAGAGCGGCTTTTATTTATACCTGCCATGTTATACTCGGTGTGTCTCGATTATGGTTCAAAACGAACATTTTTAAACCTATTTTCTACATCGGACGCGGGGATTACAGGATGTTGAATATGAGCTTTTGTTTTAAACATGTCGCAGGAAGGAGTGCGCCTCTCGGCTTTGGTTCCACCATGACCAAACTGTTAACTATGCGCGAAATTAACTTGAATGCTCAAGATAAATGTAAAGTCGGATAAGACAGTTCGATTTTTATTGGCGCAGAATTTTCCAAATAACAATTAGCAACTGCCCATTACTCCGTCTTCGAGTCTAAAATTGAGGAAACGCCCTTGAAATCAGAAATCTCCTCCAGATTTTGTGTAGACTCCATGATGAAGGGAAAGCGTCATTCCAATGTCTTGCTTGTTGAGCCGACTAAGTCCAAAAAGTATCATACAGCGTATCCTCCTTTGGGGCTTCTTAAGCTTGCAGCTTATCACCAAAAAAGAGGTGATATGGTAAGATTAGTAAATGGCATTTCCAGTAACGGCTTCATACCCGATGTTATCTACATCACAAGCCTCTTCACTTATGCCTGGGAGCCAGTGCACGATGTGGTACGTTTCTATGCCGACAAATACAAAAAGGCGGAGATAATTGTCGGCGGCATATACGCCACCTTATGTCCTGACCATCTTCGCGAGACCTTCAAAAATCGAATAAGAATCCATAAAGGTTTGTTCAAAAAGATAGACAATATTTTACCCGATTATTCTCTTGTGCCTGAGTGGAACGCAAGCATAGTTTTCTCTTCAAGAGGGTGCATCAGGAAATGCCCGTTTTGCTCTGTTCACGCACTGGAACCAGAATTTCGAGCAACGAAATCAATAAAAAAGCTGATATATCCCGGGCACAAAAAGGTCATCTTCTGGGACAACAATATCCTTGCTTCTCCATACTGGCGTGATATCTTTTATGAGATTGAAGAGCTAAATCTTGAGGTGGATTTCAATCAAGGTCTTGATGCCCGATTATTAACTGAAGAGGCCGCCTTAAAACTTCGAGGATTAAAAATGCCCATTGTAAGGTTAGCTTATGATACCACAGGGATAAGAAGGCCTCTTCAGAGAGCAATAGCACTTTTAAAGGATGTAGGCATAAGAGGAAGAAGAATTATAGTTTACTGTCTGCACAACCACAAAAATGACGATCCAGAGAACTTCCTCTTCCGCATAAAGGACCTTTTGGAATGGGGTGTCGTTGCCTATCCCATGAGATATGAGCCATTGAAGCCAATGCCTAAGAATACTTATGTTTCTCCTAATTGGACTGCTCAACAACTTGAAATGATACAAAGAGCGAGGAGAGTCATTGGGTATGGCGGTGCGTTTCCGCCTTATGAAGGATTAAGAAAAAAGATAATAAGAGCAAAAACCTTTGAAAAAGCGTTTAAGCTGAGATCTGTTTAGAGGGAAGATGGCCAGAAGAAAAAGGAAAAAAGATTTTCCGACAAGCACGTTCTTTAACAAGGTAAAAGCGCGTAGCGCTCGAAGGAAAAAAACGGTCAAAAGGATTCTGCTCCTTTTGGTCTTCATATTCTTGGCATATCGCTTCTTTACCGGACCTTATGGGTTTGTCCAGATTCACTCTTTGTGGAAAGAGAAAAAGAATCTGGAAAAAGAATCCAAAATGCTTGATGCCGAGATCGTTGATTTGGAAATTGAGAAAAGGAGGCTCACCGTCGATGAATTCTATCTGGAAAAACAAGCCAGAGAGAGATTGGGTATGATGAAGGAGGGGGAAAAAGTGTATCGGATCATTCACACGGATAAATCTAATCTTGAAGAAGAAAATAAATCTGCTCAATCGCCTCCACCTGATTCCCTGTCCCCATGAGCATCACCAAGACTGAAGCCATCGTTTTGAAAAGCATAAAATTTGGCGACACCTCCAAAATCGCCACCCTGTATACGGAAGATTGCGGGAAAATCAAAGTCATTGCCAAAGGGATCAGAAAGCCCAAAAGCAGGCTGGCTGGAGCGTTACAAACTCTTTCACACATTCAGATCGTCTTCTACAAAAAGCGAACTTCTGAGATATATCTTTTGTCTCAGAGCGAAACGATAAAATCATATCAGTCGCTTTATAAGGATCTGAATCGATATGTCTTTGCCTCTGCCGCTCTGGAGCTTTTGGATCGGCTGATCACCGGTGAGGAATCAAATCCCCAACTTTTCGGATTGATTTTAGCTACTTTATCTTTCATGGAAAGCTGTCCTGAAGAATCTCTGGAGAAATCCTTCTGCTCATATGCCCTGAAATTAGCCCATCTTCTGGGATATAAGCCAAAATTCGATAAATGCGTAGGTTGTAATAAACATGTTGAGGGAGAATCTGTACTGTTCAGCCCGGAGAAGGGAGGAATCATCTGCAAAAGATGCGCCAGAGCAGATCAGGCATATCTTAGATTATCAAATGCTTCTGTGACCTCAGCGCTTAAACTTCAATCGGTAAAGACCGAAGATTTAAATACGTATAACATTCCAAAGGAACGCTTAAAGGAAATTTCGAGTGTGATCCTTAGTCTTTTGAATTATCATACTGGAAGAGGCAAAGATCTGAAGTCATTTGAATTTTTGAAAACTAATCAAAGTTTTAATCAAGTATAATCCGTTGTTTCGGGGTACCCCTATCCCGAAACATGAAAGGTGCGGGGTAAGGGCTTGTCCTGAGAGCGCAAGCTGAAGGGTACCCCCCACACCAACGGTAAGGAGGAGATGTGGCAAAAAAGAAGGAACCGGACCTGATGGATAAGCTAGTCTCCCTTTGTAAAAGGAGAGGCTTCATCTTTCAATCCTCAGAGATCTACGGTGGGATCAATAGTTGTTGGGACTACGGTCCCTTCGGTGTGGAAATGAAGAAAAATATCAAGGACCACTGGTGGAGGTACATGACCCAATATCGGGATGACATCGAGGGGGTGGATGCCTCTATTTTGATGCATCCCAAAGTGTGGGAAACATCGGGACACGTGGAGGGCTTCACCGATCCCATGGTGGACTGCAAAAAGTGTAAGCAAAGATTCAGGGCAGATGATATTGAGGGTTCTGTCTGTCCCGTCTGCGGCGGTGAACTTACTGAAGCGCGCATGTTTAACCTGATGTTCAAAACTCATATGGGACCGGTGGAGGATGATGCTTCCTTGGTCTATTTAAGACCTGAAACCGCTCAGGGAATTTATGTAAATTTTCTGAATGTGATGGGACCTGCCCGTCAGAAAATTCCCTTCGGCATCGCTCAGATAGGTAAGGCATTTAGAAATGAGATCTCACCGGGTAACTTCATCTTCCGCTCCCGTGAATTCGAGCAGATGGAGATGCAGTATTTCATCAA
>CAZOJT010000067.1:0-11929 GCA_964580215.1 uncultured Ignavibacteria bacterium | reverse complement strand
AGAGAATCTAACCTCTACACCTTCGGTGTGTCCAGTCTTTTTGGGTCTCAGTATATAACCTCGTTAAAGTTTCGTCAAAACTTAAAACAAGGTTTAAGATAACGCTATCAATTAGTTAGGGTCGATATCAGACCCACTTAATTGAACGCTGTCCAAATTTGAGATTCTTCGTCCCGCTGCTGGCGGGACTCAGAATGACATTTCCCAACAGGCTCTTAGGTCTTGTAATCAGGCCAAAAAATCCTTTGACTTTTTCGCCGATTATTTGTAGATTTAAGTTAGTTTGAAGATCCTGAGGACAAATAGCCTTTGGAAAACCTCAGGCGAAAAACCATTCATAGAGAATTTGGAGGCGAATCTATGGTAGACGTTCATATTGCAAGCAACACCAATGTAGCAAAGATCACTCTTCATGCCGTCCCGGATAAACCCGGAATCGCGGCGGAGATATTTGGCAAATTGGGAAATGAGGGCTTCAACGTGGAGCTGGTGGTTTCCGGGATCAGCTATAAGGGCAAGATGGATGTATCTTTTGCCGTGTCGGAAAACGAGTTGGATCCAATTCACGCGCTTCTGGAGAAGATAAAGGATGAGATAGGAGCGGAAAGAGTCTCTCATACCTCCAGCATAGCTTTGGTCTCCATCGCCGGTCATCAACTGGTACAGACACCCGGCATAGCGGGAAGTATGTTTAATGCACTTTCCAAGGCAGGGATCAATATCGACACCATCTCCACCTCCATGTCTTCAGTCACCTGCCTGATCTCACAGGATAAAGCCAAAGAGGCGGTGGACGCTTTGCGCAAGGAGTTCCAAGCGTAAAAAAAACGAGCTTATGGGTCCAGTTGGGGTCTTCTCTCCTGCCGTCTTGATAATATTATTAGGGGCATATCTGAGAGCGAAATTGCTAATTTGAATCTTGAGACTCAATTTATCAAACCCACCTCAAGATTCTGTGGATGATATGAGAAACTAAGATTAAAACCCTCCCTAAATCATTCTCTGAATCGAAATCTAAAGATGCCCTTTTGAGGAGACCTCGATTTTATGCCGAGTTCGGGATAAAATTCCAAATATCTCTTTGATAATAGTGTTTCATCTGAACTTCTCTTGAACCAAAAGGCATCGCACACTAAAGTTGCGATGCTACACCTTTCAAGCCTCTGCAGAAAATCTGGAGACAGAAGCAATTAAGAGGGTTGCTCATAGAAACTTATGATGGTGTCCGGTTAGGGCAAAATGACACAATAGGTGCTGAGATTAAATTATATCGGATGAGCCGAAAAGCAACGATTTTGCTTGCTTTTTTCAGGAAATGTCGTATATTGTAACGAGATAGAGCGTGGGCAATAATGGCAACAACCATAATAAAGTCAACTCTTTCAACCCGTAAGAAGAAAGTTCATAAAAAGCTATTTGAAGCCCTCGGTGACCGATTAAAACAAGACGTGCCTTTAGCTTCTTACACCACCTTTGGCATTGGTGGAAAAGCTGATCTATTTTATTCAACAAGAAAACCAGAGGAATTGGTCTGTGCCATCAGGACCGCTCAAAAGTTGAGATTGCGCTTTTTCATTTTGGGTGGTGGAAGTAACATCCTGGTGAGTGATTCAGGCTTTAGAGGTTTGGTAATAAGAAATGAGTGCCAAGACATATTGACCAATCAGAATAGCATTACCTGCCAATCTGGAGCTTTTTTAAGTGATGTGGTTAACTTGGCTGGCAAATGCTCTTTTTCTGGGTTAGAATTTGCTGCAGGAATTCCAGGAACGGTGGGGGGAGCGATAAGAGGAAACGCTGGAGCCTTCGGTAAGTCAGTGGGTAATGTCCTGACCAGGGCTGTTATCCTTATTGAGAAAGGAGAGATAGAAGAGGTTAAAAGAGATTTCTTCCAGTTCGCATACAGGGAAAGCAGACTCAAATCCTATGGATCCTGCGGACAGACTAAAGATGTTTTGCTTTCCGCCACATTTACATTAAAAAAGCGGGATAAGAAAAAAATTGAGGAAAAGATAAAAAGAAATCTAAAAGAAAGAGAGAAAAATCTCCCGCTGGAAGAAAAATCAGCCGGTTGCTTTTTTAAGAATATTACCCTGAACAACAGAAAGATTCCGGCTGGATTTTTGTTAGACCAGATAGACGCCAAAGGTATGCATGAGGGTGATGCGAAAGTATCTGCTCAACATGCCAACATAGTGATTAATGCCGGGAATGCAAAAGCCGTAGATGTAAGGAAGTTAGCCCGAAAATTAAAAAAGAAGGTAAAGGAAAAATTTGACATAAAGTTGGAGGAAGAAGTCGTATATATAAATTGAGGTTTCAGCCGAATATAAAGAAAGGAGGAGTTATCGAAAATAGCTGAAGATTTGTAAGAGATAGGTACAAAAGGATTCATCCTGAAGGAGCTTTTTTCCTGATGCATTGTCCTTTTGAACAACATAAAAAAACCGCCAGGGGAGTATTGTCTTCATTGGGTGTGGCGGTTTTGTTTTTGTTCGGTCTGACTTCGACCGAATTTTCGATCTGTTATTCGGCTGAAGCGGCAGGACTTGAAATCCAACTGGAAGAGAAAGACCGGAGCCTGGTTCGCTTCGGCTATCCACCCCGGCAGGTGGGGCTTTCCGTATCCTCCGATTCCATCCCTCTTTTGGAAACTAATCTGGAATTAAGCCAGACAGTGTTTGTGGAATACGAACATGGATTTGTGACCATAAGCGAAAAGCAGGGCGATTATCAACTATACAAGCCTTTATTTTTGACCCTTTCTGAGTATACTTCTGCTTCCAACCGACTCCACATCGATCAGGAATGGAGAAAAAACTTAAATACTCATTTTCTACGAGGTGGGGGCAGATCCAGGGGACTGTTTGAATGGGAGATCCCGGTCAAGTTCCCCAAGATGGTTTCCAAAATCGTCGGTGAAGGGGGTCCGGCGTTGAAGGTCTCCGGCTACAGAAAGATCAGTTTTTCTGGAAGGACTATGTGGGAGGATGGTTTGAAAAATACCGCCACCTCCAGGCAGTCTAAGTTTCCTTCCCTCAATATGGAACAGCACTCCCAGTTTACCATAACCGGCACGATTGGAAGCAAAATCTCGGTAAGGGTAAATCAGGACAGCAGAAGACACACGGATTTGGAAAATACCCTCCAGCTAAGATACAAAGGTGAGGAGGACGAGATCATTCAAACCATTGAAGCTGGCAACACCAACCTGCGTGTAGGAAGCGGGTTGGTAGGATACGGGGAGACAAAACAGGGACTCTTTGGAATAAAAACCACCGCCAAGATAGGTGGTTGGGATTTGACCATGATCACCAGCCAGGATAAGGGCTCCAGCCAGAGGGCGGAGTTTAAGGCTGGCTCAGAGGCACATGCGTATAAGATTCGGGACTACAACTATCTGAAGCAAATCTTTTACTGGCTGGGAGATGATGATGACTTTGTTGACGGCGACTCCATCGTGGAAATCAGGTTATTCAAAAGCAACGGGAACATAAACACCAGCACCGCGGAGAATCCTGCTCCCTTCGGCATAGCCTATGTTAATCCCGATAGTACCTCGAATTCATATCCTGAAGAATTTTTTCACAGAAGGTTTCAGGAAATAGATGTAAACGACTACTTCGTGCAAAGGAATCAACACTGGATTCAATTCTTCAACCCCATAGGGGGACCTGATATATTGGGGGTATTTTATGTGATTTGGAACCCCGATAAAGCTAAATTCGATACCACAGGGTTCCTTAAAGACTCCTGCACCTGTGCAGAAGCAGAAACCTGTATGACGCTCAAGTTGATCAAGCCGGAGAGCCCCGAGCCCACCGATTACACCTGGGACTACGAATGGAAGAATGTGTATTCTCTTGGTGCTACAAATATAGAACGTGAAGGGTTCAGCCTGGATATATACGAAGGTTTTGATAAAGCAGAAAACATTAATGAGGACCAAAATTACCAAGACAGCACCCGGTATCTGCGAATATTCGGTCTGGATCAGTTGGATTTAAATGCCGAG
Source organism: uncultured Ignavibacteria bacterium (assembly GCA_964580215.1). Taxonomy (GTDB): domain Bacteria; phylum Zixibacteria; class MSB-5A5; order MSB-5A5; family SM1-73; genus SM23-73-3. The sequence continues at coordinate 7,914 of CAZOJT010000067.1, read as the reverse complement.
GAAAACCCGGACGGAATTGTGGATTACAGACAAATAGATTTTGGTTTGGGCTATCTCATCTTTCCCCATCGACATCCGTTTGCTCCTTATCCCAACTATAGCTTCACCGAAAATCCAGGAGACACCCTCAAGGATGAAAACAAGGTGAAAAGCATCTATCACTGGGATGAACCGGACCAGCCAAGAAAGGATAGCAAATATTATATCTATGTTCAATCTTCTTCTCGAAAGTCTGAATTCTCGTTGGGTCATGCTCCTATAATCGAGGGATCCGAGGTCGTGACCTTGAATGGCAGAACCCTGACCAGAGGGGAGGATTACACCATAGTCTATGATATCGGGGAGATCACCTTTATGACTTCTGAGGCTTTGAGCCCCACTGCCGATCTGAGCGTGGACTATGAATATTCTCCTCTCCTCATGCCGGAGAAGAAAAGCATGTTCGGGATGATGGCAGAATATGATCTGGGCAGGAATTTCAAGTTCGGCACGGTGGGAATATACAAAAGTGAGAAGACCGCAGAGGAAAGACCCCGGGTGGGACAGGAGCCAATACGGAACTTCATCTGGGGAAGCAATCTTACCTTCTCCTCCTCCCCTTCTTTCATCACCAGAGTGCTCAACAGCATACCCTGGGTGAAAACAGATGTCCCCTCCACCATTACCTTTAAGGGTGATCTGGCTCAAAGTGTGCCTAACCCCAACACCAAGAATACTGCTTATATAGACGACTTTGAGGGTTCTCTGCAGTACACCGATTTAAGCATTCGCCGGGGAATGTGGACTCTTTCCAGTCCTCCGAAAGACAAAGATCTTTCCGCAAGATGCAAGCTGTGGTGGTATAACCCCTATGATCAGGTGCCCGTAACTGAGATCTGGCCCTACAAGGAGACGGAAAGAAATGAGGAGAAAACCAACGTGCTTTACCTCGACTTTTCCCCTACACAGCCTCATCGCCCTTCAAACCACGATTTTGATTCCAACTCCGTAGAGATAAACTGGAACGGAATAATGAGGGCTCTGTATCCCGGCGCATATAAACAGACCCAAACCAAGTTTCTGGAAGTATGGGTTAATGGAGACAAAGGCATCCTACACGTGGATTTGGGAGAGATCTCCGAGGATCTGAACGGAAACGGAGGATTTCCTGACACGGAGGATAAAGAACGAAATGGCCAGAGGGACGGAATCTTGGACGATGATGAAGATGTGGGGTTGGATGGCATGAACGATTCAGAGGAACAACAGTTTTACGACACTACCATATCTGATCCTTCAGGTGATAATTGGAATTATGATAACAGATATGATTACTCTCATATAAATGGCACCGAGGGCAATCGTGACGACCCGGACAGGGGCAGACGTCCGGATACGGAGGACATAAACTCCAACAGCGTGCTTGACTTAACCAATAACTATTTCGAATTTTCCATAGATTTGAGCACAAGTGAATTTCTGGGAGACTTAAGCGATTCTGAGGGATGGAGGCTTTACCGAATTCCCCTCAAGGATCCACAAAACTATGATAAGGTAGGTGAACCGGACTGGGATAAGATCAAGTTTGCCAGATTATGGGTCAGCTCGGAGGAGGACTGCCTCATAAGAATTGCCTCCATTCAACTGGTGGGGAACAGATGGGAGAACATGGGCATATCCAGTTTAACCAACCGACAGACTCCCCTGCCAGTTGGAACTCCCCCGGACGAGGAATTTGAGATCTTTGTGATAAATACTCATGAAAACCCTAAATATGATCCGCCTACCGGGATTGCAGGCACTCTCAACCGACGAACCGGGGTGAGGGAAAGGGAACAGTCTTTGGTGCTTAAGTTTGATAACCTGAAACCCAATCATCAGGGCTCGGCTTATCGGATATTATATACACCTGAAGACTATACAAACTACCGGTATTTGAAAATGTTCGTCCACGGTCCGGATGATGATTCGGCTAAGATAATGTTTTTCTTGAAACTGGGACCTGACTCCTCTAATTTCTATGAATACCGCACCGAGGTTCATCCTGGCTGGGACGAACGAAACGAGGTGGTGATAGATTTCGACCAGATCACCGGCCTGAAGGCTCGTGCTTTAAACAGTCGTCCCACCAACTCTCGTGAGCCTATAGATACCACGGCTGGATCATATCGGGTGAGAGGAAAACCCGCCTTCAACCGGATAAGATGGTTTTCAATGGGAGTGATTAATGCCGATGATAGCACTTTTAAGTCTGTCTCCGATGAAGTATGGGTGGATGAGCTGCGGGTAACCGATGTCAGAAAAGAAAAAGGAATGGCTGGAAGCATAAACTTGACCGCCAAATTTGCGGATCTGGCAAACCTAAGCTTCACCTTTAAGAACCAAGAAAGCCAGTACCGCAGTCTTACCCAGAAAAAGGAGGGCACCAAATCCACAACCGATTATCGCCTTAACCTTACCGGCATTCAACTTCATAGATTGCTCCCCGTATCGCTGGGTTATAAGCTTCCCGTTACACTCAAATATTCACGAAACCTGGATTTGCCCAAATGGAAGAGCGGCTCTGACATAATATTGCCCAAGGATCTCAGAGAGAAGGAGAAGCGAGAAAGCACATCTAAGAGCATAAATTTTTCCCCCTCCTTCGATCATCCCACCAAAAATTGGTTGGTGGGACTGACTCTGAAAAGGATGAGACACAGCTTCAATTACAGCACCTCCTGGAGCACCAGCTTACCAACCCCGGTTCAGAGAAACAACAGCACCGGCATAAGCGGAGGGTACTCTTTCCCCTTTGGACGGGGGTTATCTTTAAAGCCTTTTGGCTGGCTTGAAAGCGCCCTGGCTCCCAAAAGTTTCACTCAGATGAGCTTCTCCCTTCTGCCCACCAGTGTCTCAGTCAGCGGAAACATTAACGAAAGCCGATCCCATACGGAAAATAATGTAGGAGACGTATTTGACACCCATGCCAAGACCTTCAGTGGAAACCTAAATGCTCAAGCCAGTCCGGTAAAAGGTATTCCCCTCTCCTATACCATGTCAACCTCCAGAGATATAAAGGATCCAAAGACCATAAAATGGTCTCTGAATCCCAAAAAGGCCAAGCTGGGCATAGAGACGAAATACTCCGAGAGTTTTTCAGCTAAATACGCACCCGGGTGGTTAGCCTTTCTGAATGCAAGTTTCGCCTTTAACTCCGGGTATACCGAGAACGCCGACAGGCTGGATTCTTACAACTTAGGAGGTACCAGAAAAGCCAACAACAACAACAAAAGATCAGCCAGTTTCACCCTCAACTGGCAAAAGATATTGGGGGGCGGGGCCCCAAAAAAAGATGAGAAGAAAGCCTCCCTGTTGAATCCACTTAATCTGTTGAGAAAACTGACCCGGAGAATTGATCCAGTGAGTGTCACTTATGGCAAAAATCAAGCCTTCAACAAAAGTGGCCTTTTGGGGCGTCCCACCTTGAGCTACCGGCTTGGCTTTACGGATAATCCCAAGGTGGGAAGGAAAGGTGTGGCTCAATCGACAGATCGGGTGACCATTTCAGAAACATACACGGCCAGAAGTGGGTTTAAACTTTTGTCCACCCATGTCGGGACGAACTACTCAAGAAGCGTCAGCCGAACCATAACCGCCACCGAAGCCACCAAGAATGTTAGCACCCGATTTCCAGATTTCGGTTTCAGCTTAAGCAAATTGGGGAATCTTAAGATATTAAAAAAATTCTTCACCACTGTTACATATAATTTTGGTTATTCCAAACAGGTGAATGAAAACGGAAGTGAAAGGACCGGCGAAACCTTCAGCGAGACGATTTCTGAGAACTTCTCTCCTTTAGGCTCTGTTTCCATGTCCTGGAAAAACGGCATCCGAACCTCGGTGAAGATAGACAAAAAGATCACCACGGATCAAAACTTAAGGAGATATGGGGGCAACCAGTCGGTCACAAAAAACTACAACAATTCCATACATATAACTAATAGCTATTCTTTCAGCGCCCCTCATGGCATCAAGCTTCCTTTTCTGAAAAAGATAAAGTTTAAAAGCAACCTCAGTCTGTCTTTAAACGTTTCCAAAACTTCCCGTAAAATCAAAAGCTCGGTGGGGGGTAACCCATTCAACGTTACCGGAGATAACAGTAGTCTTTCCATCGCCTCCACAGCCGGTTACAGCTTCTCCTCTCAGGTTAAGGGAGGATTTAACGTCAGGTGGATTGATACCAATGATAAGAAAACCAAAAGGAAAACTCACACCAGAGAATTGGGAATCTCGATACAGATAAGCTTTTAAAGATTCTTTCACCAATGTTAGCAGGCTAAGTCACCGTTGCCGATTTTTAAATTGCTAAATTTAGGGAAAAGATATTGGGGTGGACCTCAGCGTTCACCCCAATCAGGGCGAGGGCAAAGCATTATCCCAATTTGCAAAATCCATAGAAGGTGCCTGTAACTATATTCTCGATCGCTACAACGGCGAAATTTAAACTTCCTGACTTTTGGTGTAGAAACCTGAAATTCCCCCATACGCTCCGGCGAAGATGAATTTGATCAGAAAAAGTAACATACTTTTCTTTGTTTGCTTCTTATCTTTTTTACTTTATGGTTGTATTTCCTCTTCACCGCAAAAGTTCGACGGAGAGGCAGCCTTTGCCAATCTTCTAAAACAATGTCAATTCGGTCCCCGTAATCCGGGATCAGAGGGACACCAAAGGACCAGAAAATATTTACTTGACAAACTTTCCGGACATACTAACTTTATAAAAGTACAAGATTTTGTTTACTCAGACCAAGAGCAAAAGATCGAGTTGGAGCTGACCAACATAATAGCTTCATTTTATCCAAAGAAAACCAAAAGGATACTTCTCTGTGCTCACTGGGATACCCGCCCTTTTGCGGACAGAGATTCTGATACTGCTTTACAGACAGAGCCCATTTCGGGAGCAAACGATGGCGCCTCCGGAGTGGCAATTCTTCTGGAGATAGCCAGAATCATTTCCCGAAGCGAACCCAAGTGGGGGGTGGACATAATTCTTTTCGACGGAGAGGATGGGGGTAGGGAAGGTGATCTGGAAGGATTCTGTCTGGGGTCGAAGTATTTCGCAAAAAACAAGGGAGCCTATCAGCCTGAATTCGGGATCCTGCTGGATATGGTGGGAGATAAGGATTTAACTGTTTACAAAGAGGGTTATTCCTCAAAATATGCTAAAAAATTTGTAGATTTAGTCTGGTCCCGGGCAAAAAATCTGGGGCTTTCCTGTTTCAAAGACTCGGTCAAGTATTTTATGTACGATGACCACATACCTTTGCTTAGCGCAGGAATCCCGGTAATCGACTTAATCGACTTTGACTATCCCTTTTGGCACACTACCTCCGATACGCCGGACAAATGTAGCCCGGAAAGTCTACAAAAAGTTGGAAATTTGCTTTTGGAGATTCTTTACCGTGGAACCTGATCCCTAAGATTCAAATGAACAACCATGATCTTTCGCCCATTATATTGAGATCAAAAGCCCAACTTTAGTAACTTTCAGATAAACCTCCGGATAAAACTGTCATGCAGTTTTTCAACTTCACCCCTCAGGAGACGAAAGCTCTGATTTTTCTCTTGACAGCTCTATTAGTTGGGAGCGGGATAACTTTGTATAAAAGAACTCATCCACAATTTGCTCCAGAACTGATAATAGAAAAAAAGGAGGTCGATCCAGAGCCTCAGATTCAATCTCCTTTGCACCAAGAACAGAGGGAAAAGAAAATTAACTTAAATCAAGCTACCACCATTGAGCTTCAGCTTCTCCCCGGTGTGGGACCAAGCTTGAGCCGGCGAATTGTTGAATACAGAGAAGCTAATGGACAGTTCCGCCAAATTGAGGACCTGATGCAGATCCCCGGCATTGGTCCTAAGACGTTCGAACGAATCAAAGGTGACATAACGGTTGAATAAGAAACGAAAGGGAGCCCAAAAGTGAGGATAATATCCGGCGAGCACAAAGGCCAACGACTTGCTGGTGGGAAAAAAACGAAAGTAAGACCCACATCCGATAGAGTAAAAGAATCTATTTTCAATATATTGCGGGAGGAGGTGACGGGGAAAAGGATTCTGGATCTATTTGCCGGAGTTGGCAGCTTGGGTATTGAAGCTTTGTCGCGAGGAGCCGAATCGGTCACCTTTGTGGATGCATCCTCACAAAGCATAAATATCCTGAAAAAGAATCTGGAAAATCTAAATCTGAAGAGTAAATCAACCATTCTTCGAATGGATGGATTGAGAGCTTTAAATAAACTTAAGCAAAATTTTCAGATGATCTTTGCTGACCCACCATATCTTAAAGGATTTGTTCAAAGGATAATTGACTCAGTTGTTCAATCGGAGGTGTTAGAAAAAAATGGTGTTTTGATTCTGGAGCATCATAAGAAGGAAACTTTCATTTTTCCTGAAGAGAAGCTGGTTGCTTTGAAGCAGAAAAAGTTTGGAGATACTGTGATATCTTTTTTCTTAAAAAGTGGCTGAAAGTTTACTTCAAGCGTCGTTAAGATGCTCTTAACTAAAGGAGATTCTATGAGAATTGCTATATATCCGGGAAGTTTCGATCCCATAACCAACGGTCATCTGGATTTGATCCAGCGGGGTCTTTTGCTTTTTGATCAGTTGGTGGTAGCTATCGCAGACAATCCCAACAAAAAGCCTCTCTTCTCCGGGGCGGAAAGATTGGAGATGGTGCGGGCAACGGTAAAGGATCAAAAGCGGGTGGAGGTTTTGCTTTTTAGCGGGCTTCTGGCAAATCTGGTCAAAGAACGCAAGGCTTGTGCCATCATCCGGGGTGTAAGAGCAGTGTCGGATTTTGAGTTTGAGTTTCAGCTTGCTCTGATGAACAGAAAATTAGCCCCCTATACGGAAACGGTCTTTCTGATACCTTCTGAGAAATATACTTATCTGAGCTCCAATCTGATCAAAGACATCGCTCGATTTAGCGGAGACATAGCCCCCTTTGTTCCAGAGATTGTAAAAAGAAAGCTAAAAGAGAAATTTGGGTTTTTATAAAACGATAGAGAAAGACCCACCCAGGGCTTGAGCAAAGAATGATCTTCAGCTTGTTATATTTACTCTAAGACCTTATCCTTTTAACTCTTTGCGCAAAGCCTCCTCCGCTTTTGAGACTTCTTTCTCTCGAATTACACAGGAGATGGCATTGGTGGAACTGCATACCGCCTCCACGTTGATTTTAGCATCCGAAAGGGCGGAGAACACCTTGGCTCCTACGCCCGGCGTTTTGGAAAGACCTGAATGTGTAACAGAAATAATAGCTATATTGTGATCCACCAATAGATCCTTCGCTTCTATCTCCTCTTTTATCTTTTTTAACTTGAGGATGGCGGAGTTTAAGTGATCTTTGGTCACCACCAGAGTTATATCCTGTCCTTCTTCAAGCCCGGCGGTAGAGGAAACTAACTCCACATTGATATCGTAAGACCACAATGCTCCAAACACCTGTGCACCTATTCCCGGACGATCCGGTGCAGATTTCAAAGTGATTTTAGCCACATCTGTTCTGCTGGCAATGCCAAATTCTGGCATAAAAGAATCTCCTTCCCATCAGGGCTTCAGTCTTTGATTTCTCCTTCTTAGAGATAAGTAAAGCGATTTTTACATAAAGTCAAATTATTTTTTGTAGAGAATATTTAACCGAAGACAAATGGATACTAAAGAGGATCCCAGAACCTAACTTAACAGAGTGTCGAAAAACCACGAAAATGCCCTTTATGTCATTCTGACCCCGCCAAAGGCGGGGGAAGAATCTAATAAATTCAATATGTTACAAATGCGTATGCACTCATACGAGTTTGAGATTCTTCGGCTAACGCCTCAGAATGGGCATAATGCTCAAAAGGCATTGCTTTTTTTACTGAGAACAGCGGTGTAAATACCATGTGAAAT
>CAZOJT010000066.1:0-12473 GCA_964580215.1 uncultured Ignavibacteria bacterium | reverse complement strand
AACTTCAGCCCCGCCTCTGGTGTGAACCAAACGGTTCACACCTCTGGCGGGGATTTCAAGCCCCCGACTTTTAGTCGGGGGAAGTTGACTTGGATCAGACATAAAGGTAATAGGACTTTGGTTTATCCCTCAGGCTTAGGGAGTTTGAGTTTCTTCAAAAGCTTTTTGTTTATCCACACATCTGATTCCTCAAAAAGATTCTTTTCCCAATCAGCTATATGCTTTCTCCCCTTTTCCACGGTTATAGCTCTTTTGATCGCAGGAGTTATATCTGCGAATGTGGTTCCCTTCTCTTTTTTCTCCAGCACTTTGATAAGATGAAAACCCCAGTTGGTTTTTACCGGGCCACCTACCTCCCCTTCCTTCAGGTTTAAGGCGGTGAGGTAGAATTCATCCGGCATCTCCCCTTCGGTGATGAAACCTAAATCGTAAGCCACATCTTTAATCTCTGGCTCGCCGGAGAAGTATCTCTTTGCCATCTTTACAAAATCTGTCCCCTGTTTTATCTGGTTTAAAACCTCCACTGCCTCAAGCGAATCATCAAAGATTATATGATACACGTGAACCGGCACTCCCAGAGGGGGGAAGTCGATCTTATGGGCTTGATAATATGCTCTCATCTCCTCCCAGGCGGGAGCAGGGAAGTCTCTTTTTATCCGCTGGGCCAACACTTTCCTTTTAGCATCCTCCAGGGTGAAAGCCCTCCTTTCTACCTGATATTCTATTAGATCTGCACAGCCCCTCCTCCTCGCTTCTTTTTCCAGAAGAATGGGCAAAGCCAGAAGATTAATCAAAAGATCCTTTTTGTCCTCTATGGTCAAGCTGTCCTTGCCCAGATTGTACTTATATCCACGCAGCGCCGCTTCATATTCTCTGAACCTGATGGTATCCCCTTCGCCGAAGCTTAATACCCATATATTTTTGTCAGGAGACGACTCATCAGTATTTAGAACCTCCCAATTATAGACAAACCCGGCTTCATTTTTGACTGAGTCGACGAAGTTTTGTGTGGCTTCTTTTATCTTCTCCTTTTTCAAAAACTCTCTTACCCCCTCAAAAAGCGTGGAATCCAATTCATAGTAGCTTTTCTCTTTCCTGTCCAGAAGCTGGATCAGATGGTATCCTCCAGAGTCTCTCACCGGCTTGGATATTTCTCCTATCTCTTTTAATGAAAAGGCGGCCGAATCAAATTCCGGGGAGATCTGACCTCTCTGGATGAATCCCAGGTTGTCGGTTCTATCCGGCACCCTTGCTTGAGAGTATTGCCTGCATAGGTCGGCAAAGTCTTCTCCAGCCGTTGCCTTTTTGTAAAGTTTTTTGATTTTCTTTTTTGCCTCCTTTTCAGCATTCTTCAATTTTTTTCGGTAATCCTTTTTGGCAGAATCCGCCCAAACCCGAAGCAAAAGGTCCCTCACTTGCACCTCCTCCGGGATCAAAAAATCCTCCTCCTTGTACCTTTCGTAATGGTCCCTTACTTCCTGGTCTGTCACCTCTATTTTACTCACGATCCCCTTCTGATGCATGTGCTCCAAAAGGAGTTTTCGCATGCGCCTGTCCCTGCGTTTGACAAAGGCAGAATCGGAGTCCATATCCAGCGAGGCGGATCTTTGATCGATTAAAATCTCCCGGATCAACTGGTGAAGCTTGTCTTCCTTCGTCTTCTGATCCTCCTCCGGATTGGTGGAGCTTATTTTCAATTCTTTTAGATAATCATGAAGTCTCCCCACGGTGAGAGGATCGCCATTGACTTTAGCTAAAACCTCCTCCCGTGGAATCTCCCCGCTTGGGGGTTCGCCAATACAAAAGTCGCCCCACTTAAAGAGAAGGAAAACGGAAAAAAGAACCGGAAATATAAATCTTCTCATTTTTGTCCCTTCCTCTCGGTTCGAAAATATAAATGTCAAATTCGTATGAATGTGCGTATGCACTCATACGAGCATACGCATCTTTTGGATTTTTCTATTTTTAAGTTTGATCAGTTCATTCAACTTTTTGACTTTAAATGGAAAAAACACGTTTTCAAAGCTTTGCTGTTTGCGTAGCCAAGCCATTAAGGCTTGTCTACGCATGAATTAGCAAAGATGCAAAATGTTACATTATAAGATAAACTCTTTTGGTTGCGGTCAGACGTCCTCTTATTCAGGTTTTTTTCATTGTAAATCATATGGTCGGTGCTACTCCCTTTTGCAAAAAATCTGATTGCTCCCATGTTAAAGTTTCAAAAGGAGCGAGATGCGATAGGTGTTATCCAGTTCCTCATGAGAGAGAAAAGCCACATCCCCGCCAAAGGCGGGGTTGATCCAGAATCCGGCACCTGCAGTGAAATCTCCCTGGTCCAAGCCTAACCTACCGGAAAGTTTCCCTTTATAAGACACCTCCAAACCATAGTGCATATCTGCCGATAGTTTCCCCAGCCAAAATTGAGCGGCGGATTTTCTTCCCTCATACCGCACATCCGTATCGGTGGCAAAGATCAGATAAAAATCCTGAATTTGATGATTGATCGCTATTCCCAGCTTGGTGGTGGGGTTGATTGTCTCGGTGGTGCCGTTGTCGTAAAAGAGAAGGCTGGAGGTTAAATCCATCAGATTTGCACCCAAAGAAAGAAACGAATAAGGTTTTGCCAGAAATGCCAGATCCGCTCCGATACCGAAGGCAGAAGTGGTAACCACATCCCGATAGATTAGCTTCAAATTTGCTCCCCAGAAAAGCTGGGGTCGCATCTTTTGGGAATAGGAGAAAAACAAGGCGTAATCTGCATGGCTTTCTTCTCTTAATAGCACCACCCGGTTGGTATCACTTATCACCTGTCCCTTTTTTTCTAAATCGGTTATCTTTACTCCACCCCCTCCCAGACGCTGAAGGCTGAAAGCCATAGCGGAGGTGTGATCCTCCTCCATCATAGGGAAGGCAAAGGCAATAAAATCCTGATTTAAAAGTGAACCGAAGGTTTCCGCATGCATCAGGGATAGTTGTTTTCGATTCAACTGAGAGAGCCCGGATGGATTCCAGAAACAGGCGGTTACATCGTCAGCCACCCCCACGAAAGCCCCTCCCATACCCAGAGCTCTGGCTCCCACCCCCAGGCTCAAGAATTCTCCGGCATATTTAGCGCCAAACGCCGGGGCGGAAAATAAAAGCAAAAATCCAAAAGCTATAAGAGATCTCTTAACCATAATTTGCAAAGTAATATACGCAAAAAAAACCTTTTATCAAGCACAAAACAAAAGCAATCGTAGTAATCAAATACATTCCAATTTCCACATCTACCCAAGCTCAATGTTGTGGCAGGGTACCCTTACCCTGCCACATAATTTTTGGTCGAGGGAGACGGAGACCCGTCTGGGAGGGTAACAGTGCTTGTGTCATTCTGAGCCCGAAGGGCGAAGAATCTAAAACTCAGATGCTTCCCCCGCCAAAGGCGGGGTCAGCATGACAATTATACTTTTCTGCTCTCAGGTGGATTGTCCCACGGAGCCTTCGGGCGGACGCCCGCTCGTCTGGGCGGATTATCATCCGCCTGCCTCCCCGCTGGATGATAACATCCAGTGGGAGCAAGGAAACCTGGTTCGTTCTAACACACCTCTAAGCCACCTTCCTGGAAAAGATAAATTCCCCTCGAAAATGAACGATAATAGATAATGGGAAGGGAAAAGGGAAAATCTCCGCTGGCAGTTTTTTAGGGAAAATTTCTACATTGAAGAAAAAGAAATGGGAAGGGAAAAAATTGAGTCAAGGGTTGTATTCCAGAACTCTGAAAAAGTTATTTTTGCGGGGTTGGTCATGCCTTAGGCAGCTCCCCCGCCTTTGGCGGGGGAGAGCCCCGCCTACACGGGACTAAGTCATTGTTATTTAATATCCAACCGCGTAGGGCGGGCTCTTAGCCCGCCGGTATGCATCATACGGAGTATACCGCCGAACTGTGGCACTTTTTAAGAGAACTCTATTCTAAAGAAAACGGATCTTCCGATTGAGGGGAGTGGAGATGATGATACCTAATGGTTTATCAAGTGAAGCCAGCTTTAAAGATGTCAAATTCTGTGTGCAGACTGAGTTTGCTCAAAGACCCAAACCCAGGGTGACCACCACCATCTCCTTAAACGGAGAGGTGGTGGAAAAGGAGGAAAACATCTGGGAAAGGTTACCTCAAACGGAAGAGGACAGGGAGGAGATTGAAAAATTTTTAAAAAGGCAACATCAACAAGTGCTGAAAAAGATAAAAGACAGAGGAGAAAAGCTGGTTTTATCGAGACGAGAAAAGGAAGAAATCGCCCCATCTGAGGACTCCGTGATTTTGAAGGCTAAACAGGAGCTTTCAAAAAGCGAGGGAGTTTTCGGGTATGTTTTTATCTCAGAAGATAAGCCAATGATTACTCAACACATTTCGGAATCAGAAAAGAAAGATATTGAAGATCTTGTCCGGCGGATCAAGGACCTCTCTTTCTTTTTACCTTCGGTCACCAGGCTGGAAAATTTTGTAGGTGGCATTCTGGAAGCACCAGAAAGCTGTATGGTCTTTTTACCCCTTCAGACACATTTATTAGCGGTTAAGCTTGACCCGAAGGTCGACTTCAAAAAGTTGGTTAAAGGGATAAAATCAATCATTTGAGCAAAGTATAAGATGGAGAGAATTTTAAGCGACATAAAATCGGTCCCCGGTGTAACCGGGGCGATGGTTTTGGCAAAAGAACCTTGGAACTGCTATCACCTGCTTCCGGCAAGCTTCACCCCCAGATCAATTAAGGAGGTGGGAATAAAGCTTTTAAAACTTTCTGAGAAGTTGCCCCCTCATAGCCGGCTGAATCTAAAATTCGATAACGGGATTGGTCTGGTATACAACCTGGAGAAAAGCGTGGTTTTGATCTTCGGCAGGTCCAGCCTAGATTTTTCATTTTTGGGTTTGGTGTTAAAATCCGCCCTTCAGTCCATAGAAAGAAAATTAGAGAGAGAGACCCCCAAGCCGGATCAGGTCAAAAAGATATCCTTTTTTGTGATTGACAAAGCCAATCTGAATTTGTTAATTAAGGCGATAAATCTGGTTGCTGAAGGTTATGTCAAAGATCAGGGTATCTTTTGGGTCACTAAGAATCTGCGCAAAGCCAAGGAAGACGTGATCAAAGAATTCCCTCAGATCTCAAGTTTCTATGTGGACAACGATGGGAAGGTTTCCATCTTAAAAACCCCAGAAGAGATGTTTGACCGGAAAACTCCGTTAGCTTTGGTGAAGTGGATAGATCTTTTTGTGAATAAAGCTCCTCATCCCAGCCGGCGTGATCGAGTTACAAACATAAAAGAGTTGACCGCCCGCATCAGCAAGCCTTTAGAGGGAATTGGATTCTATGACCTGTATAGCAGGGTGGCAAAGAAGTTGGTCTGATCAACAAACATTTAATGCAAGAACCCCCCCGCCTATAGCGGGGGGGTTCTATGGAAAGGGTTTCGATTTGAAAGGACTCTCTCTGCATTCAACAATAAAGGGCTTTTACAGCCACCCTCCGTATTTCGCTTTCGCTAGCCCCGCCATAGGCGGGGATCACGGCGTACGCTCAACTTCAGGGGGCGACCTTCATCAGTCAATTGTTAAAGGTCTTTCAAATGCACCCTTTCCTTTTATATATTACAACCAAAAGTTATAAAAAGCAAGGTTTTTTTTAGCCTGAGCAAAAAATAATTAGTTGAAATTTCCTGTTGTTGTGTAAGTGGCAAGAACTTTGCTTGCTACTACAAAACCCGATACTCTAAAAATTATGCTTGAGGGGTTAGGTATAGATATGGTGGAAGTGAGCAGGATTAAGAAAGCCCTTAACAGATGGGGAGAGCGGTTTCTTCACCGGGTCTTCACCGCTGAGGAAAGAGATTATTGCCAAAGAAAAGCTCATCCGGAACAGTCCCTTGCCGCACGCTTTGCCGCCAAGGAGGCGGTCTTGAAAGCAATTGGCACCGGTCTTTCGGGTGGAATAAGATGGACTGATGTTGAGGTCGTAAATGACAAAAGTGGAAAACCGGAGGTGAGATTAGGAAAAAGAATCACCCAGCTAATCGGAAACAAAAAGATTCTTCTGAGCATCACCCACACCAAAGAGTTTGCCATCGCGCAGGCAATTTTGGTGGATGGATGAAATTTATCAAAATAAATTAAAAAGACCAGAACCTAATTGACCAGAACCTAACTTAAGTTAGGTTCTGGTCTAACTTTGTCTAACAACCAGTATTATTGAATTTTGCATAAAGAATGGAACATTCTTCCTTCTTCGCCTCCCTGTGCCTGTCGGGTCCCCGACCCGACAGGCAGCTCCTGCCAAGTCAGGGGGACCTGGCGGGCACAGAAAGACCCAATTAACACCTGCGTGAGTTTGATAAAATCAATCCGTGCCCCGACAAAGAGAGTGAATCCTCAGCTTCACAACGATCAGGACGTGAACTATCCCTCCATTGTTGAAAACTCAACCGTATTGATTCTTTTTGCTGGAATAAATACTTGCTCAATCCTTAAAAGTTTATTATTAGTTATAGGGGGCGGGAATTCCCAGACGGGTCTCCGTCATCCCGCCCCGTGATCAAACTTTTGTAAAAGCCACTAATGTCTTAAATACTAAAGGAGTTTTTATGTCAAAGTCCATAGACCCTGCAGACCAGAATGAAATTTTCGAAATCTTCGGTAAAGCGGGGGCGCTTTTAAAAGGACATTTCCTCTTAAGCTCCGGACTTCATTCAGATGTTTATTTTGAGAAATTTCAGGTGCTTCAACATCCGGAATATGTGGAGATCTTATGTCGCAAATTGGCGTCTCTTTTTGATGATGACAACGTGGAGGTGGTAGTCGGTCCCACCACTGGAGGAATCATCATTGCTTACGAGGTAGCCAAAAGTTTGAAGACTAAATCCATCTTCGCAGAACCCGGGGATGAAGGGCGAATCTTCAAAAGGGGATTTGACATCAAAAAAGGTGAGAGGGTTTTGATCGTGGATGATATTCTAACTACCGGAGGGTCGCTCAAAGAGGTGATCGGGTTAGTTGAAAAGTCTGAGGGCAACATAGTGGGCATCGGAGTTCTTCTGGATCGCAGTGGAGGAAAGGTGAAGTTCGATTATCCTTTTAAGCCTCTGGCTGTAACCGAAGTCACCAACTACCGTCCAGAGGAATGCCCTCTGTGTAAGAGAGGCGAACCTCTGATCAAGCCAGGAAGCAGGAAAATTGGGTAAGTAGCTCCACAGGTGACCACACTAAGATGAATTTTTCCACATAATTTTTTCCAATGGAGAGTGAAATGCTCAAAAAGATTGGTATTCTTCTTTTAGGAGTTCTTATTTCGTTTTTCTCTTGTGCAAAGGAATCCGAAAAAACAGAAATCACCGTTCTGATCCGGATGATGGATATTCAGGATCTGTGGTTCAGGGAAAAGATGAAGGAGTTCGAGAAGCAAAACGAAGTGAAAATAAATGTGGTCACCTTCGATCAGGTGGAAGATGTAAGGCAGATGATAGATTTGGAAAGAAAAAGTGGGAAAAAGAAAATCGGATTGGTTAAAACTGCTCTGGAGATGGTGTATCCTCTGGCTAAGGAAAACTATCTGATTCCACTGGAGGAGATCGTAGATTCCCTTCAATTGAAAGATGACTTAAAGGAATATTTATCCGAGGCTATAGACGTGGGGACCGTGGATGGTAAGGTTTACTATATCCCCCGCAAGCTGGAAACTTACCTGTTGTTTTACTTAAAGTCTAAGGTAAAGGATGCCTTGGACAACTGGGAAAAGGATCGGGAAAGGATTGACGCTTTGCTCAAAGTGGTAAATCAGTATGGACTGCCTGTCGGATACCGTCTGGAGGAAGATCCGGAAGAATGGGATTATTACGATCTTTTTGTCCTCTCCTTCTTCTGGGCAAATCATCCTTATCACGGTATCACCATGCCCCGGGTGGCTCATCGGGGAAAAAGATACGCCGGCACGGTAAATGAGTTGGTGACTCGTATCTTTCAACTGGGGGGAGAAAAAGAAGATATTCTCTCCATGGACACCGATCCGGTTAAGAACCTCTTTCAATGGGAATCTTTCTTCATCAAGAACCGTCTGTATCACTCAGGGATGTGGGAACAGGCTTGGTCCGGAGGCGACATCTGGAGGGCTATCTCCTCTGGAGAGGTCTTTATGTGTTTTTTGCATCAGATAGATCTTTTCTTCGTGCATGGCGGCTCTGATCCTACCATGAGCGGCTATCTCTCTGACCCTTCTGATCTGGGCGTCTCCATCATGCCTAAGGGAGTCTCGCTAGAGTTAATAGAAGAGGGGATAGTTCAGAGAGAGGGAGGACATTTTTCCAACCTTTACGGATGGTGGTGGGGAATCCCCAGGAACTCACCTGATCCAGAACTTTCCTATAAACTAGCCCGATTCATCACCTCAAGAGAAAATCAGATAGAGGAATGTTCCCGATTCGGCATGTTCCCGGTTCGAAATGACGTGTTGGATGATTTAGGTCAGGCATTCGATGAAGAGTGGAAGCAACAGATTTTCAAAGTCAGCCGACTGCAATTTGAAAGTGGCACTAAAGAATTTCCCCGGCTGGAAAAATGGCCTCAGGTCGGGAAAAACTATCTGGATGCCTGGTATGATATTTCTGTGAAAAGAAAAATCGTTAAAACAGACAAAATCTCTGGCAGTTTAAAGGATTATGCCCGGATCAATCAAGCCATCATCTCTTCTTTTGAAGCTGAAGAGTAATCTTTTTACCATCGGCTTTTTCATCCCGGCTTTTCTTTACCTTTTCAGCTTTTTTGTGATAATTTTAGTCTTCCTTTTGAAGTTTTCCTTTTTGGGAAACATACCATTATTACACCTATTATCTGTCGATGAATTCAAAGCCGCTTTGTGGAGAAGCTTCTGGTTTATGGGGGTTGGCACGCCCCTTCAACTGGTGGTGGGCTTGTTGCTTGCACTTTTAATTCAACAGAGCTTCAAAGGGGTAGGGGTGGTAAGAAGCCTGTTCATGATTCCTGTTGCCATACCCGCTCTGGTTACCGCCATAATCATAGATTTGCTTTTTTCGTATCCCTTCGGACCCATAAATGATCTTCTTTTGGGGCGGCATGGTTTCTTTCCACAAATAGTCAGTCTTCCGGTCAACTGGAGTGGCTCAGAATTTTTATCACTGGGCTTGGCTGTGTTGGGCAAGACCTGGAGGGACATGCCCATCTCCATGTTGATCCTTCTGGCAGGACTCCAGTCAATCGAGTTGGAGCAATATGAGGCTGCCAAAACCATGGGCGCAAAAAGCTGGCAGCAGTTCAAATATCTGACCCTGCCCCTTTTGACTCCCGCCATTCTGACCATACTGATTTTGCGTTCCATAGAGAACTGGAAGGAGTTTGTATTCCCTTTCGTCTTGGCTCCCGCCTATCCCCTCTTAGGAGTGCTGATCGAAAGGTTTTATCATGTGGAACAGAATCCCGCTCTGGCCGCATCGGTAGCTCTGGGACTGGTGATCTTAATAGCTTTAACCACGCTGGTTTTTACCAGCATAACCAAAGTGGTGAGAAAATATCTGGTCAGAGTTTAAGAAGGGTTCTTCTCCAGAAGAGTTGCTAATGCATAAACTCATATTTGCACCAAAAGGAAAACTTGTCTGTTCTTTTACCTCTCCCCCTTTGTTCCCCCTCTCCATTTTATGGAGAGGGGGATAGGGGGTGAGGTTTTCAAAGTGTGAACTGTATTAAGTCGCGTAACCAAGCCTTCATGGCTTGGTATGAACCAAGATGGTTCATACCGAGGCTGGCCCATTTGGGCCTACGCGTGACTTATGAAAAAACACAAACTTTTGTATTCCTTAACCCCTCTCCGCCTGTGGGTAGAGAACGGGATGAGGTGAAAGGCTCTATCCGAAGATGAAAGTCTTGAAATTGGTGTGGTCCTGTTTTTCTCGTTGCGTCAGGAGCTTTTCCTGACGCTTGGCTGGTGTCAGGACTAGGTCCTGACACAACTCTGAATCCCTCTCCGCATGTAGGTGGAGAAGGGAATGAGATGAAAGGCTCTATCCGAAGATGAAAGTCTTGAAATTGGTGTGGTCCTGTTTTTCTCGTTGCGTCAGGAGCTTTTCCTGACGCTTGGCTGGTGTCAGGACTAGGTCCTGACACAACTCTGAATCCCTCTCCGCATGTAGGTGGAGAAGGGAATGAGATGAAAGGCTCTATCAGAAGATGAAAGTTTTAAAGTTCGTGTTAATTGGAATAGTCCTGTTTTTCATAATCTTTCCCCTGTTCATGATGACCAAATACAGCATCTCCGATCGGGAAAGCATCGTCACCGGCGGAGAGTATCCGGAGCCGTTTTTTCCTTTCAAGCCCACTTTGGAAATGTTTGGGGTGCTGTGGTCAAGAAGCGACTTTTTGAAAGCAGGCTTAACCAGTCTTTGGGTGGGGATGTTTGCCGTGGCTTTTTCCCTTCTTTTGGGAGCTCCCACAGCTTACGCGTTAGCTCGATTCAGAATACCCGGGGTGGCGATTCTGCTTTTCTTTCTTTTGTCGGTGAGGCTTTTTCCTGACATCTCGGCGGTGATACCGGTGGCTGAGCTTCTGCTTTCCAGACCTTTTTCCCTTTTACCGTCTGTGGTTCTGGTGGGTCTGGCTCATACCCTATTAGCATTGCCCTATACGGTCTATATTGCCAAAGGGGTGTTTGAATCCATACCCAGAGATTTGGAGGAACAGGCATTTGTCTTAGGAGCAGGCAAATCAAAAACCTTTCTTAAGATATTAACGCCTCTGGCGTTGCCCGGTCTGGGTGCGGCAGCCATCTATACCTTTTTCCTCTCCTGGAATGAATTTATCTTCGCTTACTTTTTGACATTTCAGGGAACGGAGACTACATTACCGGTGTATCTGTTGAGGATTTTGAGTTGGTCACCGCAAAAGAATTTTATATCTGCCATCTCGCTTTTGATATGTATACCGGTGATCATCTTCACCTTCCTGGTGCAAAGGTATATTAGGGAGGGATTGACCGCAGGCGCAGTGAAATAAAATGATATAAAGAGGTGCAGTCGAGCTTAACTCTAAAGCCATAGAGGAAATTGTCTTATTGGTATTAAGGTTAAAAGGAATTTATGTCTTACATGATCTTTTGTTCTCAAGGGGGCGGGTTTAGTTGGCGCACTCCTTGGGGGATTGCTTAAAAGACTATACCCTTGGGCGGGATAAATTCCCGCCCCTATGCGGAAAAACAGGTTGTTTCCCATAGGGCAGGGCATTTAGCCCTGCCAATAAGGTCTTTCAATGGTGCCTTTACTAAACAAAGAGGTATCCTGTGGCAGAGGTCAAGCTCAAGAACTTAACCAAGAGATTCAAAGAGGTGGTAGCTGTCGATGATATAAGCCTCGACATAGAGGACGGAGAGTTCTTAACCCTGGTGGGACCTTCCGGATGCGGCAAGTCGACCACTTTGAGAGCAGTGGCAGGCTTGGAAAATCCCACTTCCGGAGACATCTTCATTGACGGACAACGGGGCAATGATCTTCCGCCTCAGAAGCGCAACATCTCCATGGTTTTTCAGAGCTATGCCCTGTTTCCTCACATGAGCGTGGAATCGAATCTTGCCTTCGGGCTTAAGATCAGAAAAAAAAGCCCAAAGGAAAAGGCTGAGAAGGTGAAGTGGGCTATCAAGCTTTTAGGTCTTTCCGGTTTTGAAAAAAGACTCCCCAAGGAACTTTCCGGCGGGCAAAGACAAAGGGTGGCTTTAGGGAGAGCATTGGTTTTGGAACCCAAAGTTCTGCTGTTGGATGAGCCGCTCTCAAATCTGGACGCTAAGCTGAGGTTACGCATGCGCACCGAACTGAAAAGATTGCATAAGAAGATCAAAACCACCATAATCTACGTGACCCATGATCAGGCTGAAGCCATGACCTTAAGTGATAGGTTAGCTGTTATGAAAGATGGAAAAATTTTGCAGGTGGGCACTCCTGAGGAAATCTATGAAAAGCCAACCGATATCTTCTGTGCCGGCTTTATCGGAAGTCCACCCATGAATTTCGTTTCTGGAGAAAGAGTGCCGCAAGTCAAAGACAAAAACGTAATGGTGGGAATTCGTCCAGAGGATTTGTCCATCTCTTTGACCGAAACCACAGAGGGCATCTTTGGAAGAAGCAGTGTCACTGAAACTTTGGGCTCAGATAATTATCTGTATATGGATATCTCTGATCTGCTGATTTCTGTTAGACTGAAACCTGAAGAGAGAATACCGGAAGATAAAGCGGTATGGCTTGTTGCCCGCAAAGAAAAACTGCACCTTTTCGATAAATCCACAGGAAAAAGAATTTGATTTGAAAAAAGAAGATAAACAATGATTCTAATTATTCTGATCCGGTGGGCATTTTGAAGACCTCACCCCCTATCTCCCCCTCTCCATAGAATGGAGAGGGGGAGATAGGGCAATAGTGTTGCGTTAATCGTAGCCAAATAGGCGGAGATTCCTAATGGGTTG
>CAZOJT010000065.1:0-12758 GCA_964580215.1 uncultured Ignavibacteria bacterium | reverse complement strand
GGCGGTCAAAACGTATGAGCAGAGCTTGAAGATAGCTGAAGAATTGGGGGATAGAAGTGGCATTGCCCGGAGCATTGGGCAGTTAGGAAGGATAAATGAAGAACAAAAAGATTACAAAGAGGCGATGAGGAAATATTTGATTACTTTGTCAATTTTGAAAGAACTTGGATCGCCGGATGCAAAGATAGCTGAAAATGATTTAATCCGCATTAGAAAGAAAATGGGAGAAAAGGTGTTTGAAAAAGCGTGGAAGGAGATAGCTGGAAAAAAGTAGGCAGTGGTTCGACTGCGCTCACCACAAGTATGCAGTAGGCAGTGAGCAGTATGCAGACTTCAGATGGTTTGCTTCTAAGAATGGAGAATCTCGTTGGCGGTTGTCGAAATGCGTATGCACTCATACGAGCTGGTATCCAGATTCGAGATCCGAAAATTCGAGCCTCGATACGAGCTTCGTCACCATTAAACTAGCTTCAAGATACAATGGGTTTAAGGTATGTTGACGTAGAAGCAAGCGACAGTTTCTCCTCCCTCTTACAAACATAAGACCATCCATTAGAAATTATTGTCCCCTTCGGGGAATGGGAGAAAAACCCTCGCCTTTAGGCGAAGACTTTAGTATGATCAAGTAGCATGTCAGACTTCCACTTCTGTAAAATGGGGTGTATCTTAAATTCCCCCTTTAGTAAAGGGGGAATTTAGGGGGATTTTAATCTCCCCTGTCCCCTCTTTAGAAAAGAGGGGATGCGTATGCACTCATACGAGAATGAACTACCAAGTCAGAGGTTCCAAAAATCCGAATTTGGATCCATAGGACTGGTCGTGTATTAACTTCAGCCCCGCCTGAGGCGGGGAAAAACAAGCCGCCATCTTGAGATGGTGGTAGTCGACTTCCAAGAAGACAGATAAAGATGAACAGGGGAGATTCAAGTGCGAAGCATTCATACGAATCTCCCCTGTTCGTTCTGGGGCAGGCAGGTCAAAAAGGAAGTATTCTCAATTACTAACTATTCTCTGGAGCCAGCTTACTTTCAAAACCGTGTTTATCTGGGGCACTCCCGGAGGTAGGTTGTTAGGGTCCAGGAAGGCAAGATCAAAAGCCCAGTCACGGTCGGGTGCCTCATATTGAGGGCTGCCATAAACCCATGCTCCGGTTGCCTGTTCGCTAAACCACAGATCCACCATAGAGCCCAAGTAGGTGAAGGTTTTTCCGTTCCACTTCTCTAAGAAACGAGGCAAATTCTCCAGACCCCCGTTGTAATGCCCCAGCGTGGTCTCCGAGTTTCCAGTAAGGAAAGCCGCATTGACGGTGGTATTGGATGCCACCCTATTGCTCAAGCTCTGGTTGCTTTTGGAGTCGGCCCAATTGTTAGACAATATGGTTAAAGCGTCGGTGAAAAGTGCGGCGGCTTTCTTGTTTTTCTTGTTGTAGTCCGCAAGAGTGTATAAGGGATTTTCTGTCACTACGGTGAGAGGTGCGGCTAACTCCTCTCCGTTGGCCAGTCGGATGGCTTGCTGGGTGCCCACCACCTCATCCCGAGAGGCATAAAGGATTCCGTTCAAGGGATAGTAGCCGCTGGTATTGAGCTTTTCAATGTTTATGTCATAGGAGGTGACCCACTTATATTCCCTGTAATTGTAAAAGCTACCCATGGTGACAATAGAGTCGGCAAAAAAGGTGGCGGTAACGTCTACCCAATTGTCGCTGGAGTTTTTATACCAGACCTGCCCATCCACCATCTTCAGCCCAGCCTTATGTTCATAACTGTCCATGTTGCCGCCGGATCCCCTCTTTATCATATCGATGGGATCGCCGGAGACGACCACCGGAAGGTTAAGCTCGGTTATTCCATGAGATTTGTCCTCCACCTTCCCTCCCCATCGGGTCAATGACTCAGCCACCCAGTTGGGATCATTGGAATCCAGCCAGGTGCCATCGCCGTTCTCCATATTCTGATAAGCCCCGAATTTATCCTTGATGAGCACGTCTGCGGGCATATTATCCGAGGGATCGTCCTTTCTTCCATGATAGATATCCCCCGCGGCTGTGGTCCAGGAATCCACCTTAAGGCCGGAACGAGCTCCTAAGTATAGATCACGATTGCTGTGAACCCTCCCCCCCAGAGTCATAGTAGGACCGGGCAGTATCTCCAGATCCTGCTCGTAAAAGACGGCAAACTGGAATATGGGGACCAGAGCATCTTTTATTTCCGCTTCGATCTTGGTTTTGGTCTGGCTGCCTTTTTCTGTTGCTTCAGCGGTGATGGTGAAACTTTTCACCAAAGCATAAAGCCCCTTGTATGCTCCCACAGTAAGGGTCTCCTGAGCGGCAGGACCGTTGTCCGCCGCGTTGTACGTAAGCGCGACGTTCCCCAGATCGAAGGAGTCGGAGGGAAGGGGGCTAGGTGGTCCGACGCCACCCGAGCCGTAATGGGTTCTGATTTCAGCTATGGCTTTCTCCAAGCCGGCTTCTGCCGCATAAAACGTATTGATGGTCCTCAGATCATTTCCGGCAATGTTGACGTCGGTGGTGGAGGTCATCACCGCGGCGACCCCGATCATGGTCAGCATCAAAAGCAACGACAGAAAGATAAGCAAGGTAAAGCCTTGCTCGTTTTTCATCCGTTTCAGCATGACATCTCCTTTTCTGAATTCTACTCATGAAATAATCTGTTATAACCCCAGATTTCTCACCTTTACATCAGAGGTTAGAGTTCTTCGGCGATACTCACCCTGAAATTGCAGATCTTTTCTTTCAGTCCGGGCGGTGAGGGTGATTAGCACTTCTCTTACCACTGAGGCACTCGGCGGAACGTCAACGAAAACGCCATTAGCCAGACCATATCGGAACTGCAGGTCCTCAATATCTTCAGCGTAAACGGCGGGAGATGCTCCTACCTTTTGAACCATCATATGGGGGTGATTGCTATCCGTGGTGTCGATATAGAACTTATATAGATCCACATACATCACCGTGCTCCCTTGGGGGTAGCGTCTAGAGAGGGGAGCGGTGTTATGCTGAATGTGGCATGCTGCGACCTGGACCTTAGTTATGTAAAAGAACTCCCCGGTGTCGGCAACAGGATCGTAGATGTATGCCCAAGTGTCTTCCTCGAAACAACTGACATCGTGTCCATCACACCTCAGCTCGGAGCTGGGGTGGGGCATGCTGTGCTCGATGGTGGATTCGCAGCCAAACTCGTTCTGAAACAGGATGGTGATAGTATCAGGATTTGCATTGGCGGCATAGATAGGCTGGAAGCCACCGGGCAAACCGTATCCCGCCATCCTGATTCTGGTCTCCAGCTCATGCATGGCGGCTCGAACGTTCTGTTGCATACTGGAGATCTGCTCCTGAATGATCCAACCTTCGTGCTGTGTCAGATAAAGGCCATATCCGGCGGAGACCACCACCCCGGTTATCAAAAGCGCAATCAAAAGCTCCACCAAAGTGAACCCTTCAGGGTGCCCCTTCAGGGCGGGCCCTTTTTGCTTCTTTTTCCCGGAGGGGGACGGAGCTCCGGGAAGTTTCATATAAAGGTTTTTCATGTTCAAGGTCCTTTTTTTAATTATACGATTCATAGGTTACGGTGACGTTCTGATGTTGCAGACTGTCCTTATCCACCCAGTTCATCTGGAGCGTTATCTTTTTCAGATGAGATCCGTAGTCCTCAACCGTCCAGATTCTGGTCATCCCTTCAGGAGAATCAGATCCGGAAGTGAAACTGTGAGTATTTTTGATCTCCTCAATCTTTGCCTGGATATGGTGAGCCGCCTTGGTGGTCATGTCGGCAAATACATTGCCCTTTATGGAGGTAACAATCATCGGTAACATCATCAAAAGCCCGGTGGCAAAGATGATCATGCTCACCATTACCTCCAACAGGGTGAAGCCTTCTTGCCCGTTCGGCAAAATTCTTTGGATCAACCTTCTGATTTTTATCAGCATAATTTTTCCCTTCTTCCAAAATGCGTCTTTTTTTCGCCCATCAAAAAAAGCAAAAAGAATGCCACTGGCGGGGTGAAAAATTACCGGTCAGAGGGAGTGGATAATCGATTGTGACTGCTACATTTGGAGTGGCGGTCAAAAGGATCAATATCTCAAAGGAAGATCGAAGCTAAAATGCTTCAGTAAAAGTATGGGGATAATCCCATAGTCTATGGAGGCTTTGCGACTGCAGGAGACGGTCAGATTTGTTCTTATGATTTGCCTGTGGGCAATCCCCAAAACTTTATACAAGGTAAACTATGCGTTCAGTCGAAAACAAGTTGGCTCAAGTTGAACTCTTACCTGTTGGGTTGGGAACAAAATTGAGAACTACCTTCAAGCGAGTTTATTGGGAGATCTCTGAAAAAGTCGTTCTTGCGGGGTTGGGAGCCCCGCCTACGCGGGCTAAATCATTGTTATTCAATACCCGATCGCGTAGGGCGGGCTCTTAGCCCGCCCGATTTCTGCACTTTTTCAGAGACCTCATTGGAAACCATTGACAAAGTCTTTACTATATGTAAATTGAGAGTTGTCTTTAAAAGTATTTTTGCAGGAGCTTACCATGCGGACTTTACAATTACAAACAGGGATAATTTACGGACCCATCAGATCCAGAAGACTGGGATTTTCTTTGGGGATCAATCTATTACCTACAGGCTACAAATTGTGTAACTTCAATTGTCTTTATTGTCATTATGGCTTCACAAAGAGACATACTAATGATGCTTCTTCCTGCATCAGTGATCTCCCCTCAGTCGAACAGGTAAGAAAATCGCTTACCGATTGGCTGGAAGGGAATCCTCAGCACATAGACTATATCACCTTCTCCGGCAACGGCGAACCCTGTCTGCACCTTGAGTTTGGTAAAATGGTTGAGGTCACCCAAAAGATAAGAGATGAAATGGTTCCTCATGCAAAGCTTGCCATTCTGTCCAACTCAACCTGTCTGAACAGGGAGAGGGTGCTGGACGGTTTGAAAAAATTAGACGTAAGGATCATGAAACTGGACTGCGGGACGGAGAAAACCTTCCAAAAGATAAATCGTCCCTGCACTGGTGTCCAGTTTGAAAAGGTGGTGGAAAATCTAAAAAAATTGGAGGATATAATCATCCAGAGCGTTTTCGTAGAGGGACGGGTAAATAACACTAAAGAGGAAGAAATAGACAAATGGATCGAAAGGCTTAGCTACATAAAGCCCAGGGAGGTGCAGATCTATTCCATTGATCGACCTTCGGCAGATGAGGGTTTGTCTTTGGTGGGCAAAGACAAGTTGAACCAGATAGCAAGAAAAGCCGAAGAAGCGTGCGGGATTTTGGTGAAGGTTTTTTAAATGGAGAAGAACATCCGCAGATTCTACTGGTATCGTCTCACCAAGTTCAGTCTTTTCCATATAGCCATACTGGTTTTGTTTTATCAGGAAAGGGGTCTCTCCTTCTCCCAGATAATGATTCTTCAAAGCGTCTACTACTTTGCCAAGGTTTTATCTGAGGTTCCCACCGGCGCCTGGGCAGATCGGGTGGGGAGGAAAAAATCGCTTGTCCTTGGCTCCTTCTTTCATTCTTTTGCTTACCTGTTGATCTTCTTTTCGCATTCCTTAATTCCGTTTATTGTGGGCGAGATCATAGCCGGAATCTCCATGTCCTTCGCCTATGGAGCCGACTCCGCTTTAGCCTATGACACCTTGAAGAGTCTGGGAAGAGGAGATGAGTATCAGAGAGTGGAGGGGAACGCCAACAGCATGAGACATCTTGGCTTTGCCCTATTTGCCCCGGTGGGAGGGCTCCTTGCCACCATAAATTTAGCCCTTCCTTATCTGGCAAGCTCCATAGGAATATTGGTATCCGGGCTTGTTGCTTTAACTTTCGTTGAACCGCCACGGGAAAACGAAAGCGTTGTAGATTCAAAGCTTAAAGTTCGAAGAAAGTCTTATCATGAGATACAAAAAAGCCTTAACCTTTTGCTTGCTGACAAAAAGATTTTATGGTTTGTTCTTTTCTTCTCGGCAATATTCTTAGCCACCCGGCTGGGCTTCTGGACCTATCAGCCCTATATGAAAAAGGTGGGTTTGCCTCTTTCCCTTTTTGGCGTAGTCTTGGCTTTTTTTCATCTTTTCTCCGCGCTGGTGAGTAAGTATGCAGACCGGCTGGAAAGAGTTTTAAAGGAGAAGCTGATGCTTTTTGTCATGCCCGTTTTTGTGGTAATATCTTTCATCCTTTTGAGCAGGTTTTTGTTCTTGTGGAGCATTTCCTTTATTCTGATTCAACAGGTGACCACCGCCGTGCATGAACCGGTTTTGAAAAGTTATCTCAATCGCTATACTTCATCTGATGTGCGGGCAACCATGCTTTCGGTTCAGAATATGGCGGGGAATGCCGCCTTTGCCGTTTTTGCTCCATTTTTAGGAAGCTTGGTGGATCGATTTCACATTGAAAATGCCTTGCTAATTTTCGCCCTGGTGATTATAATCTTCTCAGGTCTATTATGGCGATACAGGATAAGATGGTTCAAACCGACCAAGATTTTGCCTGAATCCGTTAAGGAGGAAACATGAAAAAAAGGGATTGTAACATTGATAAGAATTTAACCAGATGCAACTGCACTTATGAACCGTGCAGCCATAAAGGTATCTGCTGTGAATGCATCCAATATCACTGGCGGATGAGGGAACTTCCCGCCTGCTTTTTTCCAGATAACGTGGAAAAAACCTTTGATAGGTCGATAGAAAGGTTCATCCGGTGTTACAGAAAGTAGGGGGCAACAGATGGTTTAAGTTGGCAACATGGGGAAGTGATCAGATAAGAGGAATCTAAGGGAAAAATATAGAAGCTGGAAGTTCAGGTTAGAATTCCTGTCTTAAAGGGTTGAAAACCAGAACCTAACTTAAGAGCCTGTCTAGAAATGTCATTCTGAGGCATTAGTCGAAGAATCTCAAATATGTGACAATTGAGTTTATTAGATTCTTCACTTCGTTCAGAATGACATAAAGGGCATTTCTATAGTTTTTCGAAACACCCTTAAGTTAGGTTCTGGTTCAGCAAAGGTATTCCTGCCACCAGCCTTCACCGGCTTCTGACAACCTGGATTTTGGTAGCGTAGAGGAGTTTTAGACTAATTCAGAAATATATTTTAAAAAGTCAAAAAAGATGAACAAATTTTCGTAAAACTTCTAAAAAAGAGTTGACACAAAAAGGATTTAAAGTATATTTATTTTAAAGTCGGTTCTACAAAAGTCTAAAGATGGAGGAGATAATGAAGAAAGCAGTGCGATTGGGTGTCTTTCTTTTCCTTTTGTATCTTGCGGGAAGTTTTATATATCAGGCTCAGGCGGAGGGACCCAAGCTTTTGATTCCTGAGACGGTGTTTGATTTTGGTTACGCTCCACCCAGAAGTGTCATCAGCCACTACTATCTGGTCAAAAATGTGGGCACAGACACCTTAAAGATAGAAAAGGTAAGGCCTGGGTGAGGGTGCACAAAGGCTCCGCTTCTCAAGACGGAGCTTGCTGTCGGTGACAGCACTTGGATCGAACTAATTTATACTTCGGGGAAGGCGGGAAGTAAAGGAAACAAAAGCGCCAGGGTTACCACCAATGATACCACTCTGGGAAGTATTTCCATCTCCTTTAAGACCCAGGTGGTGGAACCCACCGATTCGATACTCAAGCTAACCGCTAATCCCCCTACTTTGGATTTCGGACCTATTGAGAAGAAAAGAAAACGCAAGCTTGAAGGCAAGATCAAAAACACCACCGAGGAGGAAATGGAATTGTCAATAGTTTCAGCCCCTCCTGACTTTTTCAAAAAGGTGGAACTTAATCGTGACAAGTTAAAGCCTGGCAAAGAAGCCAAACTAAAGGTTGAATTGGAAAAGGGGAAGGAAAACGAACAATTCCGAAAGTCGATTACCCTGGAAGCCAGATCTGAAGATAATACCAAATTCAGACTCACTGTGCCGGTGGTAAAAGGGATTGGTGGGGGCGCGACAGCCAAAAAAGGTAAGAAATAAAAACAGGAGGTTGTTGTTTTGAGTTGATCAGCCCTTATCCTCTCAGGTGAGGAGGGCTTTTTCGTGTATCCTACTTTCTCTTTTGTTGTGAAGCTAAATTTTTTTCTTGGAACTTTGAACCATAAGCATTATCTTTGAAAAGACTCGATTTGTTCTATTAAATTTGTTCTATTAAATAGGAGGAAGGGTTTGTTGCCTAAAAGATCATTGTTGCGAATTTGTTTTCTTTTGGTGTATGTGGTAGTTGCGATTGGACTTCTGGGGTGTGAGGGAAAAAAGGAATCCAATCCTGACAAGAAAAAAGGTGAAATATCCAGCACACAGGAATTGAAGGAATCTCCGCAGGAAGGATTTTTAGCTCCTAACTTTTCCTTGCCGGACTTGGGTGGAACACAGATCAGCTTGGGCGACTTTAAAGGAAAGGTGGTTATTCTGAATTTCTGGGCCACCTGGTGCTCTCCATGCAGAAGAGAGATTCCTTCTTTGGGGAGGTTGTATCAGTTGCGAAAAGACAAGGGGTTTGAGATTCTGGCGGTAAGTGTGGACAGAACTTCTCTCTCCAAAGTAGCCGCCTTTGTTGCAGATTACCAGATGAGCTTCCCAGTCCTAACAGACCAGCGGGGAGAGATCGGACAAAGATACTGGGCTAAAGCTATACCCACCTCATTTCTTTTAGACAAAAAAGGAGTGATAAGATGGAAGGTGGTGGGGACAAGAGAGTGGGACGATGCTTTCGTGTTAAGCAAAGTCGATCAACTTTTATCTGAATAAGGAGATATGTTCTTGAGGTAAAAAACTACAACAAAAAAACTTATGTGCCTCGTTATATAAAAAGTGAGGTCTGAGATAAAGATATTCCTCCGTCCCATTCTACTCTACTCTGAGTTCCTGCCCCCCTCTCAGATAGATAAATGGTGACGGAGGATTTTTTTAGCTAAAAGCAACGCTTTTGTATTCTGGGGAACGTCCTGAAAAATAGCTTTGTTGTTTTGGATGGAATGATGAATCCCTGTGCAATATTCTTGAATAGGTTTGCATCCCGCCCTCCCAAGTTTAAGCCAATTTCTATCATGATTTGTTTACATGGTCTATAGAATACCCTCCCCGTTTTCCTCTAAGCCAAAGAGCAGACACAAATTACGGAAACAGTTTAAAGGGACGCATTTTCAACTTTTCCATTTGGAGCGCCCTTCTTTTAAGGAGAAGTTCTTGGGTGGGCATATTTCTTGCCTCATTTTGATTCGGTGTGAGAGCTCTATATGGTGCACCGGGTGGTGGTAAGAGATTTTTGACAAAACCGTAGCATTGTCCTTGTTCAAATTTTTTTTTAAAAAAACTCATTTTTTCTATTGACAAACTGAGGAAGGTAGTGTATATTATATCTGAGAAAGACGGAAAGAGACTAACGCTCTCAGTCAGGTTAGATAACTTGTAAACCGAAAGATTGGTAAAACCGTAGCGTCGTCTACGTTTAAAATTTTTTTAAAAAAACTCAATTTTTTCTATTGACAAACTAAAGGTAAGGATGTATATTATAGCTGAGAAAGAAGGAAAGAGACCAACGCTCTCAGTCAGGTCAGATAATTTGTAAACCGAAAGAGAGGTTCTATCTCTTAAGATTCGCAATTCCATTTGTGAGGTAGCGGAGCTTTATGGTTGATCTGATTAAAGAGATTAAGATTATCTCGACTCTGCGAAATTAAAGTTTTGGGGCTGTTGGCACAATCAATTAAAACAAAATTTAAGAAGGCAAGTAGAAGATTTGGCTGGCTGATTTCTGTCGAAAGGAGGAATGAGCAAAGAGGCGGTGGATAAAGGTTTAGAGAATGGAGTGCAAACAAAACCTTTATAAATTAAGGAGAGGGGAATGACAAATAAATATTTTAGCAGAATTTGTTTCCTCCTTTTTGTAGCTTTTATCTTTCTTTGCCTCTTTGGTGAAAGGACCTTTGCCCAGCAGGAGGATACCGCGGATGTGAGGGTTATATATACAACTTCTTACCCGGGTCGTTTTGCCGAGGTGGAGGTGATGTTGAAAAATCCGGTCGCAATTGCTGGATTTGACTTTACGTTCACCATCAGCAATCATGAACTTTTTGATTTTCACACAGACAGTATTTGCGTGGACTTGGATACCATTCCGGTGGACACCTGCACTTGGGAGCCGGAGAGTCTACATTATCAACACCCGGAATGCTATGTAGATAGTATAGTGGAAAGGGCAGTGCGATATTGTTATATCGACACTGTAGGTTCTCTGATAAGTGAGTTTCAGATAGTGGAATGTCATGGTACACTGGGTGACACCAGCCTGCCTGACTGTAAGTCAGTGCAGGTTTTGGGGATGGGTCAACTAATGGGCGATAGTATTTATATACCACCTAATCCCAGTTACCGAACCCTTTTCAAATTGGGAGTGGACGTGTTCTGCCTTCCTGACTCCACCGATGATCGTACTGTGTCTTTCTATACTGCTCCTGGTGGAAACAGCTTTCTGTCTGATCGGCAAGGTAAACATGTTCCTTTTTATTACCATCAGGGAGAGCTCACGGTCTGGTGGTCTGTATGGGGAGATGCCAGTGGGGACAGCCTGGTGGATCTGGGTGATGTACTCTATCTGGTCAGTTATCTTTACAAAGGAGGACTTCCTCCATGCGTTCCCGAAACCGGAGATCCCAATGGTGACTGCTTTATCGACCTAGGTGATGTTCTCTATTTACTTAGTTACCTTTATAAGGGAGGAGTTGCTCCGAATCCGGGATGCTGGTATGGAAAGAAGGAAGAATAAAATTTGTTAGTTTCAAAACCCAAAACCTTTAACCTTTGCTTGAGAGGAGGTGAAGAAAGGAAGGGGTAAAACCAATTACTTTTGCTCAACTCTAATCTTTTACCCAGTAGTGAGGAGGTGAGAAAAACAAAAACCAAGAAGGCTACTAACTGATTTTGTAACCTTTCTAAGAAGAAGGGGGAAATTGAGTTGAGCTTTTTGGTGAATTTCCGAAAGTGAAGATCACCAAGAAGTTTATAAATGATAACTTTTATTAACATGTAAGGAGCAACAAAATGAAACGAAATTTGTTACTTCTCGCAGTAATGGCTTTAATGGTATTCGGTTTCTCCAGCGTAGCAGTGGCACAAGACCCTGGTACTCCTGATACCTTGTACTTGGAGCTTTACCCGGGAGACGATTCACTTTTTATGCCAGTTCCCACTGACCCGCCGGGATGGCATGTCCAGATGCCGTTGTATATCTGGCATGATCTTCCGGACGTTGCACAGGATTCCCTCGCAGGTATAGTTGTTCCGCTGTTTTACACCTCCAGCAATCCCGCCGCGTATTGCAGCACCACTGCGTACAATAATGACAAGTGCCTGACCACAGGCTGCCCCCCGGTACCCTGGGTCTTGAGCATCTTCCGTAATCTGCCCGATCTCGGGGAGACCAACTGGATGTGGGATCGAGACAGCCAACCTTATCCTAATACTGCATTAGCTTGGGACACCAGGATTATGGATTTGGGAGATTTCGTCTCTCACTGGTGGCTGACCATAGCTACCTCCGGGAGCGAGGATCAAAGGATGTGGGAGGGAACCCATATACTTCTGGCAACCATGACCTTCAACATCCAAGACAGCACGACGATCTGCGTAGATACCGGTTTCTGGGAACCCTCCAGCCGGCTGCAGTTTGGTGCGGGAGTGACTCCGACCTATACCTATATTCCGCAATTCGAGGGTCTCTGCGTCGAGGCATTTATCGTACCCAACATCCCGCCGGTCGCTGGCTGCCCGGGTAACCAGAGCTATAATACCAGCGGAACCAAGACTGTCACCGGCGTGACCGGTACCGATGTGGACGGAGTCATCACTGGAGCGACTGTCCAGCTTACAACCAGCTGTGGTCAGGTGTCAAACGTCCAGTTGATCAACGAGGCGGGCTTGAATACCGCCAGTTATACTGCGGACGTTCAGTTCGATGTTGACCACTGCGCGCAGTGCACTGACGTGATTAAGGTGACGGTCAACGACGATGGGGGTGCCACTGACGATTGCACTTTCGAGGTCACTTGCACCAACACCGATCCGACGGTCAATGCCGGTGGTGATAAGACAGGTGCGTATAATGTTCAGCTGTGCAGCGATGACATTGTCACTGGCGATGTAGACGGTGATGTGGTAACTTGGGACTTCACTGTCGACCCGACTCCTGATGGCACCATGCAGAAGGTCGGCGAAAAGGTGTGCTTCGATGCTACCTGTGATGATGTTTCTATCACCTACACCGTTACTGTGACCGCGACTGATGTTTGCGGCGGACAGGCAACGGACGCTATGACCATGCATGTCACCAACGCCGATCCGACGGTTGTTTGCCCGGAGGACGTAGAGGAATACTGGTCACCTGGTGATCCGCCACTGAAGAGCGGCGACTTCGATGCAGACGATCCAGAGGGTGAGCCTCTTATCATTACGGTGAGTGCGGTTCCTGCCACAGTGAGCGAACCGGTGATAGTGAATGACCATGTCGAGTGGACACCTACGGAGGGCGAGCTGTGCCAAACCTTCACCATGACTGTAACCGTAGAGGATGAGTGCGGTTTGACGGCCACCTGTGACTTCACCATGCATGCAAAGGAGATCACGGGAAGAATGGCTGCTGTGGTGATCCCGAACAAGGTGTATGAGCGCTTTGGTTTTGGTCACTGGGACTACTTCCCCTGGGATATGCCTGATAATGACAACTACATCATCCTGGATGACAAATGCC
>CAZOJT010000064.1:0-13562 GCA_964580215.1 uncultured Ignavibacteria bacterium | reverse complement strand
TATCATACTAATACAAATCTTAAAAGAAAGTCCTTTTTAACGCAACACTATTGGGTTGCACCCCTATTCCTCTGCGGTCAGACGACCGCCCGTCTGGGCGGACAGGGGTTCAACCCCTGTCCGAACCAGTAGATACCAATCCGTTTCATCCGTTGACTTACTTATCATCCACCACCTCGAAGTCGGCATCCACTGCTCCTTCTTTGCCTTTGTTTTTGTCTTCTTTCTTCGCTTCTTTTTTCTCCTCCTTGGGTGGTTCCTGTGGCCCTGCTTGTTGCTGCGCTCCGGCGGTGGCCTTGTACATCTGCTCTGCCAGCTTGTGGGAAGCCTGCATCAACTCGTCAATGGACTTGTTGATCTCATCGGCATTTTCTCCCTTCATTGTCTGCTTGACTTTTTCGATCTTCTCTTCAATCTTCTTCTTTTCGTCTGCGGAGATCTTGTCGCCGTACTCCTTCAGAGTCTTCTCCGTGGTGTAGATCATCTGATCTGCTTTGTTTC
Source organism: uncultured Ignavibacteria bacterium (assembly GCA_964580215.1). Taxonomy (GTDB): domain Bacteria; phylum Zixibacteria; class MSB-5A5; order MSB-5A5; family SM1-73; genus SM23-73-3. The sequence goes on along the minus strand of CAZOJT010000064.1, from coordinate 13,061 downwards.
TTGCCTCCACCAAGCTCTTTTTCTTTTTATCCTCTTCCCCATGTGCCTCAGCGTCTTTCACCTTCCTCTGAATTTCCTCCTCCGATAATCCGCTGGAGGCTTGTATCTTTATGCTCTGCTCCTTGCCTGTTCCCAGGTCCTTGGCGGAGACGTGGACTATGCCGTTAGCATCTATATCAAATGTGACCTCAATTTGCGGCATTCCACGGGGGGCAGGTGGGATTCCCACCAGATCGAAGCGCCCCAAGGTGCGGTTGTCTATTGCCATCTCCCGCTCACCCTGAAGAACATGAATGCTCACTGCGGTCTGATTATCCGCGGCAGTGGAGAATATCTGACTCTTTTTGGTCGGTATGGTGGTGTTTCTTTCGATCAGCCGGGTCATCACTGCGCCCAAAGTTTCGATCCCCAAGGACAGAGGGGTAACGTCCAACAACAGGACATCTTTTACCTCGCCGGAGAGAACTGCCGCCTGTATGGCGGCTCCCACTGCCACCACCTCATCCGGATTCACTCCCTTGTGTGGCTCCCTGCCAAACAGACTTTTCACCACTTCCTGAACTTTGGGCATTCGGGTCTGCCCACCCACCAAGATCACCTCGTCTATCTCCCCTGGAGAAAGCTTGGCATCTTTTAGAGCCTGCTTACATGGCTGTACCGTCCTTTGGATCAGATCATCCACCAGTTGCTCCAGCTTGGCGCGGGTCAAGGTCAAATCCAGGTGTCTGGGACCGCTGGAATCGGCAGTGATAAAGGGAAGGTTGATGTTGGTCTGCATGGTGGTGGAAAGCTCACACTTGGCTTTCTCAGCCGCCTCTTTCAGTCGCTGAAGAGCCATGCGGTCCTTGGTCAGGTCTATGCCATATTGCTTTTTGAACTCATCTGCCATCCAGTCTATGATCCTTTGATCCAAATCGTCTCCACCCAGGTGAGTGTCGCCATTGGTGGATCTCACCTCGAAAACTCCCTCTCCTAACTCCAGAATGGAGATATCAAAGGTGCCTCCGCCTAAATCAAACACGGCAATCTTTTCATCTTTTTTCTTTTCCAGACCATAAGCCAAAGACGCGGCAGTGGGCTCGTTGATTATGCGTAAAACCTCTAAGCCGGCGATCCTTCCCGCATCCTTGGTAGCTTGCCTCTGGGAGTCGTTAAAATATGCCGGGACGGTGACCACCGCCTGAGTAACTTTCTCTCCCAGATATTCCTCTGCCGTGTTTCGCATGGATTGTAAGATCATGGCAGAGATCTCCGGAGGAGAGTAATCTTTGTCTCTAATTTTCACCCTCACGTCTCCATTGGGAGCTTCCACGATCTTGAAAGGAACTATCTTCTCCTCTTCTTGAACCTCGTTGTGCTTTCTACCCATAAATCGTTTGATGGAAAAGACGGTATTTTCCGGGTTGGTGATGGCCTGCCTCTTTGCCACCTGACCAACCAGCCTTTCACCTGTCTTGGTGAAAGCCACCACCGAGGGTGTGGTTCTCATCCCCTCCGGATTAGCTATAACCTTTGCCTCACCCGCCTCCATCACCGCCACGCAGGAATTGGTTGTGCCCAAATCTATTCCGATTACTTTTGCCATTTATTCTTACCTCCTGATAGTAAATTTTCCAGAATCTGGTTTCCCCCAGCCAGAGGCCTCGTAATAAAGAGTATCTGAATCTGGTGAGAAACATATTTCAAAAGATTTATCCGTAGGTCTCTCAAAGTTTTTCTTAATGATCATCGGATTTTTGGAACTCAGCACAGAATCGATCGAAAAGACATTAATGTATTTCCCGTGCCCGCCCACAAGATTTATGAAAGCGACATATTCGCCGTTGGGCGACCAGCATGGCTGTCCGTCGAAGGAGCCAAGAAAGAATCTCAAGGCATGAGTCTTGTGAGTTTTTGTGTCTAGAATCCCGTTACAGGTGAATCTTGATCCGGTAGCGGAAAAGGCCAAAAAATGCCCGTTGGGGGAAGGAATCAAACAGCTAAGCCGTTTAAACTCGACTGAGTTAGGGACTAACTCGATATAGTCTGACACATTGTAAGGTTCGTGTGGCCAATACGTCGGAATGAAACCTACCCACCTTCCAATTAATTCAGGTGCACGATGCTGAAGTTCCGCATGCGTGCACCAGAACCGAGTCGTATCAGATTCGATTTTGCCAAGACTGTCAAGGTTGGATGTTGTAAAAGGAATGTTGCTCAAGTCCAGCATGAACGCCTTTTGATCGCGGAATAGAAAAGCATTCACCAGTAATTTCGGAGTATCACCAATCCGTATTAAATCCAGTGCTACAGTGTCAAAAACTGTGCGGGCTTCGACGAAATCATACACTTTCACGAGGCCCATATCTTGCCCTCCAGACTCCCATTCCACGAAAACAATGTATTGTTTCTCGCCAGTTTTGAGCCAATTCAGATCATGTATCCCGGCTGAAGTACTAAGCACGACAGTTCCTTCAGAACCATCGGTTCTGCAGTAATGAAGATCGCGTCCTTGTCCCTCAAAACCCGTGCCGTTATATGCCGTGTATGCCACATAACTGCTGTCTGGTGAAAAAATAATCTCTATCTGCGGTCCGCCTAGAGCTTGAGAAGACACGATGTTTACCTTCTCTCCATTCGGATGAATCACATAGTAAACACGATTCTCCAACAAGATCTCTTTTCCCTTTGACCACAGATCTGCGTTTGTCAAGAGAAATACAGCCAACAAGAAAAGCAAAATTCTGAACTTTCGAAGAATTTTCATTTATCGATCTTTATTGAGTGGTTTCCGAGTCTGTTCCTCCGTTCGTAACGGACAGGGTGTCCGCTACCAACATAGCATTCTTGAGAGACTTTCCTTTGGAGGTAAATAGCCTCTTTTTCACACTTTCCCAATCTTCGGTTTTTTGATTTTCTACCTCCTTCTTCCCTTTTTTCCATGCGGCTTTTAGCTTTTTGTCCGAAAGAATCTCCTCAGTCGCTTCCCATTCCTCTTTTTGCTGAAGAAATTTTATAAAAGTGATCGTCTCCTTCAATTTCTCCTCAGGCAGGCCATCCAAAAGTTTTATGGCAATTTTTTTAACGGATTTCATCTGACTCTTTCTCCTTTTCTTCTTTCGGTTTTCCTTTGGAGACCACCACTTTCGAAGCTCTCAGCAGTTTATCATTAAGCATATATCCTTTGCATATCTCATCAGCCACAATACCCTCTTCATGTTCCTCACTCTCGCACTGGGTCACCGCCTCATGGAAGTTGGGATCAAAGGGCTTGCATACCGCCTCGATTTCTTTCAAACCCTCCTTCTTAAGAAGTTCCTTCAGATGAGTATAAATCAGTTCAACGCCTTTGCGGAAGTTATCATAATCGGTGGAGTTTTTTGCAGAATCCAAAGCCCGCTCAAAATTGTCCAGAGTGTCCAGAATTTTTAGGATCAGATTCTCATTGGCATTTTTGACCAGATACCCAAACTCCTTGGCGGTCCTTTTCCTGTAATTATCAAACTCCGCTGCCAGCCTCAGGAGCCGATCTTCTAATTCCTTCACCTCCTCTTCACTTTTGGCAAGCCGCTCTTTCAGAAGATCGGCCTCTGTTTTTGGCTCGACTTCTTTTTTTTTCTCCTTCTCCACAACCTCAGATCGTGACTGCTGATTTTCGTCCTTTTTTTTATCTTTCTTTGGATGTTTTTCTTTGCTCAACTTAGATTATTCCTCCTTTGGAATAAATACAGATGAAATTTTCTTCTACTTGGAAAGGATCTCACTTAGGAGTTTAGCCGTATATTCCACCAGTGAAACTAATTTGGAGTATCTCATCCGGGTAGGACCTATTATTCCGATGGTGCCTCTTACTTTTCCCGCTTGATAAGGTGAGGTGACCAAACTACACGACTGCATCTCCCCTCTTTCTATCTCTTTCCCTATGGTGATGGTGATTCCCTCCGTGATTCCTTTGGTGGAGACGAGCTCTGCTAAAAGTTTTTTCTCCTCAAATAACTCGATCAATCTTCTTAGTTTTTCTCTGTCTTTGAATTCAGGTTGATCCACAATATTGGTGGTCCCCCCTAAATGCATCTGGTCCGGCTCGGTGAAGTTTAGGAGATTGTCGGTTGAGTCCAAAAAGAGTTTTATCAGCTTGGGATCGTCAGCCGACGTTTCTTTCAGCCGCAGATCGATGGAATCCTTGATCTCTCCCAAGGTCAGACCACATAGTTTCTCATTCAGGATGCTGGCGGTTTTTTCCACCCGCTCTGTGTCAATAGAGGATTCGGCTTCCAAAAGCACAGTCCTGACCAATCCGTGTTTGACCGCCAAGATCACTAAAATCTTTTTTTCAGCCACCGGGATCAGGTTTATGTGGGTCAGAACACCTTTATCAAAGCGGGGAGCGATGGTCAAACCTAATTGCTTGGAGACCGTAGCCAGCACTCTGGCGGTCTGCTCTAAAATATCCTCTACTGCGGCATAATCTGCGTATATCTTCCTTCTGATTTGATCTTCCTCAGAAGGGGTAAGAGCCTCCAGTCCCATCATGCTGTCCACATACACCCGGTATCCTTTGTCCGTGGGAACCCTCCCGGCTGAAGTGTAAGGTTGAGTGATTAAACCCATCTCCTCTAAATTCTGCATGGTGTTCCTTACCGTGGCGGAGCTTATCCCTAATTTATATTTTCGTGCCACCACTCTGGAGCCTACCGGCTCGGCGGTGGCGATGTAATAGTTGATCAAGGACTGAAGAATAAGTTTCTCTCTTTCGGTCAAATTCTCAAAAGCCATTTCTTACCTCATAATCTTTTTGCCTTCAATAAATTAGCACCGCCTGGCATTTTCCCGCGAGAGTGCCAACCAACTGCAAAATATGTTGGTGCTACAATATTGTCAAGGAAATTTGGCATGCCATATCATATATGGATTCATCGCAGATATTCGCAAGAAAGATTTGCTTCATTTGCATCTTTGTCTAACTCCACATAAACAATACGATACAAAGCTTATGAAATTCCTGTTGCGGGAAGGTCCCTTTAGCAAAGTTTTTGTGGTGGCTTTGATCTCAGCCAGAACCTAACTTAAGTTAGGCTCTGGTGTTCTCTAATATTACGAACTTGACTTTTAAGGCGGGCTTTTTTACTTTTGCTGAGAAAACATGGGCTTACGTTGACTATTGAAAAAAGGATGAACAAGCCGGGTTACTATAAGAAGGTTGTCTCTGCCAGTCGCCGGGTGGATTTAGTTGCCTTCTACCCGGACTTTATGGTTGAAAGATTGGAAGAGATCGGCACAGAGAATATACACACCTTAGTCATCTGGACGAAAAACCCTCAGAATATGCTTATCCACCCGAAATTGTCGAGGGTGTTGAAGAAGTTGAGCCAGATTTATGTTCTTTTGACCGTTACCGGATTAGGAGGGACAGCTTTAGAATTCCAAGCGCCGACAGTGGAGCAGGTCTTCCAGCAACTTCCTAAAATCATCGATTTTCTGGGGTCTTCCCAGAGATTGGCTATTCGTTATGATCCGTTAATAGATGTGATTTATCAGGACAAAATTCGCATCTCTAACATCGATATGAATCTATTTGGGGAGATACTTTCTCGGGCGCACGTTTTGGGAATAAAAAGAGTCATCGTCTCTTATGTCACTCTTTACCAAAAGGTGGAAAAAAGGCTTATGAAAAACGGGTTTACAATTGTGCATCACCGGATAGAAGAAATCATTGATTTCATCAAAAATAAGATGATCCCCCGAACAGAAAAGCTGGGGATGGAGCTTTCCACCTGCGTGCTTCCGGATTTAACCAGCAAAGGTTGCATTGATGGGGAGACTTTAATCGCTCTTCATCCATTGCATCAGGCGTGTTCAAAAGCCAAGGACAGAAGCCAAAGGGAGAATTGCCACTGCACCAAATCTCTGGATATCGGGCAATGGTTTGCCTGCTATCACAACTGCCTTTATTGCTATGGAAACCCAACCCCAAGGCAAAGGATAAGTTCTGCAAAGAGTGAGGAACCCGGCTCTATATCAGGTGAATGAGTCCCCTCCCAGGGATGAAACATCTGAGATCCTTAAAATGGAGAGGTGGAGTTTCAACTCCATCCGAATGAGGTTTGTTGATGACAATCTTAATATCAAAGGAAGCAGTTTATCAATTAAGAGACGGATAAGGCATTGAGCATCTATCGAATCCGCCTGGTTTGTTTATTCTGAAAAGAGGAATCGATTTTTTTCAAAATTCTCTGGGAGAAATCAAGCCCTTTTATCAAAAACAGATCGGGTTTCTTCTCATATTTGTCTTTGTTCTTTTCCCATTGCTCGATTATCTCCACGATCTCTTTATCTTTGGGGTCATCTAATAGCTTTTTTAACCTTTTTTTAGTTACAGGAAATTCGCCGGTCTTCCACTGAATATATACCTTCAGGGCGATTATTGCCTCTCTGAATCTCCAATACATTTTTCGGGCTACATTCTCGGCTAGATGGAGATGAGTATATAAGAATTTGCTCCAGTAACCCACCGTATTTGCTATCTTTTTTATCTCAATTATCATCTCCTCCCTGGTCGGCTCGGGAAGGGGGCATTTTCCGTAAAGCAGTTTCGCTCCATAGTGGAACTGATGGCGACCAAAGGGGACGAAGTTGTCCATATCCAATCTGGAGAACAAAAGCACGGTCATCTTTTTGTATCTCTCTTGATTTAATATATTCCTTAGCTTATCCAATTCGTTTTTGGTAATTTTCTCCAGCATGACCAGCGTATCGATGTCGCTTTTCGGATTAGCTTCACCAGTAGCCCAGCTTCCGTGATGGATGATAAAGACCAGATTCTTCCCGTAGGTCTTTTTCATCACATTTACAAATCTTTTTAATAATTTTTCAACTTCGGTTTTGGTCAAAGCAATCTCCTACCCCCCCCTATTTCCCCCTATTTATCTTTTGTAGGGGCGATTCATGAATCGCCCCTACACGACTCCCTTTCTCCACTAAGGGGGAGAGGTCATTATCTCCTGCCAGATTAGATCTCTAATCTTGGCTTGAGTCTTAACACCTATGATTGACTCCAAATATGATTCTATAATTTTGTCGTTTTCCTTGTGGATGCTTTCGAAGTCGGAGACAATGTTTTCCAAATAGCCCCGGTCTTTTGGCATTTTGACTCTGTCAAGCCCGATATCAGACCAGACCTTAAGATAGCGGGCTTCAAGTTCAGAAGAGCAGTCGATGTGGGATCTACCTGAATATAGACGCCAACCAAAAAGACCCGCTTCTATTTTAGTTTCACCCCGTGTTTTTGGTAAGCTCCTACTGGTTAGGTTCTTACGGCCCAGTATCTTCTCTTTGTAAAACTTACCCAATGTGTCTTCGCCAATCTTTTCCATCACGGTCTTTGCCAATAGATCAATGTCTATTCCCTCTTTAGTTTTTTTCCTATTTTTAAGGCTTTTTGCCCTTTCTATCCGTGACTTGACCAAATCCAGCACCGCCCGATAAACCTCAAGCTGTTCTTCCTCTGCAAGCCCTAATATTTCTCCCATTATGATTTTATCAAGTTCTCTGCGGTCAGGCTTGACTTTGTCAAGGGAGATCTCTTCTGGGGTAGTAGCACCCAGTTCAGCAAAGATTGGATCGACCGGTCGTGAGACAAGTTGCATAAATGCATCGTTTATCTTACTATCATATTTCTCATCATGGCAGACAAAAATGTTTTGGAATTCATACGTTTGTATTTTCAGCAAACCTCCACCAAAGTTGGTCCCTTTTAAGTCCTTTCTGTCTTTGTGAATCATCAAAATTCGATGCTTCAAATCTTCGGGTTTAACCACAACATATCTGCATTCACGTGGGCTTTTAATCACATAATTCGGAATCCAATTACCCTCTTCATCCTTATGCTTCCAGAACTCTTTCTCAATTCCTTTTTTCTTTATCTCCTCTTCGGTCAGATAGAAGAACTCATTGGCACCGGTAGTAAAACCACGACGAACCTCCGCCACCTCTTTCAACGGCACAAGTAGGGGCGATTCATGAATCGCCCCTACACGGCCTTTTTCCAAAATCTTGAAGAAGATTTGGGGTGCTCGGAGATATTTCCCCCATTTGGCTCCAAGATATTTCTTTTCTTCTGTGTCAAATCCTTCATCCCAGAGTTCTTTCTGGCTTTTGGGAAAGATTCGTAAATCCTCATTTTCATAAAATTCATTATGCGCCATAATGGTTTTAATCAATTTATCTATTTCGTTTACCCGCTCAACTTGCTTTTCCCACATATCCTGAGCCGGTGGGATAAAGTGGCGTAAGGGCTTTTTGAGGTAGACGAAACGAACTAAATTTTCTTTTCTTTCTTTTTGGTCGCTGCACTTCTGGAGAATGACGATGCAGGTATTAATGTCCGCCTCCTCAAACCAACGTTCCACCTTTGATTCTATTATTGCAACGATTTTGTAATTTTTCAAAAAGAACTCTTGCAAACCTTTACCATAATCCACATCCAGCCAGGAGTTGGATACGATGAAGCCGAAATAACCGCCTTCTCTTAAGAATTTTGTCCCATGCACGAAGAAATAAGCGTGTATGCCCGCCCTTTTAGAGATTGTGGCGGTCTTTTTTCCTTTGATATCTAAAAGAGCGCTCTTGATCACATCTTTTTTGAACTCCAATTCACGAGGAGCGATCTTGCTTATCTCTTCTTGTCTGGTATACGGAGGATTGCCCACAATACAATCGAACCAACGGGGGTATTCGACTTCTCGTTCCTCGAGGCTCAAAGTCTTTGCTCTGACCATTCTCCACTTCTTAGGAAGCTCAAAGCCTGCTTGCTGGCTTAACAGAGAAAAGAAATCCTCCTGAAGAATATTGGGATAGTTTTTGTCAGCGCTCAAGTCGTTGATGGCAAGGTTAATGGTTGAGAGATGGGCTGGAAATTTGGCAATATCATTGCCCCAAAGAGTCGCCAGAGTGTCTTCATGCAAAAGCCTTTGATTCATTAGGTTTTTGTGTTGATATGCCCGCACCAAAAATGTTCCTGCGCCGCAAGCTGGGTCAAGCACTTTGTCCTTTTCGTGCTTGATGCAAAAGCGCAAGATAAGATCAACCACGTCTGGATTGGTAAAGTATTGCCCCAGATTATGTCGTTCCTCTGCCGGAATCAGCCTTTCAAATATCCTTCCAATAATGTCATAACCCAGTTTCGAGAAGTCATATTTTTTGAGGATGCCAATCAGCTCCTTTATCTCCTTCACCACTTCTTTGGAATCAGGAAAAGCGACCGTGTCGATGAAGTCCGTGGTATAAATAGTCTCATAATCTATATCCAACACCTCATCAAAGAAACCTTGAAGCGTTTTCTGAAGGCGCGATGCTTTAGTAAGGCTTTCAGGAATTTCCAACGGGTCCAGTTTATCTGGTCTTTTTGACTGAAGAGCTTCGTAGAAAAGGATTTTGTTTATCAGAAGGTAGGCAGTCTGTCTTGCCGCTTTCTCAAAGTCATGGATTTGCCAGGCGAAGCTCCATTGCTGCTCTTTAAACCATCTCTTAAGCTTTTTAAGAAAACGACTTTCTTTATGACATTGGTCTTCGATTAGACCTCTGTAGTAGCTGGAAAGACGCTCGATTTTCTCGTGAAGTCTGAAAACCAGAAGCTCGTCTATAGCCTGCTTGGGCTCTGGTTCTTTACCAGAGTATACTGCGTATAGCTTTAAGAGAAAAGCCTTCAGCCCTCTTTTAATGTTTTCCCTATATCTTGTCTCCTCAATTGAGTTCAAATCTTGAAGTTCAGACAACGGATATTTATCCACCACCTGTTCTTCTTCTGGTTTATTGGCATTTACTTTTTCTGTATTGAACCAGATTAGTTGTTTGAAATTGGTGGTTACAAAATATTTTGCCCTTCGTTTTACTGCTTTGACACGCGCCGGCTCTTTAAGTTGCTTTTCATCGAAAACATCATAATACGGAGGCTTGGCTTCGATTACACAAAGGATATTCTTGCTTCGCCGGCTTTCGTAAATTACGATATCCGGTTTTTTCCTGTCTTTTCCTATGGTCTCAACATCAGGATAACCTAAGTCCAAGTTGTTTTTTTGGATGATCTCCCGCATCCAGTGCATCATCACTGCTGTGGCACTCCACTCCGTTTTCTGCGCCGTCCTACCGTATGGACTCGGTATCTTAGTCCTCTTACCTGGTATTTTCGATTTTGTCATTTTCTTCAACAACTTGATTAACTATTCTTCTGGCAATCTCAAAGGCTGCCGCTATTCGAATAATTTTTACGTCTTTAAGTCCCTTGATCTCCAAAAATTTCTCTAAAGGTTGATTTGCCATTCCCTTAAAAGAGCCAAATTTTTCTAAGATCTCTTTCGCAATCTCTTCGGCAGATTTGCCTTTTACCCCGGTTGAAATCAGAATGGACAAAAGCTCAGCGTCAGAGAGTTTGTCTGCACCAAGTTCACGGAGCTTGCCACCTGCGTGTTTCCATTTTGGATTAGTTTCTTTCATTGAATCATCCAGCAAACCTCACCTCCTGTATCCCTCTCTCCATCCTGAGAGTAGGGGCGATTCATGAATCGCCCCTACAAAACCCCTCTCTCCACTAAGGGGGAGAGGTCAAAGCTTTCCTGATCTTAAGATGGCTATTACCAGCCACACTCCCAGCACCCCGGCGAAAATGTAACCCAATATCCCTAACAAAGGATAACCGAAGAGAGTGTATTTAGTCTCCAAACGCATAATCAAAGATGAACCCACGATTATGGCGGCAATGATCAGGCTGAATGAAACCCGGTTGGATGAGCGATCTAACTCCAAGATCAGCTTGTCCAGACCCCTATGTTGAAAAGTAAAGGAGAGGCGGCCTTTGCCTAACTTTTTGATGATCCTTTTTAGCTCAAACGGAAATGTGACCAGAAGGTCTCGTAGATCAACGGAAGTGGTAAATAGATCTCTGAGAAGTGCTTTTGGTTTGAACTTGCGATAGGCAAGCTTTTTTACATACGGTATCATCTGGGTGACCAGATCATATTCCGGATTCAGCATCTTGGCTACTTCTTCGTAGGTCACCAGAGCTTTGGAGAAGAGCATCAACTCAGCCTGGATTTGAATATCGTACCTGCGAATTATCTCAAAAGCTTCGTTCATCAAGGTCTTCATATCCAGGTGGGAGATTGGAATCTTGTGATATTTATAAAGAAAATCCGCTAAGTCCGCCTCTAAGGCTCTTAAGTTAACCTCCTCTCCCACCACCTCCATATCCTGGTAAACTTTAACTATTCCACCCGGATGCCAGGTGACCACACAGATCAAAAGATCTGCCAGCTCGTTCATGGTGGTTTCCGAAAGCCTTCCCATCATGCCATAATCCACCGGAGCGATGATGTTCCCCTCCAGGGCAAAAAGATTTCCCGGGTGCGGATCTGCATGAAAGAAACCATCCTCAAAGATCTGCTTGAACACCATCTTCCCGCCTATGCGGGCAAGCAACTTTTTATCTATTCCTCTTTTTTCCAACTCAGAAAGATTGGATATCTTCACCCCATCGATGAAGTCCATGGTCAAAACCTTAGAGGTGGTCATGTCCCAGAATACCCTGGGGACAAAAATGTTTTTATCCTCTTTGAAATTCTCACCGAATACTTGGATATTTCTGGCTTCGTTGTTAAAATTGATTTCCCGGTGAATGGATTTGTCCAACTCTTCCCTTATTCCAACAGGATCGTATTGTTTGGATTCAGGAACATACTTCTCCAGCAAGTTTGTCAGATCCTTGAGGATCTCCATATCCGCCTTGATTATCTCTTTGATCCCCGGCCTTTGGACCTTTACCACCACGGTCTTCCCATCCTTTGTGACCGCCTTGTGCACCTGGGAAAGCGAAGCCGCGGCGAGGGGGACGGTTTCAAATGATGAAAAATGTTCTTCCAAAGGAGCCTTAAGCTCGGACTCCACAATTTGCTTTACCTGGGCAAAAGGAAAGGGAGCTACCTGATCCTGGAGCTTGGTCAGCTCCATCACCAACTCCAATGGAATCAAAAGTGGGCGCATAGAAAGGACCTGCCCCAACTTAACAAAGGTGGGACCCAGCTCCTCTAAAGCCAATCTTATTCTCTGTGCGTAAGTAAGCTTCTCCAGCCCCTCCGCTTTTTTTAACGCCTTTTTACTTAACCGGAGACGGGCAAAGATCTTCATCTTACCCAGGACCTGATCAAAGCCATATTTCAAGAGAATGGTAACGATCTGACGATACCGACGAAGACTTCGGGCTCTTCTTATGAGAGGAATCCGCATAAAGTGAGAGAGATGATAAGAGTTTGGCTGTCTTTTATGGATCTTCTCCAAAGGAGTTGCTTGACATAAGCTTAGAGTTTCAACAAAAAGAAAAACAATAGCTCTCTTACCTCACCCCCTGTTTCCCCCTCTCCATGTCCTATGGATCCCGCGGAAAATGGAGAGGGGGATAGGGGGTGAGGTCTCCAAAATCTCAATTCAATTGAGTCCTTAAAACTCTTTTTCCTTACTGACAATTTCAGTCCTCTGGATCCAAATTCGGACAACTAAATTGGAGAAGAGCCTTTCTTATTAATTAACACATCTGTCTTTTTAAGTTTCGCTCAGACTGCAAAAGTATATCAAATGACTCATATTTAGTCAACAGAAAAATCCTCGGTATCCTAAATGGCAAATATAATGGTACTTGACCAGCGCCTAACTTAAGTTAGGTGCTGGTTTTCCCATATTTTGACTTTGACAGAAAAGACGTACCAGGACAGAATCAAATGTGGCGATAAAAAATATAGGGTCCGAGTTTGTCTCAGACGAGAAAAAAGCGTCGCACACCCTTCAACTATGTTCGGGGTAAACTCCGTTGCGACGTTACGTATCTTGTCGTGTTCCTATGGAAATTTGGTCACGGACGCCCTGCGTCCGTGACCAACGAAAGATGGGGACAATGCGTTTTAGTCTATTGCCCAAAAGTTTCTCTCTGACAACATAGAATTGTTAAATTTTTCAGGGATACGGAATAATATCATCCCCCCCCTTTGGCTGGTTTATCAAGTTTTTTTCTCCAAATTTCGTCTATGGACATAGCTGGC
>CAZOJT010000063.1:0-13660 GCA_964580215.1 uncultured Ignavibacteria bacterium | reverse complement strand
CGCATGTTGAATAGTATAGTTTATTTTCAAAAATCTCTACCTCCGCTCCTCATAACTATGACACAGTCTCAAAGAGGAGAGGATGACAGGGGGAGAGGTCTCTCTTGTCGGGATAGAGGTTGGACCCCCTGTCCAGCCGCCAGAATTTTGTGATAGATTATTCTATGGTTTCCACCTCCTTGAAAAAAGGTTTGAATACCCAATCCGTTATCATGTAAGACGCCTTGGTTATGCGGTAAGTATAGAAACAAAAAGCCTCAACTTTATCTTAGAGTTTTCAAATAAAACAGCTAAACTTAATCTAAAATTTCCACAAGGTTCGCTCGATTTACTCCATTCTTAGATCACATGCATGATTAAGCTTCAAGCCAGTGACAAGAAAGCTTAGAAAGCTTCTAATCTCCGGCCAAATTAAACAGCCAATTCCTTTTGGAAGTAAGTCTTTATATTTGATATAAAATACTATTCAAAAAAGTCAACATTTTTGATTGACTCGGTAATGTAATGTAAGGTGATGTAAATATTAGTTGTTATGTATACATACATCGTAGACCTTAATGGCAATTTGTATACAGACATCGTGGACTGGTTTTTAAAATTCTTTCTTCGGAACTGATTGATAAACCTGATTTTCGTGCACCAAAAGCTTCTATCAATTTATCAAAGATGAAACCTGAAAGTCTACGATGTTTGTATATTTTAACGCGCTAAGATGAGTCCACGATGTCTGTATATTTATCAGTTAGTGTGTAGAATTAGATTTGCTTTAAAAAAACAAAAGGTGTATCCTTCCGTAAGAGAGCAAAAACTTAAACCAGGGAAGGAGACACCTTATGTCGCTAAGAGAGCTTGACTCTTCAAAGCCTAATTTACTGATTGATTTAAAGGAAGTCAAGAGGATGTTTGGGGAGAGTTTGAATGAGGGATGCAGGCTCGTATGAGTGCATACGCATACTTGCTGAAGCAGAGTTTATAGCAGGCTATGGCTTTAGATTTTTATCATCACATTAGTGTTCTTCATTATAAACGAACGCCTTTGCGGAGGGGTTATCGGAATGGCTATTCGTATGAATGCTTCGCATCGGACTCGCAGTCTTTTGACCTCTGTGAGAGAGATCGAGTTAGAAGTGCCTCGAGATCGAGAGGGGGGAGTATCGACCGACCTCTATTGAGCCCCGCCATCGGCGGGGTTATGTGAGCCAGGTGACTAAAGCTCTGGATGCGGAGGTAAAAGCTTTTCAGTCATGCCATAGGCAGATCCACCTCTGGTGGAAATGTTAAATGGGAAAGAAAGTCACAACGGATCCATCCTGTGGCTGAATACTTTAAAATGGTAGCCTAAAACCCATTGAGGAAGGAACACCTAAACAATGTCATAATAATTTTACACACAAATTCAAACATTACCTTCTCAAAGATCACCATAAAAACGACTTGCCAAATCTCAAATTGACAGTATATTAACAACGTTAAAAATATCAGAAAGGAGCCTGATGCATTATGATGAAAGCAATGAGAAAGTTGACCAAGCACATTATGTGGATCGTCATAGTCGCCTTCGTGGGGACCATCATCTTTGCCTGGGGAATGGAATTTACCTCCAGAAAGCAAAGGAAAGGAATAATTGCCAGCGTCAACGGAGAGAATGTCGAGCTTTACGCTTTTCAGTATTACTATGATCAAGCTTTAAGACAGACGGAAAAGGAACAAGGGGATGTGGACGAGCAAACCGCCATCCAGATCAGAGAGGAAGTGTGGAACAACCTGGTAAATGAAATTCTTCTGAATCAGGAGACTAAAAAAAGGGGAATCAAAATCACGGATACCGAATTATATGAATATTTAAGACGATATCCTCCCAGGGAGCTCCAGGAACATCCTGCCTTCCAGACTCCAGAGGGAGAGTTCGATTATCAGAAGTATCTACAAGCATTATCTGATCCCAGAGTTCCCTGGGCACAGGTCGAGGACGTCATCCGTCCTAATCTGCGGTTAGCCAGGCTTCAACAATCCGTCGTGACTTTGGTCCGGGTTACCGATGAGGAGGTAAAACAGTTTTATCGGGATGAAAATGAAAAGGTGAAGGTGAATTACGTGTTGGTGCCGTCATATTTGTTTCAGAAAGAGGATATTCCAGTAAGTGATGAGGAGATACAAGCCTATTATCAGGAGCATAAAGACGAATTTAAAGCTGAGGCGAGTGCCAACTTGAGTTATGTGGTGTTTGAAAAGAAACCCAGCCCGGCAGATGAAGAAGAAACCAAACAAAGGCTTCTGGAGATAAAAGATGAGATTCTGCAAGGAGAGGATTTTGCTGAGCTGGCTATCGACTATTCAGAGGATAATGCTTCGGCTAAAGATGGCGGAGATTTAGGCTGGTTTGGAAAAGGGATGATGGTTCCTGCTTTTGAAGAAGCCGCCTTTTCTCTTGAGCCGGGAGATCTCTCTGAACCAATCAAAACCCGGTTTGGCTGGCATCTGATAAAGGTGGAGGACAAACGAGGCAAAGGTGAGAAACAAGAGGTGAAAACCAGCCACATACTTTTGAAGATATCACCATCTGAGGAAACTTTAGCTCTGTTAAAAGAGGAGGCGGAGGAATTTGTAGATCAGGTAAGCAAATCCGATTTCTCCCAGATGGCTGGAGAGCAAAACTTAACTGTCTCGGAGACTGGATGGTTCGTTCGCGGAGAAAATATCCCTGGCATCGGGACCAATCCTCCGATAGATGAATTTTCCTTTAAGAACAAGCGGGGAAAAATCAGCGATGTGTTCGAGACCGTTCGAGGATTTTATGTTTTTCAGATCAAGGCTAAAAGGCCGGCTGGAATTTCTCCATTAGAGGAAGTCAAGCAGGTTATAAAACAAGAGTTGATCAAGTCCAAAGCTGGTTCTTTAGCTTATGATAAAGCTGAAAATATCTTTGCCCAAATCAAAGATGGAAAAAGCTTGAAAAAAGCATCAGAGCAAAACAATGCCACCTTTGCTGAACCAGCCCAATTCTCACGAAATTCATTTATTCCGCAAGTAGGCAACCCTCCAGAGTTCATCGGGGCAGCTTTCTCTTTGACCGAGCCTAACCAGATCTCTTCTCCGGTTAAAACCAATCTGGGAGCTTTCATCCTACAGCTTGTATCCAGATCAACTGTAAACGACAGCCTCTTTGTTGCAGTTAAGGACTCGCTTACCTCCGTGCTCTTACAGCAAAAACAAGGTCAGGTATATCAGAACTGGTTCGCCCAGGTTAAAAAAGAAGCTGAGATCAAAGATTACAGATCTGAATATTTCCGCGAGTATTAGTTCCCACCCCTTCTTCTGTGCCTGTCGGGTCCCTTGACCTGACGGGCGCAGAACCGTAGTTGCCCGATTCATCGGGCTTTTCTGTGCCTGTCGGGTCCCTGACCTGACGGGCGCAGAATTGTAGTTGCCCGATTCATCGGGCTTTTTTTGCCCAATAAATTGAGCAACTACAAAAAATCTTTATCATAGCCGATTGTCCCCGCGAAGCCTTATAAATCAACCTTTGGACATTGTAGTTGCCCGATTTATTGAAAATCCCCCGCCAACACCGGGGAGATCGGGCTTTTTTTGCCTGCATGGTTTCTGTTCAAGATATCGCGTAGCGAAGCCTTCACGGCTTCGCAATGAAAAAAAGCTCTTGACAATAAGGAGAGATCCGGGCTTATTTACATGAAGGAAGAATTCAAGTCGGATGGTTTACCTGAGACTGAGGGGAACGCCTTTATCGAGGCCGGGAAGACTCGGGTAACCATGAAGGATTCAGAAGTTTGTGCCTACCAGGTCCTCGACCTGGCGGGAGATTCAGAATTCCCTGTCGGGTCTGGGGACCCGAAAGGCACACGATAATGAAAAATGCAAACATAGTGAATTTTTCTTAAAATCGGGCTTTAAAGGTTGCGTCAGGAGCTTACTCTTTACCGTACGGGGAATCCTGGTGACTGACGCATAGAAATCAAAATGTCTCAGGACTAGGCCAAGATACAACGACGAGCTAATGTCATACACCTCAATATGATGATCTTATCTGCGTCATAAAATGTTTGGATTTTCAGATTCTTTTTCGTACCTTTTGTAAATGAAATAGCAAATAGTCATTCGGGGTGATTGTGCCCAAAGCAAAAATTAAGTTAAATGGGAAAACTTGGCTGCAATATTCAATTTCCATCTGGTCAGATATTCGCAAATCAAGAGAAGAAAATGGATTAGCACACCCAGCCATTTTCCCAACTATGTTACCCGAGAGATTGATTAAAATATTCAGCCGAGAACGCAACTTGATCTTAGACCCATTCGCTGGAAGTGGTTCAACGCTCATTGCAGCTAAAAATCTGAAAAGACGCAGCAAGGGAATTGAACTTTCAGATAATTTCATAAAGATTTATAATGAGAGAATTAAGAAATTAAGCCTATTCGATGTCAATAAATATGAACCCGATTTAATCAAAGGTGACGCACGAGACTTGTTAAAATATATCAAAAGAAATACGGTTCAACTAACTATCACTTCACCACCCTATTGGGACATACTCAACCAAAAACGAACTGCTGATTATAAGGAAATTAGAAAATATAGTGACGTTGAAACCGATTTAGGAAATATTAGATCATACAACCAATTTCTTGAGACTCTGAAAGACATATTTTCGAATGTCTACCTAGTGACAAAAAAAGAAGGATTTTGTTGTATTGTAGTAATGGACCTTAGAAAAAAAAATAAGTTTTATCCATTTCATATGGATACAATAGGTTTCATGTCAGAAATTGGATTTTCCTTGGATGATATAATAATTTGGGATCGAAGACAGGAATATAATAATTTACGACCATTAGGTCATCCATATGTGTTTAGAATCAACAAAGTCCACGAATTCATTCTTATATTCAAGAAATGAAAATTACGATTCTCCAAAATTCTGATGAGAGTTTTTATAAAACAATAAAAGAAGGTCTTCAGTGGGCTGATAGTCTTTATATTGGTGTTGCTTATGCTTCCTATGGTGCCTTTAAATCTCTAAGGGGTGATTTACAAGCTTTCTTACGAAATAATGGCAGATTAAGGGCACTTTTTGACATTGAAAAATTCATTACCGA
This sequence comes from uncultured Ignavibacteria bacterium, assembly GCA_964580215.1. Lineage (GTDB taxonomy): Bacteria > Zixibacteria > MSB-5A5 > MSB-5A5 > SM1-73 > SM23-73-3. Next base: position 8,548 of record CAZOJT010000063.1, on the reverse strand, counting down.
GAAAAAGCTGATTGAAGAACTGGCAACGATACCTGGCGATTCTGAGTGTAAAGTCTTCATCAATGTCGATCAGAGCATTGACTTTATAGGCCATTATCATCCCAAATTTTACCTTTTTCACAACAAAGACCTATATCGTGTAATTATTGGTTCCTCAAATTTCACTTTAGGGGGGATCAAACATAATATTGAGTGTAATCTCACTATTTATGGGAAGCAAGACGAGCTTTTCTCCAATCTTGTAAATTATTTTAATGAACTTTGGACAGCTGAATATTCAATAAACGTTCTCGGTCACGGCGAGCTTTTAGATGTTTACCAACAAGCCTTCCAAAAAAATGCAAGAGCGGATGCAACCAAAGCGCGGAAGCTTCAGATATTACGGACTAAAGTTCATTCCACAGCTGGTCAAATTGTTCAACTGAAGAAAGTTATTCTTAATGAAGAATTTGCTTACTTGTTGGGGCTGCTAAGTGCGAATAGCAAAATAAATTCGAGAAAAAGAGAATTGACAATAGACCTGCACAGAGGTATAGCCAACAGACGTAAACCTTATGAAGGCTATTACTACAACCCAGACATAAGTGATTATAAAATATCTCAATATGACGCCCACAAAAAGGATGTGGACAGAATTTCAGAGAACATTAATCTTCTGACAAAGCATCTAAGAACAAAGGATAGATTTTCTACACAACATGTTGGCGGTTATCGCTTCCAAATTAAAATCAAGTTTGAAAAGAATTCGGTAATTTATGACGAAATTAAAAATTTGAATTTAAAAGTATCCAAAGGCAAGGTTGTTCCCTTTATTCCCGAAAGTATTTTGGATTCCAAGGACATGAAAATCATAACCTCATTCCTTAGAGGGTATTGCGATCTAAAAAGTAGAATGAGCGTCAGCGATGGCATTTATGATACAAAGAAACAAATCTATAGCCTTCTGAGAATGGGTATAAGTCTACCCCATAATGCCACTCAACTTATTAAGCAATTCTTGATGCTCTTAGAAAAGATAGGTGTTAAGAAAGGCGTCAGCGCAACAGATCCATCACAAAGATCAAGAGAAAACCTAATTAGAATCGATGTAAGAAGTGTTCCTTACGATTTAGTTGGGACTCATTGGAGGCGTATCTTTCTAAAGGATTTCGCTTCTTACATGCAGTCAAAAAGAGGAGATTGAAATATCATAACAAACAGCTACAGCAGACGGTCTGTTCGTGGTCGCTTATACGCCGTGTTACGCCATATCGGCAGGTGGCCCCCAGCTCTGCTGTGGGTAATCTGCATAGAATCACCTGGATCAAATCACATGAAGGAATATACTACAGAATAAAAAGCAGAGGTATGTTTAATGGATTCTAAGAAAACGCGTGTTATAGAAACTATCTTGTTTATGGGCAAATTATCAGACGTTTACGTGTTTCTTGATTACGCACTAAATGCGATGGATGAACCTGTAGTGAAGAAAAAGTCACTTACCAAATGGATGGGTGGCATTGCCGATTTGGTCAGAGATGCAAGGTTTGTAAAGAAAGGAGTTCTTTCCGAAAAGGAATTTGAGGCATTTGCACTGCAAGCTGAAGAAGCAATTAAGGACTCATACGTAAAGAAATTCAACGACTCAAAGAAAACGGTTCTGAATTTGAGCTTAGTAATGATGTGCACGGTTATGGAGCTTTTTTTCGAGCACGTCTTTGATGTGATCTTCAAGGCTAATTCTCAGACGTTGCTTAGCCTTTCGAAAGACAAAAATATTACCGTGGAACAATTCTTGAAGCATACGAACTATGATGATGTATTAAATGAATTTGTCCAGAAATCTACTGACCACATAATTAGGCAAGGAACAAAAGAAATTCTAAAGGCATTTGATAATATTGGAATAAAGACAGATAAAGTATTCTCGTGGAGTGATTTTACCGAAGAAGTGCAGCTTCAGTTTGCCGATTGGAATGACGAGAAGCTTTCTGAGATATTTAATGAAAGACATTCCATTGTTCACGACAATGCGATGCCTTTTCAGTCATTCGAAGAATTACTGATGCGACAAGAGTTCTTTACAAAGATCATCTTAAATATCAGCATTCAAGCCTGGCATAAGTTTTATAAATATGGAGTCATCTTAGATGCTCATGACAAAATAAGAATGTCAATCAGAGCATCAGGTGGAGACCCAACAAGCTATCCTCCTCCACCTAAATAACAAAGATGGGTGGCCCACGGCTGTGCTGCGGGGCAACACGGCTTCTCGTTAGGCGCAAAGGGCGTTTCCTAAAGGGAATACCAAAATGGGTTCAATGATTAGCCTCGGTCTTGGAAAACTTGAGTTAGACTGGGGCAAGAACAATTTCTTTACGAACCACTCGAAGCTATTTCTTCCCGGCGATGTCAAGAAAATCCCGTATTACTACGCAGATTGTGTCGTCGAATATCTGTGCCCGCCAGGTCCCCTGACCTGGCGGCAAGTCCCGGTCGGGTCGGGGGACCCGACCGGCACATACATCCCACCTACCTCCTTGTCCTTCTTTTCAGCAAGAGCATTTTCACCATCGCTTCAATGGTGAAAAGGATAGCTCCACCGTTATTGGAGAGTGAAAAACAGGCTTTTGGAGTGCAGAATCTTGTTTACGTCACGATGATGAACAGAAGCTATGTGCGCAGATACTTGTCATGTGTGAGATCAATAATCCCCCTTGAAGTACCATGCAATGACAGAGAAAAAAACCAAAACGGATATCAGAAAGGCCAGAATCGCCAGAAAGGTCAGAAACACCAGTATCGCAGGTCCGCTATGTCCTTTGGTATGAACGGCAAAGCTCATACCGCAGGACAACTGAAAAAAATGAAAAACAGCCATCCGCAAGTCCCGCATGTCCAGCAAGTCCCGCAAGTTCGTAGGTCGGGTTGCCCGAAGGGCTACCCGACAATATTCTATTCCCTCTCCCCTTGTGGGGGGCTGAGCGAAGCGAAATCCATAGGAGTGGCTAAGACCTCGGAAGTTGAACGGAGTGAAACCCATAGGGCTGAACGGAGTGAAACCCATAGGGCCGAAAAATTCTTCTGGCAGGAAATAGAAGCGATAAAAAATGAGGAATTACCAAAACTCTATCCCGAAACCGAACCCCTCGACCTCGAATCTCAAATCACCAATACTATCGCAGGATTAAAATACCTCGTAACAAATGGTATTCTTCCGGTTAAAACCATCACCGATACTTTCAACCAGAACAGATCCAAAGAAAGTCAGCTCACTTACTCCCGCCTTGGCAGGCTCCTTTCCACCATGGGCTTTAGAAAGGCGAAAACACCCAACGGGTGCTCCGCCATCCTCTGGGACGACCAACTTCTTTCTCAGGACACAGATACCAACGCCCATAATTCTTTGCCTGAGAACTGTTTGGAGGAAAAGTGAGAAAAAAATAAAAAAACCACCAGAAGCACCAGATGCACCAGAACCACCGGTCAAACATCATCATTCAAGGAAGGCTGAAAAAAAACGAAAATGAGCTACAGAAAGCCCAGAAAGGTCAGAAATACCAGTTGAGTGTATAGTTAGTTTTGTAGGTCAAGCATGGCGTCCAAGCGGACACTTGCCCGTCTGGGCAGACGGATCCGTAGGACAGCCTGCTTGACAAATTCTCTGTTCGGGCAGGAGTTGCATTCCTGCCCATAGAAGGAAGATAACCTTGCTGAGGACTTACCAGATCGGACAGGGGTTGCACCCTTGTCCGCATAGAGGGGCGGGGGTACAACCCCCGCCCCAACAAGAGCGAAGCCTTCACGGCTTCGCGCCGGAGGGATAAACCCTCCGCTACGCGTTTGGTTTCTTGTGGATGTTATCATCCACAAGAGACCATTGCGGGTGATGATACCTTCCCCCTGGAGTAAAATATTCACAGCAGATGGAACGGATTAAACGAATGTTTATAACAACCTATCAGCTTAATCTAACTAATCAGCTGTGAGGTGCAGAATGAAAAAAAATTAAAGCCCTCTTGAGGTCAAGTTATTTAGGGGTAGTTTCTCAAGAGGGCTTTTTATTTAGGCTACTAACCCGTCTTAAAATTCGTCTGACATCTCTGCAATTAGCTTACTTTTCTTGTCGGACACCTGAGCTATCTCACCATCATCATCTTCTTCACCTCAGAGAACTTGTCAGCTTCCAGCCTGTAAAAATACACTCCGCTTGCCACCTGGTCTCCTTTCTCATCCTTCCCATCCCACCACCCCGTCTTATATCCAGCAGACTGGAACTCATCCACCAGAGTCTTGACCTTCTTCCCTAAAATATTATAGATGATGAGTCTCACCTGTGCATCTTGTGGCAGAGCATATCTTATGCTGGTCTGGGGGTTGAAGGGATTGGGATAGTTCTGGGATAAGGAGAAACGCTGGGGCACAGATTCTGAGTTTTTACTTTCTCTGAACCTTAGTTCGCCGGAGAGCTCCAAGTCAAGTGGCATAGCATCCAGACCTAACACTATCGCCTTCTTGATCTTGATGCTGGTTAAATCTTTCCCTTTTGCTTTAAGATTGACCAAAATCCCTTCTCCCGTTGGAAGGAAGTTTTCGCCCGACAGATCCACCATCCCGATCTTCTGTGTCCCATCCTTTGTGCCAGAGAAGAGCTGGAGACTTCTGGTTAAGGGGGTCAAGGCTGGATCCAGCAGGGTAACTTCATCCGGGTTGAAGTCAATCTCCAAATGCACCCCTGCTACATCCCGATCAAACTTCCCTATCACTGAAATTTGGGAGACTTCATCAAAACCTTCCGGAGAAACTTTAGCAAAACCAGTCAAATTCTCATCTGCTGAATCACTCTTCAGCATAAGTGAGATATCTGCATGCCCCAAACTACCACTCAATCTGGAGGTGTTAGTCAGAATACCTCTCCCTTTTCCTGAACACGGAGCAGGTCCTCCTTTATACAGATAGCTGACCAGATAGAGTATATCCCCCAGGTCAACCACACCGTCAGAGTTTGCATCTCCAGTCCATAAAGGATTTGGAGCAGGACCGCCTTTATATAGGTAGCTTATTAAATAAAGTATATCCCCCAGGTCTATCACCCCATCTCCATTGGCGTCGCCGCGGGTGAATCCTCCTTCATGAAGTGTCAACAGCGTGTCCACTGGAACATTAGTGTACGTATCTATGGATTTCCCAGATGGCCACCGGATCTGCAGGGTATCCACCACGGTTGCGGAACCCAATCCGAACTCAACGGTCAAAGAGTTCTGCGACATATAGCCAGAACCCCCTGAAATTTCTCGTATCTGGGATAAGCTACCCGAGACAGCGCGAACGCGGGCACCGATCGCTGATTTGTTGGACGCACTTCCCACCAAGTTGACGTGAAGCCAGTGGTTTGTGGAACCTATCTGGTTTAAGAATAACTTGTTGGCACCAGAGAGGTTGCCGACATACAGATCGAGATCGCCATCTTTGTCGAAGTCTCCCAAAGCTGATCCGCTCCACATTCCCGAATCTGATAAGGCTCCGGAAGTTGCATCAACAAAGACCCCGCCACCATCGTTACGTAAAAGCCTGTTTGGACCCAAAGTTGCACCATCACCTTTCGCCAAGAATAAATCCAGGTCGCCGTCGTTGTCGTAGTCTCCCCAAGCCACGCCTTTCACGTTTCCTCCATCCGCTAAGGGTCCACTGGTAACATCCACAAAGACCCCCCCACCATCATTGCGCAGAAGCTTGTTCCCAGTGTATTGGTTGGCGAAGTAGAGATCCAGATCACCATCATTGTCATAATCCCCCCAATCCACCCCTTTACCCTTTAGTGCATCCCCCAAAGGTCCACTGGTTATGTCCACAAATACCAATCCGCCATCGTTTCGGAGAAGCCTGTTGGCAGTGCCCCAGTTCACGATATAGATGTCAAGGTCGCCGTCATTGTTATAATCCCCGCAAGCTACAGTCCAACTATTTCCCGTATCTCCCAAAGGACCACTTGTGGCATCGACAAAGTTTCCGCCCCCATCGTTTCGGAAAAGCTTATTAGCGCTACCATCGTTAGCCAAATAGATGTCGAGATCGCCGTCGTTATCAAAATCCCCCCAAGCTACACCCATACCACATGCCGGGTCCCCTAAGGGTCCACTGGTTGCGTCAACGAACACCCCCCCACCCTCGTTTCGGAAAAGCTTGTTGGCAGTTGTGCAGTTCGCTAAGTATAGATCCAGATCGCCATCATTATCATAGTCTCCCCAAGCCACGCCTGAGCCGGCATCTGAATCGCCCAAAGGTCCGCTGGTGGCGTCAACAAAAACTCCGTCCCCCTCATTCCTGAAAAGCTCGTTGGGATACCAACTATGCGTCAAATAAACATCGAGGTCACCGTCGCCATCATAATCGCCCCAGGCAACACCTGCGCTGTAGGTTATGTCTTCTCCCAGGGGAGGATAAGTCAGATCAACCCACTCGGCGTTAAATGCCGTGAACGCAGCCCGCAGGTCTGGTCTGGGACCAATCTTCCCAGTTTGAGGCGAGACCTGAGGAGTCCCTGTGTTTATCAAAACAGTTCGGAGATAGGATGGAGATGGCGGAGTAGCGGAGATATTCGCCTTCCAATACCCAACGCAGCAGGCAACCGCGCCCGCCACGACAGGAGAGGCACTCGAGGTCCCATCGAAGTCTCTCCTGTACCAATAGTTATACCCTTCAGCGCTGTATAGATTACCGTATCCTGTGGTGGTCACATTTTCGCCCCAGCCTTGAAGGTCAAAACGTCTGCCAAAACTGGAGAAGTTAAGTTTCGCTAAATCTCCTTGAGTCCAAGTGCCTCCAGGGTATGCCCCTCCTGCCCCTACGATGATAGCACCTGAATTACCATGCCAAGTGAGGTAATCGGTATTCACATAGCCATTCCCTCCCGCTTCAACCACATGGATGCCATTCGACACCGCATTGACAATAGCGGCATAGACTCCATTGAACGTTTGAGGGTTTGGGTAATAATTGAGCCACCACTCGATGGGAATGTAGTCCGACCCACCGTAGGTGTATGCCCATTGCTGTTCCAAGAGAATCACATCACCTGGGGAAAGAGCGGCAATCGCATACGCCATTGCACCAGGGACGTTCCAAGTCGTAGCATTGGGGTAAACCGTGCCACAGGTTTTCAAAGATACACCATAGCAAATGCCAGTGGTTCCCCAGCCATTGTTGTCGGAAACCAACTCACCAATGACCGCGGTGCCGTGGTTAGTATCAGCGTTAACTGGATAGAATATCGGATTCGGATTGATTTGGGAGCCAAAAGCCTTGGTGATATCAGCGTGGTTGTAATTCCAACCATACTCCAGATCACACACGGTCACGCCAGCTCCATTTCCCCCGGTTTGGGTCCAGGCATAATCAGCGTCAATTCCTGTCGGAGTGGAACTCGCCGAGCGCAAGTAACCTTGACACGTGTCACCGTTACACGAAGCGTAATTGGGAGGAGTGGGAAGAGGCATAGGTTTCGGCACAGGTCGGGCAAGTATGATGCCGGGTAATGCTTCCAACTCCGCGCTCACTGCCCAGATATCATGTCCCTTTGGAATTCGCAGACGATAGATGTTGTTCAAATTGTAAACAGGCTTGCCCGTATTCGCCTCACCTCTGGCCTGGATCTCATCCAGCCGCTCCTCCGGTACGTCACAGATTCGATACCATTCTACCACAGCAGATTTTGCCAGCACTTGATCCACGCCGGACAGAGCATCCGTTGCCAGATCGACCAGTGCACCTCCGCGGAGACGCACCTTAGAATCCTGCGCGAACATCACCTCGATTATATCCTCCTCGCAAGCGTAGGGCTGATCAGAAGGCGTGCCTTCCGCTGAAGAGAATGAAAACATACAGATCGCAGCAAAGAGTATCGTCAGAATAAAGATTCTTGTCTTCATGGCTTTCCTTCTTTTTGTGAAAGTAGTTATAGATTTCGGGTTAACAGAAGTGGAGTTTGGTCTTAAATCATCGAGTTTCATCTGAACACCTCCAGGTTTTGGGTCAAAGTTCAACAGTTCCGAAAAGCCCCACTGTTGCATTTTTTCTCTCATAAGCACCTCTTTGTTTTTTTGTTTTGCTTTTTCCACTTTTTCCGTCCTTTTTTCTCTCAACCAGGGGCCCCGCCAACGGCGGGGCCACCGGCTCCACCCAGAGCCAGTATGAGAGGAAGGGGAATAACCTCATCCTGGTTTTTTTCTTTTTCCAAATCTAAGATAACTTTTGGGGGTTAAGAAAATCCTTAAATTTTTCTTAAAAAATCAACTTTTCTCAATTTAACGTTATTACCAATAAGCCCTTAGAGAACAACGGGTTAGACTGAAAAATGGCGTATTTCCAAAATGCGAACTTCAATTTTTTCCTGTTTTTTTGAGGAAAATTTGGATTTTTGGTATTTACTAAGAGGAGCAGGAAACAGTTTACATCTTATTATTCGTATGAATGTGCGTATGCACTCATACGAGCTTCGCATTGATTTTTTCTCCTACACCTGTTTTGGGCTTGACTTGAAATTCGTATGAATGCATACGCATCCCCCTTT
>CAZOJT010000062.1:0-13820 GCA_964580215.1 uncultured Ignavibacteria bacterium | reverse complement strand
CCCTTCCCCCCTTTTCTAAAGGGGGGATGTAAACAATTATATGCTCTCCTTAATATGTGTGGGAAACCACACATTTATCTTGCCTCCACCTATTTATTGGATTATTTTAAAGAATATCTGTTTTTACGAGGTAAATGAAATTATTCTGATCTTTCACCGCCGGTTTATAACATATGACCATACAGTTTCCTGAAAGTGTAAACGTCGCCGTAAAGCCCACCCCCATCCAGAAGCTTTCAAGCTTCCCCCAACTTCCCTCAAGCTTAAAGATTTTTATAAAGAGGGATGACCTTACCGGATTTTCTCTCTCAGGAAACAAGGTCCGAAAATTGGAGCTCCTCCTTTTTGATGCCTTAAAAGAAAGGGCTGACAGCTTGATTACCTGTGGTGGGTTTCAATCCAACCACGCTCGCGCCGTCGCCATCCTGGGGGCTCAATTTGGGCTTAGGAGTTATCTGGTTCTTTTCGGGGATGATCCTCCCCAGCTTGACGGGAATTTATTCTTAAGTAAATTGGTCAATGCGAAGATCAAATATATCCCACCAGATCAGTATGAACAGATCGATTCGATTATGTCTGAGCTTTCCTCCCAATTGAAGGCCGCGGGCAAAAGACCTTATATAATTCCTGAGGGCGCCTCCAACGAGCTGGGAGTGTGGGGATATATAAAAGCCTGTGTGGAGATAAAAAAACAACTGGAGGAAATGAAACTTAAAATAAACAAGATAGTCACTGCTGTGGGATCAGGGGGAACCTATGCCGGACTGTGGTTGGGATCTAAAATGTTAAAGTGGGATGTGGAAATCCATGGAATCAATGTCAAAGACACTGCCCAGCTTTTTGTTGATCGAATCTATAATCTGATAACGGTTGCAAAACAGAAGTTTCATCTGGACGTTGAACTTAAAAAAGAGCAAATCCGGATAATCGATGGGTATGTAGGGAAAGGGTATGCTAAGAGCAGAAAAGAGGAACTGGATGTGATTAAATCTGTGGCTGAAAACGCCGGAATAATCTTGGATCCGGTTTACACCGGCAAAGCCATGTATGGTCTGTTAGACCAGATCAAAAAAGGCAATTTCTCCTCACAGGATAAAATCCTTTTTCTTCACACTGGCGGAGGCTTCGGACTTTTTCCGATTAAAGAAAAATTCTTCTTGAGAGGCGATACCTAAGTTAAAGCAAAAAACTCAAAGGGTTCCTCCGCTTTTCCCTTTCTTAGAATAGAAAAACTAAAAAAATCCTCTCCGCTCAATTAGCAGAGAATTTTGCGAAGAATATGCACTCGGTTGCATAATAGGCTCTCTTTTAGGCTTATTCAATCTATCGTCCGGTTTTCTACTAATCTATGATTCGTCAAGACTTAACCTGAAATCCTTTTTTCATCCTTACCCTCTGATCAGGGGCATATTTTTTGCTTTTCTGTGGGGTGAGAATCAAAGCTTTTTAGGGAAAGGATCAAGATATGGAAAAGACTCTGAGTATCGGCATAAAAAGGGGATTTTCCAGCGAGAAATTAAAAAAGATCAAGGAACCCAAAGTGAAAAAAGATGAGGGTGGATATTACATCTACACGGTAAATGAAGGCGTTAAAGTCTACTTCGAGGATTTTTATACCTTTCTGGAAGGGATAGAAAGAAGGTGTTTAAGCGAGTTGGGAAGCCTAAGGGAGAAGATGGACCGTTGCGATCCAAGATGTGAGGAGACCGGTGCATACTATTGTGCCAGAAAAATCATAGTTGAAGTAGTTTTGAAAAACGTGTATGGTTACTATGGAGATGATTCCACTCTGGCGGTGATTATGACCCCCTGGTGTTTTGGCACCGTGCTTTTGGAAAAGATTGAAAACTACAAGGAAAGGCTCAGCCGGGGAGAACTTCCGGATGTGAATATCCCGGAATATCCCTATTTGGTTCTGAGATACATAGACGAGATTTATAAAAAGATCCTCCTTGAGCTACTTGAACTCCCAATGGAGGCGTTCAGCATCAAATGGCAGTATGCTGAACTGTTGAAGCATTTCGCCAAGGTTCTTTCTAATATCCACGCCAATTTGTCAAACATTCTCTCGTTGGTCAGAGAGCATCGTCAGAATTCTTCAGATCAACCGGCATGAACACCTTGCATTGCTCTTCTCAAATCTTTACCCACATCCTCTGAAAACAGTCCATCCCCACCCACATATCGATTGAACCTTTAAACCTTTGAACTTTTGAACTTTTCTCATCCCATTTTTACAATAGGAAAAACGTTAGACGTTGCCTGAAATTCAGAGAATAGAGGTGAAAAAGATTTTATTAAGGGAGGGGGTGGCCGCAGATTTTAGCCCGCGGGGAGAGAGAAAAGCATGAAAAACTATTTTGAAAGTACAGCCGGCGCCTTTCCGTAGAATCCTACAAGAGGACTCTAATAAATAGAAATTGGAAGCCAATTCCGACAACACCGTCTGCCACATTTTATGATATGGTTAGTATAATTCTTGATTCGAATTATGTCATGCAAATCGAAGCACATCCCAACTGTCATGAAATGAAGTTCCCTTTCCTCCCTTTAGCCACAAAAAAGCGAGCAGGGGGTTAGCGGGTGAATTGCTGAGCTTTCTGAATATCTTGGTCATCTACTCCAAAAATCAAGCCTTGAATTTGTCCTGCGTCACCAACCAGAATATTCTTTTTCCCAAGTGAGGATATATAAATTGAGCGCAGTAAGTTTTTTTTGAGCTTTTCGAAAAAAATTCTAAAAATCCTTGACATCACCCAAAGAGGAGTTTATAATTACAGAATCAAATGAGAAGGGAAAAAGTTTTTTCCTTCTCAAGATGAAAAATTAAAATTAAAGGAGAGTGGTTATGAAACGTTCAGTTTGTTTTTGTATCTTGCTTTTGCTGGCAATCTCTATATGGTCACTTGGCCCGACTACTCGGGAGGCAAAAGCGCTGACTGAGGTCAATTTGACCTCCCCCGGTGATTCAACCAAGATTATCACTGCAACTCCAACATTCAAGTGGAAGGTTGATAAGAACAAACCAGAAGAAGAGACACCCAGCAGGTTCCACATTAAGTTGGCTCTGGATCCCAATTTCACTTCCATCGTCTGGGAAGATTCAACCATCGAAGGTTCGGAAGATAGCACGGTTTATGATGGCATTACTCCTTTAGTGGAGTGGCAGGCTTATTACTGGACTATGAGGGTGGAGGTGGATTCGCAGACAACCCGGGAGGTGGATTCGGTAATCATAGATACGACAATAACTTACTGGCAGGATTTCGGTCCACATTTCACCTTCTTTTATACTACCGCCACCGTTTTCCACATCCCCACCGATCTTCCCACTATTCAGGAGGGAATTGTCTGGGCGGCATCAGGAGATGTGGTCTTAGTTGAGGAGGGAATTTATTACGAGAACCTGAGATTTTATAAGAAGAATCTGCTCGTGACCAGCAACTGCTGTGCTAACCCGGATTCCATTGATACAACTATCATAAATAAAACCATAATTGACGGAAGCAAGTTGACTCGCGGAGAAGAGAAGGGAAGTGTGGTTTATTTCGCCTCCGGTGTGGACTCAAGCTCCGCCTTAATGGGATTCATCATCCGAGGTGGCACAGGCACCAAAGCTGATATAGGAGGTGCTGAGAAAATCAACGGAGGAGGTATATTTTGCGATGAGGGTTCCAGCCCTACCATTGTTTATAATGTGATCACGGGAAATCAAACAGAGGATGATGGGGGTGGAATCTTCATTAACTCGGCGGCACCAAACATTCTCCACAACATAATCACCAACAATTCCGCTAAAGGCTCAGGTGGGGCGATCCAATGTTTCTATTCCATCAAGATCAAGGTGGGAAAATCCGCAGGCTTAAGTCCGGATGAGCAAAAGGGAGAAAACAAAAAGAAAGCGTCTTCAGAAAAGTCCGAATCTGGTGCTGAAATAAAAGAATCACCTTCTCCCTCAAAATCGCGCTTGAAGATGAGCGAAGACGAGATGAAAAATTCGCTCAATCCCAGGGATGCTACTGATGTTTCTTCTCCTACTGATCCTGGCCCAATGGCTAAACCTACGCAAAACGAACCTCCGGTGGCTGTTGTCAGTTGGTATGCCAAAAAGGATACCATCATCCAGAGGGACAAATATTTGCCGGGGGACACGCTCGTCTTTGATGGCACCGGCTCCTGGGATCCAGATAGCGCAAGCGGAGACTATATTTGGCGTTATAAGTGGCAGTATTTGAGAGATTTTGAATGCTGGAGAGAGCCATCAGGTTCTCCTAATTATCTCAGCAACAACGACACTTGCTTCCTAGCGATCACGGAGTTAAGTAAACTAGGGATAATAGAAGTCTATTTGCAGGTTATAGATGCTTATGTGCCTCACGCAGACAATTATTCAGACACCATAACCATCAATGTGCAGTATCCCCCTCATGCGGACGCGGGGGAAGCGGGGGGTGGGGGAATCGGGGATACTTGCCGGCTGGATGGGTCTGAAAGTTGCGACATCAATCCTGGTGATGTTTTAACTTACCACTGGACTCAGCTCTCCGGTCCTGTCTCTGTCACGATTGAGGATCCCGATTCGGTTAAAGCTTATTTTGTTACCGAGGATTCCACCTATCTGGGAACGTATGAATTCCAATTAAGGGTTTCTGATTCTATGGGTGCAGACTCCGCCACCGTCCAGGTAACAATCTCCCGACCTCCGGTGGCATTCTGTCAGGATGACCCCCTATACGGAGACACCCTGGTTGGGTTCACCACTTCGGATACCATGATTCTGGATGCCTCTTCCTCCTATGATCCAGACCAAGGTGATCAGGTTAAATATTTCTTATGGGAGCCGGTTGAATGGTGTTATCCCACCAAAGAAGGAATAAAATGCTTGAGTTTTAGCGTGGACTCCTTAGATCCAGAGCAAGCCATTCAACCTTTTTTCTTTGGCTATGAAGGGCTCTTGAAATTCCGCCTGAGGGTAAGAGATTCTTATGGAGTCATGAGCGAAAACTATGATTCGGTTTTCTTTTCAATTCAAGCCTGCCCATTTGCAGATGCGGGTCAGGACACCCTGCTCCGTCCGGGAACCAGGGCTTACCTTACCGGCACCGGATTTGAGATCAATCCTGATCAAAGGAATTCGCTAAAATATAATTGGAAGATCTACGGCCCCATCTCTGGGGTTACCATATATTCAACTGAAACAGATGAGCCTTCAGATACGGTTCAGTCCATTTACTTCAAAGCCAGTGTCTCTGGGGTCTACAAACTTGAGTTGATAGTGAACGATCACTTTTGTTTGAGTGAATCGGACGAGGTAATTGTGGTGGCAAATCAGCTTCCGATTGCAAAAGTGGTTAACAGGGATCATGCCTCTGAAGGAGATACGGTGAATTTAGACGCTTCAGCCTCTTATGATCCTGATTCTGCTGTGTTTCAACACCCTGATTCTTCGGATGCGGGAGGGCTTACGTTCAGCTGGAGAGTGAAAGATAAGCCGGCAGGTGCCGAAGAACCTGTGATAGTGGATGCTGACCAGCCCATAGCCAAGTTCATCCCTTACAGCGTCGGAACCTATAAGTTTGAGGTGTTGGTTAACGATACCCTGTCAGTGGAGCAACCTCCAGCTCAGGACACTAACATAGCCGTACTTACCGTCAAAGTTGACTCCACCTATGCTTATCCGATAATTCAGGGAAACTTGATCTCCCATAACTCTGCCGGGGCAAAAGGCGGGGGAATCGATTGCAACCAGAGCTCACCTGACATCATCAGCAATATCTTTTATAAAAATCAGAGCAAGCTCTCGGGCGGGGCTATATGTTGCCGGTACTTCTCCACTCCTCAGATAAGGAGCAACATCTTTTTCGGCAATATATCAAGTGACTCCACCGGCGGCGCTATCGCCGATCTTGGGGCGCAACTTGCTCCTTCTGCCACCAGAGGCTTCAGGAAAAATTTGGGGATTCAATGCAACGATTTCTGGGATAACCGGGGCGGGACGTTATATCAAGTCTCGGGGAATACCTCTGATAATATCTACGACTTCCCTCGTCTGATCGACCCGGATTTCGGCGATTTCAGATTCGAGTGCTCTTCTCCCTGCCTTGGAGACTCGGTTTGCCCCGATATTGGATCGCTCATATACTTCCAGTCATGTGATACGGTGAAGCGCTTGGGAATGGTTTCGCTCTCTTTATTCCAGAATCCGGTGGCAACTGCGGTGGCTCACTTTATCGTGAATACAGACATTGCCTTAAAAGCTCCACCAGTTGCTTGGGTGACCATCGGAGCTCATCAACCCAGCCCGGTGTTTTTTGTCCCCATTTCTTCTGGGACCTATCGAGGAAGGTTTGTTTTTACCGCCAGCGGAATTGCTGATATCTCAGTTTTTGCCAGCTCTGTTGTGGAGAGGGACACCATTGCCACCCGGAACTTCAGCGTGGAGTTTATAGGAGCAGGCAAGGTGGGCAAATTGGTCAGCTATGACAAAAAGGTGCAGGTGCTTTTCCCCGAAGCCTCGGTAAAGGAGGAGATATATGCCACCTGCATCTCCGTCTCCGAAGATTCCCGGTATCAGTTTAAAGAAAAACAAGAGATGACGACATTCGGAGAAGCTTACCAATTGGGTCCTTCAATCTCGTTTGAAAAGGATCTGATCATAAGTTTCCCATTATTGGGCAATCTCGATCTGAAGGACAAAGACAAAACTCTGTTCTCAGTTTATAAATATGAAGATGGGAAGTGGAACAAACTGGAAAGCTTTTTGGATGGAAATTCAGTCTGTGCAAAGGTTAAAAGTTTAGGTGTTTACAGACTGATTTATGATGCCACAGGGAAGCATATCACCGGGATACCCAAAACCTACCAGCTTTTCCAGAACTACCCCAATCCCTTCAACCCGGAGACCCAGATAAGATATGATCTACCTGTTTCCGGACAGGTGAAGCTAACCATATACAACATCCTTGGTCAAAAAGTGAAGGTATTGGTGGACGAGATCCAAGACGCTGGTCACAAATCGGTGTTCTGGGATGGCAGAGACGATGGCGGTCGGGAAGTGGCTTCAGGTATCTACTTCTATAAGATAAAGGCGCAAAACTATCTGAAGACCAAAAAGATGATTCTCTTAAAGTAAGAGAGCTTTTACAGCAGATTTAGCTAAACTAAAATAACGGATGAAAAAAGGAGTAGTTATGAAAAAAAGGTGCTTTCTGTTGATCGCCGTTTTACTTTCCTCTCTTCTTTTAGTCTACGGGTGTGGGAAAGATGAGGAAAAACAGATAACTGCCGAGGAGCTGATAAAGCAGGGATGGGCAAAGCTCGAAGCCGGTAACGACGCTGGTGCCAGTGCCGACTTCAATGCCGCCATCGGCTTGGACACCTCCGCCCATGACGCATATTTAGGATTGGGCTGGGCTGAGTTGAGACAAAATCATGCCGGGCTGGCAGAAAATGCTTTCGTCACGTATCTTGCCAAGGTCTCTGATTCGAATGATGCCAAAGCTGGGCTGGCATTGGCTTATCATGCGCAGGATAAGTTCAAGGATGTCATCGATATGGCTGAGGAGGTGCTCTCGTCTAATCCCTCTTGGAGCTTTTCTTCCCATGACGTCAGTATAAATCATCTGGACTTAGCTTTGGTTTTGGCAGACAGTTATTATGAGACCGCCAAATTCAGCCAAAGCCTCACGATGGTCCAGCAATATTTCGATTCTGGCTTTGTTGTGGATCCAAATACGCCTGAAGGGAGAAAGCAATTGGCAGACAAATTAGAAAGTCTGTTTACCGGCTGATCTAAGAAGTTTTCTCGAATAACAAGTTCCTAATATGGTTTTGGGGTGAGAGTTACTCTCACCCCTTTTTATTTTCCGCAGAAGTTTTTGCTAATTATCGCCACGCCATCAAACCCTGAAGAAAAAATATTTTGACGTCGAATTCATAAAGTCTTAAAGTCTGCCTTTTTAAAAATTGTTTCCCAACAGATGAAACAGATGGTTTAAATCCACCTTCTTTTACCTATCCGTTTAATCTGCTTCATCTGTTGGGAATCTAACTCAAAGAAGATTAAAGAGTAAAAGAGGTTTTCCCTCTATATAAAAAGAGTTTAGATCCATCGGAGCATATAACCGAATGGGACTCACCAGCCCTTAAATTTGGAGAGTACAGGCACAAGGTATCCAGATTTGTAGACTGATTTATTTAAGTGAGGAGGAATTTAGATTTTTAAAGGTTAAAAGGCTTGAATTTTTGAAGAGGGTGGGCTATTTTGGGAGAAGGCTGGCAAGAGGGGGGGGAGGTTTTTAAAAAGGAGGCTCTGAGAGGCTCTACAAACGAAGATTCGTATGAATGCATACGCATCACAAGGTGGGGATAAATTACCCCCTGTTATGAGCCAACGAACATTTTCGCTACGCGTGATTCTTTATTCTGGAGTTGGAGGAGATGCGCATGCACTCATACGAGGTTGCCGAATACTTTCGGGATTTATCCGAATATGGATCCATAGGACAAGATACCGAAGAGCATGGTAATAGGAGAGAGGTTATACGCATTGATCCAGGGCTAAGAAAAAGTTGAAAATCCTGTCCGAAGACGGGGATGACCTCCTTTTCCGCCATAGGCAGATCCGCCTCTGGCGGACAAGACTACCCCCGCCAAAGGCGGGGTGAGGAAGTGGGTTGAGCGTTTTAAGCAAGAGGGGTTGGATGGTCTTAAGGATAAAAAGAGAGCTCCTAAGCATATACCACATCACTGCCTATGGCGGGATACCGCTAAAAGCGGTACAAGTTAAAACCGGAAGATGAGGCCAGAATCATTGAATTGAGACAAAGACATCCTTCCTGGGGTTCAAGGCGTCTGATTGACCCCGCCTCTGGCGGGGCAAAGGAAGTCATAGTGCGGTAAACAGAGTCATCAAACAAAATAATCTCATTAAACTCAAGAGGAAGCGTTGGCGTAAACGTAAAGACTTGTCTGAACTGAAGAATCCCGCCAATGGCGGGATTTGAGAACAGCCAGATTGATACCAAAGACCTCTCGGATATCTATCAATACCGGCCTTTTATGAAGAGGTTGGGTCTTGCCAGATATGAATATACGCTAAGAGAGCTTTTCACCGGAACTTGCTTTTTTGCCTATGCCGATCGAAATAACTCCACCTATGCCTCCTTATTTGCCAACTACGTTATAGAACGTCTAAAGAGTTATGGGATAAGCACAATTAGAATCTACTGGCAGACGGATAATGGTTCTGAGTTCCCCGCCAAAGGCGGGGTGAGGAAGAAGATTCGTATGAATGCTTCGCACTGGAAACACTGCTCGACTCATGTCCACAGGATCCAAATTCGGACTATAAACAGAAACACAAAAGTGGATACCATGTACCTATACCTGCCAAATTTTCGGCGGATTCTTCTTGCAAATGAAAAAACATTTTATATATTGAAAATGCTTGAAATATAGCTAGTCAAGGTTAACAAAACCAATAA
The DNA here is from genome assembly GCA_964580215.1 of uncultured Ignavibacteria bacterium. GTDB lineage: Bacteria > Zixibacteria > MSB-5A5 > MSB-5A5 > SM1-73 > SM23-73-3. The sequence continues at coordinate 4,335 of CAZOJT010000062.1, read as the reverse complement.
TGGGCTTTATATTTCTGGCGTTCATGTTATCATAGAGGGGTGGATTTTTTATTTTCAGCGAAAATTTGTAATCGAAGTTGGAACTGACCTTTTGTCTTTGCTTACTTGATAGATTCTATAAGCCGTCCCCACCAATAAGGATTTGATCGTTAGAAAGTTGATCTAACCTCTATTCTTTCTGAACGATTCTTTCTTTGGAAAGGAAAGGAGACCAAGATGTCCAAGTATGATCGGCTACTCTATGTGTTGAATCTTTTGAGAGGAAGACCCGGGCTTTCAGCCGGTGAGTTAGCCCGGGAATGTGAGGTCTCGGAGAGAACCATTTATCGTTACATAACCGGCCTCTCATCGGCTAACATCCCTATTTACTTTGATAAAGGCTACCGGTTTCTTTCAGATGCCTTTCTTCCACCTTTGAATCTCACCCTGGACGATTATCTTGTTTTGAAGATGGCTCTTTCCTCCTCGGTTTTTATGAACCAAAGTCCTCTGCGAAAACAGGCGAAAGTTGTGTTAGCCAAAATTGAGGCAAATTTAAACCCAGTCGTAAAGAAGGATTTGGATAGACTTGGAGACGTCGCCTCTGTTAATGTCAAATCCACCTCCGATTTCTCCAGTTTGAGTTTGATGTTTAAGCTGATTGAACAATCTATTTTGAACCGAAAAAGCCTTAAGCTCGTTTATGAGTCGCTCAAGTCAAAGGAAAGCTCCAGACAGGTTGATCCTTATAGTTTAGTCTTCCGCAGGCATGCTTGGTATCTTGTCGGATTCTGTCATCGGCGAAATGAGGTCCGAATCTTCCGACTCAACCGCATAAAAAAGATCACCCTTCTGGACAAAAGTTTTCAACGGAAGCCGGATTTTTCTCTGTCAGATTTTTTCAAGGATAGCTGGGAGCTTTATCAAGGAGAACCGGTTTGTGTGAGGATCAAATTCAGAGGAATTGGAGCGAAGGTTGTAGGATCAGGACAACATCACCCTTCAGAGAAAATCACCAAACTAAAAGACGATTCTCTGATCTACGAAGTTAAGGTTAATGGAATAGAGGAGATCTGCAGATGGATTCTGGGATTTGGTGAAGATGCAAAGGTGTTGGAGCCGAAAGATCTAAAGGAGAAGATCAGATTGACCGTCGAAAAAATGAAACGGTTCTATGGTTGAGTTACTAAGAGGAGCAGGAAACAGTTTACATCTTATTATTCGTATGAATGTGCGTATGCACTCATACGAGCTTCGCATTGATTTTTTCTCCCCCACCTGTTTTGGGCTTGACTTGAAATTCGTATGAATGCATACGCATCCCCCTTTAGTAAAGGGGGGATGTAAACAACTATATGCTCCCCTTAGTAAAAGTGCTAATCTAAAAAATCTTAAAGCTTTTGAATCTTTGGCATATAGTTTGGCAGTGTAAAAATTGTTAAACAGGCCACGGAAAACGTCTCCATCTTCCCGCTGAATCTGGTTCGCTCAAAATTATTGCCCCCGGTTCTTTTGTTTGGGGAAAGCAAATGTCCCTCTCCAATAGGCTGTTTGGGATAGTGCTTTTTTCCTTCCAAAATTCTGCACGAATTCCTCTTTAGAGATCAGCCTTTTCTTTACAAATAGTCTCTTCTCTAATTGAGGCAGAAAGAGAATTATTTTCAAGCCTAAAAAAAACTTAAAATTTAGTGACAGGTTTTGACAGATAGATAGACGATATTTTAAATAAGGATAACTCTCTGGAAGTTGTCCTGGCAGATCTGTCGGTTTAGGAGGTTAAAAAGACCAGATAGTAAAAGGTCGCAAGATTCTTGAAAGCAAAGAGAGGCAAATCCAGCAAATACGGGATCGGGTCAGCTTTAAGGGGACGGGAGCTGACCTCCTCCTTTGCTTTTTTGTTTTTCGGTTTTTTATCCCATCTTTTGTCTGAGCAAAGTGTCTTAGAGATGGACACTTGAATCTGGGGAGAAGTAGGGATGTCGTCTGCAGATGACTGAATCGCAGGAACAAAAAAGCCAGTTCACAAATGACAAAAGGATCAGAAAGATTCTGATCCTTTGTCCCCGCTTTTATCTGCGGTTGAACTCTGATACGAAATCAAAAATTTTTTCTGTTTACTTTCTTCCGTCTTGTTTGATATAGGTGCAGGAATATCGGCAGTTGACTATTTCTGCTTAGCCATGATCATCTCTCTTAGCTGGCTATCCTTCTCGGTCACTTGCTGATGAATCTCTGAAGCCAATTCTTTCGCCGAAAAGTAATCTCCGCTGTCGTACTCTGTGTGCGCCTTTTTTAGCCGTTCATCCCATCCGGACGTCTCCTCTGTCAACGCCCTCTTCTTTTTGGGAATTCCCCATTGCTTTGCCAGGTCCTGGGTTTCTTTAAGTTGGTTCATGGCGTTGTCGATTGCGGCAAAAAAGTCTTCAACTTCAGTTTTGGTGTTCTCTTTGTTGACCTCAGCCTGGGAGGTAGCCGACTCAGCCACTCCTTTCGCATCCATCAAGAGCTTTTTTGCCTCTCCATACTTCTTTTGAGCGATTAAATTCTCTGCCTCGGTGATGGAGTTTTCAGCCTGGGTGAAAAGATCTGCCGCATATTTATCCGCCTCAGCCACCCTGGCTTTCTCCAAAGCATCTTTGGCAGCCGCCAGTTCGTTTTTAGGCTCTCCCGCGCACCCCAGGATCAGAAGCAAAACTGGAAAGAACAAAAGCCCAACAACCCAAATCCCTTTTTTCATTTAGATGCTCCCTCCTTTCTTTGTTAAATATTTAAGGTTTGCGATTGCTTTATCTTTTCATAAATGGCACCACCCGAAAAATAAATCCGTCCTTCTTTTGAATTTGCATTAATATATATGCTTCCATTATTTTGTCAAGAGATTTTTCTAAAGGTGTCAATGCAAATTAAAAATGTCAGGTTTTTTGCAAATTTAAAATGTCAGTAATTTATGGTTATGAGCTCATTTTTCTTTGGTTTGGTTTTTTCTTTTGGTATTTGCTTATGTTTTAGTCTTTTGCCTTGGTAAAAGATATGAATGGTGTCATCCAGATGTTCATGCACTTTTACCTTAGCCTTGACAAAGCTGATCCGGTATTCATTGGGCAGGATCTGAAAAACCTTTCCATTGTAACTTATGGTATTATCCCCAGAAACAGTTCTTTCTTCTTTTAAGCAGAAGATGTCCTTTAACTTCAACCCCTTAGGTAAGGGTCTATAGGCAGAATCAGGCTCTTTGGCAGAACGTGAAAACATCCGATTGTGCTTTGGAATAAATTGTTCTTTTAGATAGCGATTGGCTTCCTCTAAGCTAGAGATATTATGGAGTCTGAGCTCCGAACCCCGCCAAAGGCGGGGGAACACTCCAAACTTTCTCTCAATCCTTCCCTTGGCTTGAGGTGAATAGGCGTAGATCATCCTTACTCCTAATTCCTCTAAAGCCCGGGCAAATTGGGTGGTCCCGCCATAGGCGGGATAAGTTGGTATTCTGTACTCTGGTGGCGGGTAGTCTTAAAGTTAGAGCCACGATCCACATATACACTCAAGGGAATCCCTCTTCTCTGAACAATACCCCAGAATACCTCCATGTTCTGTTTTACCCCATCAGCTAACACAAACTTGGCTCCCGCTACCTTGCCGGTACTATCATCCACACCTCCAATCAGATAAAGCCTGGGATCTCTCCCTTCTAACCAATCATGATCAGAGGTGTCAAATTGAACCATCTGACCCTCTCTCGCAGAAGGTTCTCTCCACCGCCTATGCTTAGGATATCTCCTCTTTTTGACATAAGACTCTTTCCCCAATAAAATCTGCCTCACCGATTCCCTCGAAACCTTTGCGAAGCTCGTATGAGTGCATACGCACATTCATACGAATATCCCTTCCTCCTGATTCAAATACTCCGTCATGTGAGTCAGGTTGAAACCTCTATATTTACTCCTATAAAAATGGTCTATCTTATCCCTGATCTTCTCCGTAAGCCAACGCGGAGCTTTCTTACCTTTACTTTTATGGATTATCCCTCCCATTCCCTCCTTCTCCACCCGCGCCTTTATCCGATATACCTGCCGCTCGCTTAATCCTAATATCTCTCCAGCCTCTTTAATCCTAAGATACCCACCTTCTACCTCCGATATTATTTTATACCTCCCCGCCTCTTGCATAGTCAGGTTTAACACTCTTCATCCCTATGGATGATTATAACCTGACATTTTCTATTTGTCCGAATCTGGATCCTGCGGACAAACTACTGACATTATTATATTGCGAAGACACATCTTTTCCCGGTGCACAAGCCACGCCCATACTCGTCTATATCCCCAAAACGGACGTTCCAACTTTATTGCCTTTATCTTC
>CAZOJT010000061.1:0-14708 GCA_964580215.1 uncultured Ignavibacteria bacterium | reverse complement strand
TAAGCTCGGCGATCATCACCTCGTTGAAGGCATTGTGAACTTCAGGACGATTGAGCGTAACTGTAGCAATCTTATCTTTGAAGGAATAGGAGATAGTCTCACAATTCTTTTCTGCTGTCAATTTTCAAAACTCTGCTTTAAAACCATGGAGGGACTCTTTTTTTGACCCCTCAACAAGCACTTCATCTCTATTCGGTAACACGTTGAGGGTGAGTTGCTTACATCCTGAAGACTCCAAATCTTTGATCGGGGATGGGAGCGTTCAGTGCCATGGAGATACCTAAAGCTAAAGCGGTACGTGTCTCCAGAGGGTCTAGAATCCCATCGTCCCAAAGGTGGGCGCCGCTGTAGTAGGGGCTGGATTCCTCCTCGTACTTTTTGAGTGTAGGCTCCATGAACTTCTCTTGCTCCTCTTTGGTCATGGTATTGCCTTGTTTCTTAAGTGCTCTCATCTTTACCGTTAACAGAACGTTTGCTGCTTGCTCCCCTCCCATCACACAGATCTTGGCGTTGGGCCACATCCAGATGAGGCGCGGGTCATAAGCCCGCCCGCACATGCCGTAGTTCCCCGCTCCATAGGAGCCGCCAACGATCACGGTAAGCTTGGGAACGTCTGCATTTGCCACCGCATGCACCATCTTTGCCCCATCCCTGGCAATCCCACCATGTTCATATTGCTTTCCTACGATAAAGCCGGTTATGTTCTGGAGGAAGATAAGAGGAATCTTTCGCATGGTGCAGAGATTGATGAAATGAGACGCCTTGAGAGAACTTTCGGAAAAAAGGACCCCATTGTTACCTAAAATCCCCACCGGATAGCCCATGATTCGGGCAAATCCGGTCACAATGGTGGGCCCATACAGCTCCTTGAACTCCTGAAATCTGCTTCCGTCAACTATTCTAGCGATGACCTCCCGGATGTCGTAAGGCTTTCTTAAATCCCGGGGGACTACGCCATAGATCTCCTCCGGATCATAATAAGGAGCTTCAGGCTCAGCCACATCCAGCTCAAATTTTTTAGGTGGGTCCAGAGATTCAATTATGTTTCTGGCGATTTGAAGTGCATGCTTATCATTTAAGGCATAATGATCAGCCACGCCGGAGATTCTACAATGAACGTCTGCACCTCCCAACTCCTCATCCGTCACCTCCTCGCCGGTTGCCGCCTTTACCAGAGGAGGTCCGCCGATGAAGATGGTTCCTTGTCTTCTAACAATCACCGCCTCATCGCTCATAGCGGGGACATACGCTCCTCCTGCTGTGCAGGAACCCATCACAATGGCGATCTGAGCAATGCCCATGGCAGAGAGGCGAGCTTGGTTATAGAATATCTTTCCGAAATGATCCTTATCCGGGAAAGTCCCCGACTGATAGGGGAGAAAGATGCCACCGGAATCGACCAGATAGATGCAAGGGAGGCGATTCTCCATGGCCACCTCTTGAGCCCGCACATGTTTCTTTATGGTAATGGGAAAATAGGTGCCACCTTTGACCGTTGCATCGTTTGCCACCACCAAAACTTCTCTTCCATGCACTACTCCTACTCCGGTGACCATGCCAGCCGCAGGAGCTCCGTTGTCATACATATCATAAGCGGCCAGAGGAGATAGTTCCAGAAAGGGAGTGTTCTTATCAAACAAAAGGTCCAGTCTTTCCCTTACCGTCAGCTTTCCCCGTTCTTTATGTCTCTTGCGATCCTTTTCCGCCCCCCCCAGTTTTATCTGCTTTAATATCTCCTGATACTCTGCGACCAACCTCTGCATTTCAGCTTTATTCTGCTGAAACTCAGAACTCTTTGTGTCTACTTTGCTCTCTATTCGAAACATTTTTTGACAGTTAGCAGTTGGCGGTTAGCAGTTGGCAGTTTTCTGTCTGCTGTTAGCTGTTAGCTGATAACTGCCAACTAAAAAAGTTGGTAAAGCTAAAGTTTTACACTCCAGTTGCACTCGGCTATGCCGGAACATATTTGTATCCATAACACAGGATACCAGCTTCACCGTCCTGCTGAATCTTCCGAAACTCCAGCCTCAGCTTCATCCCGATTTTAAGCTGGTCCGGTTCGCAATCAGCAATCTGGGCTAAAAGTTTGGTTCCATCATCCAGCTCTACAATTCCCATAGGATAAGGGGTCTGATTCACAAACTGGCTGGGTGCCACCCGGATCACAGTATAGCTGACCAGTTTCCCTTGATCCTTGAGTTTTACATCCTCAAAATCCCTGGATTTGCATTCGGCACAAATAAGGCGAGGCGGGAAATATATCTTCCCGCAACCTTTGCATTTCTTTGCTTCTAATCTGTATCTTTGGGGTATCTCTCTCCAGTATCTGGCTGGGAACATTTTGGATTACCTCCGAATGTCGTTTATCGTTTATCGGTTGCGAAGCTCGTTTCGATGCTCGAAACTCGGTTATGGAAGCTCGAAAAACCTCAAACAAATAAAAATCAAATTCGAGATTCGAACTTCGACAAACGGACTTCGATACGAGCATCGACACCGTTAAACGAACTTCGACTTACTGAATTTACATGGCTTGCATTATATGAACCACCGCACTTCCACCACTTCCACCCATGTTTTGAGTAAGCCCAATTTTGGCGTTTTTGACCTGTCTGTCACCAGTTTCTCCTCTGAGCTGATGAACTATCTCCACCACCTGCCCCACACCGGTTGCCCCTACCGGATGTCCTTTGGATTTCAGACCACCGCTGGTGTTGATAGGCTTTTCCCCTCCTATAGCGGTCATTCCGCTTTCGGTGGCTTTTCCACCTTCGCCCTTCTTAACAAAACCTATATCCTCAATTACAATTATCTCAGCTATGGTGAAGCAATCATGCACCTCAGCCAGATCGATATCCTCTGGCTTTACGTTCGCCATCTTGTATGCCACCTCTGCCGCCTTTACGGTGGCGGAAAGAGTGGTTAAATCCTTGCGGCTGTGTATGGCGATGGTATCGGTGGCATTGCCTGTGCCGATTATCTTTACCGCAGGCTTTTTGGAGATCTTTTTCGCCATCTCCGCTGGACACAGGATAGCACATGCGGCGCCATCGGTGATGGGAGAACAGTCCAGTATGGTCAAAGGATCAGCTATCATGATGGAGTTAATCACCTGATCCACCGTGACCTTCTGAGGGAACTGGGCTAAAGGATTTTTGGATCCATTTTCGTGATTTTTCACCGCCACATGGGCTAACTGTTCTCTGGTGGTGCCATACTTATACATGTGACTTCTTGCCATCAGGGCATAGAGACCGGGAAAAGTGATCCCATGATACACCTCATATTCCTGATCAGCCGCGGTGGAGAGGGCATAGGTGGCGCCATCTCCGCCCACGTCGGTCATCTTTTCCACTCCCCCCACCAAAACTATATCAGAGATACCGGAAGCCACTTCTATGAATCCCATCCTCACCGCCAGACCACCTGAGGCGCAGGCAGACTCTATCCGGGCTGAGGGAATGGGACCGGCTCCTAAGTAATCAGCCAAAAGGGAGGAAAGATGCTCCTGTCCCACAAAAATGCCGGAGGTCATACAACCCACATACATGGAATCGATATGATCCACTCCGGCGTCCTCAATGGCTAAAAGGGCGCTCTCCACAAATATGTCCCTTAACGATTTCTGCCACAGCTCCCCCCACTTGTTCATTCCCACACCTATGATGGCAACATCTCTCATGTTTTTCTCCTTACTTGATTTTGCTTTCTTCAAATTAAAAGCGTAGGCAAGCCTTCACGGCTTGCCTGCCAAGGGATAGACCCTTGGCTACGCAACCTGTCCAGCATCGCCACTGTCAAATCCGCAGGATCCATAGTTTTTTGAAATCCAAATGTTCTTCTACCCTACTTAAATTCTAACAGAGACCGCACCAGCAAGCTGGTGCACTCCACTGTATACTCCTTTAAGTTTCGAACACCCAGCATCGAAACGAGCATCGCAACCAACAAACCAGCTTCGATCAGTTTACGTTCCCATTCGTATCTTGCCTCTGAATTTAGCATACGTGCCATAATCTATATACTTCTTATTATTGTCTAACTGGAATCTGGTATGGGGAGCTTTATCCCGTACTTTTTCGATCCGTTCAGTTACCTCGAAAATGAAGCCATCGCTTCCCGCTCCAGAACCGTATGATACCATCAGGATTTTGTCCCCTGGCTTGGAAATATCCAGGGTGGCTGTAAGCCCCATGGGAGATGATCCAGAGTAGGTATTGCCCAGGGTAGGACAAAGCCATCCCGGCTCTATCTGTTCCTTTTTGAATCCGAGCATTTTCCCTACTCTCTGAGGGAATTTCCCATTGGGTTGATGGAAGACGACATAGTTGAAATCCTCTGGTTTCATGCCCGCTTTGCTCATGATTCCTTCAGCCGCTCCGGTGACGTGTTTGAAGTAGGCGGGCTCTCCGGTGAAACGGCCGGCATGCCGGGGATAGAATTGATATTCCCGCCTCCAGAAATCAGGGGTGTCGGTCATGTAAGAGTAAGTGTGAAGCGCCTTTGCTATCAGATTCTCCTTGCCAAATATGAATGAAGCCGCTCCGGCGGCAGCCGAATACTCCAGCGCATCACCCGGAGCACCCTGAGAGGTATCTGCCCCCACCGCCAATCCATATTTGATCGCCCCGGCTTCAACCAGCCCTATGCAGACAAACATGGCTTCGCTTCCCGCCTTGCAGGCAAACTCATAATCAGCGCAATGTATCTCTGGGGTGGCTCCAATTGCTTCACCCAAGACAGTGCCGGAAGGCTTTACTGCATAGGGATGAGATTCAGAGCCCACGTAAACTGCTCCAATCTCTTTAGGGTCGATATTTGCCCGTTTCAGCGCATACTTGGTCGCCTCCACCGACATGGTGATTGTATCCTGATCCGGGCTGGGGACTGACTTCTCATAAAGCAAAAGTCCCTTCTTGTAACTGGGGGCATCTGCACCCCACACTTTGGCGATCTCTTCTACTTTTATTCTGTTTCTGGGGACATAAGCTCCGTAGCCAACTATTCCGACCATATCCTCCTCACTTTTTTCATAGATAATGACTGGAAATGTTCACAAGCCAAAGGTGACCCAATTTTGCTCAACCTTCTGATATAAACCTTCAAAAGCTATCAGTATATACACACAAAGGGAGGTCTTGTCAAGTGAAATTTGTCACAAAGACTTGCATAGAGAAATTGTCCGAAAGTCCCGCATAGAGGCGGGAATTCATCCCGCCCAAAATATGTGAAATCGTCTTTAGCACACAACATGAGAGGCGTCGAACATCCTTCACTTGCGTTCAGGGTAAACTGAAGTTGTGACGTTAGGTTGAATCCTAATGTAAGGGCGGACCTTCGAGTCTGTCCTGATTTCACTTAAACGGAATTTTTGATATCATCAAAAGATGGGGACCGAAGACCACAAAGATGATGACATTGGAAAGAATGTGAATAAGCGCGAAGGGAATGGCGGCAACCATCACTGGAAGAAATTGACCCATCACAAACGCAACAGCCAAATTGGTAAAGAGATCATAAATTATGGTCAGAACCAACCCGAAAACTCCCATGATGAAATAGTGAACAAATAACCGAGATGGCGAATTTTCGTCAATAGAAACTACATTAAATTTAAAAGCCAGCCCTCCGGCAAATCCGATCAGAGCCATAGACAGAATCTGAGCAAATGCTATGGGCAATGGAGGTAAGCCGTAGGGAGTGATAACGGAGGTGTAAATTGATATGGAAATGATCCCCACCACCGCTCCCCCTATCATTCCCAAAAGATATCCGGAGGAGAAAATTATGAAGGTGAAGAATTCTACGTTAGGAACAGAAAGCAAAGGAAGCTTCAACACGATGGCTAAGGCGATCAAAACTCCCATCAAGGCAAGCTTCCTAACAGAAAAACTCATCTGATCACCGCTATCTTCTTAATGACGGTAGAATTCTTGGTCCTTACCTGATATATATATATACCGGAGGCGACATATTCCCCCTTTTGATTTCTCCCGTCCCAGGCAGGGCATCTGCCACGCTTCGTGTAATCCCCGATCGTCCATTCTTCGCCCTCCTCCTTAGGAGGGGGATAGTCCCAAATCAGTTCTCCTGAAACAGTAAACACGTCAATTTTCACTTCACTGACCGAAGATAAAATGAAAGGGAAATATGTAGAATCGGAGCTACTTTCAATGACGAAAGGATTAGGAAAATTTTGCCCGATCCAATCCTTCTGAGGAAAAGGATATTCCCCATGGTAAGAACTATCAAATACTGCGGAATAAATGTATGGAAAAAATGAATCTCCATCTCGGCTGGCGGCTGCGGGAATCATTATTATCTCATTATACGAGGTCCAGTCGTAGACATCCGTCTCAGAAGCACCTGTCTGGTGGTTAATCTGGAATTCATGGCTAACCGGCTCGTTAACATCCTTATTGTACCCTAATGCTGAAATTTCAAAATCATAGTCTTCGTCGGCGGGCGAAAAGGTAAGTTTTATCCCCCCTTGTTTCTCTTCTGGTTTAAAAACTATGTAATTGGAGCCCAAGCCATAAGGATGATTTGGACCCGAGGGCGAGTATACTGGATAAGTGGTATGGTAATGTAAATCCTCCACTTTCACCTCCGGAAACATATCACCTTCGGAGTAAAAAAGCTGAGTTCGAGTTCTTGTTCCAGTAAAATAATTCCACACCGTGAACTCCCGAAAAGCCTCCTCAAAGGTGATTCCTCTTGCTTGCAAGGCTTTATCTGTGGCAGACTCACCACCCGGGTAGTCTATGGCATTGGATCCGGGAACCTTCGCACACTCTTCCCAGATATCTCTTATTATGGTGGCATCAAATCCTGCTGGTATTGATGGATAAGATCTTTCTGTGAGATATATTGGCCACACACAGCTGCCGTAGGGATGCAAAGCACTGTCGGGCATTATCATTTCATAGCTGAAAGTTTTAAGAGACCAATCAGGATGATTGAAAAAATAAGAAAGATAACCCAGGTAATCATTTACACCGTCATAGACCATATCCTCCATCCAGACAGCTGACATTTCCATCCAGTAAGGTTTGGCAAGCTTATCTTCCCGTTCATACTCAGTGCCATCATAGCCCATTTGAATTGCGTGAAAGAACTCATGGGCAGATGTTACCTGAACCCACTCAAGTTGGGAATGTTGAGTGTGCTCAAGATAGTCGTTATCCAACGCAATAAAGCTGGTGGCAGAACCCGGATACGGAGAAGCGACAATGAATTCGCCTTGGGTGTAACCTAAATAAGCGATATTCAGTAGGTATATGTCATATTTCCCATCCCCTCCATTATCTTCTGTATCGGGATAATCACCATCGCTCGGGGGCTGATTATAACCTAAAACATTAAGCTCAGTATCCCAAACATGTTCCAAAACCATGCCTACGGTATCGACCCAGTCCGGGTGACCATTAACATTCAAATCACCATCAGGATTAAACACCGCATTATCTCCCTCCCTAACGTAGTGAATCTTGAAATGACCCTCAGGGGTGTCGTAGACATATTCCGTAAAGTTGTAAGATGGTCTTTCAACATACGATTTCAATATTTTTCTGGTTCTGGCAGAAAGCCTATCCCAGTTAGCTTTTACCTCCAGGAATATGGGAGTGGCGCAAACAGGACGTTCGACCTCCTCCTTGGGAGCTTCTGATGAAAAAACGCTTTTCACCCTTTCCACAAGCTGTTGTTCATAAGCTTCACTCAATTTCTGCTCTTCTGCCTGAGCATTTTGAAAAATAAAAATTAAAAAGGCTAAAAAAAACATTCTCTTCATCACATCTCTCCTTTTAGTCAGATGTAGACTTATTTATTACAAAGTTTTGCTTTTCAAATGATGGCTGATAAGTGAGACGAGTCTTGTTAGTTCAAGATAATTTCTCAACAGATAAAACAGATTAAATCAGCGGTCTGTTATTTTTTATTTTTTTTCGTTATTCGTCATCCGTCATCCATCATTGATTTTAATAGTTTTCCTCTTTCACCTTTCGCAATGTCTCCAGACAACGATACGGCACTTTGCCTGTGCCGATCAGAATTTTCCCCCCTCTTCTGCCATGACAATCCGAGCCACCGGTGTAGATCAGTCCCAGTTTGTTGGCTAAGTTGATATAATTTTGCGTTGCCTCCCGGTTGTGTTTGGAATGATAGGCTTCGATTCCGTCCAGACCCAACTGGAGGAAATCATAGATGGCGTGTTGTGACCTGCAGGTTCCAGGATGAGCCAGAATTGCCACCCCTCGAATCAGATGGATCAACTCAATCCCTTCCTGGGGAGTCAAGAATTTCTTGGGAACGTAAGCTGGAGCATGATAACCTATATATCTGGCAAAAGCTTCTTCATAGGTATGCACAAACTCCTCTTTGAGTAAAGCATCCGCTAAGTGAGGTCTTCCCATCGCGCCTTTCCCCGCAATGTTTTTTACCGTCTCCATGCTCAAGTCTATCCCCAGCTCATTTAGTTTTTCCACCATCTCCTCCCCTCGCACCCGCCTCTCCTCCTGGAAACTGTTTATCTTCTTTAAAAATTCAGGATTTTCGCAGTCAATCAAATATCCTAAAATATGAAAATCTTCGCCCTTGTGGGAGGTGGAAAGTTCCACCCCCGGTATGAGCTCAATTTCTAATTCCTCTGCCCTCTTTTTGGCTGCCTGATAGCCATCGATGGTGTCATGATCGGTTATGGAGATGGCGGAAAGCCCTTCTCTTTTGGCAATCTCAACCACCTCTTCCGGGGTGAATAAGCCATCAGAAGCAGTAGTGTGAATATGGAGATCTATCCATCTTTTTTGCATCCGCTTCACTGACTTTCAGCTAATTTCTCCTCCACCTTCTTTTCAATCTCTTGGGCAAAAAGTATAGCCTCTTTTCTGAGGGCATCTGCCTTTTCTTTGGTGGAGGTTACAAAATTTTGGTCCTCAATAGAATTCAGATTAATACGAACATTCAGGTACGCTCCCTCTACCGCTGTTCTCGCGGTAAGCGCCGACACACCTGCATCTGAGACCATATTAGGATTCCCTTTTTCAACCACTATCTGGCTTAGCCTCAGTGCCCCCAACCCCTTCTCCATCACCTGAAAAGGGACGGATATGGCTCCCTTGGTCGCCTCCTGAATAGCCAGATTACGTTTCTCCTTCTCTTCGTCTGTGTATTTGGGAAGCTTCATGGCAGCCATAACCCTGTCGAAACTCTCAGCATCCTTGACGATAAACTCCTCCATCTGTTTTTTGATCTCTTCTGCCTTTTCCAAAACCCCTTTCAGCTCGTCTGTCACTTCTTTAAATCTTTTCTTTCCTATGGTCAACCGGCATACCATGGAGGAGAGAGCGCCAGCCAAGGCACCGCAGGCGGCGGAAACACTTCCCCCACCCGGAGCAGGAGAGGATGAAGCCACCTGGTCTATGAACCCTTCCAGCCCCTCCTTTTCCCCTCCGGCAAAGGTCATCAGTTTACTTTCCAGAACCTGTTCCTTCTTGAAATTCTCCAGCCGGAGATAATATTCTGCCACATCCAGAAGGGCATCCTGAGGAGTGAGACCAACTATCTCGCTGGAGATGATGGGAACGCCGTATCTTTCCGCCTCAGCCTTTATCATTTCAAATACCCGAAAGATGGTGGTTTTCCGATAATTGACCAGATTCATGGATATCTGTGCCAATCCCCTTTCTTTGATCTCAAATCCCAAGGCTTTGCAGTATCTGAGACCACCACCTGAGAATCTGATCGATCTGGCGATCTCTTTGGCAATTCCTACATAGGGAGTTCCCAAATAGACATTGAAGGCGATCAAGGGCATTCGGGTTCCGATGGCGACAGCACCAGCCGTGGGGTGCATCCTGGCTGGACCAAAATCCGGCTTTCTGTCCGGATTAGTCTCTATCTCCACTTTGATCCCTTCATATTCGCCTCGTCTTACAGCCGCCAAGTTAACCCGATCCGGCCTTTTTGCTGCCGATTCATAGAGATAAACCGGAATTTGAAGCTCCTCCCCCACCTTTTTTCCCAATTGCTCAGCCAGCACCACGCAATCCTGCATGGTCACATCGGAGATGGGAATGAAGGGCACCACGTCGGTTGCCCCCATACGAGGGTGTTCACCCTGATGCTTCTCCATATCTATCAGTTCGGTGGCTTTGGCTACGGCTTTGAAAGCGGCAGACTTAACTTCCTCTGGTCCACCCACAAAAGTGACCACTGCCCGGTTGTGGTCTTTATCCATCTCCTTGTCCAACAGCAGAACCCCCGGTACCGATTTGATCTCAGCCAGGATCGCCTCAATCACCTCTGGCCTTCTTCCTTCACTGAAGTTAGGGACACACTCTACAATTTTAGCCATAGTTAAACCCTTCTAAGAGAATTCAAAGTTAAAAATTCAAAATGCAAAATTTCAACGCAAAATTCAAAATTACCAAAATCAGAGCGGTGAAATTCGTAGTCAATTCTGAATTTTGATTTACCTCACTTTCAAGTCATCAGTCTCATCATGATTGCCTTCTGTATATGCAGTCTGTTTTCTGCCTGATCAAACACCACTGAGTTGGGACCATCCATCACCTCATCTGTAATCTCCTCTCCCCTGTTTGCCGGCAGACAGTGCATCACGATACAGTCCCCCTTAGTATACTTTAGCAGATCATCATTGACCTGAAAATCTTTAAGAAGTTTCCTTCTTTGCTCCGAGAGATCCTTCTGCCCCATGCTCGCCCATACGTCGGTGTAGACCACGTCCGCATCCTTTATTGCTTCTTTCGGATCAAAAGTTAAAGTTATTTGACTTAAGCCGATCTTCTGGGCATTCTGAAAGATGTCCTGATCCGGTTTGGTCTCAGGCGAAGTGCCAATCCGGAGGTTAAAGGAGAATCTGGTGGAGGCGTTAAGCCACGAATTAGCTACATTGTTGCCATCACCCAGATAAGCGATGGTCAAGCCTTCTACCTTTCCTTTCTTTTCCAGAATGGTCAACAAATCCCCCATCACCTGACAGGGATGCAAAAAATCGGTTAGACCGTTGATCACCGGAACCTCTGTATGTTTGGCTAATTCTTCCACCTCCCGGTGATCGAATGCCCTTATCATTATCATATCCACAAATCGTGACAGAACTTTGGCGGCATCATATATAGATTCTCTCTTACCCAGTCCGATCTCGTCACCGGTGATGTAGAGGGACTTTCCTCCCAGTTGACCGATCCCCACCTCAAAGCTCACTCTGGTCCGAAGTGACGGCTTAAGGAATATACAAGCCACCGCTTTATCCTTCAACGGAAGCGGCGCAATCTTTTTTGACTTCATATCCAGAGTCAGTTGAAACGTCTTTTTTATCTCCTCTGTGGTGAAATCTGGTATAGTTAGAAAATCTTTTTTCATCTGGTCTCCTTTCGAAATTTCTTGACAAATTTAATCGGATTTGGCTATAAGTCAAGCAAAAGTTAGACTGAATAGAGGTAAACTCAAGAGGAGAGCAAAACTGTAGCTTTATTCCCCTCTCCCTTCTCAGACTGTGTCACAATTCTCAAAAACCTGCTTTTGTCATTCTGAGCGAAGCGAAGAATCTCGTAGTTACAATAAGTTGCAAAATCGAGATTCTTCGGCTAACGCCTCAGAATGACATTATGACACATTCTCTCTAAGGAGAGGGGCAAGGGGTGAGGTTATTTGCAATGACATCTATACCCTATCCCTATCAAAGCTCCACTCCCATTAATCCGGATTCAATCGGGATTTTATGCACCCCCGAACAAGCTCAATCTTGTCTTTATGAACTCGTCCAATTTTTTAGGCTCGGCTGTCCCGATTCTATACATCTTTCCATCTTTCATATCCAGTTGAACGGACATAGAGCCGGATACATTATAAAGCCAGCCGCCCGGTATTTTTCTGATACCCCATCCGTATAAGAAAGGGTTTTTCTGAACCGAACAGGACTTAATATCTTTATAGTGAAACTTTTTGCGGATAAGCCCAATCCCGAATTTCATTTCGATATAGTTGGTGAATCCAGTAACGGTCAGAGTGGAAAACAAAGCCAAGAGAACCAAAAACAGCAGAATAAACCCTAAATAGAACCAGGAAGGCGCAGGCCTGTCACCCAAAGGCTTGCCCAGCACCTCTTGATAATAAAGAATAGCTGCAAAAAAGAGGAGAATGGGAATGAAGACTAAATTAATTATCCAACCTCTTTGTGTTTTCTTGTAAATCGCTTGCATTTATACACCCGACTTGGAGTGCAAACATTTATGTTTGCCTTGGATGTGATTCAGTTTACGATGGGTTATCAGTAAAGCTAAAGGGCTTATTGAAAAAGTCATTTTATGGAGAAGGTTTTACGTAGGGACAGGGCTTGTCCCTGTCCTTACTCTAAGGAGGACAGCCATCCCGCCAACGGCGGGATCCCTACAATGATCTTTTCTCGCCGTCTAAAGAGTGTAAGACACTTTTTCAACACTCCCTAAAGCTTTACACTCCAGTGTTACGTTTAGTGATACTTCGGCAATGGTCTCAAGATCACGCCAAAGGCGGGAGAATTGCCGAAGCTAATTCGCATCGGCACTTCCTAATGCCCAAGCTTTTGTCAAGCACCCTGCGGGATGCATGACCTACAACTTCTCCCAAGTTTCTCTATCAATTTTCGCCTGCTTAAGAATCCTGGCAAGTAGCTCCTTGCCAATATCACTATGATGAGGATTCGGAATTCGCAAGGTGATTTCGCCTTTAATCATGAATTGATGCTTTCCACCCGAGTATGGACCTTCGAAACCGACAGCTTTCAGCAACTGAATCAGCTCTTTTCTTTTTATTGGTCCAAAGCGTGGCATTATGCGGTTTCCTTGATCTTCAATTCGATTCCATCCACTTGAGGTAAGGGAAGATTACGTGATACCCTGAAAAGAATCCATTCCTCCAAAACCTCCTCCAATTCATCACGGCAAGCTTCAAGAGTATCGGCATTGGCATAAACTCCTTCAAAGCCGGGAATCTCTCCATAAAATGTGTTGTCATCCTGGAGAATCTCATATTTTGCTTTTTTCATTGCCGCTTTCAGATAAGCGGTTAACATAATCTTATCCTCCTTCTGTCAATTTTTTTATTTGCTCCTCGGCGGATGTTATCATCTGCCGATTCCCGCTCGATGATAAAATCTAGTGGGAGCAAATGATTGAACAGATTTCATCCGTTTAATCCGTTGACCAAATGGTTTTTCCCCACCCCGCAGACTAAAGTCTGCGGCTACCCCTTCCTCCCATAGCAGATTTCTTCTTTGGTATCAAACAACACAATTACAGAACATTATCTATTCGGTCTAATTCAATCTGCTTCTGCTCACCGGTCTGCATATCTCTCAGGATAGCTTTTCCTTTTTTGATCTCCTCTTCGCCGATGATTAAAACCTTCTCCGCCTTTTGGCGGTCAGCCTCTTTCATCTGGGCTTTTAAGCTTCTTTGAAGGTAGTCTGTATCACAAGTAATATTCTTCTTTCTCAAATCCCGGATCAGTTTGACGGCAAAAGCTTTTGCTTCCACCCCTAATGAGGCGATGAACAGATTAAGCTTTTTCTCTTCAAAGTCAAACTTCTTCTGCATCTCCAGCACCAGCATGAATCTTTCCATCCCTGCGGCGAAACCGATGGCGGGAGTGCTTTTTCCACCTAACTCTTCCACCAAAAGATCATAGCGTCCGCCTCCCAACAAAGTATCCTGACTTCCCAGAAGAGGTGATTTTATCTCAAAAGCGGTTCTGGTGTAATAATCCAGACCGCGCACCAATCTTTTGTCCTCAAAGTAGTCTATTTTCAGCTTCTCTAAATATCTTTTAACCTGATTGTAATGAGTCTGGCAATCTTCACAGAGATAATCAACCATCACCGGTGCATCTTTGAGTTGTTCTATACACTTCTCATTCTTGCAGTCAAACATCCGCAAAGGATTGCGCATGTATCTGGTTTTGCAGTCGTCACATAGTTTGCCCACCTTATCTTTCATGAAATTCAGAAGCTTATCTCTATGTACTGGTCGGCAGACCGGACACCCGATGCTGTTTAAATGCAATTTGAAGTCGGTGATCTTCAATTGCTCACAGATCCTGACCGCCATCTCGATCTGTTCGGCATCAAGTGAAGGGTCATTCGAACCGATGGCTTCGATCCCGAATTGATGAAATTCCCTCATGCGCCCTTTTTGGGGTCTTTCCTGCCTGAACATGCTGCCGAAATAGAAAAGCTTCACCAAAGGAGATCTCTCTCCCAGGCTGTGTTGCAAATAGGCTCTTACCACCCCGGCGGTTCCCTCCGGCCTTAAGGTGATGCTTCTTTTCCCCTGATCGGTAAAGGTATACATCTCCTTTTGGACGATGTCGGTATCCTGGCCAATGCTTCGGGAAAAGAGTTCTGTCTCCTCAAAAGTTGGAACTCGTATTTCCTTATAGTTATAAGGAGCAAACACCTTTCTAACCTGATCTTCTAAATATTGCCACTTAAACGAGTCATCAGGAAGTATATCATGTGTTCCATATAAAGCTTTATATCGCATAGCGGCCTCTTTGTTATTTTTCTTTTCTCTTAGATTTCTGTAGTTGTTCGATTCATCGAGCCAAATCTTAGCGTGATAAGTCGCACATTGTAAATAATTCAGTAGCGTAGCGTTTTTATGTTGTTTTTTGAGAAAATCTGATCCAGTTTATTTTATTGGTTTTTA
>CAZOJT010000060.1:0-14972 GCA_964580215.1 uncultured Ignavibacteria bacterium | reverse complement strand
TTTCGCTGGGTATCTCCCCCCAAAACGCCGAATCGTCAATTACGCTAACCAGCGGATGAGTGGTGGAAAGGGTGCCATACACATCATGGGCGGTGGAATCGCCCAGATTTCTCAACCCAATGGGTACCTCAATGGTCTCTGCAAAATCAACATCTCCATCACCGTTTCCCCGACTATCACCCAGACTGTCATCATCAATACTATACCCTTGGTAAGTTAAATAGGCATCTCCCGGCGGGATGACGTTTATGGAGTCCTCGAAAGGAAGCTGATTGTGGGCGGTGATGGTCAGATCCATATAGCCCAACGTGGCAGGTGAGACATACAGCGTTACCTGACCGCTGGCATCAGTGTATCCGGTCTCAAAAACCTCCGCTCCTTTTCTCAAACAGACCAAAGCTCCAAACAGGGGACCTTTGCTCGCAGTTTCGACAGTGATCTCCACGGCATAAGAGGGCAACATAGGAATGAGGCTGGGGAAATCGACCACCAGGTCGTCGGCGATATAGGTCCAAATATCAACAGAGGGATCGCCATTCACATTGTACATGTCAAAGTAGTAATTCGTACGTCCCCCTCCGCCGTAGTATTCTGAAAGATACCATAGCGCCTTATCGGTCATGGAGACCACTGAATAACAGGTATCCTCAAATGCCGCTTTGAACATTCTTTTCTCCAGGATGTCATCCTCGTCCCAGTAAGAGGAGGCAGAAGCTCCCCAGAATGCTATACCTCCTTTGTTCGCCTCCTTGACCCAGACCTCACCGAAACACTCGGTTTGATCAAAAGGATTGGTGGAACAGGCATGCGAGAGCACCAAAGGATACTCATCCGCATTTGAGAGAGCCCGCACATTGGAAGTGGAGAACGGCACGCATCCCCATCCGCTGGGACCTCCATGTCCGGAATAGCAGACCACGCTTCTCCCAGCATTTACACTGGTGGTTATGTCGGATGTGCTACCACCCAATCTCTGCCAGATGCTATCCACGATCACTCCATTAGGAATAAGATAATTCTGAATCACGTATCGATGAGTGAACTCCGCCATTTGACTACTACTAGATGAGGCGATGAAACATTCATTCCTCATCCATTCCAGATCCGGCGAAGTCGGGTTCTCATAATAGAGGAGTTTATTCACCATGTCGGTTGCTTCGGTGGTGTTGCGCACAGGAAATCTGGCTCGGTAGATATCAGCAAACCTATCTCCGTCCATCTGCACATAGTAAAGGTCGGTGGCGCTATAGCTGTATGTTCCGTTGTAGGTGGGAATCCAGCTTCCTACGTCACCAAAGAACAGGACATAAGTCGGAGGAATGGGCCAGGTGCCATAAGCCTCTGAAATGTAATTTTTGATACTGGTGGTGGAAGTGCCAGTCTGGGTGGTGTTTGCAACAGTCACATGATAACCTTTCTTACTCTTCCATTCCGCCAGAGGAACCGCCTGGGACTCAAAACTGTCGTGCACGATGATAAGATATCCTATGGGCAAAGCAGGAGCCCCCTTAATTATGTCTTGATAAGCTGAGTAGTTGATGAACATGTCCCGGCACATCTCCTCAAAGGGCGGAGAAGCGTATCGATAGAGCATATTTTCAGTTTGGATCCTGTTGGAACCAGTCAGATTCACCCGAACCCTTACGTAAGAGTAAATTTTCAATCTCTCCGACACCGGATTGTAACTGACAGGTGAGATCTCCACTGTTACAAATCTGTGTCCGCGGATTGCACCTATCTCTCCCACCTGTGCTAACTTCTGCTGATAGAAGGTGTTTGTTAGATACGTTTCCTCATCAATCGCAAACTGAGCATTTTCCCAAGCGCCTTCAATTTTGGGAATGGAAGGCTGAACGGGAATGATCCGATTAAATATGCCCAATTCCGCCAAGGACTTTTCCTTGAACTCTGAGGAGATAATCTCCATATCCACTTCAGCCCCATAAGGAATCTGAATCATTTTTCTGAGCACCGGCAGCCTCGGCTCACCGATGACATTGGTTATGCCACACTCTGGTATGCTGAATCGATTGAAAGTCCCTCCCTTGGTTGTCACCTCCTCAGACCACATGCCAAGTATCTGGACGTCAAATACCACTTGTTCAAAATTTGACTCCAGAACATTAATTTGAGGGTTCTTCTCCATCCCAGGAGTGAGCTCTATCCATTCTGGGTTAGGGTCAGCCCACAAAGGCGTCGAGCCAAAACAGAACCAGCCCAACAATAAGAGCACAAGTCCTATGAGCCTAGGCTGATTAAAACCTTTAAGGTTTAGCATGTTAACCTCCTTGAAAGTTGGGGTTTAAAAAGTGTTGTCTAAGACTAAACAAAAGATAAATACTTAAATCGGAACCAAACTGGCAATCTTTCCTTCCTCCAAATCCTGAAAACCCAAAACTATATACATAATAATATAAATTTCGTTATTGTCAATTCTTTTCTGTAAGGTTTCTGTAAGGGGTAATGTTTGAATTGGGCTTGTTGAAAAAGCTACACTTTGGGGCGGGATGACGGAGACCCGTCTGGGAATTCCCGCCTCTATGGGAGACAATAACTTATCCTCTATAGAGCAGGGCATTTAGCCCTGCCAACGGGGTTTTTCGACAGCCCTTGAGGTTTGACACTCCAAATAGAATCTCTTTCAACTCAAGTTTTTAAGAAACCTCATAAATAATATCTTGACAACAAATCGTTGAATACTTACTCTTCTTCAGAAAAAGCAAAAGATTTCTTGGGTTACAATGAAAAGCATTCCTGTTTTAACAGAAAAAATTATAGTGGAGATTGAGAAGTCGCTTAAGAAACTTTCTCAAGCAAAATATCGTCAGACCAGTCTGCCTTTCGTCACCTTGAAGTATGCCCAAACTCTGGATGGCAAAATCGCCACCATCTACGGAGATTCCAGATGGATCAGCGGAGCATCCTCCCTTCGTTTTGCTCATCGGATGCGAAGCTTTAATCACGCTATCTTGGTAGGAGTGGGCACAATTATCCGGGACGACCCTCGACTAACCGTTCGCCTGGTCAAGGGGGAAAATCCTCAAAAAATAATAGTGGACAGTCGACTTCGAGTGCCGCTTGACTGCAACATGCTCAAAGGAAGGGCGGCATCTTCCACCATCATTGCAACCACCTCCCTTTCTGATCAGAGAAAAATCAAAAGGATACAATCCACAGGTGCCCAGGTGTGGTTGATAAAGAAGGATCGTTCTAACCATGTCGACTTAAAAAGTCTTTTGCACGAACTGGGGCAAAGGAATATTCGTTCTATCTTAGTCGAAGGGGGATCAAAGATAATTACCTCTTTTCTCAAAAAGCGACTGGCTGACCGTCTGGTGGTGATCATTGCCCCCAAAATCTTAGGAAGAGGAATATACAGTGTGGACTCTTCTACTATTATATACGGAATTAAAAATTTGGTCTCATTTTCTTCGCCAAGGTATTCCCTATCAGGTGATGATGTGATCCTGGAAGCTTTAATCAATAAATAGCCACCGATAATTCCGAATTTCTCACCCCTAAAACATCGATAATCAAAATCACGAACGAGAACAGCTTTGAGAATAAGAGCACAAATCTGGTGGTCAAACTTTTGGCAGTATCATCAAAAACGTATCAATATAATCCGATAACCCTAAATACTATCTTGACATTTTTCGGTTTCATGCTATACTTAATAGTAGAGGACTGAAGCAAGAGACTTGGCGTAAAACCGAATGGTGCACCTGAAGTAACAGATGAGGTGAACAGTCTAAGTCTCTGTTAATTAAAGTGTCATGGAGCTGTTCACGCACCTCACAATAGGGAACACAAATGGTTCAAAATTCACACAAATTAAGACAAACCACAAAAACAGCTCTTCTCTTTGCTTTTCTCTCCATCTTTTTCGCTCCTTTAGCAGAAGGAATTCGTTGGCCCTTTGATCCCGGAAACGTCTCTCTTCCTTTAGGGAACAACTATGGCGAGTATCAATATTACGGGGGTTCCCCTTATCTTCATCCCGGAATAGATATCATGCAGCCTTATGGTTCCCCTGTGTATGCAGTCAAATCCGGCATAGTCAAAGCTGTACTGACCATATCAGGTCAGTATCATTGGAGGGTGGCTGTGGGAGACTCGACTGGGGCTGGCTGGTGCGATGGCTGGCTTTATGCTCACCTGGATCGATACACCATCCCGGTTCAAGTAGGCGATAGCGTTGAGGTTGGCGACTATTTGGGCGATCTGGTCTATTGGCCCGTGGCTGAATTTCATCACCTACATTTCGTCAAGATAAGAAATCAGGGGGTAACCTGGTCGTCTGACTGGAAGTTCATCGCCAACCCTCTGGACGAACTGGTCCCCATTGACGAGCCTGATCCTCCCGAGATCGAAAATGCCAGAGATACGGAGAAATTTGCATTCTGTTACAATATGACTCACTTTTATTTAGACCCAGGGAGTCCGTTCTGGGGACCTGTGGATATCGTCTCAAAGATATATGACAAAACCAATCACCCCTCCTGGCGAATGATCCCTTATCAGATCGAATACTCCATCTTCAATGACAGTGTCTCCTTTGGTCCCGTTCTCTCCTTCATCTTCACTGATACCCTCTTCTGGGATCAGAATGTGAACGTGATCTATCAGGACGATGATGTGTGTCACACCCAGGGAGATTATACTTACAGGAATTTTTATTTCATCGTTACCAACACAGATGGAGACAGCGTGGTTGAAGCCTCCGATTGGTATTGTGGCTGGAACACTGAAGAGTTTCCTAACGGCACTTACTGGGTGAAGGTAACTGCTTACGACAGATACGGAAACTCAGACTCAGACAGCATGCAGGTGGAGGTGGAGAATTATTCTGAGGTGGCGGGGAAGATAGGTTTATCCGACAATCCTCCAGACTCTTCCGGAAGCATCATCCAAATATGGGAGCTGGAAATCTCAGATACCACCGACCAGACCGGTTCCTTCCTTTTTGAAAACGTTGGTGGCGGACATTACCTCTTCCAGATAACCCATCCGGGTTACTTCTCCCTCGATACCGTAATGCAGGTTACCGGAGATCAGAATCTTGAATTCACCCTGGATATAGGGCCGTATATTCGGGGAGATGCCAACTTTGATCAACAGATCGACTTGGGGGATCTGCTTTATCTCATAAACTATCTTTTTAAGAACGGACCTCCTCCCATCCCCTTCTTTTCTGGAGACGCCGACAGCGACACCATAGTAGATCTCTCCGATGTGCTCTATCTTATAAGTTATCTTTACAAAGGAGGACCACCCCCTGAAGCGAGTTATCTGACAAAGGTTAAAAATCGCAAGAGTTAATTCAAACTTGGAGGTTAATTTATTATGAAGATACTGCTAATCACCCTTATGATGATTTTAACGATTTGTGGACTAGCCTTGTCTGAAATTCCTCTGCAAAAATCCCCTTTCTGGCAATCCACCGAGACTGGCGTTTACTCCACCGGTGCCAATTGGGGCGATCTTGACAGAAACGGATATCTGGATTTTGCCATCTCCAACGGAAACGACATGGCGCTGGCTCCTAATTACGTATATTTCAATTATGATGGCAATCTTCAGACCACCCATGGCTGGGCCTCTTCCAATTCTCAATATTCCGGACATTCTGCACTGGGAGACGTGAATCAAGATGGCTACTTGGACTTTGCCGTATCCAACTACATCTCTTCCGGATGGAAAGCCTCGACCGTCCAGCTTTATATGAATTTAGGCGGCACTCTGGAGACCACCCCTTCGTGGCAATCTGTTGATTCCATGCACTCCTTTGCCTGTGCCTTCGGGGATGCGGATGGAGATGGTGATCTGGACTTAGCCGTAGCTAGTGGAGAATCCTACGATAATATCCGTGAACACCAGAGAATCTATTACAACATCGGAGGAACTTTAGAGACCATCCCTTCCTGGACATCGATCGATAGCACCCCCTGCTATGATGTGGAATGGGCGGATGTGGACAGCGACGGAGATCTGGATCTGGCTTTTATCGCTTCTGTCGGTCCGGTGTTTATCTATTATAACCACGGGGATTCAATCGAGCGATATGCCTCATGGAACTCCGGTGGATACTATGATGGGAATACCCTCAACTGGGGAGATATGGATAACGATGGTTTTCTGGACCTGGCAGTTGCCAACAATTATCAGTTAGGCCAACCGGGATATTTTGAAGTGTATGGTAATGTGGGCGGGACACTTTTGACCACCCCGGTCTGGAGATCAAACACCCAGGGCTATGGTTCCTCAGTCTCCTGGTGTGATGTGGACAATGATGGAGATAAGGATTTAGCTGCGGGCAGATGGTGGGGTTACTCTGTAATTTACGAGAACATCGGTGGTGCTCTGACCACCAGCCCAACTTGGAGTTCCAACAATACAGCTGTGATTGAGGAGATGGTATGGGCGGATGTGGATGGCGACGGGGTATTAAACGTAGTCGGCGAGACTCATGCCGGCGATGGAATAAAGAAAGTGTTCTATCTGAATCACTATCCCGCTCACTCTCTGGAGAATGTGATGGTGGATGGAGATACTCTCGAAACAGCTCAATACTGCTACGTTTTAGCTGGTGGCTGGGTTTCTGTAGTTACCCCTCCCACGACCGAGATCGTCTTCGATTATCATTATTCCTATAAGCCCGATCTGGGGGTCAGCAACTGGGGTGGGGCAAATATGATCTTCAAAAATACTGCAGAAGCCTATGTGTGGGGAGATGCTGACGGAAACGGTGAGATAGAGTTGGGGGATATACTCTTCCTGGTTAACTATCTTTACAAGGGTGGACCCGAGCCTAATCCCCGACCTGCGGGAGACCCCAATAACGACTGCACTATGGATCTGGGTGATATTCTCTATCTGATAAACTATTTATATAAAGGTGGCCCTGCTCCTTTACAGGGATGCGCATAAATTTTATTTTTTGCAATGGCGAATGTAGGGGCGGAGCAAAAGGGCTTGTTGAAAAAGCCATTGTATGGAGAAGTTTTTATGTAGGGACAGGGCTTGTTGAGCTTGCGAAATCCCGCCATGGCGGGGTCCCTGTCCTAACTCTAAGGAAAACAGCCATCCCGCCAATTTCCAGAACCTAAGTTAAGTTAGGTTCTGGAAACGGCGGGATCCCTACGATAATCTCTTCTCGCCGATTAAAGCGTGTAAGGCACTTTTTCAACACCCCCAAAAGCTCCCCCTTATCTTATTCGGGTGTTTTGAATCTTTCTTCCTCTTTCTCCTTTTTTGTTTCTTTCTTCATCACCGCTCCCACCAGAAGCGCGATCCCGATTACCACCAGAACCAGAGGCCACATCCTTCCAAAATCAGGGATGATACCGAGATTCGATAAAAGAAAAATCACTCCCAGACCTAATACTATTAGTCCTCCAATCACCAAGCCGTGACGGTCATCTTTTTCATCCTGATGGTTCATAACTCCTCCTTTTCAAACTCAATTTTCTTTACGTGGTTATCCTGCTCTTTGTTACTAAAGTCCGACCAAAAACCGAAATATTGCCACCCGTCTTGCACGATCTTAGAAGATCGTCAAGTAAGTACCGGCCCGCGTTCGCCAGCCACTTCTCCCGTCGCAAAAATCTTGACTTCGTACAAAGATTTTTCTTGACAAATTGAACTAAAAATACGTATAATCGATCGCCAAAATTCGGTCGACACTCTGATCGTTTACACAGGGGTCTTCCGAAGAGGTTTCCTTTTTTGGTGTTAACAATTTAGCCTCATGGGGAGGTGAGAAATATGAAGTGCGCTTCCTGCGGAGAAAAAATAAAGGGCGATCCCGTGTGGAAAGATAATAAACCATACTGCTCTGAAGAATGCGCGGATATCGGACCCTTTGATGAGGATGAGGGAGAGGAAGAATATGAGGAAAAAAAGTAGGAAGAATGGTGGCCTTCATTAATGCTAAGCTAAACGCCGCCAGTGATTGCTTAACTGAGCGGAAATGTGCCCTTTAACAATTTTGCCTCCATAGGAGGTGAGATCAATGGCAGGGAAAGGCGTTGGTGCTCCCGCTCCCCGTAAGGAATCCAAAAAGGAAACCAAAAAGGGTAAGGGAACGAAGAAAACTGAAAAGAAGTAAAGTGTTTGAATCGAATTGCAAAAGGCTCTCCAGCACCGTGCTGGGGAGCCTTTTTGTTTGGCCGAGCCCTTGCGACGTGGTGCAGCTGTTTTTTCTTGATTTTTGGAAGGGAATTGCATAATATATGAACGTGAGAAGAGCGAAAGATTGGGGAGATTGGCGTTATGATGTTAGAGGTAGGGAAAGGGTCGGAGGCTTATGTTGCAAGGACTGCAGTGTTTGCCACTTCTTGTAGCCGTACAAACAATACGTAGTTAGACGCGCTGGAGTCTCATCGACAGGCTGGCGAATAAGATTCGAGCAGGAAACAGGGTAAGAACCATGTCACAACGCGCTGTGGTAGTTGCTGGGCCAAATGGGTCTGGAAAGACCACATTCGCCAGAGAATACCTCGCAGTTCACGCCTACGGTTATCTCAGTGCTGATGAGATAGCCGATGAAATTGGCCCCGGGCGCCTGGAAGAGGTAAGAATCCAAGCAGGCCGTTTGTTCTTCCAACGGATGGTGGCTCAAATCAAGCAAGGCGAGAGCTTTCTCATCGAATCCACCCTTGCGGGACGTAGCTTTCAGCGTATCATTCAGCGTTTGAATGAGGCCAAGTATTCCGTTACAATCATATTCATATTTTTGGAGTCTCCTAGGGTTTGTGTCACTCGCATCCGAGAACGTGTGCGCAAAGGAGGACATGACGTACCGGAAGCCGATGTCGTGCGTCGCTTCTATCGAAGCATCACCAACTTCTGGAATCTTTACAGACATCAAGTGGGTCGTTGGCACTTGGTCTACAACTCCACTGCGCAATTCAAAGAAGTTGCAATTGGAAAAGGTGATAACATTGCTATAAGTGATGAGGGACTCTTTGACCTCTTCATTCAGAACGTAAGGTAAGGGAGCGAATTAATGAAGGCTGACCAACCCTTAGACGTTGAAACGTATCGCGAATCTATTGAAATCCGACGTATTGGCAGTCGCGCTGTCCGCAAGGCACAAGAAGAGAACCGTAGGCTTGGGGTTCCAAATGTGTATTCTCACAATGGTTCATTGTACTACGAACTTCCGAATGCCAGGTTGACAACAGTTGATCCCTTTGGGGACTCTGATTCCTGAGAACGACGCCTAACAATTTGCTGCACCATACGGCACAAAAGTCCGCCGGCAAGCTCAATGGTTCGGCTGTTTCAAGGATATGTTTTTTGATTCTTCAGGAATAGTCTCAAGATTTCCCGCAAAATGCGGGGTCGAAGATCCCGCCTTTGGCGGGATGCATCATGAGAAATAGATGGCGTCGCACCATTGTTTACCGCGAACGCAGTTGAACGCTTCACGGCGTTTTTTTCTTGATTTTTGGGAAAGAATTGCATAATATACAAGGCTCGGAAGAGCGAAAGAGATAGCAGGAGACGAGTCTCCTGGTCAAGCAATCAAGCAGATTGAAATTTATACCCATGTTACTTAAAAGGATATTGAACGAATTAGAAGCCCACAAAAAAATTCTATAAGGAGGTAAAGATAATGGCGACAGCAGACAAGAAGGCGGACTTAGCTGGACCCGGCATCGGCGATTATAACGAACTGGAGAAAATCCTGCCACAGGACTATAGTTCTCTTTTAACCCCAAAGGAGACGCAGAAGGCCATTACAGCAGTGAAAAACTACATCGAGGAGGGTCTGTGCAAGGAGCTCAATCTTATGCGGGTTGAGGTTCATCTGATCGTAGACATTGAGAGCGGCGTGAACGATATGTTGGACCGTGATGGCTCACGAACCCCAATCGGGTTCCACATTTCAAACGACTATGACAAGCACCCAGTCGATTCCCAGGTGGTGCAGGCCGCAACCAAGTGGAAGCGTGTCGCGCTGAAGCAGTTCGGCATGAAGGTGGGGGAAGGCCTGTACACCGACATGCGCGCCGTGCGTAAGGACTACTTCCTGGATCACGATCACAGCTCTTATGTGGATCAGTGGGACTGGGAGCTGGTGATAACCGAAAATCAGCGCAACCTGCAGTATCTGACGGAAGTGGTAGAGAAGATCTGGAAAGTCCTTAAGGGCGCCGAGGCCCATGTCCAGCAACTCTTCCCTCAGTTGAAGACGGACAAGTATCCCGACCTGCCCGAGAAGCTTACATTCCTGCATGCCGAAGACATCCTTGACAAGTTCCCCGACCTGCCGCGCAAGCAGCGTGAGACGGCGATTGTGAAGTTAAACTAAATTTGAGCTGGTTTAACGACAAAGCATTTATTAATATTAACTTATAACTGAAAAATAATGACAATCAAAATCTTTATTACGGGTGGGACTTTCGATAAAGAGTACAATGAACTAGAGGGAAAACTCTTTTTCAAGGACACTCACCTACCTGAAATGCTAAAATTGGGTCGTTGTAAACTAGAAATTGACATCAGAACTCTAATGATGATTGATAGTTTAGATATGACTGACGCTGATAGAAAAATTATTCTTGAAAACTGCCGAAGAACAAAGGAAGATAAAATACTGATTACCCACGGCACTGATACGATGGTAGAAACTGCCAAAGTTCTCGCAAATTCCATAAACGATAAAACAATAATTTTAACCGGTGCAATGATACCATACAAGTTTGGTAGTTCTGATGGATTATTTAATTTAGGAAGTTCTTTGGCATTTGTCCAAACTTTACCGCATGGGGTTTATATTTCTATGAATGGCAAATATTTTCGCTGGGATAATGTTAGAAAAAACAAACAGACAGGTGAGTTTGAAGAAATAAAGTAAACGTTTCGCAAAACTTATTGTATTCCTAAACGGAAGCCGTCGCGATCTTCATCTATGGGGTCGGCTGGACCCTCAAGGACGGCTACCCCCACGAAATGAGGGCGGCAGACTACGACGACTGGGTCACGGAGACAATCTCCGAGGACGGCAGACCTATGCATGGTCTTAACGGTGACATTCTTGTGTGGAACCCGGTGACAAAGCGCCGCCACGAGCTGACGTCCATGGGCATCCGCGTTAACGCCGATACGCTAAAGAAACAGTTGGAGATGACCGGACAGCTTGATTTCCTCAAGTTGCCATATCACCAAGCAATCATAAACAAAGAAATACCCTTAAGCATTGGTGGTGGCATTGGGCAGTCCCGCACTTACATGAGCCTGCTCCACAAGGCGCACCTTGGAGAGTGCAGTGTCACCGTATGGCCGAAAATACTCAAGGACATGTGCAGGAAGAAGAACATCCATGTTCTGGAGTGAAAAGAGATTAGGTTAGTAATACACTTCACATGTCAATTTAATATGTAGAGAAACGAGTTGCCACTTTTTTCGAAATCACTGCCCTTTTATTTGCATGCGGGATAAATACCCGCCGGTGTTCGAGAACATAAACTTTATTGGATGAAATTTTGCTCACTATCCACTGTCGATGAAACTGGTTTGTTGACACCAACTTGTTTCAGGCAATGAAAAGGAGAAGGAAAATGAAGCAAAGAACACACACTTGGCTGGCGATTCGCGCTGTGGCGCTCCTTGATGACCTTGACGAAGCGGATTGGGTGGTAAAATTGCTCAAACCCCATGTAAGATCTACGGCGATAGGGGCATGGATCCCGGATCTGAAGGACGCCAAAAAGGGGGGGTCCAAAGTTGAGAATCATATATTGAAGATGAAGCCTTACACCGGTTCGCAGGCAGAGCGGTTCACAGTGGATAGGCAAAAGATTCTAAAGAAATTGGGCACCCATCGGAGAATACATGCTTTTTTAAAAAAAGACAGAACATTGAATCCCGATTGGTGGGCAACACCTTACAAAGCTGAGCCAAAGCCAGGTCAACACCTTGCGGACCGGTCACAAGCCCTAACCATTACTATTGACGATCAATTGATTCTTGGCGATCCCCCCCTTGCCGCTGTCGTCCCGGGAAACGTAAGGTTCGCAAGCAATCTCCATCCTAATGCACGCACTCGAAGGGAAGAAACCGCGACTTATTTCTTTATGTTGACCCATTTTATCGCTGATTCCTGTATGCCGTGCCATTGTGACAACCGTTTCCTAGCCTCTTACGACAATGGTCTACACAAAGAGTTAGAAGCCCACTGGAACAAAGTTATCGGCACTTATTTTGAGAAAGGAAACATTCTTTCAACAAACGCTTCATCAAGAACCATTTTAAAAGAGGCCAAAAAGATTGACAAAAAATTCGGTGTGGATTTTTCCACGGTGCAAACCATTCCAAAGTTAATGCCTAAAAATGACGTCTGGTTGGAGATGCTTTATGTTTGCAGAGGATCATTTGCGGTCTCAAACATTTTAGCTCATCCCAATCAGTACCCCTTCACCAGTAGAAAGAAAGCTCCATATGCTACCCTTTTCGCCAAAGATGGCCCCAGACCTGATCTTTTACAAGAGCTGGATGAGATCGTTATACACGATTCGGTTCTCAACATTGCAATCGTATGGAAACATATCTGGAACACCTTTAAGCTTCCTGATGCTTAGTTCCTAATGCCGATACAATATGAATGAAAAAAGGGAACTCAACAGTAGATGAATATTAAGCTATATCATATCAGCGATAAGCCGGGTATTAAACGATTTGATCCTCAGCCTGCACCGAGCAAGAGTGCGAAGCAAGAAGGTTTGATGGTTTGGGCCATCGATTACGATCATCTACATAACTACCTGCTTCCGCGAGATTGTCCCAGGGTCACCTTTTTTGCTTCACCAAGCAGTGACCCTAATGACGTTGACAAATTAATGGGCGGAAGTTCTGCAAAGTACGTTGTTGCGGTTGAGAGTCGTTGGCTGTTAGAAATCCAAAAACAGTGTCTGTATCAATATGAGTTTAATTCCGAAGGCTTTACTCTTGTTGACGAAGTTGCTGGCTACTGGATTTCACGCAAACCGGTCATTCCTATTGCCGAAACTAAAATCGATAATATTCTGGCCGCTTTAACCGAACACGATATTGAGCTACGAATTATGCCATTCTTGTGGAAGCTGAGGGAAGCTGTGATAAATTCAACACTTGGGTATTCCATTATTCGCATGAATAAAGCCCAGCCGCCCCCGGAAGGTATGGAGGCTTACCATCCATTGCCTTAGAACCATTATTATCCCCTCGCAGTTCGTAGGGACAGCCCTTGTGGCTGTCCTGCATTGAAGTTAGGACAGGGACAAGCCCTGTCCCTACGTAACACCTCCTCAATAAAATGAGTTTTTGAATAGTTACTTAAAGCCCGATCTTTGACCAGAAGAGGCCGCCCAATTGTTTATCGTGAACTGAAAGGAACGAATGTGCGGCGTTTTTTTTGCTTGCTTTTTGGAAGGGAATTTTATAATATAAACGGAGAAAAAGCAAAAGGACATCAGGGGATTCGCATTGTAGGTCAAGCATGTCCGAAGGGACTGTTTGGCGAAAAGATTCCGGAGTCGTAGGGTGGTCCCTCCGTGCCCCCAGAACTCAGTCAGGGCTGGGGGCCCCGACTAGGAGCTACAAGATTCGAAGCGTAAGCCAGGAGTCATACCAATAATGTCCCAGATTTCCGAACAACTCCTGAAGAAGGAGTGGATAGAAGAATACAAGACGCAGATTGAATCACTATGGTTGCAGGCAGTGCAGCTGAATTCGAACTTGTATCTCCTTGAGAGGATCGCAGTTTTTCCCTTCAATGTTTTTGCCCATAGGGATCATTTATGCTGGTCACTGATAGCAAGCGCTCTCTATGAGAGTTGTCTTATGGTGATCCGGAGGATCGTTACAGATAAAGGTTCAGACTTTCTTACACTTCGAAAGTTCAAAAATGAACTGATGCAGAACGCGAAGGACGAAGTCGCCAAAGCAAAGATAGCAGATCGCCTCCGAGAAGTCCGCTTCGACAAGCGAGTTGCCGCCATTGAGGAACAGGTTAAGGACTTGTGCAACGGTTGGCTTGCTCACTTGAAAAAGGAGGTTGTCTCTAGATCGCACAACCAAACAAGAAGGATGCCCATCGTTTTAGTCGATAAGCTTAAAATCGTACGTGATGCAGTCAACGACCTCATCACTGTGCTTAGCTTTGACACTGGCAGAGCCTTTATCTATGAGGAATATAGCGAGAACGTGACCTATCCGCGAGGTACAGACTCTCGTCCCGACATAGAGAGGGTACTTGATCTCGTGGCGTTGAACAGTCCAGTTTTATCGATGCCTGATAACTACCCAGATTCCTGGCAAGATGAGCGAAGTGTGTTCACTGAAAAGGAACTCGAACAGTTCAACGCCTATCGTAAGAAATTCGGTTTGAAGCCCGCCTAAGGTGTGTTTCTAACTACTCGTTCAAGCGGTCATGGCTCAGATGTGTATGTAGGTCAAGCACGTTCAATATTTCGGAAAACAGACAAAAAAAGATTGTCAACCACCTCATTTGAGCCAAATGGCTTTCAGGATGGTTGACCTATCTCTGAAAGGCTGTCATTCTGATCCCGCCGGAGGCGGGAGAAGAATCTAAAACCGAGATGCTTCGCTCCGCTCAGCATGACAATTGTGTTTTTAATTCTTTAGGGACTATTTGAGAAACGGTCCCCACGGATACCATTGCATCGTGCTGGTTCATACCGCTTCCAGAAAGAGGCGTTTGAAAGCTTCCTTTCTCTCCTTTCTTATCAACATAATGATGGTGTCCCCTTCCCGGAATCTGGTGTCGCCTCTGGGAATTATAACCTCGTTTCCTCTCAAGCCAGCGATGATTATACAATCCTTGGGCAGTTTGAGCTTGGAGATCTTTTGGTTGATCAGAGATGATTCTTTGGAAAGCTCAGTCTTGAAGATTTCCACCCCGCCCTCTTTGAATGCCAGAAGCGGTATTGCCATTCCGGCGTCGATCTTCTCCTCGATCAATG
>CAZOJT010000059.1:0-16560 GCA_964580215.1 uncultured Ignavibacteria bacterium | reverse complement strand
GCGGTTTGCCATTCGGGAGGGAGGACGCACGGTTGGAGCCGGGGTGGTGGGAGAGGTAATAGAGTAAGAAAACGGATTAAACGGGTCAACGGATTAAACGGATTAAACGGGTCAGCGGATTGAACGGGTCAGCGGATTAAACGGATTAAACGGATTAAACGGATTAACTGAAAGCTTAAGGAAAGTTTGTCTTAAAGGATTATAAATTTATGCCCAGAGAAATTATCACTTTAGCGTGTGAGAAGTGTAAACAAAGGAACTACACCAGCACCAAAAATAAAAGGAAACATTCGGAACGAGTGAGCTACAAAAAATATTGCCCGTTCTGTAACAAACATACCAAGCATAAAGAGACCAGGTAGGAAAAGTGAAAAATATTGTTCAAGCTGAGCAGATTTGATTCGTATCAGTTTCGGCCAGAGGTTCCATTTATTTTGTTCACACAAGAATCCTGTGAATTCAGTTTTAGGATAAGAAAAAGAACTTTTAATTGAAAACAACTTTTTAAATGTTGAAGGGGTGAAAGCTTTTTAAATCACTCGCATTTGAATTTTTTGCTCAACTAAAAACATTGGAAAAATATTAGAACAGGTCTGTAGCTCTAATTGGTAGAGCGCCGGTCTCCAAAACCGGACGTTGGGGGTTCAAGTCCCTCCAGACCTGCTTATGAGGACATTTTTATACTATGTTAGAAAAGATAAAGCAATTTTTAAAAGAGGTCAAATTCGAGCTTACTAAAGTTACCTGGACCAGCAAGCAGGAACTGATCTATTCTACCTATATAGTGGTAGTGGTTTCCATAGTGCTGGCTATCTTTATCGGTGTAATTGATATGGTGCTTTCCAATTTGGCAACCATACTTTTGGGCTGAAGGACAAACATAGTTATTTTCCTTTTCCCGGGGAGGAAAGATACAAAGATAGATGGAGAAAAAATGGTATGTGGCTCACACCTATTCAGGTCATGAGCAGAAGGCTAAAAAATATTTGGAGAACGCCGTAATTACGCAGGGTTTAGAGGAGGAGGTGGGAAGGGTGCTGGTTCCCACCGAGACTGTGGTGGAGATGAAGCATGGAAAAAGGTCGACCACAGTTAGAAAATTTCTACCCAGCTATATTCTGGTGGAGATGGTTCTGACTGAGGATACCCAGTTTTTGGTGACCACCACTCCTGGGATTACAAGTTTTGTGGGTGCCTCCGGGAAACCTGTGCCCTTAAGATCTGAGGAGGTGGAGAGGCTCTTAAAACAGATCGAAAGAGGACGAACCAGAGATTACGAGGAGGTTCCCTTCAAAGCCGGAGATCAGGTGAAGGTGATAGATGGTCCTTTCACCGATTTTTCCGGTTTTGTCAGCGAGGTGGACCAGGAGCGAAAGAAGCTGAAGGTGATGGTAAGTATCTTTGGACGGCCTACTCCGGTGGAGTTGGATTTCCTTCAGGTTCAAAATACTTAATTTGTTTTCCGACTAATTCTTGAAACGAGCAGAGCGCTTTATTTTAATAAGGTTTGTCTCCAAATATGGGTGGAAGATAACCTATGATCTACAAGAGGATATTGATCTTTAAAATGGGAATTTGCAAAATAACTGATAAGAATAAAGCTTGGTGGTATTGTTGCGCATCTTACCCCGCCACAACTCTGGTTGAGGAGTGAGGTGCTTACCAATAACACCGGGAAGAACACAAAAGGAGACTAAGGTAAAGTGGCTAAGAGGGTGATAGGAAATGTTAAGCTTCAGATTCCGGCAGGCAGTGCTACCCCTGCTCCTCCGGTGGGACCTGCACTGGGTCAGTATGGAATGAACATGATGGATTTCTGCAAGTTATTCAATGCCAGAACCCAGAGCCAGGCGGGTTTGATCATTCCGGTGGTGATCACCATTTATGTGGATAAGTCATTTACCTTCATCACCAAAAGCCCACCGGCGTCTGTGCTTTTGAAGAAGGCGGCTGGTGTAGAGAAGGGTTCGGGCGAGCCCAATCGCATGAAGGTAGGCCAGGTTACCCAGGCGCAAGTAAAAGAGATTGCCGAACTGAAGATGAAGGATCTGAATGCCTCCAGCCTAAAGTCAGCCATGAGGGTGGTGGAGGGAACCGCCAGGAGCATGGGTATACAGGTGGTGGATTGATATAAAGCTAAAACATGGAGTGAAGTTTGAGGTCATGAAAAGAGGAAAAAAATACAAACAGGCGAAGGAAAAGGTGGGGAAAGGGAATTCATATAAACTGGAGGAGGCTATCAAGAGGCTGAAGGAATGTACCTACGCCAAGTTCGATGAGACCGTGGAGATGTCAGTGAGACTGGGGGTGGATCCGAAACATGCTGACCAGATGGTTCGGGGAACCACCCTTTTGCCCAATGGGACCGGAAAAAAAGTTAAGGTGCTGGTTCTCACCAAGGGAGAAAAGGAGAATGAAGCCAAAGAGGCGGGAGCAGATTTTGTGGGGTTGGAAGAATATATAGAGAAGATCACCAAAGGCTGGTTAGATGTGGATGTGGTGGTAGCTACCCCGGATGTGATGAGACAGGTGGGAAAACTGGGGAAGATTTTAGGCACAAAGAGGATGATGCCCAACCCTAAATCTGGAACAGTGACTTTCGACGTAGCTAAGGCGGTAGGAGAGCTTAAAGCAGGCAAGATCGAGTTCCGGGTGGATAAAGGAGGAAACATCGGAGCACCTATCGGCAAACTCTCCTTTACCGAAGAGCAACTTGCCGAAAACGCCAAAGCTTTTCTGGATGTGATAGTTCGAGCCAAACCTGCCGCGGCCAAGGGAACCTATTTGAAAAATGCCTGCATCTCCTCCACCATGGGACCAGGAATAAGGCTGGACACCTCATCAATTTTAGCCATGCTCAAACAATAAAACACTTTATCCAAATTTTTCCCGGATTTGTCTTCTTTTGGGATGTCCGGGGTTTAATTTGTAGAAACAGGTTAGTCAAATAACAGAGTTTAAAGGAACCGCTTATGTTGAAAGTGGAAAAGGAAAAGACGGTAAATAAACTGAAAGAGAAATTATCTTTAACCAAAAGCCTTTTTCTCACAGATTTCAGAGGGCTGAATGTGGAGGAGATGACCCAGCTGAGAAGGGAGTTGAAAAAGGGAGGGGCGGAATATAAGATCACCAAAAACACCATGATTCGCATAGCGGCGAAGCAAAGTGGATTTGAGGGGATATTAAATTACCTGAGGGGCCCCACCGGTCTGGTCTTCTCCTATGAGGATCCAGTCAGCCCGGCTAAGGTGCTGTACCAGCTCCATAAAAGGGTTGAAAAGCCAAAGATCAAAGTCATCTGGATGGAGGGGAGGTTGTTAGAAGAAAATCATCTCAAAACATTAGCCGCCCTTCCACCCAAAGAGGTAATCTTGGCTCAGATTGTCTCTGGTTTGAATTCCCCTATGGCTAATTTCGTAGGAACTCTGCAAGGGGTTCTGAGAAATTTGGTAGGAGTGATTGATGCCATAAAAGAGGCAAAATCAAACCAGGCTTAGAATGGGGTAAAGGCTTAAAATAAAATTGGAGGTCTTTTAACGTTAGCCTAAAAATAGATGGAACATCCTTGTTGTCAGATAAATTGAGCAGTTATGAGCAGATCAAATGCTGATTGATCTGGAGCGACCCGGGTGGTGCTTCTAAACGAACTTTTTGCTTCGTTTCATCCGGGAAAGATCCAAGGAGGCTTGAAAAACTAAGTCAGGGTTAAATAGTTAATATGGAGGTTAAAGGATCATGACCACAGATTCGGAGAAGTCTACCAAGAAGGCGAGTGCCAAGAAAGCCGAGAGTGCACCTAAAGAAGAGAAGGCAACTGAGGTGACCAAAAGCGTCGATCAGGTGATTGGGATTATTGAGAAGATGAGTGTTCTGGAGTTGGCGGAGCTTTCTAAAAACCTTCAGGAGAGGTTCGGAGTATCCGCCGCTGTTCCGGTGGCTCAAATGGCAGGTCCTGCAGGAGCGGCGGAAGCGGCGGCGCCAGCAGAGGAACAGACCGAATTCTCGGCTGTGTTGGCTGCAGTGGGAGATAAGAAGATACAGGTGATCAAGGTGGTAAGGGAGCTGACTGCATTGGGACTGAAGGAGGCAAAGGATTTGGTGGATGGCGCACCCAATCCAGTTAAGGAGGGAGTTTCCAAAGAGGAGGCTGAGAAGGTCAAGGCAAAATTAAGCGAGGTGGGCGCCACCGTGGAGATCAAATAGAGAGCAAAAAAAACCAAGTTACCTGGAGGACCAAAAATAAGAACAAACAAAGATCTCAAAAGCACGGATAAAAGCTTTCTTGAGTCAACTGATCTTATGACCCGACAAACTTTAGGCTTTAAGTTGCGCACCCATTTGAGCTGGAGTGGAGACATTTATGTTTGCCGGCTAAAGCCAAAGCGTTACACTCCAGCTCACCTCTTATGATCAGATTTTTTCGAAGTTCTTTTTTGTGCACCCCGGTTTAATTGAAAAAGATGGATAAGCTTGATCTCAATGGATGAAGTTAATTGCCATTCAAAGGCTAAGGTAAAACATATCAATTCTTTTGCATGCCAAAGAGTGTTCTAAGATTTGAACGGAAAGGCATTTTTAACCTTAACCCTCTCGGTTGAAAGGTCAACCAGCTTGGTTGATCTTTTTGATCCAAAGGAGCGTGGTGAAATTGCAGAAGATTAAAATGGTGGATAGAAGATCCTTTTCCAAGCTTAAATCGGGTGCAGAAATTCCCCATCTTCTGGAGGTCCAACTGAAATCCTATGAGGAGTTTCTACAGGCTGACGTGGAGCCGGAGAAAAGAGAAGATAAGGGATTACAGGCGGTTTTTAAGACCATCTTCCCTATAAGTGACGTCCGAGGAAACTATTCTTTAGAGTTCGTCAAATATATGCTGGGAACCCCCCGCTACACTGTCCAGGAATGCTTGGAGAGAAACATGACCTATGCCGCTCCACTTAGGCCTACCTTGAGATTGGTGGTGCGGGAGAGCCAGGGGAAAAGCAAGACGGTAAAGGATATCATCGAGCAGGATGTGTTCTTAGGTGAACTGGCTTTGATCACCGATAAGGGGACTTTTATAATTAATGGTGCAGAGAGGGTGGTGGTAAGCCAACTGCATCGTTCTCCCGGCGTCTTCTTTGACGAAGAAACCCATCCCAGTGGAAAAAGATTGTTCTCCGCTCGCATCATCCCCTATCGAGGCTCCTGGGTGGAGTTCAGCTTGGATATTAACGACGTAATGCATGTCAACATCGACAGCCGGAAAAAAGTTCCGGCAACCACCCTCCTGCGGGCGCTGGGATATTCCGGGGATGAGGAAATCTTATCTCTTTTCCATCAGATTGAAAAGGTGGTGCTTTCCGGCAGGAAACAGACTGAAATGGTGGGAAGAATCTGTGCCGAGACTAAGGTGGATAAGGAGACCGGAGAGGTAATCATCTCCGCAGGAGAGACACTCACAGATGTTCACCTGGATCGATTGAAAGAGTTAGGGGTAAGCAGGCTGAAGCTTTTGGTATTCGATTTGCAAAAGGATGTTAATATAATCAGCAACACCCTTCAAAAAGATCCTACCAAATCTCAGATTGAGGCATTGATGAAGATATACACCCTTTTGAGGCCTGGAGAACCACCTAGTGAGGAGGTGGCACAGGGTCTTCTGGAGAGACTCTTCTTCACATCCAGGCGCTACGATTTGGGTGAGGTGGGGAGGTATATGATAAATCAAAGGCTCAATCTCGATACTCCTTTGAATGTGACCATTCTGGACAAGCAGGATTTTGTATCAATAATCAGATACCTGGTGGGTCTCAAGAGGGGAGAGGGATATGTGGACGACATAGATCATCTGGGAAATCGTCGAG
This sequence comes from uncultured Ignavibacteria bacterium, assembly GCA_964580215.1. GTDB lineage: Bacteria > Zixibacteria > MSB-5A5 > MSB-5A5 > SM1-73 > SM23-73-3. The sequence goes on along the minus strand of CAZOJT010000059.1, from coordinate 10,714 downwards.
CGCGAACCGTGGGGGAGCTTTTGTCCAATCAATTCTCCATCGGACTTTCCCGGATGAGCCGCACCATCCGGGAAAGAATGAGCCTGAAGGATACCAACACCTTGACCCCTCATGATCTGGTAAATGCCCGCACCGTCTCGGCTGTGATAGAGGCCTTCTTCGGATCCTCCCAGCTCTCTCAATTCATGGATCAGACCAATCCCCTTTCGGAGTTGACGCATAAAAGACGCCTTTCCGCTCTTGGTCCGGGAGGACTGACCCGGGAACGAGCTGGATTTGAGGTAAGGGACGTGCATCATACCCATTATGGACGGCTGTGCCCGATTGAGACCCCGGAAGGTCCCAACATTGGACTGATCGCCTCATTATCCACGTATGCCCGGATTAATAAATATGGTTTTCTGGAGACCCCTTATAGGAAAGTAAGAAGGGGGAAGGTGACACAAAAGATCGAATATCTGACTGCCGACCAAGAGGATCGCTTTGTGATAACTCATGCCAGTGAGCCCCTGCATAAAGACGGAAGATTGGTCAATACCCTGGTGAGGGCTCGCCATCGTGGGGATTTCCTGGTGGTCCCCCCCCAGAAGATAGATTATATGGATGTCTCTCCTAAACAGTTGGTGAGTGTGGCGGCGGCTCTGATTCCCTTTCTGGAACACGATGATGCTAACCGGGCTCTGATGGGCTCCAATATGCAGAGACAGGCGGTGCCATTACTTGTGACTGAGCCTCCCTTGATCGGCACCGGCATGGAGAAAAAGGCGGCCTCAGATTCCAGGGCCATAGTGGTAGCTGAAAGAGATGGAGTGGTGGAATCAGTAACCTCAGAGAAGATTGTCATTCGACCCACCGATCACACCTCAGATACAGATATCTCCGAGGTGGACGAATATGAATTATTAAAATTCAAGAGGTCCAACCAGGACACCTGTATAAATCAGAAACCTCTGGTAGAGGAAGGGAATAAGGTAAAAAAGGGGGATTGCATTGCCGATGGTGCCGCCACCTGTGCAGGAGAGCTGGCTTTAGGAGTAAACGTTTTAGTGGCTTTCATGTCCTGGAGAGGATACAATTTCGAGGATGCCATAATCGTTTCCGAGAAACTGGTGGAGAATGATAGATTTACCTCCATCCATATTGAAGAGTTCAAACTCCAGGTGCGGGAGACCAAAAGGGGTGCGGAGGAGATCACTCGGGAAATTCCCAACGTTTCAGATGAAGCTTTAGCCAACTTAGATGAGCAAGGAGTGATCCGGGTGGGAGCGGAGGTGGAAGCTGGGGACGTTCTGGTGGGAAAGGTTACCCCCAAGGGTGAGACCGAACTTTCCCCGGAGGAGAGGCTTTTGAGGGCTATCTTCGGAGAGAAGGCAGGAGACGTTAAAGATGCCTCGTTGAAGGCTCCACCGGGAATGAAAGGAATAGTGATCGATACCAAGGTCTTCTCTCGCAAAGAGCGGGGAGAGGAGGTTAAAAAAGCAGAGAAAAATGAGATAGCCAGACTCAAAAGAGCATTCGGTAAACAATTGGAGATTTTGAAGAACCTGCGAGACGAAAAGCTGGTAAAACTTCTGGATGGAAAAACCGCCAAGACCATCCGGAGTGCCAAAGATAACTCCATCGTTTTTAGAGCCGGATCTAAATTTAAGGAAGATTCATTCAAAAATATAGACATAGATGATGTGGTGGCAGAAGAGGGCTTCACCCAGAATCCCAAAATTGACCACAAGGTAAAGGCGCTTTTATCCAGCTACCAGCACCTGGCAGATAGAAGAAAGGCACAGTTCGACGTGGATTTAGAAAAGGTGATCCGGGGAGCGGAGCTACCTCCGGGAGTGGTGCAATTGGCTAAGATAAGCGTGGCTACGAAAAGAAAGCTCTCCGTGGGAGACAAAATGTCGGGAAGGCATGGCAACAAGGGGGTGGTTTCCAAGATAGTGCCCACAGAGAATATGCCTTATCTGCCCGATGGGACCCCCGTGGAGTTGATCTTAAATCCTTTAGGCGTGCCCTCCCGAATGAATGTGGGGCAGATACTGGAGACCCATCTGGGCTGGGCAGCCAAAAAAGGTGGATACTTCGTCTCCTGTCCGGTTTTCGATGGAGCTAACTTAGATGAGATAAAACAAAGCCTCCGGGAGCAGAATCTGCCAGAATCAGGAAAGATTACCCTGTATGATGGCATGACCGGAGAGCCTTTTGATGAACCCATCACCGTGGGATACATGTATATGATGAAGCTTTCCCATCTGGTGGACGATAAGATTCATGCCCGCTCCATAGGTCCATATTCTTTGGTTACCCAACAGCCATTGGGGGGAAAGGCTCAATTCGGAGGGCAGAGGTTTGGAGAGATGGAGGTGTGGGCATTGGAGGCTTATGGATCCGCCTACACCCTCCAGGAGATGCTTACCGTGAAATCGGATGACGTAGCCGGAAGGTCCAGAGTTTATGAGGCAATCGTAAAGGGAGAGAATCCGCCGGAGCCAGGGATTCCGGAATCGTTTAACGTTCTGGTAAAAGAACTGCAGAGCTTAGGACTGGATGTGGAACTGGTGGAAAGCTAAAAACGTTGTATTCAGAGTAGAGTAAAAAGGTTAAGCAGGTATGATTAAAAAAGGAGTTTATCCCCATAATCCCCCAGTGGGGAAAGGAGGTTGCTGATGGTTGAATTTCAACCAAAAAGCATTAGGCGACCATCGGACTTCTTCGCTATAAAGATTCAGTTGGCATCTCCGGAGGCCATAAGATCATGGTCTTACGGAGAAGTTACCAAGCCGGAGACCATCAATTACAGATCTTTTAAGCCGGAAAGAGACGGTCTTTTCTGTGAAAGGATATTCGGACCGGTCAAGGATTGGGAGTGCTCCTGCGGGAAATACAAAAGGGTTAGATTCAAGGGGATAGTTTGTGATCGGTGTGGAGTGGAGGTGACTCAGTCCAAAGTTCGCCGGGAAAGGTTGGGACATATAGAGTTGGCAGTGCCGGTGAGCCATATCTGGTTTTTCAAGTCCATCCCCACCCGGATCGGATATCTTTTGGATCTGTCCATAAGAGAGCTGGAAAAGATATTGTATTATGAATCCTATATCGTGATAGATCCGGGCAACACCTCTCTTAAGTATAAGGACATAATCTCCGAGAAGGAGTGTACTGAATTAGAGGAATCAGGCAAGGAGTTTGTTGCCAAGATGGGGGCGGAGGCGATTCTGGAGCTTATTCGGCAGGTGGATGTGGAGGAGCTTTCTATTTCGCTTCGTGCTCAGGTGAAGATTGAGACTTCAGTTCAAAGAAAGAAAGACACTCTGAAAAGACTCCGGGTAATTGAGGCATTCAGACAATCTCAGAACAAGCCGGAGTGGATGATCTTGACCGCTCTTCCGATCATTCCTCCGGACCTAAGACCACTGGTTCCTTTAGAGGGGGGAAGGTTTGCCACCTCAGATCTTAATGATCTCTACCGCCGGGTGATCAACCGCAACAATCGATTGAAAAAGCTGATGGAGATAAAAGCGCCTGAGGTGATTTTGCGCAACGAGAAGAGGATGCTTCAGGAGGCGGTGGATGCTCTCCTGGACAACGGCAGACGTTCTCAGTCCGTGCGGGGAGATTCCAGAAGACCCCTTAAGTCGTTATCTGACCTTCTTAAAGGGAAGCAGGGAAGATTCAGACAGAACCTGTTGGGCAAGAGGGTGGACTATTCGGGCAGATCGGTGATCGTGGTGGGACCGGAGCTTAAGATCCATCAGTGCGGATTGCCCAAAACCATGGCATTGGAGCTTTTCAAGCCCTTCATCATTAGGAAGCTAGAGGAAAGGGGCTACGTTCAGACGGTGAAGTCGGCAAAGAAGCTGGTGGAAAGGGAGCGTCCCGAGGTGTGGGATATCTTGGAGGAGATCATTCACGATCATCCCATTCTTCTCAATCGTGCCCCCACCTTACATAGATTGGGAATCCAAGCTTTCTATCCGGTTTTAGTTGAAGGAAAGGCGATAAAGTTGCATCCTTTGGTCTGCGCGGCCTTCAACGCAGACTTTGATGGAGATCAGATGGCGGTGCATGTGCCTCTCTCCTTTGAGGCCCAGTTGGAAGCCAAGCTTCTGATGCTTTCGGTGAACAATCTCCTATCTCCTTCCAGTGGCAACCCCCTGGCCATCCCCAGCCAGGACATAGTGTTGGGGTGTTATTATCTTACTAAAGAGAAGACAAAAGAGAAGGGAGAGGGAAAAATTTTCTCCTCTACCGAGGAGGTAATTGCCACCTTGGACGCCAAAGAGGTGGGATTGCATGCCAAAATCAAGCTCCAAATTGAAAACGAAATTGTGGAGACAACTGTGGGGCGAGTTCTCTTCAACCAGATAGTTCCTCCGGAACTTGGATATTTCAACCAGCTTGCCACCAAAGGCAAAGTGGCGGACCTGATAGCTCGGGCTTATCGTAAGTTAGGAGCTTACCGCACCTCGGTTTTTCTGGATGATCTAAAAAGGACCGGCTTTGAATATGTCACTTTGTCTGGGGTGACGGTGGGGATAGATGACATGGTGATTCCGCCGGAGAAAAATGCTTTGATTGAAAAAGCCAGAAAAGAAGTGGAAAAGATATGGAAGCAATATGAAAGGGGTTTAATCACCAATGGTGAGAGATACAATAAGGTCATCGATACCTGGACCCGCACCACCTCCGAAGTAGGGGAGGTGATGTTTGAACGGTTAAAGAACGCACATGGTGGATTCAATCCCATCTTCATGATGGCAGATTCGGGAGCCAGAGGAAGCCAAGAGCAGATTAGACAATTAGCCGGGATGCGGGGTTTGATGGCCAAGCCCCAGAAGAGAATCACCGGACAGATCGGAGAGATAATTGAATCTCCCATAATCGCCAATTTCAGAGAAGGATTGAACGTGCTGGAATATTTCATCTCCACTCATGGAGCCAGGAAAGGTCTGGCTGATACCGCTTTAAAGACGGCAGACGCAGGTTACTTAACCAGAAGGCTGGTGGATGTGGCGCAGGACGTGATCACCACAGAAAAAGATTGTGGAACCATCTTGGGATTGAGCGTCTCCGCTTTGAAGGAAGGGGAAGAGGTAATTGAGTCGCTGAAAGATAGAGTCCTGGGACGGGTGACTCTGGAGGATGTATATGATCCCATCACCGGAGACTTTCTGGTTAAGGCCGGAGAGGAGATCAACGAAGAAGCCGCCGCTCGCATAGATGAAAGCGGTATAGAAACGGTGCGCATCAGATCTATTTTGACCTGCGAATCCAGAAGAGGAGTTTGCGCCAGATGTTACGGGCGAAATCTGGCTACCGGGAGGATGGCGGACTTGGGAGAGGCGGTGGGAGTGATCGCGGCCCAGAGTATAGGAGAGCCAGGGACTCAGCTTACCCTCCGAACCTTTCATATCGGTGGAACTGCCGCCAGAATCGCGGAGCAATCCAAGGTAACTGCTAAAGGCGAGGGAAAAATAGTTTATAAGAACATAAAGTTCGCCACCAAGAAAGACGGCGACATGGTGGCTCTGGCAAGAGAAGGGGAGATGGAGTTATTAAACGAGCGGGGAAGAGTCAGAGCCAAATACAACATCCCCTACTCTGCCGTCCTGCATGTCAAGAATAACCAAGGGGTAAAGAAGGATGATGTCCTCTTCGAATGGGATCCTTATACACACACCATTCTATCCGAGTGTTCCGGTCGGGTGGAATTTGTAGATATAATTGAGAACGAAAGTTTCAGAGAGGAGTTGGACGTGACCACCGGCTTGAGGCAGAGGGTGATAATAGAGCAGAAGGAGAAACTGCTCCGTCCCCACATACGGGTCAAGGATTCGAAAGGAAAGAAGCTGGGCAACTATTCCATACCTACGGGTGCTCATCTCTTGGTTCACCATGGGGACGCCGTCGAAGCTGGAGATTTCTTGGTCAAGATCCCTCGCGACATCTCCAAGACCCGCGATATAACCGGTGGACTCCCCCGGGTGGCAGAACTGTTTGAGGCTCGTAAGCCCAAGGACCCGGCTGTGGTATCAGAGATCGACGGGCTGGTGGAGTTCGGAAAAATCATCCGGGGTGCCACCCAGATTCTGGTCAAAGGGTTTGGGGGTGAGGTAAGAGAGTATCTGATACCTCACGGGAAGCATATGAGAATCCATGACGGAGATCAAGTCAAAGCTGGACAGAGGCTTTGCGAAGGGCCTATCGACCCTCACGACATCTTGAGGATCAAAGGGGTTAACGCGGCGCAGGAATATCTGGAAAATGAGATCCAGCAAGTTTACCGACTTCAGGGAGTGAAGATAAATGATAAACACATCGAGGTGATAGTGAGGCAGATGCTGCAAAAGGTGAAGGTGGAGGACATCGGCGATACCAACTTCTTGGAGGGAGAACAGGTGGACAAACACAAGTTCAGGGAAGAGAACGAGAAGGTTATTGCAGAAGGAGGAGAACCAGCCACCTTCCAGCCTTTGCTTTTGGGAATAACCAAGGCTTCCCTCTCCACGGAGAGCTTCATCTCCGCCGCCTCTTTTCAGGAGACCACCCGGGTGCTCACCGATGCGGCCATAAATGGAAAGACAGATTATCTCTTAGGTCTTAAGGAGAATGTGATCATCGGGCATCTGATACCTGCTGGCACCGGGCTGGAAAGATACAGAAGCATAAGGATAAAAGAGAAGGAGGAGGCAAAGGAGCGAGTGGAAATCTTAGAAGAGATGCCATAAGCAATAAATGTATGTCCGGCACCAAAACAAGTTTTTGTGATAGGCATTTCCAAAAGATGACTTATAGTTTCCATAAAGCTAATACAAACGCATTTGCGTATGCTCGTCCCGCAAAGTGCGGGACGCACATTCATACGAATCCCCCCTTCCCCCCTTTTCTTTAGGGGGGATGTAAACAATTATATGCTCCCCTTAGTAAATGTAACAAATCGAAGATGTAGACGCATTTTAATGCGTCTGTATTAAAAAAGAAAAGGAGTTTGATGGGTCCGTATTTTCGGGGAACCTACAAGCGAATTGTAATTCGAATGATGGCGCTTATCAGTCTCAGGTGGATAGATAAACTCCTCTATTCCATAGAGGAAAGAGTGGTTTGTTCTGTTTTGGAAAGACCGTTTATCAAAAACTTTAGCAGAAACAAGGTGATCGGATTTGCCGATGGCGACGATTGAAGTTTGGTTTTCTTAAAAATACTGAAAGAAAACGCTTGACATTTTGTAAAAAGCGGATATTTTAGAAGTTTAATTTGCCAAGCCTCTGTGTTAAAGGCACAAGTTGAAGAATTCAAATGTCTGAGGCTGGATTGATTTTCTCAAATTAGAATGGATGAATCCAAAAAGTTAAAGGAGAGGAATCTTTGCCGACCGTAAATCAGTTGATTAAAAAAGGAAGGAAGATCATAAAATCCAAACCTTCCACTCCTGCATTGCAGAGATGTCCACAAAAGCGAGGAGTTTGCACCCGGGTTTATACCAACACCCCCAAGAAGCCTAACTCGGCTTTGAGGAAAGTGGCCCGGGTGAGGTTGACCAACAGCATCGAAGTTACCGCTTATATCCCCGGAGAGGGGCATAACCTCCAGGAGCACTCCATAGTGCTGATCCGGGGTGGGAGGGTGAAGGATCTGCCCGGGGTGAGATACCACGTGATCAGGGGGACGCTGGATACCAGTGGGGTGGCGGATCGGAAACAGGGAAGATCAAAATACGGAGCCAAAAAGCCAAAAAAAGCGGCCGTAGCATAAAAGTCGGTTAAAAAACAAATCTGCAAGGAGTGAGTCTTCTCTGTGGCAGAAATTTTTTGTATGTGGAAAAAAATTTTTTGAGGACGAAGAAATGCCAAGAAGAAAAGCGGCAGTTAAAAGAGAGAAAACACTGGATTACAAATACAAAGATGTTTTGGCCGGACAGTTTATCAACTACGTAATGCGAAAGGGAAAAAAGAGTGTGGCGGAGAAGATATTTTATGACGCAATTGAAATTCTTACCAAGAAGACCGGCCAACCGGGGCTGAACGTCTTTAAGAAGGCTTTGGAGGGTGTGCGTCCCATCCTGGAGGTAAGACCCCGCCGGGTTGGAGGTGCCACCTATCAGGTGCCCATAGAGGTCAGATCGGACAGAAGCATCGCTTTAGGCATGAGATGGATAATAAACTATACCAAACAAAGAAGCGGACATTCCATGGCAGAGAAGTTGGCGGCAGAGCTTTTAGCCGCCTCCAAAAATGAGGGAGCCTCCATCAAGAAAAAGGTGGATACTCACAAGATGGCTGAAGCCAATAAGGCTTTTGCCCATTTTAGATGGTAAGAGATAATGTAAGTGAAAAGTTTGTGAAATAGATTCTTCGTCGAGATCTTCCGATTGTGGTTTGGTGCAGAGGGGTCTTTTTATATGGCAGTGAAAAAGGAATTAAAGAAAACAGTCTAAAGTAATCTCAAGTGTCGAAAACAACAGCAAAGGAAGTTACTCAGGCTTATAATAACAGGTTTGTCTTTATGCCCAGAGGTTTTCCATTACAGAAGCTGAGAAATATCGGGATAATGGCACATATTGATGCCGGCAAGACCACCACCACCGAGCGCATCCTTTACTATACGGGGAAGACTCACCGGATAGGAGAAGTGGATGATGGTGCGGCAACCATGGATTGGATGGAACAGGAGAGGGAGAGGGGAATAACCATCACCTCCGCCGCCACCACCTGCTTTTGGGAGGGACATCAGATAAACATCATCGACACCCCTGGACATGTGGATTTTACCGTAGAGGTGGAAAGATCGCTGCGGGTGCTGGATGGAGCCATCGCCATTCTCTGCGGGGTGGGAGGGGTGGAGCCTCAGTCTGAGACAGTATGGAGACAGGCAGATAAATATAATGTTCCCCGGATTGTTTTTGTAAACAAAATGGATCGAATAGGATGCAACTTCGAAAACGCAGTCACTATGTTAAAAGAACATCTGGGCGCCAATGCTATCCCTATACAGTTACCAGTCCATCGAGGAGAAAAATTCTCCGGTATAATCGATCTGATTAGCATGCGATATAGAATCTATGATGAGAAGAGCTTAGGTGCTACCTTTGAAGATCTTCCCATCCCTTCAGATTTTTTTGACAAAGCCAAAAAAAGTAGAGAGGAGCTTTTGGAAGCCTTGACCTTTTATGATGACCAGCTTTTGGAAAATTTTTTGAATGATGAACCCATACATGCAGATGAGGTTAAAAAAGCATTGAGAAAAGCCACTCTGGATGTAAAGGTCTTTCCGGTGCTTTGCGGATCAGCTTTTCACAACCAGGGGATTCAGAAACTTCTGGATGCGGTGGTTGGTTTTCTGCCTTCGCCTCTGGACGTACCCCCGATGAGAGGCACAAACCCGGACAAAAACAGAGAGGAGAAAAGAATCCCCTCAGATGATGAATCTTTCTGTGCTTTGGCTTTCAAAATAGCCTCAGACCCCTATGTGGGGAAGCTCACCTATTTCCGGGTTTATTCCGGAAAGTTGAAGGTGGGGAGTGTAGTTCTGAATGCGAACACCAGAAAGAGGGAAAGGATGGGGCGAATTCTGGAGATGCACGCCAACAAAAGGCTGGATAAACAGGAGGTGTTCACCGGAGATATTGCTGCTGCGGTGGGTTTAAGAAAAACTATGACCGGTCACACTCTCTGTGACCAGAAAAGGCCGATCCTGTTAGAAAAGATAAGCTTTCCTGAGCCGGTGATCTCGGTTGCCATTGAGCCGAAAACCAAAGCGGATCAGGATCAATTAAGTCAGGCGCTTTCCAAGCTGGCAGAGGAGGACCCCACTTTCAGTGTGAAGATAAATCAGGAGACCGGGCAGACCATAATCTCGGGAATGGGGGAGCTTCATCTGGAAGTTTTAGTGGAGCGGATGATGAGGGAGTTTGGCGTAAAAGCTAATATAGGAAAGCCGCAGGTGGCTTATAAGGAGACCATCACTCTTCCGACTGAGGCAGAGGGGAAATTCATTCGGCAGACCGGGGGTAAGGGTCAATACGGTTGGGTGAAAATTAGACTGGAACCCTCGTCCAAAGGAGTCGGGTTCGAATTTGAGGACGCCACCAAAGGTGGAGTTTTGCCCAAAGAATTTATTTCCCCGATTAAAGAGGGAATCGCTGAATCCATGCAGAATGGTGTCTTGGCAGGATACCCTATGGTGGATATTAAGGCGATCCTTTTGGATGGTAAGTATCATGAGGTGGATTCCACTGAACTGGCTTTCAGAATTGCAGGTTCATTGGCTTTCCGGGAGGCGGCGACCAAAGCCGACCCCGTTCTTTTAGAGCCAGTGGTGGATGTGGAAATTACTGTGTCTGATGAATATCTGGGAGATGTGATAAACGACTTGAATTCCCGACGGGGAAATATCCTGGGGATTCATCCCAAAGGGGACGTTCAGGCGATTTCGGTGGTGGTGCCTCTCTCGGAGATGTTTGGCTATGCTACCAGACTCAGATCTTTAAGCCAGGGTCGGGCCATTTTCACCATGGAGTTCGATCGTTATGAACAGGTGCCGGAAAACATCTTCGAGGGATTGATCACCAGACTTAGAGGGTTTTAAGGTCTAAGTTGTAACTGCTGACCGTAATTTTATGAAAGCTCAATTTTTAATGAGAAAGTTATTCAAAGAATATCAAGTAATAAAGACCTGGAGGTAATTTTATGGCCAAGCCGAAATTTGTTCGGACCAAGCCGCA
>CAZOJT010000058.1:0-17143 GCA_964580215.1 uncultured Ignavibacteria bacterium | reverse complement strand
AGATTGCCTTATTCTTGGTTTTTGCGATTGTTTCATGCCTGATTGTATCTCCCGTATTCCCAGGATCTGATCATCGAAGCCACCGCCATTGACACCTGTGATCCGTTTGTGCAAAACGTCACCCTTTACTATAGGGAAACTGGAAGTGGAGATCCTTATACCCCAATAGCCATGAGCCAGATCGTTGACAGCCTTTATCAGGGGATAATTCCCGGCTCGGTGGTCCTTCCGGGAACTCCCGGTGTGGATTATTACCTGACTGCCACTGATGGACAGGCCACTGTTTCAGATCCACCTAACAATCCACAGCTTTATCCTTACCAAATAGAGATTTGTCCCAGCGAAGGTCCGGTGATAGTTGCCGTTTGGTATCCTGCCGATTCCTGTGTTTGGCTGGGCAACGATTTCCCCATAATGTGCGAAGTTTTTGATACCACCGACTGGGTGGAGATGGTTCAGTTATTCTATCGCCAAACTGGACAGATCTTATATAAGAATACCACCATGGCGGATCAGGGAGGAAACCAATACTTGGGCGTGGTGCCTGGTTCTTATGTAGGACCGACTGGGATTGACTATTATATTCGTGCGGTTGATAACCACGGGTTAGCAGGTTACTATGGAAGTGATATTAGTCCAATTCATGTTGATACCTGTGGTGTTCCGCATGTACCTCCCGTGGACGTGCCTTACGACACCTGCGTTTATCAGGGTAAGATGGCTTGCATCCCTGTTTACTTGGATAGTCTGCCTCCGTGGAGTGTGTATTCAGCCCAGTGGGTTATGTATTATGATGAGGCGGTGTTGCACGCAACTCATGCCACAACGGAGAACAGCATCGCTGAAGCTTGGGGTGAACCCACCTATCATATTGAAGCAGGTTGGATATCCATAGCCATGGGTGGGATTGATTCCCTTGACACCACTGGAGTTTTGGCATGGGTCTGCTTTGATGTGGTAGGTGAGATAGGTGATACCACCCTGCTTACCTTTGAAGATGATCAGATCATCTTAAATGACTCCACCTTCGATGCAAGGGAAGGCCTCGTCCGGGTTTGTCCTGAGGAGTATATAATCTGCGGTCGGGTGAGATATTGTCTCAATGATGAGCCGGTGCGCTGTGCCGAGCTGATGCTATCTGGAGGCAAGGATGATACGGTCCACGCAAATGCAAACGGCTGCTATTGTTTCCCCCACTTGCCTGTTGGTTTGGATTATACGGTGAAAGCAGACAAAACAGATGATTACCGGGGTGCCATCTCCGCCTTTGATGCCTCTTTAGTTCTTAGATATGTGGTAAGTTTACTGGACTTAACCCCCTGTCAGCTGATAGCCGGGGATGTAACTGGCAACTGCTGGGTGAATGCTTACGATGCATCCTTCATCTTAAAACGTGTGGTTCACCTGATTCCCCAATTCCCGATAGGCAAGGACTGGAAGTTCATACCGGACGACTTCCTATTGGATACCCTCAACTGGTGCACTGCTCCGGATTCGATATTTTATGATTCTCTTTCAGAGGATTGGTGTTTTGAGGATTGGAAGGGTATACTTTACGGAGATCTCTCCGGCAACTGGGGTAGTGTTTTGTTGGCAGGAAGAGATCATCCGGAGGATATTCTTTCCCGGCTTGTTGTGAAAGACATTATGGTTAATCCTGGAGAGGAGTTTATTGTTCCCATCCAGGTGGAGGATGTCTCTGAGTTGTATTCAGCTGAGTTAGGTTTGAGCTATGATAACAGCCTGTTGAGTTTAGAGAGTGTTACTCCGGGGGATCTTTTGTCGGGGTGTTATTTTGAGAAGAACTTAACTCCAGGAGAGATAAGGTTGGCTGCGGCGGGCACTCAACCCATTCAGGGGAGTGGAGATTTGGCTTATCTGACCTTTAAGGTTCTTCCTCAGGCTCAAGAGGGAACAACTACAGAGCTTCAGGTAAGTCGTTTCTGTCTGAACGAGGCATCAACCGGTGGTTTTGCTTTTAATGTCAGCATAGGTTCTGGGACAACGACTCATCCTATAGAGTTTAGCTTAGCTCAGAATTATCCTAATCCTTTCAATCCGGAGACGGAGATTGGATTTAGTCTTCCGGTTGATTGTAGAGTTCAGCTAAGGATATACAATGTGACTGGACAGCTGGTGAAGGTGTTGTATCAAAAAGATTATCCGGCTGGAGCACACTCAATCAGTTGGGATGGCACCAACATGAAGGGAGAGAACGTAGGAAGCGGAATCTACTTTTATCGGATGGAGGCTGGCGATTTCGTTCAACAGAAGAAGATGGTTCTGATGAGGTAAAAAAGAAGTCCGCTAAATCAGGAGGCGGGCCGATTTCAAATTGGCTCGCCTCCAAACTTAAGACTTTAAAATTCAAACAACCCGAAAAAAGTGTTTCTTCGGTTAGGAAAATGGTGCTTATGACTTAAGGTGGGTGAGCTTGTGAGTGAACACTCAGCTCTTAGTTTTTTAAATCATATTTCTAAAATAAGATACCAAGTGAGGTGAGAAAATGAAGCCAGTGCTAAGAGATCTTATTTTTGCAATCGTGCTAACCATTCTGTTCTTTTTCGGGGGAGGTAAAGCGTATTCTGACATCGAAGTAAGTTTGCCGGACACCTCCGCAGAATCCGGGGATACTATAGCTATACCTGTGAGGGTGAGTGAGATAGTAACTAATGATTCAGTATACTCCTTTGAGATGACCTTAACCTTTAATAGCCTTGTCCTTGTAGCTGACAGCGCTTATACTACAGCTATAACCCAGGGATGGGCTTTTGAGTATAATGATAGTGCTGGACAGATATTTCTTGGCGGTTACGATGTATATCCTCTCAGCGGGAGTGGAGCTTTAGTTTATATAGTGTTCATTGTGCATGGACTGCAAGGTGACACTACAATTATTCACTTTGACAAAATATGGCTTAATGAGACTCCACCGACTATAATCACCGATGGCCGATTTGAAGTAAGTCCTGGCTCGGATGTGAAAGACGAAAATGAATTCCCCGGGCGACCCACTGAGTTAACACTTTTCCAGAACTATCCCAATCCATTCAATCCGGTCACAATCATCCAATATGCCTTGCCACATGACTGTGAGGTTGATGTTTCGATTTACAACATATTAGGTCAGAAGGTCAAAACCCTGGTTAAACGTAAGCAAAAGGCTGGATATCAGCAAGTTATATGGGATGGTGAAAATAACGAAGGAGAAGAGATCGCAAGTGGAATTTATTTCTACAAAATCAAAGCTGGAGAATTGACTGAATCGAAGAAGATGGTGATAATTAAGTAATTTTTTCAATTGTTAAGAAAGTTAAAACCCCAACTGCGGCACTATTGCAGTTGGGGTTTATCTTTTAGGCAAACTCTTTTATCAAAAATTTCAGTGATAGAAAGAACCCAACCTTCTCACTTTAACATTTAGAAAACCCGCATTGGGGACAGACCACACAACCGGAATCGTGATCCAGTTTGGCTCCACAGTCAGGGCAAAACTCATAGGTCAAGTCTCTGTCACGGTTGGCACTCTGATTTGTCCCGAAATGCTTCTTCAGCACCTTGGCGATGGCATCCGGTATGGACATAATCAGCCCACCCTCCTGAAACACCTGGGAGGCTCCACCAATTCCATACAATTGCTCAATGATCTTGTTCACCGCAATGCCACTTCTTAAAGCCAAAGAGATCAATCGACATATGGCCTCGGTATCCGCCATGGTGGAATAGCCGGATTTTCCTATCTGGGCAAATACCTCAAACGGTTTGCCATCCAAGGTGTTGATGGTGATATACAGATTTCCATAGCCGGTCTTTATCTTATCCGTAATTCCAGAAAGGGTGGTCGGTCTGTCCTTGGGGGCTATTTTCCCTTTCTCTTTCTTCTTCTTTTTTGTGGAGAGAACCTGTGCCTCTCTGGATCCATCCCGATAGATGGTCACTCCTTTGCATTCTAACTGGTAAGCTAATTTATAGGCGTTCTCCACATCCTCCACCGTAGCCTGGTTGGATAGATTTATGGTTTTGGATACTGCGTTATCCGTGTATTTCTGGAAAGCCGCCTGGTGACGCACATGCCATTCAGGAGCTATATCATGGGAGGTCACATAGATCTTTTTGATTTCAGGAGATACCTCTTCAAACTCTTGAATAGATCCTCTCTCTGCAATCTTCTCCATCAGTTGCTCACTATGAAATCCCCTCTCTTTAGCCTCTTTCTCGAAGAAAGGATTTGTCTCCACCATTCTGGTATTGTCCATCACGGTGCGAATATAGGAGATGGCAAACGAAGGCTCGATTCCCGAGGAACTGCCAGCAATTATGCTGATGGTTCCTGCCGGAGCTATGGTGGTGACTGTGGAGTTGCGCATGGGGATTTGCTTGTCAACATAAACGCTTCTCTCCCAGTTGGGGAATTTACCTCTTTTTTGCGCCAGCTCAGAGGAAGTCAGGTGAGATTTCTCATGAATAAAGCCCATCATCCGTTCAGCTAACTTTACCGCTTCGTGGGAATTATATGGAATCTTAAGTTGGATCAACATATCTGCCCATCCCATCACACCCAAGCCGATCTTCCGGTTGGCTTTGGTGTTCTTTTCAATCTCGGCAAGCGGATACTTGTTGGCATCTATCACATTGTCCAGAAAATGAACCGCCTTCTTTACGGTGTTTTCCAACTTATCCCAGTCGATCTCACACCGATACATGGTGGTGGGATCGCTGGAATCGACCACCGCTCTCACCATCCTGGATAAATTTATGGAGCCCAGATTGCATGATTCATAAGGCAAAAGAGGTTGTTCCCCGCATGGATTGGTGGATTCAATCAAGCCCACCTTGATGATGGGATTGCCCTGATTCATCTTATCTAAAAACATCACCCCCGGCTCTCCGGTTCTCCAGGCATGTTCCACGATCAGATTGAAAATCTCTTTGGCTTTGTAGCGAACCGGCTTCCCGTCCTTGCTGTAAGCTGACAGCTGACAGCTGACAGCTGACAGAGTGCGAGGATCGATTAAATCGTAATATCCGTCATTTTCCACCGCCTGCATGAAGCTGTCGGTTATCGCCACGGAGATATTGAAATTGGTCAACTCAGATAAATCATCTTTGCAGGTGATAAATTCCAAAATATCGGGATGATCCACCTGCAATACTCCCATATTGGCGCCCCGGCGAGTTCCTCCCTGCTTGACCGCCTCGGTGGCGGAGTTGATAACCTTCATGAAAGAGATAGGCCCAGAAGCCACCCCACTGGTGGAAGCCACCGGAGAATTTCGGGGTCTTAATCGGGAGAAGGAGAACCCGGTGCCACCGCCGCTTTTATGAATCAAGGCGGTGTTTTTCACCGCATTAAAGATCGATTCCATAGAATCCTGGATGGGGATGACAAAGCAGGCAGAAAGCTGACCTAAGGGTCTCCCCGCGTTCATCAGGGTGGGGGAGTTGGGCATAAATTCTAATTTTGCCATCATCCGATAAAACTCCTCTACACTTTTCTCTACCTCCAGGTCTGTGGCGCCATAATTCTTGTCCGGCTCCGCCACTACCTTAGCCACCCTGAAGAAGAGCTCCTCGGGCGTTTCGATTACCTTTCCTCCCTCGTCCTTTTTAAGATACCTTCTCTCCAGAACCTTCATGGAGTTAGGGGTAAGCTCTATTTTTACCGTATCAGTGATCTTAGTATCAGACACCTTTCCCTCCTCACTTTCTATATCGGACAGTTTTTCTGTCCTATTTTATTATTCGTTAAAACAACAACTTTTGATAACGATTTCAGCATAAGTTTTGATAGTTTAATCATCCCGAAGGCCATCTGATTACTCTTTTTGTCAAGCAGTCCTAAAGGACATGCTTGACCTTCCTGTTCCCCTTAGCCCAGTGGGTCGGGTTGCGAGCCATCTGGCGAGCTACCCGACATTCTCTTGTGCCGGACAACCTGTGCCCAGAGCGATGGACGTCCGGACGGTAGCCCGACCTACCAAGCTAAAACATGGTTCTTTTCTTATATTCAGAATATTCCGCTCCCAATTTTTTTTCTAAATCCTGTTCTTCCAAATATTTCCATGTGAATATCAATGGTATCCATATTATCGCGGAAATCAAAGTTAGAAGACTTCTTGCGGCAATTGGAAAACCAATGTGGATAAGAATAATGCCAAAATACATGGGGTTTCTGATCTTAGAATACATTCCCGTGGTAACAAGATGGTCCAACTCATCAAATCCCTTTTTCGCTTTGACGGACAAGATAAGTATTACAAATCCGGTCAACCCAATTAACAAACCCAAAGGTATTGCGACATGATTTGATATGTTCATCTTAACTGGATCTGAAGAAATCATAAGACCCCATCCAAAATATCCAATGAAAATGATTATTGTTAAGACAGTTTCTAATGTCTTTGATTTGGCAAATTTATATCCTTTGTATTCAAATAAATGGATTACAGTATGAAAAACGTAACCTGCTAAACAGACTATAAATGCAATTAAGAATTTTGAATTCATAATTAAAGTCAAATTTTGTCAAGCAGTCCTGCGGACATGCTTGACCCGCAGGCTATGTTTTACTCAAATACAATGTTTGGGTGGGATAAGCAAACTCAATCCCGCGTTTTTCAAACTCTTCCTTTATTGCAAAGTTAATCTCCTGCTGAATATCCATATACTTATTGTAGTCCCGGCTCATCACATAATAAACTGTCTCAAAGACAAGGCTGAAATCTCCATAGGAAAAGAAATGTGCACGGTCAAAAACTGTATCAGGAGTATTTTCTATGATGCTTTTGATTATTCCCGGTATTTCTTTTACCTGTTCCAGGGTAGTTTGGTAGGTAACCCCTAATTTGAAGACCACGCGGCGCTTATCCATTCTCTTATAGTTGCGCAAACGGGAATTGGTAAGGTCGGCGTTAGAAAACACCAATTGCTCTCCACCCAGGCTGCGAACTCGCGTGGTCTTTATGCCAATATGTTCGATGGTTCCTAAATAATCATCGAGGATGATAAAATCGCCAACCTCAAACGGACGATCAAACAAGATGGAGAAGTAGGAGAAAAGGTCCCCTAAAATCGCCTGAGCGGCAAGAGCAACTGCTACACCGCCAATGCCCAAACCTGCAATTACAGTAGAAATTTTAAAGCCTAAATTATCTAAAAGAAAAGTAATACCGATGCCCCAGATGATCACCTTTATTACTGTAAGTATTCCTTTGACACTGCGCTCCTTGGCTTCATCTTTTTCCTTCTTTAACCAATAAGTCTCAAGTGCATACCTGATTATTGCCACCACAAAGCGGATGCCAAAGATGGTTAAGAGAATCACTCCCAAAACGTCAATGATTTTAGTCAAGGTGGGATTTAGAGTTAAACTGCGCGTAGCCAAATAAAAAACACCGAAATAAACTAAGGGGAGCAGTGTCTTTTCAAAGATACGAATCAAAAAATCATCTATGGTGGTAGCAGTTTTCTTTGACCATGCTTTAAGACGGCTTAGGATGATGTTTTTGATTATTCGAACGATAAGAATGCCAACCAGAAGAGTCGCAAGGAAAATTAGATAATCCAAAACGCTGTTCTGGAGAAATGTTATCTCTAAAATATCTTTAAGCATATCGACCCTCCTCTATTTGAAAATAATTGCATGCACCCGATTCTTTCTTCATCTATCTCAAAGTTTTGTAGGTCAACCATCCCGAAACTTGCCATTGCCGTAGGGACAGCCTTTATGGCTGTCCATAATGCGGACAGGGACGAGCCCTGTCCCTACGCCCTCGACTGGACGCAAAGCATACTGCAGCAGAATTTCACTATTACCATTCTTTCTGGGAGTGCCAGATATGCCAAGAATGTTCATTGGTGTCTCCACGAATGGTGCTGCCAGTCACCTCTTTCTTACCTGGGTTGCGGAGGACCCCACCTGGGAGAACCTCGTGATCTGAAGGCAACTATAGGAAATCCTTGTAAATCTGCCCAAAATCTATGCCCGCGATGGAGGCATCCTTGTGCTTGTCTATCAGTTTCTGTTTAGTTTGCTCAAGTGCCGGGTTTCGAATACCGTTGTCCAGGGTCAAACAGGCTTCGATGAAGCCAGAAAGACTGTCCACTGCCTGAACTATAGCGCCATCCACCGGATTGTACAAGTCTTGATTGAAGCTCTTTGTAATTTCATCCGATGTCTTCTCTTCTGTCTGCCCATTGATAGTGACGAGGCTCTTGAATTCTGGATCCGTGAACATTTTCATCTCGCCGTTCCAATCCGACGGAATCAGTTTCGCTATTGTGGCTTCCCATTCTTCTCGCTCGTACTCTCCGATCAAATCGTCAAGCCTTCGACCGACCGCTTCACAGGATCAATGACATCTCTCGTAAGGACTTCCGGGAGGTCGTGAAAAAGTCCACGATAGTAGTTGTTCCGGCACCTCTTTGAGCACGAGTTAGTTTCCAACGAGAACAGATAGGACAGCAAAGCGACAATGAGCATGTGGCCGAGAACAGATGTCCGAGGTACCATGTGGAAGTGACTCCACCTCACTTGAAACCTGAGTTCTCCGCAAAGGTTCACGAAATCCTGAAGGTTTGAGTATAGAGCCAATCGTCGTATTCCCTCCAAATCGTAGATTTTTTCCTGCTCTTTTCGCAGCCGATTCTTGATTTCCACTATCTCGTAACCCTCGGGATTGGCGCGTTCGATTATGTCAAATTCCCACTTCGATGCATAGAAGTGGGCAGCTCGCAGAACCATTTTGTTCAAATCTTCGCCGGTGTCAAAGAGATAGTTCTTGAACCGACTGCAGAATTCACCGCCCAACGGGAGTATGTCTGACTTGATCTGATTATACACCCATGCGTTCAACTTTTTGTATTTCCCAGCATCCTCCTCGATTCTGTGGAACAGCTGGGGCTTCAAGTCAGTAACAACAAGCCTCTGTAGGAATTCGAAAATCCCCCATTCTATGATTCGTATCCAGTCGAGCCCCTCGTTGCTCTTCTCTTCCTCACACTTGCCTAGCACATACGCGATTATCATCTTGTGTGCCTGCTTGTCCAGTTCCCTGAGCTCTACGGGACGAATCTTATCGTTCCATCTTTGCATGTTGGCCGCGTCAAAGATTCTTAGCAAGAATGGTTTTCTTATCATAAGCTATCCCTCCTGTCGGTTAACCGGTTTCAGTTCAACTCCCGCCACTTCACATACAGTGGCGCAAGGCGATCATCCAGTTCTGTAGATCGGGTTGCGATCCACCGCCTCTGGCGGGATGAGCTACCCGACACCGACGTTGTCGGGCAACCTACGGTAGCCCGACCTACCTCACTACACTTCCTTTGTGCTTGAAGTGCGTGTGGTAATTAGATTATATAACCACGCGAAAATCGCACCACCGATAAGTCCATCTACAAACGCCCAAACCAATCCTATGAGGCTACCTAATGGACTAATACAATAGCCAAGATAGACCCGACCGATAAAGGTAGTGTCGCCGGTCGCTCCTTCAAACGCAATAATCCACCAGGTAATTAGAAAAAGTCCGAGTCCCCAGATTATTGCACAGGTAAGCGCAAAAGCTTTTACGTTTAATTTCATACCGGATACCTCCTTTTTAAATGGCTTTGTAGGTCAACCATTCCGAAGGATGGTTGACGACCGTTATCGTTGGCGAGGCTCGTAACGAAGCTTGGTTTCGAAGCTGGATGCTCGTAATTCAAGTATCTTGATTCGAGCTTCTAACATCGAGTATCGATACGAGCATCGCCACCTTCAACCGAGCTTTGAGTTCCTTAGGTCAACCATCCCGAAGGGCTTGTCCTGAGGATTCATTCCGAAGGATGGTTGACAATTCTTTCTTGTCAAGCAGTCCTTTTGGACGGGGATCCCGCCATGGCGGGATTTCGCAAGCTCAACAAGCCCTGTCCCTACGCGTCACGGACGCAGGTCGAATCGTAGGGACAGCCCTTGTGGCTGTCCGCACCAAGCTTTGTAGGTCAACCATCCCGAAGGGTGCACCCTAAGGGTGGTTGACGATTCGTGTTTTGTCAAGCAGTCCTAAAGAACATGCTTGGCCTACAAGAGTGCTATTTCCTTCGTTTTCCACCTGAAGCCTTTGGTGACTTTGGAACATATGAACGTCTTGTGCCCGCCAGGTTGCGCACCGTCCCTGATACTCGGGCCTTACGCATTGCTTCGCGTGCTTTGGGCATCGACTTAGTCGGGGTCTTCAGAACTTTCTGAGATTTCCCAGACGCCTTAAGCCGCCCTGCCGCTTTTTCAAGCTGTTTCCTTCCGCCCCTTTCTACCTCTGTTGCTTTCTTTTTGGTCATTGCGTCAACGCGCCGTCCCCCCTTGATACGAACCTCTTTTCTTCCGCTCTTGCCCGCAGCTTCTGCTTTCGCCTTCTTATGGCTCGACTTCTCTGGCATTGTAACACCTCCTTTAATTTTGTAGGTCAACCATCCCGAAGGCCATTTGGCTCAAATGAGGTGGTTGACAACTCTTTTTTGTCAAGCAGTCCTTCGGACATGCTTGACCTACGCTCGTTCTGTCATTCTGATCCCGCCTTTGGCGGGGGAAGAATCTCAGGAGACCCTTCGCTTAGCCCTGCACCAAGAAGGTGCAGGACTTCGCTCAGGGTGACAATCTTCCTCTCTACTCCTCACTCGTTGTTCGTTCCTCCCTAAAACCCATAAGCATCACAAATCTCTCTTCATCGTCAACTAACATTTGAACCCACATGTCAAGCCCTTCCGGGCTGAAGTCGACTCTCGGCGATGTGCCAACGCCCCTGGGGAAATTCACCATTTGATCACCTATGTGATTCTCTTCCGACTTATAGAAGATATCTGGAAGCTGAAGGATTACCCTCTCCGGCGTGATGTCATGTACTTGAGCTTTGCTCCAGTCGATCCTAAAATCAGTGGATAAGCCAGTTTCACCCTTGGAAACGATTTCCTTCTTCTCCGGGTCCACGACGAAATAGGCCCATCCCAGAGGATACCTTCGCTTCAATTCCTCATAGTTGTCCACTTCAAAGTCCTTAAGCTCAGCCAAGGTTTTATCAATGGTAGCTGTCTCTGCTTCCCTCTGCTCGTCTGGACTTTGAGTTCTGGTATCCGAATCACATCCTATTGCAAGAACTATCAGGAGGAATATGACTCCTATCGCTATGTGAATTGCCGTGGTTTTATTCGGTTTCAAATTCATAAACCCTCCTCCCTAGGTTTTGTGGGTCAACCATCCCGAAGGGCTTGCGTTGAGGATTCATTCAGAAGGATGGTTGACGACCGTTCTCGTTTATCGTTGGCGAAGCTCGTAACGAAGTTCGGTGTCGAAGCTGAATGCTCGGAATTCAAGTATCTTGATTCGAGCTTCTAACATCGAGCCTCGATACGGGCATCGCTACCGTAAACCGAGCCTCGACAAACAGTCATTCTGAGCGGAGCGAAGAATCCCAGAGACAGAGACCCTTCGCTCTGCTCAGGGTGACACAAAGGTCTTTCGCTTTGCTCAGGGTGACAATCCTACATCATTCATCTTTCCTAAAAGCTACTTTGTTCTTTTCATCTATGTGAAAATCCCAGAACACAATGGGGGCCTGTTCTTTCATGATCTTGAGCATCTGTAGGCAAATCTCCCTTATCTCCCAGTGTGCTCTTTCCACACATCTGATTTCAAAGATGTGTCTCAGTTCCCGGAAATTGGCAGATATCACGATCTCGGAGGTGGTGGCGTTGGGGAGGATGTAGCGCGCATCCTCTTTGGGAATCTCTGCTTTAACCATCTCCTGATAAAGATCAAATGCCTGACCGGCTAATTGTTTGAACTTGTCTTCGAACTTTGTATTCTGAATGGTTGGTGGGATGACAAACTCGAATTGTTTTGTCTTGCCATATTCCACGTATCTCTGGCTCTCCTGAGAAGGTGACATAAGCCTGTGCCGGACCAACTCGTGTGTAAAAACCCGCGAGCCTCCCTTTATTCGGAAAGTGGCTGTGGCATGTTCCAAAACAGAGTGGTGTCCTTTATGAATAACCTTCTTTATCAACTCCGCGGTGGAGGAGGGTGGATTGTATCTGTGGAAACTCAGATAACAGGTCCGGCAAGCTCTCTCAATTATATCCTCAGCATTAGGGGTGATAGCCATGAGCTCTACGCTGGCGTCCACCGTCGGCCGTCCGCCGACCGCCGCTAACCTTTTGACCTTGTACCTTTCTCCCTTGCCCCTTTGCTTGTTCGACCCGGATTTGGGCATCTTGCTCCTCCAAAGATTTCGCAATTCAGACCTGTTTTCAGGCGAAAAATCTCCCTTTACCTAAAAATTCACAAGAAAAGCCAACTATTGTAATTTGTTGGATTACAACAGGTTGGGGGAAGATCCCAATTCATCCCCTCCCTAAATCAGAATCTTCCCACATTAGTATTGTAAAAAATAAACTTGAGCTTGTCAAGCAAAAAATGCGTTTTTTAGTAAAAAAATCACAATATGTTGTGTTTCAACATGATCCGACACCCAAAATATAGTTGATCTGAAGACAATGCAAAGCTTTTTTGCCAAAATAGGCAATCAAGACAAAAGTCTACCAATTGAGTTTGTGTCTCCCATCTTTTTCTTTGATTAAAACCGCTGGTTGTTATGGGGTATCCCCACCCGCTCCATTTGAGCACACCTGAGGGAAGGTTATTGTGGTTTTTGCCAACCTCACCCTAGCCCTCTCCTTGGAAAGGAGAGGGAACCTAAGCTCTCCTCCTTTTTAAGGAGGGGATTCACCCTGACTTCGTCTCGAAGGACGCAGTCCGAGAGAAGGGCACCCCCAACCAACGCTTTATCAGACGGCAAGGGAAAAGAAAGAGAAGCGCCTTCACCTATGCATAACTTTCCAGATAGAACTTTCCTTCCCATAGTCTTCCATAGGTGAAATGCTGAAACCAGTCTCCTAAGTTTAAATATACCCCTTCACCTATGTCATGTAAAACGGGAATATGAGTGTGGGCTAAAATCACCGCATCGAAGCCTTGCTTGATCTTTTCTTGAGCAAAACTCTGATACTCTTTCAGATAGCTTTTATCCCGCTTTTGAACCTGGCTCCGGCTCCTACTGGCAACAAACTTTGCCAGAGAATAGCTGAGGTCAGGAGGAATTTGCCGGTAAAGGAAAATGTTTATTTTATTTCTCAGAATCTTTCTTAAAATCCTATACCCCAGATCGCTTTTTGCCAAGCCATCTCCATGGGTGATGAAAATCCTTTTCCCTTGATGAACGACTTTGATAGGTTGTTTAAAGATGGGGATGCCAATGTGTTTGGGGAGGAAATCCCCTAACCAGAAATCATGATTTCCCACCACGTAATTTATCTTAATCCCAAAATCCACCAGTTGCTTCAATTTGGTCAAAATCCTGAAATGATCCTTGGGAATAGCATCTTTATACTCGAACCAGAATTCAAACATATCCCCCACCAGGTATAGGAATTCCCCCTCCTCTTTTACTTTGTCAAGAAAAGAGATGAGCTTTTCTTCCTTAAGTTTTTCTTTGTCTTCTTCTTCTGCTCCCAGATGAGCATCGGAGAGGAAAAACACAGCTTTGGACATGTGAAAAAGATTGTGGATTTGGCAAGAAAAGTCAAGATAAAAGCAAGTTGTGGAGTTTCCCCATTTTCTTCACCCGCCCCTTCTTAACCCGCTGTTGTTGCGGGGTACCTTTCGGTCTAAGTCCTCAGGGCAAGCCCTTACCCCGCAACATTCTTAGTTCAGAGTGTCGATTCATTCTGAACCAACACTCATCAACAGGGGGTTGAAATGGGCTGATTTCAAGAGGGCGCAATTGTCACCTTGCCTTGTTCTCCTTGCTTTCCTTCAACCAAAATCTGGGTTTGCAAAAATTGTTTCACCACCCAGATGTTGGTCAAAAGATGTTTGGTGATCCTTGACACGGTGAAAGTTGATGTCCCGTTCGCTAAGGCTAAATAAGGGATCAACTGATCTGCCAGATGAGGATCGACTGCTCCATCTGTGTGCATAAATTGCAAAAAATCGTCACATGCTTCCTCTGCCACCTTCTCCGCCCTTTTACCTCTCTCTCCCAGAGCGCCAAAACCAGCCACCGAGTTTTCAAATTCCGCCTTCAGGAAAAAGAAAGTTCCCTGTCCGATAGATGGAGCTTGCAGAAGCTTAATTCCCGGGGAAAATCCTTTATCCTTCAAGATCTTTATGGCTTGATCTCTTTGTCTTTCTGCTATGGAGTTGGGGAGATTGGAAACCACAGAGATTCCGGACAAACCGAGCAATTTCCCCCTTTCGGTCAGATTTAACGGAGAGAACTTGGAGGTGGGTTGGATGCTGCAAAGCACCTCTCCACCACCTTTAGGATACCAGCCCCAGTTTTTGATCTCAAGGTCTATCGCACATCCAATTTTTTTCACCATGGAGACGAAAATCTCCTTGAGATAATCGTAAGGAGGACTCCAGGGCACGTGTGTGCCACCCAATACTTTTGTCTTTGAGCTATTCTCACAACGGCTTAAAGGCAAAAATAATGTTTGCAAAACCAGGGAGGTCGAGCCTGCGCTTCTTTTCCTTTCCGCCACATCGAAAGTGAAATCTCCACCTTCTGTCTGTTGTGGTGAAAATCTCAAAACCACTGACTGGAGGCTATCGCCTTGCACCTCAGCACTGCTTATCTTTTTGCAGGCGGAAACCGAGGTGAGATGCTGGGGCTGAAGTCCGGGGATCTTTCTCCCCTTTCGAATATTGACGATTTCCACTGGCTTTTTCAAAATGCAGGAGAGGGAAAGCGTGGTTCTGAGAATCTGTCCCCCACCCTCACCATAGTTACCATCTATCTGCAAATACATATAACCACCCTCCAAGATATACTTGACAAACTCTAAAATATATTATGGGTTAAAAATTGCAAGCCAATTCAAAATGACATGAAGGATATGTAGGTTAGCTTTTAGAGCCAGAACCTGACACAGCCAGAACCTAACTTAAGTTAGGTTCTGGCTGTTACACTATATCATTGTCCAAGGCCCGGGCCAATACTTTTTCATCCGAGACAAGCCCTGAACCATATAGTTCAGGGTAAACTCAAACGCTCCAAAGGTGTTTGGGGTTGCATCCCGAATATTTAGATAAAATCCAGTTGTTCTCACAATAAGAACTTCATCGTCTCAAAAAGGTGTTTGAAATTCCTATGATAGTTCTCAAAGATTTTGACTTAATCAGCCGAACTTATTATGAGGTGGTTGAAAGGCGCCTTTGCTCTACTTTTGTTTCGTGATGATGTCTGAGTGAATTATCACAAAAGAACTATTCGAGGTCGTTTTGAATTATCCGAAAGTCTTGGCAAAAGGCCGCGCGTGGCGTGCATTGGAGGGTAACCTCTCACCTTGTGCCCGAAGGAGAGCGTGAGATTTGTCTTGACTTTTTTGTCTATCTTCTTATCTTATTAATTGGAAGAAGGAGATTCTTCAGAAGAGGTAACCTTAGAGCGCATAAAAGAACTCTTCTCAAAAGCTTCGGGGGGCAAAAGACAATCTGCAGGGGTTGTTTGGAAAATTTTAAACAGAAAAGGTGGAGACATGTATTTTTCTCTCAAAGGATTTTTCTATGTATGTAATCCTTGTTTTGAAAAACAAAATGGGAAAATTATTTAACCTTATAACTTAAGAGGAACTAAAATGAAAAGTTTAAGAATTTCCAGTCTGATTCTTCTTCTCTTTTTTACAGTTGGGACGTATGGTTTGAGCCTGGCTCAGAATACATCTGATCCAAAGGCGGGGGAGGGGACGTGTTCTTGGACCGCTGGGAAGACCTCGGTTTCAGATTTTTCGCCCGAGCGAAAGAAGAAGCTTCTCGGTTTAAAACTTCCCGAGGGATATTGGGAGTGGCGGGAGAAAGCCGAAAAGTTGGAAGTCCCGAAAGGAGTACCTTATCCCACCCGCTTTGACTGGCGTGACTTTAATGGAGTGACCCCAGCCAAAAATCAAGGGGATTGCGGAAGTTGTTGGGACTTTTGTGCTGTGGGAGCTTTGGAGGCTCATGTCAAGATCTACGGCGAGGTGGAGATGGACCTCTCAGAACAGCAGGTTCTTTCATGTAAGACTTATGGCTCAGGCTGCGACGGAGCTTGGCCAGAGTTAGCTTATGAGCTCTTTCAAAATCCTGGCGCAGCAAAAGAAGAGTGTATGCCCTATCAAGCGGATCACTGGGTTCCCTGTACTCAAGCATCTTGTGAGAAATGGGCAAAAATCTCGCACTGGACAGTGGTGTGCAATAGCCCCGACGAGAATGCCATTAAAAACGCCATCTATAATTACGGACCGGTAGCAGTACTCATGGCAGCCCCAGATACTTTTTCCTATTATAGGGACGGATGTTTCGATTACACATATTTTGGCCTTAACCATTGCGTCCTGCTGGTTGGTTGGGATGACACCTTGTGTAACGGTGACGGAGCCTGGATAGGAAAAAACAGTTGGGGCAGGGGTTGGGGCATGGATGGATTCTTCTACATAAAGCGGGGATGTTGCCAGATAGGCACTGGTGCTGATCTGGTGCATTACATCTTTCACCGACCTTATGTCTATTTAGAGGATTATGGGGTAAACGACGAAGCAGGGGGAGACGGAGACGGCAGAGTTGAGCCCGGAGAGACAATTCGTCTGGATTTTGCCCTGTATAATGTTTGGTCTCAAATTTGGGGGGTTGAGGCGACCGTCACAGCGGATACGGAAGGCATAGTAATTACTGATGATTACTCTTATTTGGGGGATATGGATTCTAAAGATATTCTGGACAATTCTTCAGATCCTATGGAGTTTTACGTGCCCGATGATTTTCCACCCAGAAGGGTTTACTTTACTTTTCACGTTTCCGGAGATTCCGGTGGTCCTGGTGGCCCGATTTACACGATTGATACCACCGTGGAGGTATTTGTGGGTCGCGAGATACTCTTATTGGATGATGATCAAGGTTTGGACAGTCTTGGTACTAATTACGAAGATTACTTCATAGACGCTTTTGATTCTCTGAAGGCAGTTTATGATATATGGGACAAAGGGGCTTATCCCGATACCACCTATGATTTCGCAGATTTCGATATCTTGATCTGGTTCACCGGAGATCATCGTGATTCTGTATTTTCAGATG
>CAZOJT010000057.1:0-17264 GCA_964580215.1 uncultured Ignavibacteria bacterium | reverse complement strand
AGCTTAACTACAATTTTAGCAATACTTTTTGGACATTATTCCCAGAATGACAATTCTCAGTCATCCTGAGGGGGCCTAGCGACCACACAAATTCTTCGTTACACTGGTTTGTGTATTGAATAAATAATCAATGACTATAATGGAGAGGGGTATAGGGGGTGAAGTTCTCAAAAATGTCGATAGTGATGGTTACTTTCAAATCAACTTTTTAAGCTCTTTTTCACATGGGGGATGAGGCCACCGTCTTCTAAAATTCCCATTAAGAATTCCGGCAAAGGGGGAAAGGGAAATTTTTGATTTTGTGAAGTGACGATCTCTCCGTTGGCGAAATTGATGGTGATAGTCTCACCCGGCTGGACCCGGTCCGGCGCTTCCCTGGATTGAACCAGAGCCAATCCCTGATTGATGGCGTTTCTAAAAAATATGCGGGAGAAGGACTTTGCCACGATGCAGGCGATTCCGGCATGTTTTAAAGAAGTGGCGGCTTGTTCCCGGGAGCTTCCACAGCCAAAGTTTGATCCCCCCACAATTATGTCACCCTTTTGAATCTTTTTAGGGAATTCGGGATCCAGACCTTCCAGGGCATGTAAAGCCATCTCCGAAGCATCTATTATGGGAAGGTATTTTCCCGGATAGATCACATCCGTATCGATGTTGTCACCGAATTTCCATACCCGACCGGTTATCTGTTCCATGGCGTTTTATATAATCTCCCAACAGATTTTTGGATTAAACAGATGCCCATTTTATCTGTTTGATCTGTTGGGAAAGAACCCTTATCTCCTGTGATTGGATCCGAATTTGTCAGCTGCGAAAGGTCGAAATTTAGATTTCGCTTTTTGCATTTTAAATTTGTTTTCATCTTACAAACTCTCTGGGATCGGCGATTTCTCCTTTTATCGCCGTGGCGGCTGCCACAGCAGGACTGGCCAAATACACAAAAGACTCCGGCGATCCCATCCTTCCCTTAAAGTTTCGATTGGTGGTGGCGAGACACTTCTCTCCTGGAGCCAATACCCCCTGGTGCGCCCCCAGACATGGTCCACACCCCGGATTCAAGATCACTGCTCCGGCATCCAAAAAGGTTTTGAGGTATCCTTTTTTCATGGCTTGTAAATATATGGTTCTGGTGGCAGGCAAAATTAGCATCCTTATCTCCGGATGAACTTTTTCCCCTTTAAGTATTCTTGCCGCCACTTCCAGATCGTCCAACCTTCCATTGGTGCAGGAACCCAACACCACCTGATCCATCCTTATACCTTTCACTTCAGTTACTGGCTTTACATTATCCACATTGTGAGGACAGGCTATCTGAGGCTCCAAGCTACTCACATCAAACTCATATTCTTTTTCAAAAACGGCGTTGCTATCAGAGAAGATTGGCTCGTATCTCCGGCTGGCTAAGGCGGAAAGGTGTTTTCTGGTAACTCTGTCAAACGGAACCACAGCGAATTTCGCCCCCATCTCCATGGAAAGATTACACAGGACGAATCTTTCAGAGATAGACATTTTCGCCACGGTGTCGCCATAATACTCAACTGACTTATAACTTGCTCCTTGGACTGAAAGCTCTCCGATTATGTAAAGAATCACATCTTTGGCATAAACACCTTTGGGTATCTGTCCCTGTATGATTATCTTTATGGAGTCCGGCACCTTCAGCCAGATCTTTCCGGTTGCCCACACAGCCGCCATCTCTGTTGCACCTATTCCGGTGGACAAAGCGCCCAGACAACCATAGGAGGTGGTGTGAGAATCGGTCCCCACGGCCAACTCCCCCGGCAGAATGTGAGCTTTCTCTATCACCACCTGATGACAGATTCCCTCTTTTATGTCATAGAAGTTTTTTATGTTTTGCTCCTTCACAAACTCCCGAATGGACTTATGTGCCGTGGCTGTTTTCTCGGACTCAGCCGGAGCGCGATGATCCAAAGGGATAACAATTCTTTCCGGACTCCACACGCTATCCTGTCCGATCTGTCTGAACTGCTTTATCACCAGACCGGCATTATCATGGCTCATAGCTAAATCTGGCTCTACATTCACAATCTCTCCCACCTGGACTTGAGCTTTCCCTGCCTTTTTAGCCAGAAGCTTCTGGGCTATGGTCAGTTCTCCTGCGCCCTGTTTGATCAAAATACTGGCTAATTTTGAAATGCCGGTCTGCCCAGCCAAGGAGAACTCCAACTGTTGAAATTTAAGCACCTTCGGTTTCTCTAAGAGATTGTATTTTTGCCGCCATTTATAGAAACCCGACTTGGAGATGCCCAGCTCAGCTCCAGCGATCTTGTCATTGCCGTATCTTTCCCACAGGTCTTTAATTTGTTCCTTGGGATATTTGGGAAAGGAGTATCTGCCGATCCTTTTCTTTCTACGCCAGTAAGCCACCAGATACTCCGGCACACCCCCCAAAGCTTCACCGATCCTCTTATCGGTGCGGTATTGAGCCTGAAGCTTTAAAAGCTCCTCTTTTCTTGGAATCTTCATTTACGTCCGCCGCCGGTGGCCCGCCGACCGCCGCTCTGAGTGCTTTTTATCTATTCTAAGTAATTCCTTTTTCAAAACCCTGTATGTGTTGGAAAGTCCCACGGAGACTATCTTGGTTTCCGCAAAAATTGGCATGAAGTTGGTGTCACCCTGCCAGCGGGGGACGATGTGCAGATGAATATGATCTGCCACTCCCGCTCCAGAAACCTTGCCTAAGTTCATTCCCAGATTGATCCCCTGCGGTTTCAGTCCCGATTTGAGGGCTTTGACACAAAGTTGCGAGATCTTCCAAAGCTCGGTTAGCTCCTCCTCCTTTAACTCCTCTAATTTGCCCACGTGGCGAAAAGGGGCCACCATCAGATGCCCATTATTATAAGGGTAGCGATTGAGGATGACGAAGCATTTTTTGCCCCGAAAGAGAATCAAATTCTTCCGATCCTGATTTTCCTTTGCAGTTCTGCAAAGGAAACAGCCGGGTTGTTTTTCGCATAGGATGAACTTCTCACGCCAGGGTGCCCAGAGTCTTTCCAAGTAAAACTCCTTTATCTTAAGTTCTTTTCTCGTTTTTTTTCAATATATAATAAAAATTTCTATTTTCAAGATTTTTGTTCTGTAATTTGGCCGCGCATCCTGTCAGACTGATTGTGTGAGACCTCTGAAAAACTACCTGAAGAGGAGAAATTGGAGTGTCCGCAGGATCTTGAGATTCACCTTTTGGTGAACCAGGTTTAAGCTTTTTGTCTTTTCCCCCGTCGCTGGCAGGGGATCCTGCGAACCTATGGAAATTTCCAGCAACTAAAGGAAGAAAAACCAATTTCATTAATAAAAAAGCCCCGCTTCTATGGCGGGGCTTAAAGCAAGACCGAAATTTTTATTGAGTCTTTTCGTAGACTCTGGTCATTATCACTTTCTCTTTGGGCATGTCTCTGGGACCGGTCTCAACTTGAGCGATTTTATCCACCACGTCCATACCTTTGATAACTTTACCGAAGACTACATAATTTCCGTCCAGTTGAGGAAGATCTTTTAAACAAATATAAAACTGACTGCCGGCTGAGTTCGGATCCTGAGAACGGGCCATGGCTAAAGAACCTTTGAGATGTTTGGTGTCTGCCTGCTCGAAATCTATAGTGTATCCCGGACCTCCGGTTCCATTACCCACAGGGCACCCCCCCTGAATGACGAAATTGGGTATGATGCGATGGAAGGTGAGGCCATCGTAGAATCCGCTGAGGACCAATCTCAGAAAATTTTCGGCGGTCTTGGGGGTTTTGTCCCAGAACAGCTCCAATTCGATGGTGCCAAAGCTGGTCTCCATCACCACGACGGGGTTTTTCTCTCTTACAATCGGCTCCTGCGATATGGGTTTGGTCTCTTCCTTAGCTTCGGTCACCTGCTCGGGTTGCTCCTCTACCTTCTTTTCAGTTTGTGCCTCCTCCTTTTTCCCACAACCAAATAGGAAAAAAACCAATAAAACCGAAAGAATGAAAATTCTTTTCATCTTTTCTCCTTTAATTTAAAAAGTTTCAGATTTATGTTTCAAAAAGGCGGTTTTTTTATCACCTCCTGGTAAGAGATAGTTTTAGGTTAACCAGAAAATACAAAATCCCATCTTCGTTGTCAAGAATTTACTCTGTAATGAATCAGTCATTGGGCGGGATATGCGTATGCATTCATACGAAAATTCCCACCCCTATAAAAGAAAAAATTTGGTCACCTCAGACACAAGTTGCTTACCCTTACCGATGGACTCCTTCTGAGCTTCCTTGTCGGGCTTGCCTGCAAGAAAACAAAAGCTAATAGCCCAGAATCTTCATGGTCATTTCCCACACATCTACGTCCGAGGGGTCCACCAGCATCACGTCGTCTGCCGCCTCCTTGAGGATCTTTTTAGCATCCGCTTGAAGCTCCGTGGGAACGATGAGCATCACCGGGATTTTATGCAGCTTGCAGGAGTACAGCATGTCTTTAGGCGCTATGCCGTGTTCAGCGGTGGGAATAACCTTGTGCAGGTATCCAATCACTAACGAGATATTGTCACTTTTACTTAGAAGTCCCACGTATTTGCCATGATTGTCCGCTCCATTGCTCAGAGGAATGGTATCTATCCCCTTGGCCACTAGTCTGGTAAGGTATAATGCGTGAGTTCCTTCCAGATATCCAACTGTTTTCATTTCAAATCTCCTCTTATTTATGATGGCACTTTCAAGATACCCAGCCCCGTAGTTTCACCGCTTCGGCCACACGTGCGACTGCGACCATATAAGCCGCCATCCGCATATGGACCCTCTTCTCCTTATGCATCTCATACACTTTGCCATAGGCAGTGGTCATTTTGTCATCCAGTTGCTTCTGAACGTCCCCCAGAGACCAGTAGTAGTTATAGGTATTCTGAACCTGCTCAAAGTAGCTGACCGTCACCCCTCCTGCGTTTGCCAGGATATCGGGGATGACATGGACGCCCTTTTCATGTAAGATGATATCTGCTTCCGGCGTTGTGGGTCCATTCGCCATCTCACATACGATCTTTGCCTTAATTTTCGCGGCGTTCTCCTTGGTAATTACGTTCTCAATCGCTGCTGGGTAAAGAATGTCAATGTCGAGTTCAAGGATTTCCTCATTGGTTTTGGGCGTTCCTTTCAGAAAACCTTTTACCCCTCCGGTCTTTCGCACGTGCTCTGCCATTTCCTTGGGATCAATGCCCGCCTGGTTATAGACACCCCCGGTGATGTCAGATACTCCCACCATTTTACCACCGCCCAAGATATCCGCATGCAGTAAGGCGGCGAAACTGCCCACATTCCCAAATCCCTGCACCGCAAATTTACCCGTGGGATCGAACCCTAAAGCCTTGCAGGCTTCACGGACGGTGTAGATACCACCGCGACCGGTTGCATCCATACGCCCCTCACTGCCTCCCAAGAGAAGAGGCTTTCCAGTGATCACCCCGGGGTGGGATTCATGCATAACCGCCTCGTATTCGTCCATCATCCAGGCCATAATTTGAGGGGTGGTGAAGACATCCGGAGCTGGCACGTCCTTGTGTACCCCCAGATAAGGACCGATGGCTCGGATGTATGCTCTTGCCAGGCGTTCTTTCTCCCCTTCTGACATCTCTAAGGGGTTACAGATAACCCCGCCTTTGCTTCCACCCAGGGGAACATCTATGAGGGCACACTTCCATGTCATCCAGGCGGCTAAAGCACGAACGGTATCAATGGTTTCCTCAGGACACCAGCGTAAGCCACCCTTTGTCGGTCCGAGCGCTGAGTTATATTGGACACGGAAACCATGAAATATCTTGGTGGTACCATCATCCATTTTCACCGGCAGGGTAACGTGAAATTCACGCTGAGGCCAGCGCAAAAGCTCATGCGTAGCATTATCTAACCCAAGCTTCTCAGCGGCTTCATCTAATTGCCTTTGTGCAATCTTAAATGGGTTTTGGTTACTCATCTCTTTCCCTTTTTTTGTTTTGTTTTATGATTCTTTACTTTTTTCTCTGCCACATCTACCATACAAGTGCGCTCATCCATCACAATCATACCGCCTGAGTCCATTATTGAACCTGCCTGGGTAAGGGAGTCGTAGTCTACTGGCAGACTCAAAAGTTGCCTGGGAATACACCCGCCGGAAGGTCCTCCGGTTTGAACTGCTTTAAACTTCCCGTTATCTGGGATGCCGCCTCCGATATGAGAGGAACTTGCAATTTCTCGGCAACAGCCTTAAGCACATCCTCCGGCAACCAGTTGAGATCAGACTGAATATCCTGAAGGATGGGTATTAACGCCTCCTTTTTTGTTCCGTATTTATGGATTATAGAATCTACCACATCAGTCTCAGCATGCATCATCTTCCTCCACTATAGTTGTGTTCCAAACCTCCTTAAAACGTCACCGAGCACAATTCACTTATTATATGCTCTTTTCCGCTTTTGTCAAGAGAAAAACGGGGAAGAATTTCCCTGTTTTTTGCTTTCTCAGCCCAGCAACTGGGGAGGATTTCCCTACTTTATCACTTCGCAAGAAGCTTCTGTTATGGTTAACACATTGCTAATGAGCGAGGCTCCCCGCTTCGCTTGTTGCGAGATAAGATCCCTGGTTTGATCAAAGTTAGAGCATACCTGCACAGATGTGGATCAGATAGTTACTATTGAATTTCGTAAATCAAATTGCCAAATTTTCTCCCTCTCCCCTTGTGGGAGAGGGCCGGGGTGAGGGGTGCAAACTCTATTTCACCCTCTCCTTTATCCTCTCCCATCGAGGGAGAGGAAATTATTGGATTTCGCAAGGTCGACTGACTGTATTAGCATAGCTCTAATTGTCATTCTATTTTGCGATCATCAACAATACAAAAGCAAGAAGTAAGTTTACATAACTCTCTCTAAAGCGGGAAAAAAATCCCTTTCTCATTGACCCCAAGAGTAAGCCTTGACAAATCTCAAGAAATTGTTTTATTAAATTTGAATAAAGATTGCTCGCCTGTGGGAGGGTGAGCACAGATAAGTTGCCCGCAACAAAAGGGGGATGTTGTTGCCGGGAGACAAAGAAAGGAAATTAGACGGTGTCCCTGTATATAAATATTCCCTGGGATCACATCTTTCAGACAGTGCTCTCTTTTCTTAAGCTATTTGTAGGTTGGTTTTCTCAGCTCAGCCAGCAGGTGAATGCCCATTTGGGCATGTGGGGACAGTTGGGGCTTCATCTTTTTGTGATTCTTCTGGGATGCTGGATACTTTATCAGCTCTTTCGGGTAATTACATTCATCATGCTTAGAATACTTTTTCCTTTGGCAATCATAAGTTTGACCCTCCTCTTCCTTGTTATCCTTACTTCTTAATCCGGTTTTACAAAAGGAAAGTAATTGGGTATTTTGAGTTTTTGCTCATTTACTTTTGACAAGCTAGACTGATCCGACTATATTCTTCAAAAAGGAAACATGGGAAACAAATGAGAAAAAAGACCGCCTTCACAATATACACGGATAAGCATGCAAATTTAAAATACCTTAAAGATAGAATAATAGCTGTGATCGGTTATGGCAAGCAGGGAAGAGCACAAGCACTGAATCTCAGGGACTCTGGCCTTGATGTCATAATCGGGTTGCCCGAAAAAAGCAAAAGTATCCGGCAAGCTCACAAAGATGGTTTTGAGGTTTATTCAACTGAAGAAGCCACCAGATCAGGGGATCTGATCTCAATTCTGGCACCTGACCATCTTCACCAGAAAATCTACCATCAGCAGATTGAACCGAATCTTTCCCCCGACAAGACATTGCTTTTTGCCTGTGGTTTCTCCATTCATTTCCAGTTGATTCTTCCGCCCGATTTTGTGGATGTGATCATGGTGGCACCGCACGCTCCGGGGGAGGTGATAAGAAAACTCTTTTTGGAGGGGAAGGGGGTTCCCTGTTTCATCGCGGTAAAACAGGACAAAAGCGGAAATGCCAAAAAGAAGGCTTTAGCTTATGCCAAAGCTATCGGATGCACAAAAGTGGGGGCGTTTGAGACCACCTTTGAATATGAAGCCATCGGTGATCTTTTTGGAGAACAGGCAGTCTTGTGCGGTGGATTAACCGAGCTTTTAAAAGCTGGGTTTGATGTCTTAGTAGATGCCGGGCTTCCTCCGGAAAATGCTTATCTGGAATGTGTTCATCAACTGGACTATATTGTGAACACCATCAAATCCTACGGCATAGCTGGGATGTTCGACCGAATCAGCAAAACTGCGGAATTCGGCTCTTATCTTTCTGGGAGAAGAGTTATAAATCAACGGGTGAAAAGGCAAATGGAGAAAATCCTAAAAGAGATCGGAGATGGCACATTTGCGAGAAGATGGATGAAGGAATACGATGGCGGTATGAAAAATTACCGTAAGCTGAAAAGAAAGGTGGCAGAACATTCCATTGAGGAGACAAGCAAAAAAATAAGAAGATTTTGGAGTGTCCGGCTTTAGCCGGACCAATGGTCTGCCTGAAGGCAGACACTCCAGGTTACACGTTGATCTGGAGTGTCAAGCCCCGCCGAAGCGGGATCTATGACTTTAGCTTGACCAAAAAGAGCCTAGAGCTTTTGTTTAATATATAGTCTGCCTAAAAGTGAATAGTTCAATAACGCACAGGACCAATCTGAATTTTCTTATGCTTTCCAAAGAAAAACTCAAAGAACTCTCCAGGCTCAAAACCAAGAAAGGGCGAAGCAAAGAGCAGAAATTTTTGATCGAGGGCTTGCGCCTTTGTGAGGAGGCGGCAGACTCCTTTTGGCCAATCCAGTCGGTTCTATTCACCAGGTCTTTTGAAGGGAAAGCCAGAGGGAAACGACTTTTGAAAAAACTGCAGGAGTCAAATGCTGAGTTGATACCGGTAAAAAGCCAGGTTATGAGCAAGCTTTCAGATACCGTGACAGCTCAGGGAATAATGTGTGTGGCAAAAACAAAGAAACATCCCGTGAAAGATTTGTGGGAGAAGAACCTGAAGATTATTGTGGCTTTAGATGGGATCCGCGATCCGGGGAATGTGGGAACACTGATAAGAACCGCAGATGCCTTCGGGGTAGATGCGATGTTGTTGTCAAATGATACGGTGGAGCTTTATAATCCCAAAGTGGTGCGTTCTACCATGGGATCGATCTTTCACCTGCCGGTTTTTGATGAGATTGACTTAGAGAAAACCATCCTTCAGTTGAAGAAACAAAAATTTAAAATCTTTAGCACAGATGTCAAAGAAGGCAAAAGCCTTGATAAAATGGTGAGCTTATCAAACCATAAATTAGACGCTTCAGGGAAGATTTGCCTTCTGATTGGCAACGAGGCGGAGGGATTAGACAGGAAGTTGCTTGAGCTTTCCGATCAGATCATTCATATTCCTACTTACGGTAAAGCTGAATCTTTGAATGTGGCTGTGGCCGGTGGAATTCTT
This sequence comes from uncultured Ignavibacteria bacterium, assembly GCA_964580215.1. Classification (GTDB taxonomy): domain Bacteria; phylum Zixibacteria; class MSB-5A5; order MSB-5A5; family SM1-73; genus SM23-73-3. The sequence goes on along the minus strand of CAZOJT010000057.1, from coordinate 7,862 downwards.
CTGTATGAAGTGACAAAACATCGGATGCGCGGTTAGGTACTATGATAATAGGTTCACGGCACGCGAGGTGGCGTCATGATCTGATGATGGGGGACGTGCACTGCAACAGCTGATCATGCCTCATCAGCAAATGCAGATACCCGTCAAAATTGGGTAGTGTCCTATTTTTTCCATCTGGGCACATCCCCGAAAGCCGATCACCGGAAAACCCAACCCTGAGCACATTTCTACTTCTTTTGTGAAAAGACAAAATCTTACCATGCGTATGCAGATGCGAAGGTTTACCCGACTAACTAACGCCTTTTCAAAAAAGCTGAAAAATCTGAAATGTGCTCTTGACTTGCACTTCTTTTACTATAACTTAATGTGTATACACCAAAATCTTAGAATGACCCCCGCTATGTTTGCGGGTATAACGGATCACATTTGGGATTGGAAGGAATTGTTAATGAGCGGCAAAGTATAAAAACAGCACAGATTAGACTGGATAGAATTGGCGTAGCGGATTTTTAGCTACAACTGAAGCTTTCTGGGAGATTTCCGCTTTTTTAGAAGTCTATCTGTTTCTTCGGCGATTATCAAATATTTTTCTATAGCTAACTCCCTTAATGCTTCAGCCGTATGGTGATCCATTATTCCAAATCGTTTTTCCTCTCTTACTGCTTTCTTATTTTCTTCAGTAGTTTTAGGCATCGGAATCCCCTTCGGTGAGGACTTCTTTTAGGGCTTGTTCGGCTTCGTCTAAAATAGGTTTCCGTTCATTCATTTTTTTCGTGTAAAGATCACACAGCACTTTCATGATTTTGTCGTCGACTGTTCTTGTTGAATTTTTGGTTATTATTGCCATATCGGTTGCCTCGCCTACACCTGGTGATTTTTCTGATACACGTTTGCTTTCATAAACCACATACAGACACCCCTCTAATGAGTATATCGGCAAATAATTGTTAAAGATGAAATTTTGTGCGGCGTGTAAATATCCAGAGCCTATCGCTCCATAACCAATAGCATCAAAACAGTCGGATATACCAGGATCTGATATTTGATAAATATGTGCACCCGTCGAGTCTATTCCAGCAATCAAAATATCAATATTGAGGCTTGCCTTTTCGAGGATGCGGTCGTACGTTATCGCCAATTCAACTGGTAATAATCTGATATTTTTATAATATTCTTCAATAGTCAGCCCCTTTGGTTTGAAATATTTCTCTTCCGCTCCTTTCATACGTAATCCTACAAAACTATCTTTGACTGCGTTGATTATATCTTGAACTTGGGGGGAAGCTTTACCAAAGACTCTACTTTTTGTCATTTGGAATAACTCTGTATGCTCTGTGGCTGAACCTGCAGTAAGGGCGACAAAAGAGTTTGTAATATTTTCTATTTTAGGAGTCCCATGCTCGAATTCTATTGGAGGATAGTATGAAGTTATCAGCCGGTCAGCGGCAACTACGATAGTCTTATAATCTTGACAAATTGCTCCAAGACAAATAGTCATCTCTCGCCATTCACCTATTTAGTTTTGACTTGTAAATTGTGCGCTGCTCTCTACTTCAACTATGTCCCACTTCCTATCTTAAAATACGTGTATCCCAGAGTGTTGTCAATAAAAAATTGTTAAATTCTTACTAAATAATGCACTTTTGAGCAGGCTGATTCAAATAGTGTCGTTTCTTCAAATTAGGACACTACCCAGAATTCTGTTGACTTTCATTCACGCAAGCTGTAAACTTATCTCAGAACGTTACCAAGTATGGAATTCGCTAAGAGGAACGAAACGTGTCAAAACGGGGAAGTTTCACATTACCTTTCGGTGCCATCGTGGGGCAAGATGATCTCAAGTTAGGTCTACTCTTGAACGTGGTGAATCCACGAATTGGGGGGCTCTTGATCAGAGGCGTCAAAGGTACAGGCAAAAGCACGGCGGTTTATGCTCTCGCCGACATCCTGCCACCGGTGGAGGTGGTTGCCGACTGTCCCTTCAGATGCTCTTTTCAAGACCCGGCCAACCGGTGCGAATCATGCAGATCAAGATTTGAAAAAGCAGAGGACGTTCCCAAAAAGGAATCAAAAATGGAAGTGATCAACCTTCCTTTAAGCATTACTGAGGATAGATTGATCGGCTCCATTGACGTGCAGAGAATCTTAAAAGATGGCGAAAAGGCATTGCAACCCGGATTGTTAGCTCAGGCCAATCAAAATATCTTGTATGTAGACGAGATCAATCTGTTGCCCGATCACGTGACCGACGATCTTTTGGACGTCACTGCCATGGGATGGAACACCATTGAGCGGGAGGGATTTTCCATCACCCATCCGACCCGCTTTGTATTTGTGGGAAGTATGAATCCCGAGGAAGGGGAACTTCGTCCGCAGATTCTGGACAGATTTCCTCTCTCCAGTCTGATTAAAACGGTCAACGACGAGGAGGCAAGAGTTCAGATAATCAAAAACAACCTCCTTTTTGAAAAAGACCCTATAGGCTTTAAGAACCGGTTCGGTGACACGGCGGAAAAGCTAAAAAAGAAAATAGCAAACGCCCAAGCTCTTCTTCCTAAAGTTGAAGTTCGGGAGGAAATTTACCATATTGCGGCTTCCATTTGCGCTAAACTAAAGGTAGACGGACAACGCCCTGACATCGTGATTACCAAAACCGCCTGTGCGGCAGCCGCTTTGGATAACAGAACCTTAGTCAAAGAAGGTGACCTTTTGAAGTCTGCGTTTCTAACACTTTCCCATCGCACCCGCGAAGGTGGCCTTGAGCCTCCACCCGTCGAAAAAGAGATTGAAGATGCCTTTGAGGAAAGTTCCCGAAAATGGGGATCTCTATGGAAGGAAAAAGTCGGTGCTCAAGTCTCCATACCCAAGGGCGAAGGTATCCCCGAACCTGGTAAAGAGACCAAAGTAAAAAAAAACTCATAACCCCAACCAGTGAAGAATCTCTTCCAAAGCCCTCTTTAAAACAGCTTGTCGCCAGGGTGCCGTTGATTAATCCCCAACAGGCACTGCATAAGCTGACCTCCTATTTTGAACGATGGAAGATTAAACTTTCTAAGAAGGCTCCTCCTCGAAAACTGCGGCAGTTTGTGGGTAAACGAGCGGCAAGCCTTACCACCTCCACCCGGGGGCGACCCACCGGCTATCAGAAACCAAAGACCATACCCCAGGAGAATATCGCCCTTGTTCCCAGCATAATTACGGCTTTGGTGAATCGCGGAAAAGGCGAAAAAAAGCCGAAAGTCAAATTGGAAGCTTCCGACCTTAGAGTTTGGGTCAGACACGGAAGAAGTTCGGTTACTCTGGTTCTGATCACCGATGCCAGTTATTCCACCTATCACTTCCTTCCCGCCATCTCCAAAGCTCTTTCCATTGTGTACCGCGACGCTTATAGAAACAGGGACCGTTTAGGTTTGATCGCTTTTCAAAAAAAATCTGCTCGGATCATGAATCACCCTACTAACAACCTGAGAGTAACCCTGGGGAATTTGACCCGTCTTTCTCCGTCAGGTTTCACCCCCTTGGCAGATGGGCTCAAAAAAGCCCTGGAAGTGTTTAAACAGGAGAAAAGAAGATCCCCTAACTTCATACCCTTTGCCGTTCTTTTAAGTGACTGTTTTCCTGAGCCACTAACTCATAAGTATGCCGATCTGTTGGAAGAACCTGCCTACCAAAAGACACTAAAGATTTCCAAAGATTTTAGAAGAAAGAAGATACCCATCCTGGTGATAAATCCTGCCCATGGTAAAACCAAAAGTGGTGGGCTTTTCGGCGGGAGCAAGTTGGGAATGAAGATTGCCCACATTTCCGACGGCACATATTGCGGCATCTCGGAAAAGGAGATTCCTTCTGGTGCCACTTTTTTTGCTAAACTTTTCCAGAAACGCTACGAGGACAGGCAAGCTGAAAACATCTCACAATTTTTGGATGATTTCAGAGTGGATCTCTTGACTGTTCACAAGAAAGAGGAATAGCTTAAGGATCCATGACATCGGAAATCACGGGAAGAGCATATCCTCGTCTGCAAAATCTGTCACCTTTTTTCCTTGACAATTGGGCGGTATTTTTTTAAGATAGAATGCCAGAATAATCGCAAGAGATACATTTTGGCTTTGACAAAAAGGTAAACTGCAAATCCTTAAAAAATTGACAGAGCACAATTCTGAGAGAAAATGGACATATTTGAAAAATGCAGAGATTTCACTGAAGCCGATGAAGTGAAAAAGTTGGGAGTCTATCCTTATTTCCGCGCCATCTCCTCCGGTCAGGATACCGAGGTGATCATAGAAGGAAAGAAGATGATCATGATCGGCTCCAATAACTATTTGGGTTTGACTTCACATCCTAAGGTGAACGAAGCCGCTATACAGGCGGTGAAAAAGTTTGGCTCAGGCTGTACCGGGTCCAGATTCTTAAATGGAACTCTGGAGTTGCATGAAGAGTTGGAAGCAAGGTTGGCTAAGTTCATGAAAAAAGAAGCCGCCTTAGTCTTTTCCACCGGCTTCCAGACCAATCTGGGAACCATTGCCACCCTGGTGAACCGTAAAGACTATGTGGTCATCGACAGATCAGTTCATGCCAGCATAGTAGATGCCTGCCGACTTTCCTTTGGAACTGTGGTGAAATTCAAACACAATGACATGGCTGATCTGGAGCGCGTTTTAAGCAATTGCGGCAACAGTGCGGGAAAGCTGATAGCAGTGGATGGAGTGTTCAGCATGGAGGGGGATATAGCCGATCTGCCAGAAATCACAAAGTTAGCCAAAAAGCACAATACCCGGGTGATGGTGGATGATGCCCATTCCATTGGGGTTTTGGGGGAGCACGGTCGTGGCACCGCCGAGCATTTCGGCTTAAATGATGAGGTGGACGTGGTGATGGGCACCTTTTCCAAATCGTTCGCCTCGTTAGGTGGTTTTATTGTTGCCAGCGAAAGAGTGATCAATTACATAAAGCACTTCTCCCGCGCCCTGATCTTCTCCGCCAGCCCGCCACCTGCCGCGGTGGCAGCTTGCCTGGCGGCTTTAGATATCATCGAAAACGAGCCAGAAAGAAGAAAAAGACTGTGGAAGATCACCCGAAGAATGCATAAAGAGTTTAAATCTCTAGGATTTGACATTGGAAGCACCCAGACCCCCATCATACCCATATATATCGGTGATAACATGAAGACGTTTGGCTTCTGGAGGATGCTCTCGGATGAAGGCATCTTTGTCAATCCCATAATCAGCCCCGCCGTCGCTCCCGGCTCACAGCTTCTCCGCACCAGCTACACCGCCACCCATACCGACGAACAATTGGATAAAGTTTTAGAGGTCTTTGAAAAGGTGGGGAAAAAGATGGGGGTGATTTAGAATTCAAAAGAATTCCCCTTGCTTCCTGTTGGTGTTGTTCATGAATAGCGACAAACAGACGGTGAATCCTGCACGAATTCTGTGTCTTGAGACCAGCCACGGAACACCCGTCTAGAGTATAGAGTGTCAAGATGAAAAAGTCGATCTTTCCCATATTAGGTATTTTGGTGGCTATTATTGGAATAGGGGCGCCAATTCTGTGGGATACCCTCCGTTCAAAGCAGAGCCTTGAAATCCAGATCGTTTCTTCCATTTCCTTATTAGAGAATGACCCCATCATGGACAAGCTTGAAATTCGCTATGAGGATAAAAAAATACAAGATTTGACAAAATTTATTTTCGTTTTGATCAACTCGGGACGCCGTCCCATTGTCGAGGAACATGTCAAACATTTTCCCACGATTGTATTTGGCAGGGGGACCGAGATTCTTTCAGCCGAGATACTGAGAACCGATCCAAAGCTATTGGAAACCAGAATAGACATTGATACTGACACGCTTGCAGTCAAATTTCCATTATTGAACCCAACGGATTTTATAGAGTTTTGCTCGTATGTTTCTGGCTACTCAGGAAAAACGCCGCAGATTACGAGCCGTGTACAGGGGATCAAAAGCCTTACTGTTGTGAATAAGACCTTGGAGGTACCTACGTCTGACGGCAAGAAAGGATGGATAGTTCTTCCTGTTGGAATCTTTACAGCCTTCTGCGGATTAATCCTATGCATTGGGTTTATCCATGTAAGACAACAGCTTCATGCACGTAGGTTAGTTAGAGAGGATCCAGATGTCCTAAATAAGCTAGAAAGCAAAGAGGACTTTGAGGGCTTCGTTGACAGGTATTTGGGCTTCATCCTATCCAGTGAAAAAAGACCTCTGCAGAATCTACTGGCTGGATGGAACAACTCAGATCAACAGGCTTCGGAGATTAAAGACCGCCTAAGGAGTTTAATTAGGAAACGCATTTCCGAGTTCAGTGGCGCGATGGGTGGTTTTTTTCTTGTGTTGATATTCACAATGATTGGCCTTTATTACCTCTTGATGCAACTCGTTTTTTAGCACCAAGTCCTATTGGCGCACAGGTCATATTAAGTCCTGATTCAAGTTATCTTCTCAACTTCCAATCCTGTATCTCATGGCTTCCCTTGGCTTTCACAACGAACCGACCAAGAACGGCAGTAAAGGAAAACATACTGCCCATAATCCCGTGAATGTAAATGCAAAGCAAAGAGCTGAAGGTAACACAGGTGAAGTCAAAAAGGGATTTGATGGAATTCATCAAATTCCCCTGGCAAATCTACAAAAATGATCCTCATTGGGTGCCTCCTCTGATTGTGGAGAGAAAAGAATTTCTGGACAGAAGGAAAAACCCTTTTTTCAAACATGCTGAGGTGGTTCTCTATCTTGCAAAGAGAAATGGGCAGACCCTGGGCAGAATTGCTGGAATAGTTAATCATAATCACGTAGAATTCCATCAGGAGAAGGCAGGATTCTTCGGATTCTTTGAGTGCGTGAAGGATTTCGAAGTTACTAAGATCATGTTAGATATGGTTCGGGGTTGGTTAAAATCCAAGGGAATGGAGATCATGCGGGGTCCGGCGAATTTCTCCTCCAATGAGGAGTGGGGATTTTTAGCGGAGGGATTCGACTCGCGCCCGGTCATCATGATGGGATATAATCCCCCATACTATCTGAATTTTATGGAAAGTTATGGCATGGTCAAAGCTAAAGATTTGTATGCTCACTTTATAGATGAAAGTTTGCCTACGCCTGAAAGGGTGGTGAGGATGGCAGAGAATATTAAAAAAAGAGAGAACATTAAGATCAGAAATATCAATATGAAAGAGTTTAGAAATGAGGTGGAAAGAGTCAAGCAAATTTACAACTCCGCCTGGAGCAAAAACTGGGGATTTATCCCCATGACCGACGAGGAATTTGATCACCTGGCAAAGAATTTAAAACAGATCGTGGATCCCCATATGGTCTTCATCGCCGAGGTGGACAACAAGCCAGCCGGTTTTTCTCTGGCTTTGCCCGATTTCAATCAGGTGCTTGCCAGATTGAACGGAAAACTTCTCCCATTCGGAATCTTCAGACTGCTGTGGCATACCAAAATAAGAAATAAAATTGATGGCCTTCGCATCATCACCATGGGGGTTGTCCCTGAGTTTCAAAAAAGAGGAATTGATACGGTCTTTTATGTGGAGACTTATAATGTGGGAGTAAAAAGAGGATACACCTGGGCTGAGATGTCGTGGGTATTGGAGGACAACACCCTGATGAATCGGGCGCTTAAGCTTCTGGGCGCTAAGCTTTATAAAAAGTATAGAATTTATGAGATCAAAATTTAGACAGACTAAACTGTAGAACAAGGTAGTTACCCAATTATGGTTATCAACTTTTTAACGTGACAAATTTTTAGCCATGTTGGGAGAAACAATCTTTTACAATCCCCCTCAGTCCCAATAATGTTGCGTTAATCGTAGCCATCATATAGGTAAACATTCTTAATGGG
>CAZOJT010000056.1:0-17309 GCA_964580215.1 uncultured Ignavibacteria bacterium | reverse complement strand
ATGCCTCCGTTATCATCAACAACAAAAAACCAACACGTTTTTTCCATTAACCCGGTTTTACCTACATATGCGTATGCACTCATACGAGTTTGACCGAGGATATTGAACGAAGTGAAATCCATAGGATTGCAGCCACACAGTCTACTCCCATTTTAATGAAAACAAAATATCCTTCATCACTCGCCTCCCCACTTTCTGGTCATATGAAACTAAAGAAGATTTCAATATAGAACAAGGAACAAACATTGTGTCCGATAAGCTGATAACATTGGGCAAAAATGAAGAGACGGTAAAAGGGGATTTAAGATTGATCACCCTCATCAATGCCCAAAATGAAATCATCCAGTTTTTGACCAACTCGTATGAGTGCATACGCATCCCCTGACCTGGCAGTAAGTCATAATCTCAACAACCAGGAAGGCTGAAAAATGAAAAACGAGTTTCAGAAAGCCCAGAAAGGTCAGAAATACCAGTTTCGCCTGGGTGCCCCCCTCCCTGACGCACACTTTGACCGACAAAGTGTCCTCTACGAACGGGTGATGAGCGGAAAAAACCTGTCAGCGCAGTCCCTCGAAGAACCTACTGAAATCCATGTTTCCGCCAGATAGGATGACTCCGACCTCTTTGCCTGCTACGTCGAGTTGGTTGGACAGTAACACAGCCAGCGGCACAGCCGCTGAAGGCTCCGCAACAATTTTCATCCGTTCGAAAATATGTCGCATAGCAGTTATGATTTCTTCTTCTGTGACTAAAAGGATTTCGTCTACCATATCCTGAATTATGGGGAATGTTTTATCACCAAGAGAGGTTTTCAGCCCGTCTGCAATGGTGTTTGGATTCTCAGACGGAATAATACGTCCTGCTTTTATGGAACGAAAAGCATCATCAGCATTTTTAGGTTCACAGCCGATTACTTTTATTCTTGGATTTAGTGCCTTAGTCGCAATTGCAGTTCCGCTCAGCAAGCCGCCCCCACCCACAGGGGCAAGGAGGAAATCAAGGTCTTTGATCTCTTCCATCAGTTCTAATGCGGCGGTTGCCTGCCCCGCTATGATCCGATAATCGTTGTAAGGATGAATGAATGTGGCACCGGTTTCTTTAATGGCTTCTGCCGCCGTACTTTCCCGCGAAGCGAGAGTTGGATCACAAAAAGTGATAATGCCACCGTAGCTTTTCACAGCATCAACTTTTACTGTAGGTGCGTTGGAAGGCATCACGATTCTTGCAATAATTCCCCGTTTGCGGGCTGCCAATGCCAGCGCCGCCGCGAAATTACCTGATGAGTGGGTCACAACTCCAGGCGAAGCCTCTTCATCAGATAAGGAGAATACTGCATTACAAGCACCGCGAAACTTGAAAGAACCGGTTTTTTGAAAATTCTCACATTTAAAAAAGAGCTTCGCTCCAATCATCCGATCCAGTGCAGTGCAAATCAGAACTGGGGCCTTAAATATGTATGGACCAATCCGTCTATGAGTTGCTCGAATATCTTGGAGATCAGGTTGTTTATTCACTTCATTTCGCCTGTCTTTAAAGTAGCGGCAACGTCAAGCTTTTATGGCTTGTCCGCAGAGGTGAGCCATACAGTTCACTACGTATAGTGCATATCATAGATTGGTGAAGCCTGCCAGCCATGGAACACCGGTGGAAAACAAGGAAATAGTGTTTGGGCGCGAATTTGAGAGTATAACGGTATCGGGGTTGCCAAAATCTCCGAAGGCGATTTAGACAAAACGTAGCCACGTCGGCAACCCCATGTTAGGTGACCGTTTTTTCTTGGTGATGTCTTTATCATCAGGTTTAGCACCTGAACAGTTACCTGAGATACAAGACTACAAGTTCTCTTATACCACCATGCTCTCCTTAAGATGATTGCTCCCAAAAGTTCCTTTCGTATAGCCCACAAACTATGGTTCACTATGCCGGTGGGTTATAACTAATGCCGACCAACTCTATATCCAGACGACGCCAGCCGCCTTTCCAATAGCCGTTGGTAACCCTGGGGATGGCGTGGATCTCGAAAGCGAAGGCACAGAATGTCTTATCCGGAGGAAGCCCAGAGAGCCAGGCACCACTATTCGGCTGTAATACCGCCAAAACGTAGTCCTCGCTGTCGGGGCTGACGGCGTTAAAGGTGCCAAAGAAGAAGTTTCCGTGAGTTGCTTCGTCGTAACTCAGATTAAGAGGTTGCTCAGGTACCGTGGTGTCGCTCACTGGTACCCCGGTGTTGGAACCACGGATTACGTTCAGTTGGTATTGCTGTAGAAATCCGCCCGGATGTTTGACCTTGAATCGTACGGTCAGCGGTTCATTAGCTGTAGGCAGTTCGAAGAACGCGCACTCGCCTGGAGCAACTCCCCCCATCGAAATGGTGTCGATATCGCCCGAGATGGACCGATTATCGATATAGAGTTTGACTCCGTCTTCCGCACCAGATAACTTGTTGCCAGCGTTATCGTAACCCTCGATCTTGAACTCAACGGTCCGAGGACTTTCCTCCGGCTGATAGAGCAGATTCTCGTAGAGAGAACTGGTCAACTGAACTTTGCGGAGGCGATGGGTAGCAATCCATGCCGGGTCTGATTCGATATTGTTGTAAGCCGGGACGGTTTGCGACGTGCCATCGACGGTAAGGGTACGGTTGAAGGGTCCAACTCGGTGGTCGGGATCATTAGGATCGCCGATCTTCGGGATGAATATGTGGCGGTATGGTTGTTCCACAAAAAACCAATCCCCACCAGGGTGCCTATAACGGATGGTATAGTACTTGACATTGGGTAGGTCAATGAAGCAGGCGAACAGGTCGAGCGTGCCCACCCAGGCACCGCGGGTGATTTGGGGTCCGGTCGAATGGGTGGCTGTGATGCGTCCCTCAGCGTCTAAAGTATTCCCCACTCCTGGTATGGTCCAGATATTCCCGATTGCCTGAATGGCCCGCCCTCCCTGGCAAACAGATGGCCCGGGGTTGAGAGAGCTCTCCGGTATACAAAGGTTGATCCGCTTGAGGTTGGGAATATTTGAGAAAAGCGCCGTCTCGAACAGAACGCCCGATGCTCCACCCATGCCACTTACGACTTGGACGATGATGTCGGGGCGTAACTGGGTCGCCAGCGGTGGCGCCTCTCCCGCCACATCCCCGAATTCAGAAGCGATGTCTCCCAGACTGCGGGTGAAACGAAAGATGTAGTTACCCAATTCATCGGTCACTGTCAGCCCAAGCACCTGCCGGTCGCCTTCGCCCGAGTAAGGACCTCCTGTCAGTTCGTCAGCAGTCCGGTCGTATTCCAGAAACCGCAACAGCAACCCTGGCTGATTTTTCACCACACAGAAGGCTCTAATGCGGTCCTTAATTTTCGCGAGATCGCGAATGCTGTGGGATACGTTCGCAATAGTGGAACCCCCGGGGTCCATCTTTGCACTCTTGGTTTGTAATGTGGATGAGGTAAGCGATGCCTTGGCTTCCATATATCTGATCGGTCCCATGTCTCTTTGGAGTTCATCGGGAAGGCCTCTCATCGGGATCATCATCGGGCGGAAGGGAACCGGATCGGGTTGCGGCAAAGGCTCTTTGATGATTGGTTCGCGCTTGGTGTATTCCCGAATGCGCTCAGGGTACAGTTCTTCGAGTAGCGACCGTACCTGTTTGTATTTGAGCAATTCCTTCAGTTGCCAGACGGTGTCTATTACGAAATAGTAAGGGAAACAGGGATTGACCTTGCACAGTCCTGAATAAGTACGCACTCGCCCATACACGACAAAGTCTGAATCGGTCTCAGGCATTGAGCAGGTCAGAATCAGGTCGTTATAGTCCTCATCGTCACCTGTATCATTGGACAGGATGTCGAAAACGATCTTCCCCTGCGAGCGGGCTGGTGTGGTAAGATGTTCGGCCGACGGTGTCCACTCTGCGCCTCTGCCAGGTTGGTGTATCACCGAAATGGTCCACTGCGCTCCAATCACGTAAACTGGTTCAGTTTCCGGGACCCCTTCGTAAATCCCGTCGGCATTATCGCTTCCCTTAATTACGAATCGCTGGCTGAAGGCGGCACTCTTGCTTTTAACCTTGACGGTCCAGCTTCCTTGCATGGTGATAGCCATAAATCACGCTCCTTTCTGTTCTTGAATTTAGCTGACATCTTTTTAAGATAAAGTCAACCACCAGCCTTACAAGACCTTACCTTTTTCTTTTGATTTTAAATCATCTTATTACCACCACCTCTCAAGACCTGACCTTTGCGCCATTCTGTTAACCGTATTTAATCTTACAATGGTGTGGTCAGGTAGTCGGCATACAGGTTCGCCTTTGCGTATGCCTTGGCCGGCGCCACATGAAAATAACGCGCAAATTCAAATCCCTGGTTTCTCTTCTTAGCACTGCCGAGAGATACCGACCCGATTACCCGCAAAGCGGGAAACACATACTCCTGAAACATAAAAGGAGGCAAGGAATAATAAACCAGATCCACCTTGGTTAACCTAATCTTATGCTTCCGTTCATGGTATAAACTCAATTCTCTATCCTTGGTGATGGCCACATCGATAACCTCATCAATCTTGACCGTCTGAACGGCTCGGGCACTAACGGTTTCTCTCCAGGCATGAAAAATGCCCACCAGTTCATGTTTGTTTCGACTCGGATTAAAATAGGCATAACTTTTGGCGCCGGCACCATCAACTTCTACCCCTTTAAGCTTGTAAAGAAATCTTACCGTTGCTTCCCCGGCAAATCGACCTATCTCTTTTCCTTTTTCATCAAGCTGTGCTATTTGATCAAGTGATACGCCGGCAAAATAAGATCCTTTTCCAAGCAGTTTCGTTTCTGCGAATAGTGAGTGCGCCTTTTTAGCCAGTTCACTGGTTTCACTCTTTGTCAAAGCAAGTATGAAATTTTCCCTATCTTCCTCGTCCGGTACCTTTACCGTTTTCCATGGGCGTTTTTCATCTTTGAACCTCTCATCAGCCACGGCATTTCGCACCCATAGAGCACCCGACGGCCGATAATACTGCACCTCGCCCATTTTACTTATAAAATGGAGAGAATCCTCCATTGTTACGGTATTTAGCTTACCCAGCTTAAGCTGTTTGCTAAACATGTTTATCACTTTCTTTCGGTCATCTAAGGATGCTGTTTTCACTTTGAACACCGGCATCGATCGTGGAATTTCGGGAAGTTTCGATGCGATTTTTATGTCTCTAACTCTTAAAGCCATATTCGCCTCCTTTACCTAACAGGAACCTTTTGATGTGTAAAATGTTCTGTTCTTAACCGGGTCTTTCGGCTCAGCCGTCTGCAACTTTTCATTGTAGGTGCTTACCCATTGTCCCGAGGACGTTTTCCCACTTGCCCGGAGATAGGCCCATTTTACCGAAGATCCTTCGACTTCGACATTTGCTTTCTTCCAGGCGGCTCGTAAGGTGTACCCTGAGAAAAACCACGGGAAAAACAAATGCAAAGCAGCATAAACGGCGAACTTGCTACCTCGCTTTTTCTGAGTGGTTCCACTATAAGAGGGGGTATGAAAGCCAAACATATAGTGGAGCCTTTTAAAAGCTGAAATCCAACGCCCCACAGAGTTGCCGGATGAATGATACAGAAGCCTGCAGGCATGTGATGAGAAGTATTCCAGGTCCCACTTACCCCATTTAATCGTATCACCTGAACTGACCGATCCACTGGAGGTGGCGAATGCATGCCCCCATGTGGATGAATCGTCAGGATCATACACTCCGTGCGAGCACATGAACATGAGATCAACCTGGTCCACCTTTTCAGAATAGTCAGCGGTCTCTACAAAATCTTTTTTCAGCACATTAGCATCACCATGATCTTGCGTCCAATCAAATGAAGAGAGGAGTTCCAAAACTTCGCCAAATCCCTGTGCCTCAGCTCTTCTGGCATCCAAACCGTCTTTGATCCACCAGGTACCAACTCTTTTCATAATACTTACCTCCTTCTATTTTTAAGATTTAGCTGGAGTTTTTTTAAGATAAGGTCATCCATTAGCTATAAAAAACCTTACCTTTTTACTACATCCATGAATCATCTCATCTGCATCACCTCCTTTAAAACTGTCAAGCAAAATATCGCCTAACTGGGTATTTACGCAATAAGATTATGTTTATCCCTAAACTCATGATTTTGCTCCTGACAATCTATCCAGCGGGCTTCATATCCGCGCTAAGTCTTCGCGGGTCAATGCGTATAAACCTGCGTCGGCTTTGGTCTTCTGTGACCTAGCGTTTCCTGAATGTAACCTATGTTCGTATCAGATTTTAAAAGATGGGTAGCAAAGCAGTGCCGCAAGGTATAGACAGATACCTATTGGTGAATTCCGACATTTTTTACTGCCTCCCTTACTTCACCCTTTTTACCCATTTGCACTTGTCAAACAGCAGTTGATCTCCGATTATCTCTTTCTCTTCTTCCATCTGTATAATATCTAATTTCATTTTATAAGTCAAGCACTTTTTTGATTTTCCCAGTGAATTTTCCAGCCCAGGCGGGTATCTCATGGCCGCCCGCTGTAGCCAGTAGGAGAAGCATGTGTTGATCGGGCGGGGGTTAAACCCCCGCCCGAACCAGAAGAGGGTCGGAGGTGCAAGGGACTGTTGAAAAGGTATCCCGCACGCTGTAGCCAGTGGGAGAAGAATGTCGTAGGGACAGCCCTTGTGGCTGTCCGTATTAGGCTTAGGACAGGGACAAGCCCTGTCCCTACATAAAAACCTCTCCATAAAATGGTTTTTTCAACAATCCCTGCAACCCCCACCCCAACAAGGACGCCTTTCCAGTAAACTCTTCACAATCTAAACCTCATTGTGCCCTTTCTTCTCTGAGAATGATGCCGATAACTTTTAAATAAGAGCAAACGCCAGAGAGCAAACCATAATATAAACATAGTGGTGGAGCAACATATGGTTGCTTTTGCCATCCCAGAGACCTCTGAAAAAGTTAGGTGGGGAGAGATTTAGCTGGAGTGTCCCGCCTTTGGCGGGACCTGAAACTTCTTGCCATACAAAGAGCTTTCATATGGTTCACCTAAAGGTGAACACTCCATATACTCCTCTTCCGGTTTTCAGAGACCTCTCCCATTTGACTTGACATACAAGCAGGGTTTTATTATTATCTTAAATTGTGACAGACGGAGATCTGAACCGTACGGTTCACAGCGGAGAAAAAAGCTGATGCGTTTGAACGATTTTGTTCGGGCGGGGTTTAACCCTCGCCCGAACCAGATTATTATCGTAAATCGAAAGCTGGAGGAGGTATAAACCGTCTGGTCAATACCGGAGGAAAAAGCTGATGCGTTTGAACGATTTACCCAAGCATTACAATCCCAAGCTAACTGAGGATAAGTGGTATCAGTTCTGGCTTAAGAAGGGATTTTTCCATGCAGATGCGACCAGCAAGAAAGAAACCTTCAGCGTGGTGATCCCACCGCCTAACGTTACTGATGTGCTTCACCTGGGCCATGCGCTCAACAACACCCTGCAGGATATTCTGATAAGATGGAAGAGGATGCAGGGATATGAGGCGGAGTGGCTCCCCGGCACGGATCACGCTGGAATCGCCACCCAGGTGATATTAGAAAAGAAGCTGGCAAAGGAGGGAAGCTCAAAGGAAAAACTGGGAAGAAAGAAATTTTTTGAACTCGCCTGGGAATGGAAGAGAAAAAACGGAGATGCCATCCTTAATCAGCTCAAGAAAATCGGTTGCTCCTGCGACTGGGACAGAACCAGATTTACCTTAGATGAGGGGCTCTCCGAGGCGGTGCTGGAGGTCTTCGTTCATCTTTATAACAAGGGGCTGATTTATCGTGGAAAGCGAATCATTAACTGGTGTCCCCGTTGCCAGACCTCCCTTTCGGATGATGAGTCAGAAAGAGAGGAAAAAGAAGGATCTTTATGGTATATAAAATACAAGCTGAAGGGATCAGATGAATACATCACCGTAGCCACCACCCGACCGGAGACCATGCTGGGTGATACCGCGGTGGCGGTCAATCCCAAGGATAAAAGATTTAAAAAACTTTTAGGCAAGTCCGCTATTTTACCCATCCTGGATCGGGAGCTTAAGATCGTGGCAGATGATTTTGTGGATCCGGAATTTGGCACAGGGATGGTGAAGGTCACTCCGGCTCATGATCTTAATGATTTCGAGATAGGACGGAGGCATAACTTAGAACAGATCAATGTAATGAATCCCAATGGGAGCATGAACGAAAATGCAGGAAAGTTTGCTGGCATGGACAGGTATGTTTGCAGGGAGGCTTTAGTAGCTGAGCTTAAGAAGAAAAAGTTTTTGGAAAAGACTGAACCTTACCGGGTGCCGGTGGCTTTGTGCTACCGTTGCCGGACTGAGATCGAGCCATATCTTTCCGAGCAGTGGTTTGTGAAGATGAAACCCTTAGCGGAGCCAGCCATTGAGGCAGTGAAGACAGGCAAGGTGAGATTCTATCCGGAACACTGGACCAAGACTTATATGCACTGGATGGAGAACATCAGAGACTGGTGTATTTCCCGCCAACTGTGGTGGGGACATCGCATTCCGGTGTGGTATTGTCAGAATTGTAACGAGGTTTTGGTTTCGAAAACCACTCCATCTGAATGTACCAAATGCAAAAGCAAAAATCTAAAGCAGGATGAGGATGTGTTGGATACCTGGTTTTCCTCCTGGCTCTGGCCCTTCTCTACCTTTGGTTGGCCCAAGAGAACTCCTGAGCTTGAGAAATTTTATCCCACCAAGGCGCTTTTCACCGCCTCGGAGATCATTTTCTTGTGGGTGGCACGCATGGTGATGGCCGGATATGAGTTTATGGGAAAAGAGCCCTTCTCGGATGTATATATTCACGGGACAGTGCGGGATGAGCACGGGGTGAAGATGAGCAAATCTCTGGGCAATGGAATCGATCCTCTGGAGATAATTGACGAATACGGGGCGGACGCTTTAAGAACCACCATGATGCTGGTAACTCCAGAAGGACAGGACACCCTTATAGCAAAGCGGACTTTCCAGGTGGGCCAGCACTTCGCCAACAAGCTGTGGAACGTGTCCAAATTTGTGATGGCAAACCTTTCAGACGAGATTACGCCCAAAAAGTCTGTAGGGGCAATTCATGAATTGCCCCTACCCGGTGAGTTCAAACTTGAAGATCAATGGATTTTAAGCCGACTGAATCGCACCGTTTGCGAGGTGACCGACCTGATGGAGAAGTATAGATTCAACAGCGCAGTGAAATCATTGTATGAGTTTATCTGGCACGATTTCTGTGACTGGTATGTGGAGATGATAAAGCAGAGACTTAACATGCCAGAGGGCGAAAAAGATAAGGTGACCGCTCAGAAGGTGGCACATCTGGTGCTTAATCATATACTCCGACTGCTTCATCCCTTTGCCCCATTTATAACTGAGGAGATCTGGCATCATCTATATAAGGGGAGAGACGATGGTAATCATCCTTTGCTTTTGATGGCTCAGTGGCCTGCCCCCCGCAAGGAGTTGATCGATGAGAATCTGGAGAAGACACAAAAGAGGGTGCAGGATGTGGTTACCTCCATCCGAAATATCAGATCGGAAATGAACGTGCCCCCGGCTAAAAAGGCGGATGTTTTAATCAAAGCAGACAACAAAAACTTACAGAAGATGCTGGAAGATAACCAGGATCATATTAAAAATTTGGGCAAGGTAGGAAATCTCAAGATCGGAATCAGAATGGCCAAGCCCGATCATGCCGCCAGCGCAGTGATAAAGGATGCTGAGATATTCGTCCCCTTAGAAGGTTTGATCGATTTGGAACAGGAACGGATGAGGTTAGAAAAAGAGGTCGCCAGAGTCACAAAGCTTTTGGAGAAAACCAGCAAAAAACTCTCCAATGAGGATTTCCTTAAGAGAGCACCCGGGGAGATAATTGAAAAGGAGAAAGCCAAAAGAGAAGAATATACCAAGATGGTGGAGAAGCTAAATAAAAACTTAGAGGGAATCGTGGGATGGTAACAATCTAACTGCTTTGCCTTTCATTCTAAGAAAATTCCGATCATTTCCCTCCCGCCTTTGGCGGGATGGTGAGCATGTCGAACCATCGAAAATGGTAGAAGATCAAATAGTAGCTATGATACAGGGATGTTTTTTAGCGACTGGTCCCAAGTTGGATCCCGCAGAAATTTTTGATAACCCCACAGGATCCATAGAAAAAAGATTCCTTAGGATACAGTAAATTGATAGCTTATAAACCTCACCCCCTATCCCCCTCTCCATAAAATGGAGAGGGGGAACACGGAGACCCGTCAGGGAAAGGGGGAAAGGTAAAAGCAAAGGTTTTGCTTTTTGGGTACAAATCCTGCCGATAAGACGCTTTAGCGAAAGCAACTATGACGATCCATAGGTTAACAATAGAGGTAAAAACATGAAGGATGACAGGAAGATCAGAGAAATCATCCTTAAAATAGTGGAGAAGATAATAAGGGAATATCAACCTAAGAAGGTTATCCTCTTTGGCTCTTATGCCTATGGTGAGCCAACGGAGGATAGCGATCTTGATATTCTGATTGTGACTGAAAGGCGCTTAAATCCTGAGGAAGCCTATAAGATGCGAGGCAAATTCTTAAGAGATTTCTCTATCCCTGTCCAATTCATTTGCGTAAGCGATGAGGAGTTTGCAGAGACCAAAGACATAATTGGCGGCATAACATATCCCGCTTCCAAATATGGAGAGAAGCTTTATGAGAAGTCGTGAGCAGGTAGTCTGGGATTTTGTGCAACAATGGCTCAAAAAAGCCGAGTCGGACCTCCAAACCTCAAAAATTCTTTTGGATAGTTAAAAACCCTCCCCTCTTTGTTCCCCCTCTCCATGAAATGGAGAGGGGGATAGAGGGTGAAGTAAAAACAGCTATTTTGGAGAACATCAATTTAATTGTCCAAGTTTGTTAAATACACCCGATAAATCGGGCAACTACATTATAGGAATAAAATCGTATCCGGATTGTATAAGATTTCAGAGGCACAAAAAAACTTCTAATTTTCTAAGGTGGTGAGTGAAATGAAAAACACTATGATGTTCAAATGGGCGTTTTTGAGTTTTATTTTTGTTCTTGGCAGTTGGTTTTTAGGAAAGTTTTCACCGGTTTATGCGGAGGTTTCGGTTACCGTTTACAACCAGGATTTAGGGCTTATCAAAGATGTGCGGGAGCTGGAATTTCAAAGGGGAAAAAGCTTAATCAAATTTACCGATGTGGCGGCACAGATAGATCCGACGTCCGTCCATTTCAAGCCGGTTAATCCCTCTGATCGGGTAAGCATCCTGGAACAGAACTACCAGTATGATCTGGTCAGCTCCACCAAGATATTGCAGAAATATGTGGACAAAGAGATTGAGCTTTTCACCAAGTCTGCAGGTCCCAGGGAAGAGGGTAAATCATATAAGGGTCGGCTTCTATCTTATTCCAACGAAAATGTGACCTTACAGGAGCCGGATGGGGCTATCCGGATAGTAAGGTTGGATGAGGTGAGGGATCTTTATTTTCCCACCCTGCCGGAGGGTTTGATCACCAAGCCCACTTTAGTGTGGCTTCTGGATAGCCAGGTGAGCGGTAAAAGAAAGGCGGAGGTGAGCTATCTCACTTCTGGGATAAACTGGCATACAGAATACGTGGCGGTGGTGGACCAGCGAGATCAAAACTTGGAATTGGCTGGCTGGGTATCTATTGATAATCGTTCCGGCGCTACTTATGAGGAAGCCAAGGTAAAATTGATTGCAGGGGAAGTGCATCGGGTGAGAGAAGAAAGAATACCGCCCCGATTGGCAAAAGGATACATGGTAGAGGCTGCGGCTGCACCCCAGTTCGAGGAGAAGGCATTTTTCGAATACCATCTCTATACCCTTTTGCGTCCTGCCACCATCAAGGACAACGAGATAAAGCAGGTCTCACTTTTCCCTTCTACCGGTGTAAAGGTACAAAAGATATTTACCTATGACGGAGCAAAATACGGAGATAAGGTCAGGGTGGAACTGGAATTTAAGAATTCAAAAAGTGAGGGTCTGGGGATGCCCTTACCCCAGGGCAAGATCCGAGTTTACAAGGAAGATGTGGATAAAGCCTTGGAATTCGTGGGAGAGGATAAAATCGACCATACCCCTAAAGACGAGAAGGTAAGGGTCTTCTTGGGCAACGCATTTGATATCGTGGGCGAAAGACAGAAGATCGATTTCAAAAAGATCCGGGATGATATCACCGAAGAATCATATCAGATCAAACTGCGAAATCATAAGGAGGAAGCAGTTGAAGTGGTGGTGGTGGAACATCTTTACCCCTACACCGAGTGGGAGATAAGAGAGTCCACCCTGGTTTATGAGAAAAAGGATGCCAACACCATCGAGTTTAAAATTCACTTAGATCAAGACCAAGAGGTGGTGCTGAACTACACGGTAAGATATTACAGGTAAGCCGTAAACAAAAATTTAGATAAAAGACACGCAGACTACCAAACACCATGTAATTGCAAAGGTGTGACTCCACATAGACGATGGAAACAAACACGGCTTAGAAAAATAACTTTTACTTTCTTTTGGAGATAAGATGAAATTCTCGACGTTAATAAAGCACTTCGGTATATGGTTTTCTCTCACCGTCTTTTTCTCGATGGTTGTTTTTCTGTTAAACTGTGGAACCAAAAATCCGGGACTGACCTCAGCTAAAATCTATCTGGATCTTACCCCACCGGATTACGAAAAAGCCATCCAACAGCTTCAGATTGCCGTGCAAAAGGAGCCTAAAAATGCAGAGGCGCATTTTCTTTTGGGGAAGATCTATGCTCAAAAGAAGATGTACGCGGAGATGCTGGAGGAGTTTCAAAGAGTAGAGGTGGGCAAGCTTAAGCCAAAACAGTTAGAAGAGCTACAGCAGATCAAAAAACGCAAATGGACTGAAGTGTTAAACTCGGGAATACGTCTGGGGAAAAGGCGAAAGCAGGTTGACCAATACAAACTGGAGCTTCTCACCGATTTTTCCAATTTCGCCGGCTACAAGGACAGCCTCAAAGTCATCTCCGCTGATTTAGAAAATGGTAGCAGATTTACCTGGGATAGCTATCAGAAATTCAGCGAGGCAAAACCGGCCCTGGAGGAACTGGAGTCTATGCTGGAGATGGAAGCCGTCCAGCGTTACCAACTGGCCATCCGGATGGATTCCATTCGGTACGAACCCTTTCTTAACCTTGCTGCAGAACACGTGCGCAAAGATGAACTAGATCAGGCGTTGGGATATTACCAGAAGGCTTATCAACTTAAGCCGGACGATTCCAACGTGATGAATGATTATGCTGTAACCTTGCTGAATGCTAAGAAATTCGAGGAGGCCTTGAGCCTGTATGAGCGAATTCTGGAAAAAGATCCCACAAACGTCAACGCTTTAGTGAATTTGGCAATGATTTACGTTCGACAAGGAGAGATCGAAAAGTCTTTGGAACCCTATTCCACAGTCGTCTCCTTAGATCCAGAATACAAAGATGCTTACTTCAATAGAGGGCTTCTGTTTTTGTCAAAAGTCCAGGAAAAAACCACAGTTCTCAAAGCTTACCAGGACTCTGTGGAAGAGAAACCAAAGGACAAAGAGCTTTATTCCCGGTATCAGTTTGCACAAGCAGATTACGATCAAACATTCGCTAAAGCTGAAGGCGACTTTCGGAAAACTGTAGAGATAGACTTAGATGATAGGGATGCATTCTTCCATCTGGGGCTTCTGTATGTGAGCAGAGCCCAGATTCATATTGCTGGTGAAAAACAGAATGAGAATTTCAACCAGGCTGAGGGTTACTTCAAGAAGAGTTTGGAGCTTGATCCGCAGGATATGGAGAGCATGAAGTATCTGGGCTTCTCTCTTTTAAGTCAAAAGAAATGGGAGGAAGCAAGCCTTTATCTGGAGAGGTTGGTAGAAGCAGATCCCACCGACAGGGAAGCCTGGAGCTATCTTGCCATTGCTTATGCCAGATTGGGCAAAAGGGATAAGGCGGAGGAGGCTTTAAAAAAGTCCGCGCGGTAGAAATTTTTTTACCGCACTCTTAAAGGGAAAATAGATTTATGTTGTGTCAGGACCTCAGTCCTGACACCTTTTAGAGCGTCAGGAGTAGAACTCCTGACGCAACTATAAAGAGATAAGGCGGAGGAGGCCTTGAAAAAGTCAGCGCGGTAGATAAGCCTTTCTCAGTTAGCTTTATCTGTGAGAAACCAGACGCTTCAAATATCCTTGTGGAGACTGGTGCTGTTTTCCCGTTACTGGATCGGGCGGGGGTTAAACCCCTGCGCCCGATCAATGCGCGGTAGAAATTTTTACCGCATTCTTAAAGAGAGAACATAAACAAAAGCGTCGCCTCAAAAAAAGACGCCGCTACTTTTCTTTGCACTTCAAGGATGCCTGGTATAAGACGATGACACAAAAAAAGCCCCGAGGATTTCCTCCCCGGGGCTTTCTGAAGAAGAGCTATGATTTATTATTTGACCCCTAAATAGTAAATCACCCCCACAAGGATCTGGAGATAGGTGGTGCTTTCACCTGACGTGAAGACCATATGAAAACGCGCTCCCGCATCCAGAGATAGATTGTCCTGAAAGAAGTGCTCGATCCCCCCACCCAGATTCATTCCCAGATTGGTATCCCCGTCCATATAAAGTCCAAGCCCAGCGGTAAGATTGGGAGTGGTCTTCTTCTCCGGGGAAAAGGTATAAAGGAGATTACCCAAGATGGCGGTCCAATCGTAGCCTTCGCTAACATCATATGCGAACCCAGGCACTTTTGACTCCACATCCACATCTCCTGCCTGATGATCCAAAGCACCTACCAGAGACAAATTAGGGTTAAGTCCGTATTTTACCTTCGCTCCCAAGCAGTAGGTTAACTTGTTTTTAAAACTGTAGTATCCAAAATCGTAGTCCTTGAAAGCGTCTCCGAAACCGAAAGCATAACCGGCATAACCACCAATGGCAAATTTCCCGGTCTGATCGATTGCAGATACGGGACTGACCATGGCCAAAATCATCACCACTGCAAACAAAGCACAAAGCTTTTTCATTTTTTCACCTTGCTTAAAAAATGTGAGTTTACCTTTTTCTCCCAAAAATCAATCTTCACCTCTTACTTAGGGCCAAAGAAAATGAACACCGCGGCGGCGAGTTCAAAGATCTGCATGTCAAAGGTGATTTTGTCGTCTATAGTCGCATCCCCCATTGATATCTCCCCCTCGCCATCCTTGGTGGTACCATGCAAGAAGAGAGCTTCGAAATTCAAGCCCACGTTTGGTGAAAGCTGATACAGAACACCGCCGCCGCCAAAGATCGTGAATTTGCTGTCATAATCACCTTCGATGTCTCCCTCCAGACCCATGGCAGAGATCGTTGCTGTTCCCGAGAATTTCGGTTTGGCCATGCCGACTCCGAGTTTCACATAGGGAGCGACCTTCTCGTGCACGTCAAACAGATATTTCCCAAAGGCCCCGAAGCCGATGCCCTTCTGGGTTATATCCAGTTCATCCGCTGGTATTTTGTTTTGCTTCAGCATAATCTCCTTCATGGCCTCATTATCCGTTCCAAGAGAATAGTAGCCGAAGAATCCGCCAAATGCTATATTGTCGGTGACAAAGTACTCCGCTGTCCCAAAGAACCCAAATCCGGTCTTGGCCGCCCCTTTTCCCTTGTCAGCGAGATCTCCTACTGGAACCATCAAACCTCCGTTTCCGCTGATCGCAAACTTGCCCTTCAGGTCCAGCGCAGAAGCCGTTGAAAATGAAGCAAAAAGCAAACCGACCAAAAAAAGTATGACATATTTTTTCATTTTTGTTCCCTCATTTCTTAAAGTTCACAATTGAAATCTCTGGTTCAGGTGGGGGGGTTAACCCCCGCCCGAACCAGATAAAGACCAACCTAAGCCTTCTTGTAAATTAAACCCATCCGGGGGACGGTATCCCCCCCCCCCAGATGGGTTGATGATGACACACAGAAGTTTTGGATTACTCGCTACTGGTGAACAGATAGTAGGTGACTCCCGCGCCGAAGGTCAAAAATCCCTGATTGCCAAAATCCGCACCAAACTTATCCTCGTCCTTCATCATCACAAAGTGATAGTTCAGCCTCCCAAAGACGGCAAGCTTCTCGGTGGCGAAATACTCCACTCCTCCACCAATGTTGATGCCGAGACTTGAAGCTTTCCACTCTTCATCACCTATGGTCAGTTTATCTGTTCTCTCATTTCTGGAGAAATACCACATATACATTCCTACTCCGGCGGTGGCGAAAGGATTGAGTTTGTTGTCCTCAGCTTTCATCAAAGGTCCGAAGTTGAAGGTGCCGTTCACCGCCACATAGGGCATGTTCAGGGCAGGAGTTGCATCTTCCAACTCTGAAGGCTTTTTTTCATCCTTTATGGGCAAGTAGGCATAACCTCCGTTGACTCCCACGGCCACTTTGTCGATAATCACGTATTTTATCTCCAATGCAGGGAATCCGTAGAAGCCTACCACATCCGATAGATTATCTTCCTCGCTGACGCTTCCGTTCATGGACATGATCCCGCCTGCCCAACCGCTAAAGCCAATGTGCTTGGACATATCCATCCCATAAGAAGCGGCACTTGAGACGAAGATTGAGACGACCAGAATAACAAATACCTTTTTCATCTATTATCCCTCCTCTTACTTGATTAAAAGGTTAGACAGAAAAGTGCACCTCCCCCTTTTTCAAAAAGCGCCTATGTTTTCTCACCCCCTTTCTTCATCTTGTTAAACTTTTCATATGCAGGTGTCCGTTTTGACATATTTTTCCTTTCCATCGAAATTTTGCAAAAGTATAAGATAAACCACTTGGTTTGTCAACAATTTTTTTTGTTTTTTTTGGGAAACGGAAGTTAAAAGGTTCCCCCTTGCTGGTGTGGGGGAAGAATGGCAAGATGTGGATTGAAGAATGGTTCGTGAGGTGGAGAGTGGGAGGAAAGGGGGCTCGCCCAGTCTAGGCTGAAAAAATGTATGGACATATTCTCCATATGATGGTTTTTTGGATGGCGTAAGAAACCAAATCACCAAGGATGGAGAGATGTGTCCGATCAAATATTACACAAATATGCGACTAAGTAAAGACCCGAAACTGCTTCGCTAAAATTATGCTCGAGATCACGGCGTCAAGCCTGCTGCCAGAGTCTTCAATACCACCCCTAAGACTATCCGCAAATGGCTTTCAAGATGGCAGCCTGGCTCATTGAGGGGTCTGGAGGATAGAAAAAAGGTGCCCAAAAACAGACCATCTAGAATAGACCCAAAACAAAGAAAGTTAGCC
>CAZOJT010000055.1:0-18281 GCA_964580215.1 uncultured Ignavibacteria bacterium | reverse complement strand
ACTTCATCTTCCGCTCCCGTGAATTCGAGCAGATGGAGATGCAGTATTTCATCAACCCCAAAGAAGATCAAAATTGGATTGAGTATTGGAAAGATGAGAGGATGAAATGGTATCATGATATCGGGATAAGAAAAGAGAACCTAAGATTTCATGAGCACGAAAAGAAAGAATTAGCTTTCTACGCTAAGGTTGCTTACGACATTGAATATAATTTCCCCTTTGGCTGGAAAGAAATCGAAGGCATTCACAACCGCACAGATTTCGATCTTTCCAGACACAGTCAAGCCACGGGTAAAGACCTTTCCTATTTCGATGACCAGACCAAGGAGAGGTTCATCCCCTATATAATAGAAACCTCTGCCGGTGTTGATCGGAGCATGCTGGTCTGTTTGGTGGATGCATACCATGAGGAGGAAGTTAAAGGTGAAAAAAGGGTGGTCTTGCGACTGGATCCAAAAATTGCTCCCATCAAAGTCTCCATCCTTCCTCTGGTGAACCGGGACAACATGCCGGAGATTGCCAAAAAAATCGCCAAGATGTTGAGACCTCATTTTAACGTGTTTTACGATGATAGGGGAGCGGTGGGAAGACGCTATCGCCGACAGGACGAAGCTGGCACGCCCTTTGGCATCACGGTCGATTCTCAAACCCTGCAGGACGAAACCGTGACCCTGCGGGAAAGAGACTCCATGGAACAAGTTAGATATAAGATAGACGATTTGATTTCGGTTCTGAAGAAAAAGATTTGGGGATAATGTGATGACGGAAAGAAAAAGCAAAGTTGTAAATTACATTGTAACTCTCGTTATTGGCATTATAATAGGCATTTCGGTCGGAGAATATACTTTGTGGAGAGCCGACAAACTAAAGAGAATTGAGAAAACTGTGCTAAAAGAGAAAATGACGAGAGAAAACGAAATATTAGAAAAGAGGTATAGGGAAGACTATGAATTGTGGTTGAAACAAGAAACTCTACGTTACAAAGAAGTCGTTGATAGCATCAACAATCACTTTGAGGCAAGAGGCCTGTATGAAAGCGGAATGCGATTAAAAGCCCTAAAGGATGATGAAAAAAAGCGGGGTATAAGATTAAAACAAAAGGAATTAGAGTATAAAGCAAAGGGAGAAGATTTGAAACTTAGGTTAGATTTTTGATTCGTTTTCGATTTGGAAATCATCCGTTGTTTCACATTGAAGGTGCGGGGTAAGGGTACCCCGCACCAACAGTCAAAAAGAATTTATCCGTTGTTTCAGGGTGCCCTCACCCCGAAACATTAAAGGTGCGGGGTAAGGGTACCCCGCACCAACAAGTAACCGGCCTTCCAACGTGTTAATTTTGGTTTTCAAACGTCAAGCAGGTCCATTTTTTGGATAGCTTTCTGATACATTTCAACGTATTTTTTTGCTGATGCCTCCCAGGAGAAGTCTTTTTTCATCCCGTTCCTCATCAACTTGGTCCAAGCGTTTTTGTCTTCATACACTTTGAGAGCCAGCTTGATGGTATGCAAAAGTTCGGAAGCATCGTAATTTTTGAAAACGAAGCCAGTTCCTTGCCCAGTTTGGGGATCATAATTTTCAATGGTATCTGCCAGTCCCCCGGTCTTTCGGACGATGGGAACGGTTCCATATTTTAAACTGTATAGCTGGTTCAAACCGCAGGGCTCGTATCTGGAGGGCATGAGAAACATGTCGCTTCCCGCCTCAATCAGATGAGCCAGAGGATTGTCAAAGCGAAGATTGACCGAAATTTTCTTGGGGTATTTTACGCTCATCTTTTTCAATAACCGATGATATCTTTCATCTCCGGTTCCCAGAATCACCATCTGTAAATCCAAAGCGAGAAGCTCATTCGCAATCTGGGCTAAAAGATCAAATCCTTTTTGATCCGCCAGCCTGGAGATTATTCCTATAAGTGGAACATCTCTGGTGGAGGGTGGCAAATTGCACAACTTGAGCAAAAGCTCTTTGTTTTTCCTTTTGCCGGAAAGATCATCCAGGCTGTAGTTATAAGAAATCAACTTATCTTCTTCTGGAGACCAGACATCATAATCGATGCCGTTGATGATGCCATAAAGATCCGCATTTCTGGTTCTTAAAACTCCTTCCAGTCCATGACCGAACTCAGAGCTGGACTGAATTTCTACCGCATAGGTCTCGGAGACCGTGTTGATCACATCGGCATAGCTAATTCCCGCCTTCATGAAATTCACATTTCCCCAGAATTCAAAGGGGCTGGTAGGATAAAACAAATCCTTTGACACTCCTATCTTATCGAATATCCTTTTGGGGAAATTGCCCTGATAGGCTAAGTTATGAATGGAGAAAACCGTTGCTGTTTGCTTGAAGAATGGATCACCCGCATACAGGGTTTTTAAATATGCACCAATCAGAGCAGACTGCCAGTCATTGGCATGAATTATATCGGGTTGCCACCCCATGGCTTTTAAAATCTCTAAGGTTCCCCGGGCAAACAGGATAAATCTTTCGTCGTTATCCTCATAGTCAAAACCAGTGGATCGATCCTTATAAAGCTCCTCTCGATCATAATACTCATCGTTCACCATAAAAAGATATTCCGCTTCAGGAGAAGGTGGATTGTAGCTTCTCACTGCGATCTTAACGTTTTTATTTCCTACGGGGATCAGAGGAACATCTGCCTTCACTTCTGATAACTTGAATTTTTTTTCATCCACCGTCCTGTACTTAGGCAAGATTACCTTCACCTGATGACCTAACTTCGCCAGGGCTTTGGGTAGAGCCCCACACACATCAGCCAGACCTCCGGTCTTGGCAAAAGGAACCACCTCTGGAGATGCAATCAGGATTTTGAGTTTTTTGGTCTCCAAGTTTCTCCCTTCATTAAATTTTTGAGTTCTTCTCTACTTTAGTTGCTAAAATTCTATATAAGAAAAAAATTCTTTTCGACTTAATGGAACTGGCATTTTAAAGACCTCACCCCCTATCCCCCTCTCCATTTTATGGAGAGGGGGAACAAAGGGGGAGAGGTAAAAGAAAGCCTGTGGTTTTCTTTTTGATGCAAATAATACAAGCTTATGCATTAGCACCTATTTTGGAGAAGAACCAATGTTTTAGATCTCTATTTCTTTCAGATAGACGGCGGCATCCTCCGGGGTGGTGGGATTTATGTAAAATCCAGTTCCCCATTCAAACCCAGCCACTCTCGTTAATTTGGGCATGATCTCGATATGCCAGTGGTATTCTTCGGCGTAATCGTTGTCCACTGGACTGGTGTGGATAACATAGTTATATGGCGGATTATTCAGAGCCTTAGTCAGTCTCTGGAGAGTCTCCAGCAGTATGGAGGCCAGAGCCGGAATACTCTCTTTTTTGATGTCTTCAAAGGCAGGTGAGTGCTTTTTGGGCAAAATCCAGGTTTCAAAAGGAAATCTGGGGGCAAAAGGCTCCAGTGAGATGAAATGCTCATTTTGAATCACCACCCTCTCATCATCAGAGATCTCTTGTTTTATGATGTCACAAAATATGCACCTTTCCTTGTAGCCATAATATTTGCTAGCACTATCTACTTCCTCCATTACCCTTTTGGGGACGATGGGAGTGGCGATAAGCTGGCTATGGCTATGCTCCAAAGATGCGCCGGCGGCCTCTCCCTGATTTTTGAAAATCAAGATGTATCGGAAGCGAGGGTCTTTTTTCAAATCGATGGTTCTTGCCCGATATGCCCAGATGACGTCCTGCATCTGTTTGAGGTTCAGATCCACCAGATCTTTATCATGTTCCGGGGTCTCTATTATCACCTCATGCGCCCCCACACCGTTCATCTTATCGAAGATCCCCACCCCCTCCCGATTCAGGTTCCCCTCAATCCGCAAAGCCGGATATTTGTTTGAAATAACCCTTAAGGTCCAGCCCGGCTTGTTAGGTTCTGATGAATCTGGACGAAAGGCCATAATTTCCGGTGGGGTGGCAGATTCGTTACCCGGGCAAAAGGGACAAAGTTTGCTTTCCGTTTTTCTCTTGGGAGCACCGGAAAAGTCTGATGGCCTTTTCCCTCGTTCTGTAGATATGATCACCCATCTACCAATTATGGGGTCTTTTCTAAGTTCTGGCACTTTTGCCTCCTAAAATAAGCACAGCCTGGAGAGCTTCATTTCTCATCAGGCGTAAATGATATATCCCGCACCTGATTATGTCAACAAGAATATCCAGAAGCGTTCTCTGTCTTTCCCTAGGGTTTCGCAGGCTGAAGCTCATTTGTCCATTTGGATCCATAGGAAGTCAACTGACCTGTGGCTACCTCTTCTCTACTCCTCTCAAATTTCACTTTCTGATATTTCAAAAATTGAATCGAACCTTTTTGATCTGCACAGCCTCGGACGCTTCCATTCTTATGTTTCGGGGACGAGAAGAAAAAACAAATTCAGCCATACTTAACCAAATGGCAAGCCAGCTATCCCTTTCTTCTCTCTTTTTCGGTCAGTTGGAATATCTTCTTGAATAGATTAATCTCATCTGTTACCAATTCCACACCTCTTCTCTTCATCACCATCCTGACCGTCTCTATTGCTTTTTCCAACTGATATTCTCCCTGTTTTTCCGCACTTCCCCAGAAGAAAGCCGGAATAAGCTTTTGTTTAATTATCCCTCCTCCAAACAAATTGGAAGCAAATCCTATGAAAACTCCGGTATTGAGTAGGGTTCCAATCCCCGTTTTGACATGATCGCCTATGAATGCACCCACCTTTGTCAGTCCTGAGTCGACAAGAGTACCGTTAACCATCACCTTAACCGAGCTATAGTTATTTTTCAGATCGCTGTTAGTGGTTAAAGCTCCAAGATTCACCCATTCGCCCACATAAGAATGTCCTAAAAATCCCTGGTGGTATTTGTTGGAATATCCTAAAAAGATCGACTCCTCCACCTCTCCACCGATTCTGCAGACTGGCCCGATGCTTGTGCCTCTTCCAATCTTGCCCCCCATCAGGATGGAATCTTCACCAATATAGCACGGCCCCACTACCAGAGTATGAGGCTGGATGCTTACTCTATCCCCGATAAATATTGAACCATTCCGGGCGTCCAACACCACCTGTCCGTCTATTTGCGAGCCTTTTCCGATATATACTTTTTCCACATCATAAATCAAAGCATCGTCGTCCACCTGGCTATGCTTGAACATGTTTTTAAAATCCAGACTTGGTTTAATTTTCTTAAAATCAGCTTCGATCTCGAGGTTATTTTGGGATACAAGATCCCATAGATAATTGACTATCTTAACTTCCACCTTAAAGGAATCCACTTTGGATTTTAACAGTTTAATCTTATCTTTAGAGTATAAGGCATGAAAAGAACTCTTAAAATTTTTGAAAGCCTCTCCCCTACCAGCCCATCCCACCATATCATCGCCCCGAAAGAAAAACCTCTCCTCATCAGAGAAATCCACCTCCTGGAGAAAATCCGGGGAGGGAAGAATTCTTCCATTGATTAAAAGAATCTGATCTTCGTCCTTTATATTAAACTCATTCACCTTTCGACCGGTTTTGATCTTCAGTACCTTCTCCAGATAATCCCGACACAAAAGCATCACCTCGGCATCAGGAAAGAGTGAACTGATTTTATCCTTGATTTTAGTTATCCCGCAGAGAAGCTCATAAACCGGGCGATTATAGGTGAGAGGAAAAAACTGGTTATATCTATCGTCTTCGAATATGAAAAGTTTTTTTGCCATCCTCAACCTCCTTATCCAACAAGAGTCCTCAATAGTTTTTGTCGGAGGCATCTACAGGAGTTGTAACTGTAGTTGCCCAATTTATTGGGCTGGATAGATCCAGCAAACACAATCTGTCCTGCGCTCCCAAATATAATACACCATTTCACTGTTACTTCAAGCTTTAGCTATCTGTTTTTAGATAAACCTACAGATATTATAAAACTTTGTTTTCACCGCTGTTGGTAAAGCGATGAAAAAAATAAAAGTTCATGTTTACATTGTTCTTAATCGAGCTATTCTCTCCTCCGCCGGCGGGTGTGTGGAAAAAAGGGTGTTGAGCTTTCCTCTATGTTCCAGAAGAGGATTGACTATATAAAGATGAGCGGTGGCTTTGTTTGCCACCTCTAAGGGCTCAGTGTCCCTGGAGATTTTCTCCAGAGCAGAAGCCAAACCTTCCGGATATCTGGTTAAAAGTGCGCCATTTGCATCTGCCAGATATTCTCTTTGTCTGGAAATGGCAAATCGTATCAACTGGGCTACGATGGGCGCCAGAATCGCCAGAACCAGAGCAATAAGGATGATTACTCCACCACCCGCTTTTCCTTTTTTTCTTCTGCCCCGATAAAAAAAGCTCCTTCTCATCCAATCGGAAAGCAGCGCCACCGTCCCCACCATAATTGCCACCAACATAGCATATCTTATATCATAGTTTTTGATGTGCGACATCTCGTGTGCAATAACCCCCTCCAGTTCCAGACGATTCAGCTTTTCTAAAAGCCCGGTGGTGACCGCAATGGAGGAATTCTCTGGATTCCTTCCAGTAGCGAAAGCATTGGGTGCCGAATCTTCAATGATATAGGCTTTGGGCGCAGGAATTCCAGCCGCAATTGCCAGCCCCTCCACCACATTTGCCAGATATGGATTCTTTTTTCTGTCCACAGGTCGAGCATGACTAATGCCCAAAACCATTTTGCCGCCGTAGAAAAATGTAATAAGAGAAATGAACAGCGCAACCAGCAGAGCAATCAGCACTCCCTCCTGACCGGCACCGTACGCCTCTCCAAATATCCAGCCCAGAAACAAAAGGAAAATCACAAAAAGAAAAATCAAAACAAAGCTTCTTCTTCTGTTAGCCGCAATCTCTTCGTAAACCATAAATGTGTGAAGTTTTCTATTTCCGTCTGTCTTAAAATATCAGCAGAAAAATGAATGAAAAGCGGATGCCGGTTTCATCGTTTAGTAATAAAATAAAAATCGGCACAGCACAGGCTTTCCTTACACGTTTTTACATGCACCCGAATTGAGGGGAAAAGAAAAGATAACTCTGTAATGCGTCGATCCATTTATTCTACACCCTCTATCCGCTTTAAATTAAGACGATCTTTCCTTGGAACTCTGGGAAGAACAAAGCATTTCATTCAGAGGTATTTCTTCCTTCAACAACAAAAGACGAGAGCAACACCCTATTTGAAATCTACCCTGGGGGCTTCTCTTTTGGTCTCCTTGATCTCGAAATATTCTCTGGGCTTGAAACCAAACCAGTTGGCTATAATATTCGAAGGGAAAACCTGTTGGGCATTGTTGAAGGACAACACCACATCGTTATAGAACTGCCGGGCATAGGCGATCTTGCTTTC
Source organism: uncultured Ignavibacteria bacterium (assembly GCA_964580215.1). GTDB lineage: Bacteria > Zixibacteria > MSB-5A5 > MSB-5A5 > SM1-73 > SM23-73-3. Next base: position 10,955 of record CAZOJT010000055.1, on the reverse strand, counting down.
GATTCCCGAGAGTTCCTCCTGAAGCAGAAGGAAATTCTGATTTGCTTTAAGCTCAGGATAATTCTCCACCACGGCGAAAAGGGTCTTCAAGGCAGAGGTGAGCATATTGGTAGCCTCAGCTTTCTGCTGCACGGTTCCGGCTTGAGAATAGATGGACCTGGCTTTGGTCACCTCCTCAAAAACTTTCTTTTCGTGCGCGGCATAACCTTTCACCGTCTCCACCAGATTGGGCACCAGATCCGCCCTCTTCTGTAACTGCACGTCTATCTGATGCCAGGCGTTATCGCCTCGATTTCTCAACCTCACCAGTTTATTATACAATAAGATGAGAATGAGAATAGGCACACCCAGAACAATAAAAATGAATAAAAGGACTACAAAAACCGCTCCCATTTCCCCTCCTTTAAGAATTTGAGGACGAAGAACAGTCTTCCCCAAAGCGAATCTTTAACTTTACTTCTTGCTTAACCCTTTTCTGAATTTGTCTACACTTTTTTTTATTCGATCATCTGATAAAGCCAGAATCTGAGCGGCAAAGATGGCAGCGTTTTTTGCTCCGGCTTCGCCGACAGCCATGGTTGCCACCGGTATCCCGGAGGGCATCTGAACAATGGAGAAAAGTGAGTCCAATCCGGAGAGGGCGGAAGCATTCAAAGGAACCCCGATCACTGGCAGATTGGTATAAGAGGCGATAACACCCGGAAGGTGAGCCGCCATTCCCGCTCCGGCAATTATCACCTTAACCCCCTTTTTTTCTGCATCCCGGGCTAATCTCTTCGTTCTTTCCGGATTGCGGTGAGCAGAGCTAACCTCCATCTGATAGGGGATTTTGAATTCCTCAAGGATTTCTGCGGCTTTCTGCATAACTTCCTGATCCTTTTTGCTCCCCATCAATATCAATACTTTTGGAGCTAACATTCTTTTTTCCTTTCCTGGATAAAGACTACCAACCATACAGGGTGTGCAAAAATATAGTTGCTCAACTTGCCGAGTTCAATCGCAAGATCTGGTGGACGAACTCTTTTTCGAAAAATGAAACAAATGAGGTAAATCGAGAAATTACAGATTATGGAATAATTAACTACTAAAAGATAACCCTCATCAGTTTCTATCTTTACCACAGTCTTTTCTTGACCCGGACAACTCTGTGTCCTATATCTTTTCTGTATTGCATCCCTTCAAATTCTATTTTGTTCACTGCGGAATAGGCTTTTTGAATGGCCTTCTCCATGCTTCTATCTGTTGCAGTCACACCCAACACTCTCCCCCCATTGGTGAAGATTTTACTTCCCCCTTTTTTGGTGCCGGCATGAAAAATCAACACATCCTTCATTTGTTTTGCTTTGTTCAGACCGCGGACTTCCTTATCTTTTTCATATTTTCCTGGATATCCGGCTGAAGCTAAGACCACACATACTGCAAAATTATCATTCCACTCCACTTCCTGCAAGGAAAGTTCTCCATCCACGATGGATAGGAATGTCTCAGCTAAATCACTTTTCAGAAGGGGAAGTATCACCTGGGTTTCCGGGTCACCAAACCGGCAGTTGAACTCCATCACCTTGGGGCCTCTATCCGTGATCATCAACCCCGCATAAAGTATGCCTTTGAAAGTTCTTCCTTCACTTTTCAACCCCACTACAGTAGGATCCAAAATCTCGTCATGAATTCGTCCCATCATTCTATCATCCACCATGGTGGCGGGGGCGTAAGTTCCCATCCCTCCAGTGTTAGGACCCCGATTACCTTCAAAGATCTTTTTATGATCCTGTGATGAGAGCATGGGGGAAATAGTTTCGCCATCGGTGAAAGCCAAAATGGTGATCTCCTCCCCTTCCAAGAAATCTTCAACCACCACCCGAGATCCAGCCACACCAAAGATTTTCTCCACCATCATCTTCCGAATAATTGAAAGCGCAGATGGGGTATCTTCCACAATGACCGCCCCTTTGCCTGCCGCCAGCCCATCTGCCTTGACGACCAGAGGCATCTCAGATGACCTAACGAAATCGGAGGCTTCATCCGGGTTATCAAATATCTTAAAGCTGGCGGTAGGAATGTGATGTTTTTTCATAAACTCCTTAGCAAACACCTTGCTCCCTTCGATTTCAGCGGCTGATTTGGTCGGTCCCAGAATTTTTAAGCTTCTTTTCTCAAACTCATCCACAATCCCCAAAGTTAAAGGAAGCTCAGGTCCTACCACGGTTAGATCAACCGAATTCTTTTTGGCAAAATCTGCCAGGCCGGTTAGATCCTCCGCTTTTATGTCAACGCATTCAGCCAACTCAGCCATTCCAGCATTTCCCGGTGCGGCAAAGAGCTTATCCACCAGTGGGCTGGATGCAAGCTTCCAGACCAGTGTATGCTCTCTGCCTCCACCACCTACCACCAGAATTCTCATAGCCAACTCTCCAAAAGACTAAGGTTCACTTACTCAAGTTTTGACTGGTTGAAAATAAATCAAATTTACTTGCAAAGGCAAGCTTTTTTTGTTGACATAAAGACTTTGAGTTTATATTTAGTGGAAGTGTTCTTAAAAAAACTTGCTTCTCACTCTGTTGAGTGTCATCTGGAGTTGGAGCTTTGAGCAATTGAACCTTTGAACTTTTGAACCATTGAACTATTGAATTTTTGAACCCTTGAACCTTTCTACAAGATATATCGCTCAGGTTAGCATAATTGCCAGCCTTTATGCGGCAATCACCATAGCGCTGGCGCCCATAAGCTATGGGCCTATTCAGGTGCGAGTCTCTGAGGCTTTGACTGTCCTTCCTTATCTGACTCCAGCCGCCATACCCGGACTTTTCGTCGGATGTGTGGTAGCGAATATCTATGGTGGGCTGGGCATCTACGATATAGTGGGAGGAAGCCTGTGTACTCTCTTAGCCGCCTTCTTGACCTATCTTCTGTCCAGAACCCGAAAGCCAATTTTAGCCCCCCTTCCACCAGTGGTGGTCAACGCATTAGGGGTGAGCCTGTATCTTCATTTTTTATTTCAGCTTCCTTACTGGATCACCGTAGCTTATATTGCTATTGGTGAGATTGGAGCCTGTTTTGTTTTGGGATACCCTTTGTTGTTAATCATCTCAAGAAGAAAAAATCTTGCGGAGATGTTCAAGCTGTGACCAAGTAAAACAACACTCCTTTATTCATCCCGCCTTAAGATCCCAATTCTGCAACATTTGCGAAGGTTTCACCACTACGTTTATTTTGAAGAAATAATTAAAAGATTTTTTGCAAAAAACAACCCTGTTTTTTTTCGCACCAACTTCAGCTTTTTTGCCTTCGTAACAAAATTAAAGCATTTTGAGGTAGGACTCTTTTCAATTACTACAAGGAGTTGTTCTATGAGGAATCAAGGCTTGAAAAGCTGTTTTGTGCTGGTTTTCATTCTGCTCACAGCCCTCTCGACGTTTGCCCAAAAGGAAGAGCCATCCCAGACAAAGATATCCCTTTCCAATGCCCAAGAAGGAGAGCAATGCCGGGCAAAGATATCTCTTTCCGAGACCATGTGGGATTTTGGATATGTTCCCAAGACCGGAAGGGTGTCACACACATATCAGATTAAAAACATTGGGCAAGACACCCTTATCATCGTTAAAGTCAGAGCCAGCTGCGGCTGTGCCACTACACCTTTATCCAAACAAAGGTTAGCTCCCAACCAGACCACGGATATGAAGGTCATTTTCAATCCGAGAAAGTTAGCGGTGGGAGAAACCACCAAAAAACTTCAGGTAATTTCCAACGACCCCAACAATCCCTTTGCAGAGGTGCAATTCACCGCAAAGATAGGAAAGAGCAATTCCTTAGTTAAGATTACTCCCACAGAGATCAATTTTGACACCGTCTCCCAGGGAACCGAAGATGTGCGAACTTTGACAATAAAGAATATCTCCGGAGAAAAACTATCCATGCAGTTGATAGAAGGTCCGGGAGATAATGTCGATTTAGACTTGGAAAGCAAAAGTCTTAAACCAGGCGAAAACATTCAGATCACCCTGAAGTTGAAAAAGGAGGCGGCTTCAGGAAATCTTCACACCTCCTTGACTCTGGACTTTGAGGGCTCCAAGATAGCCAGAGTTAGTATCCCCATCAGTGGAGTGGTTGTAAGCAAATAAACTTCTCATGCCAATGCTCACCCAGCTTAAACTTTTCCACGGGATCCTGCGGACTGACATTCTTCTCAAAACCCTGGGCATAATTCTTATTGGTTCAGCCATAGGTTTAACTTACAACGCTCTCTCGCCCGGCGGAATCGCCCTGAAAGGGAACTGGAGCCCCAAAATAAATTCGGACAGCTTAGTGGTTCCTTATGGCTATGAGGAGGGCATTGACCCACCCGCTGTCAATCTGGATTACGCCATGATGAAATTTCAATCAAAAAACACCGTCTTCTTAGATTCCCGTTATCCAGAAGACTTCAAGGTGGGGCATATCGAAGGAGCCATTAATCTTCCCTACGAAGAGTTTGAAGAACATGCTCCGCTGGTTTTGCCAAAGCTCCCCAAAGATGAAGAGATCATAACCTATTGCGATGGGACCGAATGCGAAACCAGCCTGGTTTTGGCAAGAGAACTACTGGAGCTGGGGTATAAAGATGTGAAGGTGTTCTTTGGCGGATGGCAAGAATGGCAGAAGGCAGGATTATCTGTGGAAACTGATAATTAAAAAATGACGATACTAAAAGCGCTAATCCGGATAGTTACAGACAAAAGAGTTGTGTTGCTCTTCAGGCTGGTCTTGGGTGTAACTTTCATCTATGCCAGCCTGGACAAAATCGCTCATCCAGAGCAGTTTGCCAGAATAGTTTACAATTATAAGATTCTGCCTCAGTTCTTGATAAATATCTTTGCCGTCACCCTCCCCTGGGTTGAATTCATAGCTGGTCTCTTTTTGATACTGGGAATATTCACCGAAAGCGCCTCACTTCTAGTTTGTTTTTTGTTTATAATCTTCATCATCGCCACCTCTATAAATCTTTTCCAGGGCGTGGACTTAAACTGCGGCTGTTTCTCCACTGACCCTGTTGGAAAAAAGGAGGGCGCCAATCTGCTTATCAAAGATTTTATCTTCCTGTATCTGGGAATCATGGTAATTTTCTTCAACAAAAATTTTGCCACCCTCTCTGCCCTCTTTCAAAAGAAATCTTTACCTAAACGGTAGACGGTTACCAGTCAATTGTCGAACCTTTCTTTTAAAATAGGAGTGTAGCGGAAACCTTTCTTGTCCTGAGCTTGTGCCCAGCACCCTGAGCTTGTCGAAGGATCGAAGGAAGGTTTCCATAGCAATAGATGGAAGGCCGAAGCCTTCCGCTACACTTCAAAACGGTTTTCTGGATGATTCATTTATTTTTAGGATGACTCTCGGAAGGTATTAAGAATATGGTAGATTTTAAAGAGAGGCTATTGTGGCTATGTTCAGATAGACTTCACTTTTCTTCTTCTGGTTTTATTTCCAAAATGGACTGGGCGGCATCCACCAGGTCGCCCGGTTTGAAGTTTACCTTTTCCACCTTTCCTTTGACCGGCGCTTTGATTTCGTTCTCCATCTTCATCGCCTCCACAATCACCAAACCCTGACCCTTTTCCACCATATCCCCTTCCTTCACAAATATCTTAACCACTTTCCCCGGCATGGGAGAAGCGACGGTGGGGGCTTCATCCAAGGCAACCGAATCCTCCTCGGATGCTTTGATGCTTTCTGATTTCGCCTCTTGAATGCAGAACTGTTCCCCACCAATGGAGAAATATCTTCTGCCTTCGGCTTCGGCGAAATAGACCGTGAATGCTTTGCCGTTTACCAAAAGAGACAAACAATTATCGGAGATAAGCGAGGAATCGACTACGTATTCTTTATCACCCAGATTGACCCGGTATTGTCCATCCTTGAACTCAAGGTTGAGCTGGTAAATTTTCTCGTCTATGTTAAATTCCAGTTCCATGGCTAAATGAATTTAGAGCTTAGAGCATAGAGTGAAGAGCACAGAGCTAAAAGTTTACAGCTTCTTCATAAAAGCATGGATCATCGCACGGAGTTCTTTACCCTCATGTAATAAACCTGGAATACATTTGATTTCACAAAGTTTAAGCCGTTCCACTAAGTCCAAAATAGTCGACACCTCATGAGTGGATCTGTGCGCATATTCCAAGAATAATCTGAATTCTTTCTGAGAATCACAACCAGCCCCTTCTGCAATATTCAACGGTATGGAGCAAACCGCTCGTCGGGTTTGGGAGGTTAAACCATATTTTTCCATCGGAGGTAAGCGGGTTGAGAATTCGTATATTTCGACTACATAGTCCATTGCCCTGTGCCAAATCTCTAATTTCCTATAGTCCTTCAAGTTTCTCCAAGGATTTTCTTGCTGTCTTCGCTCTCTGCTCTCTGCTCTAATCTCCTCCGATGCTCCACTTCCCTACAGTTAACCAGGGACTGGGCATCTCTTCTTTGCCCTGCACCCTCTTTTTTGAAGCAGTTTTAGTCTGGGAAAATATGGCGGCGGCTATCACAGCCTCATTTGTGAATTTTTTCTCTTTCTTATTGTCTTTCCAGTCCGACATGTTTTTGTCAATAAAATTAGTCTGGGTGTTACCGGCGACGAATTCGGGATGATCCATGACCGACGCTAAAAATTCAATGCTGGTCTTGATTCCCAAAACGGCATAGTTGGACAAAGCCAAAATCATGCGCTTTCGCGCATCCTCTCTGGTCTCTCCCCAGGTGATCACCTTGGAGAGAATTGGATCGTAGTATACTGAGACCTCAAATCCTGAAAAGATGCCACAATCATGCCTGACCCCCGGCCCTGAGGGCTCTTTCATGAAAAGAATTTTTCCGGAAGACGGGAAAAAATTGTTCTCCGGGTCTTCCGCATAGATTCTGCATTCTATGGCATGACCCCTTTGCTTGATATCCTCCTGGGTGAGCGCAAGTTTTTCTTCAGATGCTATCCTTATTTGCTGTTTCACCAGGTCCACTCCGGTCACCAGTTCGGTGATGGGATGCTCAACCTGAAGTCGGGCGTTTACTTCCAAGAAATAAAAGTTTTTGTTTTTATCTAAGAGGAATTCGACCGTCCCTGCGTTGTTATAGCCGGAAACTTTTATCACCTGTTTAGCTATCTCTCCCATCTTGGTTCTAAGCTCATCATCCACAGCGCAGGATGGTGTCTCCTCCACGATCTTCTGGTGTCTTCGTTGAATGGAGCATTCTCTTTCGCACAGATGAACCACGTTTCCGAAATTGTCTGCCAGCATTTGAAACTCCACATGTCTCGGCTCTTCTATGTATTTTTCCAGGTATACAGATTCATCCCCGAAGGCAGATTTAGCCTCACGCATTCCAGCTTCAATTCCTTTCTCCAACTCTTCAGGAGAGTTTATGATTCGCATTCCCTTCCCCCCACCTCCTGCGGAAGCTTTGATCATCACCGGATAGCCGATTCGCTCTGCCTCTTCTTTAAATCTTTTCATATCTTTCCCACTACTCATCATGCCAGGAATAATAGGAATCTTAGCTTGGGTCATAGTCTGGCGCGACGCCACCTTGTCACCCACCAATCTCAAAGCCTTGGAATTCGGACCAATAAAGATGAGTCCCTCCTTTTCACATCTTTCACAAAAATCAGCATTCTCCGCTAAAAATCCATAGCCGGGATGGATTGCGTCAGCCCCGGACTCCTTTGCCACCTGAATGATTCTATCAATGTTCAGATAACTTTCCAGAGGAGGGGGATCACCAATTACAAAAGCTTCATCCGCCATCTGGACGTGCAGAGAGTTCCTATCCACAGTAGAGAAGACAGCCACCAAAGGGATGGACATCTCCCTACAGGCATTTATGATTCTAACAGCGATTTCCCCCCGATTGGCTATGAGTATCTTCTTTATCATATTTCAAAACCGTAGGGACAGCCCTTGTGGCTGTCCGCAATTAGGACAGGGACAAGCCCTGTCCCTACATTTTTCGGACCTCGATCATTTGATCTTACTTATCGCATATCCAGGCTCAAGGCTTCTTTTATTGATGAAAAAGATTTCATCAATGTCCTTGTGCCATTGCTCTTCAATAGATTCCATTGCCTCTCTGATGTTCCGCTCATCAACTGCTACAAAGTTATTCCAATCGTTGGTGATCAAGAGTATAACCCTCTTCCCCTCCTCTTTCGGTATCTTGAGTTTGGAATTACTATTTTCGAGTATTCTTGCTACCGCATTGAAGGTATCATCCAGAAGATCACGGCTTTCATTGCTCTCTGGTGCGAAATAAAACTCCACCTTCCTGCTTTCATTCACTCTCATAAGGCGAAATCTTTTTATGCAATCATATCCCTCTACATTAAAAGTAACCTCACCCTGAATATCCTTCGCAATCTTGCTCTCTACAGTCTGCTCAACACATTCCGCAATCTTCTGTGCATACCTCCGCCTTTCATTGGTGGGTGGAGCATTCTTTAATTCCAAAAAGAACCTGTATCCCTTATCATTACACAGGATGCCCTTCTCATCAAGGATTCTCTTTACTTCACATACTATTTGCTGAATTTCTTTATTATCCCTCACGTTTTCTGTGCACTTATTTAGGCTCTTTTCTTCGACGGCAAGATAATCACCTGTTGAATTGTTATCCTTGCATAGGAAATCATATGTTCCCGTTACTTCCCTCTCATCGTCCGGTCTGGCAACCACTGTGTAGTGTTTGCCTGTATGCGAATTATAGTCTTCTAAGAACAGTTTGATAAAGAATTCTTCTCGTTTCTTGTCTGGCATCTTGTTCTATCTCATCCAGAGGTTGAAAAAATCGTAGGGACAGCCCTTGTGGCTGTCCTCAGTTAGGACAGGGACAAGCCCTGTCCCTACGCTGGAACCGAATCCAGGAAGCCACAAAACTTGTAGTCTTCCCAGCTTTTTACCAAATTTTTTCTTACTGGATTGTTTAAGATGTACTCACAAATATCCTTCACGGGCTCGTTTGGCCTTAGGACGTGATCGTGAAATCTTCCTTGCCACATTTTTTCCCCGACTCCATACTTCCATCCTATTCTTGTGGCTTTGCTTTTAAAACTTCCGATGAATCTGGATATATTGACGCCACTATCTGCAGGGGAAATCAACATATGAAGATGATTAGGCATTAGGCAGTACGCGAAGACTTTCACTCCCGTCCTTTCTTTTTCCCGTCTGAGACAATTAAGGATCTCACTATTAAATGCATCATTACAAAATATTTCCTGTTTTTCTTTTGTGCAAATTGTTATGAAGTAAGCAAACGGCTGAGAATAATCAAAGTCTTTTAATCTGGGGTTTATTCGTTGATGTAATTTATTTTTCATCAACATGGGAATTGAGTCGTAGGGACAGCCCTTGTGGCTGTCCGCAGTAGGGACAGGGACAAGCCCTGTCCCTACACTACTTTGATTAGTTATCCTCGGGGTCTACATGCCAATAATCCCTACCGGGCCAGTAACGTTTGAAGAAACCCTTTGGCTGTGTCCATTTCCTATCAATGATCTTCCATCCATCCTCGAACTTCTCCATGGTGTAAACAAAATCAGTCCCCCGCTTACGGTCGTTTTTTTGTTCCTCTCTCAGAGGTTGCCTTAGATTGTCCAGTGGAGTCACATTATACACCGTGCATTCTACTTTCGCCCTGGTATCCGACTCAAACTTGACCTTCTGTATTACCCTCCTATATTTAACCTGGACTGCCTTCCTTGGGTCAATCATCAGATCAGCAAAATATGGCTCCGGTTCTTGGATACGTTTCAATCCTGCCAGTAATGCTTCTCTTGCAAAGAAAGTCTCTAAAAACGGTTGTTCCACGGGCCGTATTTCTGTCAGGTATTGGTCATATGTTCTGGTGAAGCCTATATATCTCTTGATTTCCGGCTCTCTCCGTACACCCCTCACGTAATCCAAATATTCCCAATAACTGTAAATAGCCTTATCTGGGGTAGAGAGGTCAATGGTTTCCTGCTTCTTATAAATGTCCTGGGCACTAGCTTCTTCCACAACATCCTCAGAGATCCCTGCCTCCTTAGTGGACTTTTCGTATCTTACCATTTTTTATAGATAGAAAGAAACACCCAGGGATCCGAATCCAATTATCAAAAAGATAACCGATATCACAAAAAGCTTCTTCATTTCAGCCCTCCCGGTTTACCTGGGAAACCCAGTCTACTCCTCTTTCATCCAGTTTTTCGGACAGGGACAAGCCCTGTCCCTACGCTATCCTGTCCACTTTGGTTTTCTTTTCTCCAAAAAGGCGTTCATCCCCTCCTGTCCCTCATCCCCTATTCGCATGGAGGCTATCATATCCGCGGTGTAAGTCTTCGCCTTCTCAAAACTCATGCCCGGCACATTTTTCAGAAGCTCCTTGCACATGGCCAAGGCTTTGGGACCACTGGATATGAGTTGATCGGTTTTCTCCTGTACTGCCTGATCCAATTCCTCCAGAGGCACGACCTGGTTTACCAGACCCGATTCCAAAGCTCTCTTAGCTGTAAGTCTTTCTCCGGTAAGGAAAAATTCTCTGCATCTTCCTTCACCCACCTTCCGAATGACATAGGGGGAGATACATGCAGGCACCAAGCCCAATTTCACCTCACTTAAGCTGAACTTTGCATTCTCCGATGCAATGGCGATATCGCACACCGCCACCAGCCCCGTGCCACCACCGATCGCCGTTCCATTCACTCGCGCAATAATCGGCTTGGGCAGAGAATACAACAGATAGAATAGCTCGGCTAATTTGATCGAATCGTCGAGATTCTGCTCATAGCTATAGTTTATCATTTTCTTCATCCAGTTCAAGTCTGCCCCAGCCGAAAAAGACTTTCCGTTTCCGGTCAGAACCACGACCCGCACCAACTCGTCCTCTGAAGTCTTTCTAAAGATCTCAGTAAGCTCGGCGATCATCACCTCGTTGAAGGCATTGTGAACTTCAGGACGATTGAG
>CAZOJT010000054.1:0-20778 GCA_964580215.1 uncultured Ignavibacteria bacterium | reverse complement strand
TGAAGTGCCAGCATTTTGGTCTTTGCACCAAAGCTAAATATGGCAGACGAATAAGACGTCTGATTCATGAGGACATTAAATTAAAACTAGTGCTCTGTAACATAAATTTATTCGCTATTGTAGTTGCCTGATTTATCAGGCATAGTGACGACAGTGCTCAATAAATTGAGCAACTACAATATCCTGAATTTATGTTACAGCCCACTAGAGCATCAATATAATAAAGAGTCATCACAAGCAATTTATAAACTAAGAAAAGAGAAGGTGGAACTCGAAGAGTCATACGACTTCCTTTTGGACATGCGTATGCACTCATACGAGCATCAAACGAAATTTAGGAGTGACCTCCTTTCTGCTCCGGGAATTGGAAGGAGTTAAAGCAGAAATGTCGTTATTAGCCAGTTGCTTTGATATCACTCGCATGATCAACCTTGTTGGAGTTCCGTTGCTTGTGGCAAAGCTTATGAGTTAATCGTTTTTAGGATACATCTCTATAATTCTAGTGAATAAAGCCATAATCTTGTAAAACAAAGTTAATATTGGTCTATTTTTATTCCAAAACCTAAAACCTTATCTCCCTTAACCGAGTATTATGACACACCCTCAAATGTGGAGAGGGGGAGATAGGGGGAGAGGTTAAAATAGAGGTTTATACAGGGCAATGAAAGATTTGATGTTGCTCAATGGAAAGATCTACACCATGAATCGCCAGCTTCCCAAAGCTGAAGCGGTGGCGATGAAGGGTTCCAGCATAATTGCTGTGGGAAAAAGCTCAGATGTTGAGAATCTGGGTAGAAGAAACTTCAAAGTCATAAATCTGGAAGGAAAAACCGTAATCCCCGGTCTGATTGACTGCCACACCCATCTCCTTTCCTTCGCCTACAGCCTCAAAAGGGTCAAACTGGATGGAATCAATTCTTTTGATGAAGTCTTATCCGTCATTAAATCTTTTTCCAGAAAGCTAAAACCTGAGGAATGGCTGGTGGGGGGGGGGTGGGACAAAAATATCTTGGGGGACGAGTCCATCTTTACCAAAGAGATTCTGGATCAGGTTTGGCCGGATAGCCCTGCCGCTTTGCAAAGCAAAGATCATCATCTTCTATGGGTAAATTCAAAAACCCTGAAAGCAGCGGGGATCGATAAAGCCACACAGAATCCCCCTGGTGGAAGGATAGAGAAGGATCAGCTTACCAAGGAGCCTACCGGAATTTTGAAGGAGAATGCTTGCAGTTTAGTGTGGGATAAAGTTCCAAGACCTTCGGCCATAGACTCCAAAGAACTGACCAAAGAATCGTTGAAGATTGCCAACAGCTATGGGTTAACTGGAATACATGATCTTGAAGATCAGGAGGCGTTTGATCTTTTTCAACAACTTCTACAAGATGGGGATCTTACCTTAAGAGTTTGCTTCTGGATACCAGACCAGAATCTGAACTCTGCCATAAGCCTGGGCATTAGATCAGGTTTTGGCAATGAGGATTTGAGATTTGGAGGCGTGAAGCTGTTTTCCGATGGCACTTTAGGATCTCAGACAGCTTTGATGTTTGAGCCCTATGAAGGCTCAGAAGATAATTTTGGCATAGAGGTCACCTCTCAAGAGGAGTTAACACGAATAGTTACAAAAGCCAGCTGGGCGGGAATAAGTGTGGCTATTCATTCCATCGGCGATAAAGGTGTGCATCAGGCTTTAAATGCAATTGAGCATTCAGTTCGCCAAAACAGAAAAGAAAGCAGATTACGGCACCGCATTGAGCATACACAACTCCTTCATCCGCAGGATGTGGAAAGATTCCGAAAGCTTGGTGTCATCGCCTCTGTCCAGCCCGTGCATGCTCCCTCGGATAAAAACATCGCCGAGAAATACTGGGGCAAACGTTGCAGACTGGCTTATGCTTACAAGACCCTCCTTAAAAGTGGCGCCAGAGTCGTGTTCGGTTCGGATGTGCCCATAGAAACTTTGGATCCCTGGAAAGGGATTTATGCCGCTGTCACTCGCAAAAAGGTAGGAGAAGATGAAAGCTGGTATCCGGAAGAGAAAGTGAGTGTGGCTGAAGCGGTCTCCGCCTATACCCAGTGGACAAGTTACGCCTCGTATGAAGAAAACCTTAAGGGTTCAATTCAGACCGGGAAACTGGCAGATATGGTGATTTTGTCTCAGGATATTTTTGAGATGGAACCGGAAGAGATTCCCCACACAAAAGTGGAATGCACTATCTTAGGTGGCAGAATCATATTTGAGGCGTAAAAGAATCTTGATCCTCGTTTGCGTGAAGCTTATGTGATATGCATACAGCATAGAGAAAAAGGATTTACTAAGAGGGGCAGGAAACAGTTTACATCTTATTATTCGTATGAATGTGCGTATGCACTCATACGAGCTTCGCATTGATTTTTTTTCTCCCACCTGTTTTGAGCTTGACTTGAAATTCGTATGAATGCATACGCATCCCCCTTTAGCAAAGGGGGATTTAGGGGGATTTTTCAAGTTTCAAATCCACCCTTCCCCTCTTTTTCTAAAGGGGGGATGTAAATAATTATATGCTCTCCTTAATAACTATCTATGATTAACTTTTTTGTCGTTATTTCCCTTTACAAACGGATGTTGTTCTGTTAGATTTGATCTGCCATGACCAGAAGAGTCATCTTGATCATTTTGGACGCCTGTGGCATCGGGGAATTACCAGATGCGAAGCTCTATCAGGATGAAGGGTCAAATACCATCGTTAATACTGCCAAGACGGTGGGGGGACTGAAATTGCCCAATCTGGAAAAGATGGGGCTGGGAAATATTGACACCATCCCTGGGGTAAATCCGAATAACTCGTCTGTGGCTAACTTTGGAAAGATGGCTGAGCTTTCTGTGGGAAAGGATAGCACCAGCGGGCACTGGGAGATCATGGGGCTGATCCTGAAAAAACCTTTCCCGGTTTATCCACATGGTTTTCCTCCGGAGATAATTGGAAAATTCGAGAAAGCCATCGGCAGAAAAGTCATGGGAAACAAGCCAGCATCCGGGACGGAGATCATAAAAGAGTTAGGGGAAGGACATATAAAAAGTGGCAAGCCTATCGTCTACACTTCAGCCGACAGTGTGTTTCAGATCGCCGCACATGAGGAGATCATCCCGGTGGCAGAGTTATACAAGATGTGTATGGTCGCCCGAAAGATACTGGTGGGGGAACATGGAGTAGCCAGGGTGATCGCCCGCCCATTTGTGGGAAAGCCGCACTCCTTCGAAAGGACCGAACGAAGGAAGGATTTTTCTCTTGCTCCACCATCCGAAACTGTTTTAGACATATTGAAAAGAGATAATATTCCGGTGTTAGGCATGGGAAAGATCGAAGACCTTTTCGCCGGAAAGGGTTTAAGCCAAAGCGTCCATACTAAAAATAACTCAGATGGCATGGATAAGTTGGTTGAAGCAGTGAGGCAATTCAGAACTGGGCTTATCTTCATAAATTTAGTCGATTTCGATATGCTGTGGGGCCACCGCAACAACCCACCTGCTTTTGCGGCTGGTCTGGAGGAATTTGATAGAAGGTTGCCTGAAGTCTTGGATTTACTGGAAATAGACGATATTTTGATCATCACCGCAGATCATGGATGCGATCCCACCACCCCCAGTACCGATCATTCACGAGAATATGTACCTCTGTTAGTGTATGGTAGGTCTATCAGAAATAACATAAACTTAGGTATCAGGGAAAGCTTCTCTGATGTGGGTGCAACCATTGCTGAGATTTTTGGTGTACAAGGAACTGAATACGGAAAAAGCTTTCTCAAAGAAATACAAATGTAGTGGCGACCTAAAGGTCGCCAGATTCATAAAATGCTCATGGTAGCCGTACCCTTATGGTTATCAACTTTTTAAGGTGACAAATTTTTAGCAATGTTGGGAGAAACAATCTTTTACAATCCCCCTCAATCCCCCTTTTATAAAGGGGGACAAAGGGAGATTTATGGTAATCAACCAAATATTTAGATGTGTCCACACTTAGACACGATTAAGATATGCTCATAGCAATTAAGGCGTTACCCTTTTATTTACCAGAATGGACTCTTCAGTCTGTTAACTTATTTAGTTGAAGACCATAAGGGTGCGTGAATAAATGCAGAGAAAAACCTGCTACTGTGAATTATGAAAGAGAAAGAGCTAATAGAAAAAGCCAAAAGGGCAAGGCTTAAAGCCTATGCTCCTTATTCCAACTTCAAGGTGGGTGCAGCTCTTTTGACTAAAAGTGGAAAAGTATATACCGGGGCAAACGTGGAAAATTCCACCTTCGGCTTGACCGTCTGTGCGGAGAGGGTGGCGGTTTTTAAGGCGGTGAGCAGAGGTGAAAAAAAATTCCTAAAGATTGTGGTGGTGGCAGATAAAGACCCACCCGTTACCCCATGTGGGGCTTGCAGACAGGTCCTTTCTGAGTTTGCCAAGGATTTGAGAATTGTCTGTGCAAATCTGCAAGGTAAGGTGGAAAGATACAGTTTGAAGGAACTTCTGCCCGAGGCGTTTGAGAAAGGGTCAACGGATTGAACGGATAATAAGTGAAGCGAGTTGTGCGGATTAGATTAACCTTTAATCCCATGAGTGATTTCCTGTGATTAGGAGGTGTGGATGAATATAGCCGAAATGATAGATCAATCCCTTCTGAAACCAGATGTTATCAGACAGCAGATTGAACAACTGTGCTTGGAAGGGAGAAAATATAGTTTCGCCAGCATATGTGTGAATCCAATCTGGGTTAAGCTTTGCAAAAGGTTGCTTTACGATTCGACGTTAAGAATATGTACCGTTTCGGGCTTCCCCTTGGGGGCAAGCAAGCCCGAAGTCAAAGCCAAAGAAGCAGAGATTGCCATCGGTGATGGGGCAGACGAGATCGATATGGTGATGAATATAGGAGCGTTCAAAACGGGTGATTTTAAGCTGGTGGAGAAGGAGATCAAGGACGTGCGAAATGTTGTAGGGAAAGATCGAATACTGAAGGTGATAATAGAAGCAGGCGTTTTGACGAATCAAGAGAAACATAAAGCTACAGAGATAGTCAAAGCTTGCGGAGCGGATTTTGTCAAGACATCCACCGGCTTTGGATATGGCGACGCCACCATAGAGGATGTGAAACTTTTAAGAAAGATAGCAGGCAAAAGTATGGGGGTTAAAGCTTCCGGAGGAATAAGAGGTTATCAAACTGCAATAAATCTGATTCAGGCAGGAGCTAACAGAATTGGCACTTCCGCCGGAGTTAAAATCGTTGAGCAAAGCTTCTCTACTGAAAGGTAAAGATTGTCGGAAAGGGATTCATTCGTTTCTCTTGTTCGTCACGGATTCATCCTTATCCCGCCTTTGGCGGGACTTAAGCCAGCTCGGCGCCCTTCATTTTCTGCTTGTCCCAATCCGCCAATAGTCTTTTGAACGCTTCGCCTCCCTTGTACCTCTTTATCTGTTTCTCTCGTTTCATAGCTTCCGCTCGAGATGAGCATTTCTCAACGTAAACCACTTCAAACTCACCCCGATTCTTCATTGACTTAGTCTTGCCACGGGAATGTTTCTCCAAACGCTTAACCAGATCTTGAGTTTGCCCTATATAATAGCGTCCACTTTTCTTTATCCGAAGCACATAAACGTAATACATGTTATTTGATAAAAAAGCGGAGAGGCCGGGATTCGAACCCGGGGTAGAGTTATAAGCCCTACAACTGCTTAGCAGGCAGCTGCCTTAAGCCAACTCGGCCACCTCTCCGGGAAATTCAGTCAGTAGTCAATAGATCAAAAACACACATTCATAAATCTAAAAGTTACAATCTACGTTTACGGCCTTTTTTTGCCTCCACTTTTATGCTGATTATCCTGCCTTTAATCTTTTCGCTCATCCCCTCCCCTAAGAAGACTTTTTCATCTAACACCTTGATTCTGCCAAAGCCTGCGTTCTTGATACCACCCAAATACTCTTTTCTGGTCAACGCTCCACCAATGCACTCTGCCCAGGCAGAAAACGATTTTCTTATCTCCTCCGGTAGTTCCTTATCAGTCACAATATCAGAGATCATCATCCTTCCTCCCGGCTTCAACACCCGAAAAGCTTCGGCAAAAACTTTCTTTTTATCTGGGGAGAGATTTATCACACAGTTGCTTATGATCACATCCACCGACTCATCCTCCACCGGCAGATTTTCGATCTCACCTAATCGAAACTCCACATTTTCGTATCCACCTTTTCTGGCATCTGATTTCGCCTTTTTGATCATCTCCGGAGTCATATCCACCCCGATGACCCATCCTTTTTCACCTACTTTATTAGCCGCCAGGAAAACATCGATTCCTCCGCCTGAACCCAGATCTAGGACCGTCTCCCCTTTCTTCAGAGTAGCCAAACCAACTGGATTACCACACCCCAGACCCATGATGGCAGAGTCGGGGATCTTTTTCAACTCATCGGGAGAATAGCCGATGGCCTTAGCTTGATCCATCACGGTGACGCCATTACAACTGCAACAGGTTTCGCATTTTCTGGCTATCTGGCTATACCTGTTTCTAACAAAGTCTTTTAATTCCCTTTCTTTAGTCTTCTGGGTTGTCATTTTTCTCTCTTTCTTTTATTCTTCAAATCATTGGCATCTGACAAACTTAAACTCTATTCTTAGTATACTAAAAGTCTTTCCGAACGCAAGGATTTTTTATAGTGGTTGGATCAACAGACAAAAGGACGGTTCAGGCTGTTGACGGTGACTCAACTTTCCCGGAGCTTTCTGATTATGTTGGAAAGAGGAAACTTTTCCTTTCATCAGAACGTAAAAACTTTTGTAACAGTTTGGTTCTAAATGTCCAGCGTGGATAGCAAAAATCTCGTTGTGAAGTTTCTACAAACATCTCAGATATGCATCTACGTGTGATTGACAAATGCCATAAATAAATCAGCTACAGGAGGAGTGAAATGAAGAAGATCCTTTTGTCTGTAATTTCTGTGGTGCTGTTTTTGCTTTTCTTTTTTGATCCCAATTTGTATGCTCAACGTGGAAGGATCTGTGGGTTGGTTCACACCAGAGATGGAGAAACTTTTGAGGGTTCCATCCGCTGGGACAGGAATGAAGCATTCTGGAATGACATCTTAGACGGCACCAAAAAACGTGAAGGAAGACACTGGGAAGGGAGACGCCGGGAAAGACACATTAACATCCTTGGTCTGCATATAAGCTGGGATGAGGAGGACACAGAAATTAAAGCAAGTTCCGGAATACAGTTCGGTTACATAAAGACCCTGGAGAGGCGCTCTAGAAATAGAGCCATATTGGAACTGAAAAATGGGGAGAGAATAACATTCTATGGTTATAGCACAGATGTTGGCTCCGGGGTAAGGGAGATCTTGATTGACGATCCACAGGAGGGGGAGGTGGAATTGGACTGGGATGATCTGGATATGATTGAGTTTGCCGAATGTGATCCAGAACAAACAACCAAGCCTCAAAGGCGGCTTTACGGTGAGGTGGAGACACGCCGTGGGGACATCTTCAGGGGCTTTATTACCTGGGATATGGATGAACTTTTTTATTCTGATATACTGGATGGAGAACAGAGGCATCGCACCCGAAAGATTCCCTTCAAGAAGATAAAAGCCATCGAAAGGCGATCATCCAACTCCGCCTGGGTATATTTGAGAAATGGTGACAGGATAAGGTTGTCTGGAACCAATGACGTGGACAGCGGAAATCGAGGCATCGTGGTTAAAGACCCCAACTTCGGACGGGTCACAATAGAATGGGACGATTTTGACCGGTTGGAGTTTCTGGACGAGGGGGAGAAGTATCTGGTGAGATATGATGAATTCGATAAAATTAGACCATTGTATGGGGTGGTCCATGATGAAGATGGTGACAGCTACGAAGGATTCATCAGATGGGATGATGATGAGACCTACACATGGGAAAGGCTGAATGGAGAATACAGAGATCTGGAAGTGAATGTCGAATTTTCTCAGATTGCCCAGATCGAAAAAATCTCCTCCCGCTCCTGCCGAGTAACCACAAGAACCGGGAATACCTTCAAGCTCTCTGGCTCCAACGATGTGAATGACGAGAATAAAGGGATTTTTGTGACCACCGAGGATGGAGACGAGATTGAATTGGACTGGGACGACTTCGACAAGGTGATTTTCAAGTAGAAATAGGAAAGACCCCTTAATTCATTTTGCTAATTTCGTGGGGTGGATCTTTGTTGGGGCAGGGGTTCAACCCTTCAGGGCGAGCCCCTGCTCCAACATTTTGCCGCTGGATTGAATCATGTGTAGGGGCGGACCTCTGTGTCCGCCCGAACCTTAGGGCGATGACAGAGCATCGCCCCTACAAAAGAATCCTTGATCACTTTTTTGCGTTCTCTATGAACTTGAGGATGCCTTGATAAATAGCTTGGGCACATTTCTTCTGAAACTTATCAGTTTTTAAAAGCTCTTCCTGTTCCGGAATCATCATAAAAGCACACTCCACCAACACAGCCAGAAGCTGACTCGGTCTGGTTAGCACCAGATTTCCGTAATAGATGCCAAAGTCCGGCAGTTGGAGCTTTTTTAGAAGCTCAGCTTGAATCTCTTTTGCTAAAGCCAACGACTGAGGGTGATAATAGTAAGTGGCGGTGCCGTTGTTGTGAAAAGGATTAATCCCATCGGGAAGGGCGTTGTTGTGAATGCTGATCAAGATGTCACAGCCCTCTTGGATGGCTATTTTGGGGCGATCATAAAGAGCAACACCCTCCGAACCCTTTCTGGTCATCACCACCTCTGCCCCATTTTTTTCCAGAACCTTTTTTAGCTTTTTGGCGATTTTCAGATTGACCACTTTCTCTTCCAGCCCGGTGGGACCAATTGCTCCCGGATCAGGGGAATGTCCGGGATCCAGACAGATCTTCAAGCCCTGAAGCCTCTTCCTTAGCCTGGGCTGATGTTTTATCTCAAGGATCAAGTTCTTCTTATCATAAAAGACATCATATCCCCATTGTTGCTTCTGATTCAAAAAAATCTTAAGCTGATACACATCCTCCTTAGGTTGATCCCATCTGATTTCCCTGATCAATTTATCCTCGGAGTCATATCTTATCCAGTCAGTATTTGAGGTCAGCCCATAGACCGTCAAAAACAGAGCAGACGGCCCTGTTTGCTGTTCCAACTTGAAGGGCAATTTTTCCTGGAGGAAAAGCACAACCTGGGTTTTTCTCTTCAGCTTTTTCGTCTGAATGGTGGTGAGAATGCTTTTGGGAAGAGGAGTTCCCGGAGGTAGATATTTTATGCTATCCTGGTGGACCCAAGCGTTCTCTCCGTAAGTCAATCTCAGCCGCACCCATTCGCCCGCCTTCCCGGTGGCGACCGCCCTTATGCCCGGTGGTTGGTAAAGAAGCGTGTATCCCAACTTGGGACCGGAACGGGCAACCACCGATGAGCCAATAAACTCCACCACCTGGGGAGTTCGGTCATCTCTTATAGTGATTTTGCCCGGGGATGATTCTACGATGTAAACGCTATCTTCACCAATTTTCTTAGTTAGCTTAAAGAGGATATTTGCCTTTTCGATTTCATCTGAGTTTTTAATTGTATAACTGCCGGTGTATACCCCCTTAAGCAGAGGCAACCTCGGTCCTTCATGCTTTTCCCCCGGATATTTTACTTGATAGGGTGGAATCCTAACAGGTGATTCGACCATTGGCACATTCTCCACCAAGCCTTCAACAGAAAAGCTTGCCTGGCAACCGGGCGTTCCTCTGAAACTGGTCTCCAGAACGTCCCCTGCGATGAGGACCAAATCCTGCTTTGGTTGGATGCTGGCCTTCACAATGCAAAAGCTGTCCTCAGGGACAGGAAAAACAGGATAAGGGACTTTCACCAAAACTTTTTTGATCGAAACTCCAGCGTTGTTTGTAGCTATGAGTTCAAACACGAAATCACCCGGTCTGATTGGCAAAAAAGCTAAAAAAGCTCCGTTGGAATGAACTTTGACTTTATATCCATTTATGGTGAGCTCGGATTTCGGGGTAACCGATCCGAAAATGAAAGTGGAATCGAATGCGCCGATCTGTGCATCTTCTCTGGGATAGATGACTGAGATCTGAGGAAGCGAGTAGTCTTTCGCTTGGATCTCAATCCCGGGATAAAGGATCAAAAGAAGAAAGAAAACAAATAAAATTTTCAGCTTTCCCCTTTTCACGTTTGCCTCTAATATTTGGAAGAATCTGTGTTCCTCAATAGATATTCATTTAACGTATTACCCACCTTCACAGAACTCACAAGCCCTAAAGGATAGGCTAAGAATTTTTGTTTTCTGCCAACGAACCAAATAAATTGTTATAATCACCCTCCCCTTCGTCCCCTCCCATTAAGGGAGGGGAATTAATGAAGTTCCCTCTCCCCTTGGGGAGATTCGTATGAATGCTTCGCAGGGTCAGGGTGAGGGGGCAAGCAAATTCATTTCTTGCTATGGTTGTCCATGACAATTAAAATCTTACCGATCTTTTGGCACAACGCCTAATCCGGGCAAATCGGAAAGAAAAAGCTTCCCATTTTCCAATCTAAGCCCCTCATAAGGATCATTGGTTATCAGCAGGTTTCCATCCAGGTCCAGAAAGTCAACCAGTGAACCCAGGTGAGCCGCCGCCGCAATTCCCACCGAACTCTCGATCATACAGCCCAGCATCACCTTTAAACCATGCGCCCTGGCCACATGGATCATCCTCAAAGCCTCCCGGATTCCCCCGCATTTGGCTAACTTTATATTTATCCCATCACAAAGTCCTACAAAATCCGGTATGTCGTTTGAAGTCATCAGTTGTTCATCAATTATGATCGGAAGTTCCGCTTTTTCCTTTATCTTTTTCAGCCCTGCTTTATCCTCTGGATCTATGGGCTGTTCCACAAATTCGATTTCATATTCTCTTAATTGATGGATTTTCTCCAAAGCTTCTTCCGCGCTCCATCCAGCATTGGCGTCCACTCTTATTTTAGCATCGGTGACCTCCCTTACTGCCTTCACCATCTCCACATCGTTTTCCACTCCCACCTTAACCTTGTAAACTAAAAAGCCCTTCGCCTGTCTGGTTTTTTCCTTCATCTTCTCCGGGGTGTCGATTCCGATAGTATATGAGGTGACCAGAGGTGTTTTGCCGTCCAATCCCAGGAGTTGGTAAAGAGGGATGTTAAGCCTTTTCGCCACCAGATCATGGAGCGCCATATCAATTGCCGCCTTAGCGGAGAAGTTTCTGGCGATTTTTTTATCCAAGCTCGAAAGTATGGACTCTATCTGAAAGGGATCGTCACCAAGTAGGTCTTTGATCTTTTCCAAACATTCGATAACCGTCTCTGCGTTTTCTCCATAATATTGGGAAGGAGCCGCCTCACCGATGCCCTCATCTATTTGAACAATCACATTCTTCTTTACCTCGGTTACAGAACGAGAGATACGAAAGGGGTGCTTGAGCTTAAGATCGATTGTGTGGCAAGTTAGGCACATAGGTCTTTTGATACGTCGGCATCAGTTGATGCCGATCCTTTTGCTCCAAGGCGGATGTTATCATCCGCCTACCACTCCGCTGGATGATAACATCCAGCGGGAGCGAAAAGCCATAAGATTTCTCCAACTAAGGTTAGATGACTGGTTCGGAGTAACCTCACTTCTTCTTCCACGGTCTGAGTTTTAGAAACTCTGCCGCTCTTAGGATTTTTATACCTTTGTATTCTCTTAGAGGAAGGATATGGTGTTCGTCTCCGGAGATGATGTAGTCACACTCACCTTCCAAAGCGCATTCCAAGATTCGATTATCATCTTCCTTTTGTTTGATCGCAGAGATTTTCTTCTTTGGTTTAACTATGGTAGCAAAGCTGGTTATGGTCTCTACTAACTCATCTATTCTCTGTTCACTAAGTCCGAATTTGGATCCTGTGGACTTGAATTTGTTCGCACCACTTTCCTAAATTCCAATAAAATAGGAGGGGAGATAAAGAGTTTTACCTTCCCCATCTGAGCTAATTTGATTACTTGGTCAGGTTTTCCCCCAGGGAAAATCAAAGCGGAGATCAAAATGTTAGTGTCGCAGACGATTTTTTCCATGTAGATTGCTATTTACGGACCTCGTCAACTATTCTTTCTACATCAGCTTCAGTCTTAATGCCTAAGCTCTTAGCTTTCGCGGACATTTCTCTTTGAAGAGATTCCCACTTTCGCTCGGCCATATACCGTCTTAGCGCTTCGCGGAATAGCTCGCTTTTGGTTCTATTCTCTTTTTTGGCTAATTTCTCAATCTGCTTCAAAAAAGCAGGCGGAAAAGATAAAGTGATGGTTTTGTAGGTTCTCAATATTTACCTCCTTAGTATGAACCGCATGGCTCATACCTTGAAAAATTAATAGTTCTTATCTGTTATTATAATACACTGGTAAAGGAAATTCGTCAAGTAAAAAATTTCCCACTTTAAACAAAGTGGGAAAAAAGAGAGTATCTTGGAAACAAGAGGTAGTTGTTAGTAATCTTTAGGACAACATTCAAAAGGAATCAAGTTTCACGCAAAGATGGTCCTTATAACCTGCCTGGTCCTGCTTCAGAACTGCCAGCTGACTGCGAACCGCAGAGCTTGGGGAAACCCGTTTTTAGCAATTCAATGGTGGGTATATCTACCTTCCGACTTAATCCGGTTACAGATATCACCCTGGAGTTCGTCAATCGCATCCCAGCCCACAGAAGGCTCGTTTATTCCAACGCCCAAAACGAGAGTAACATTTGGATTATCTCTGTACGCGGGCAGCCCTAATTTCTGGGGATGAAGCTCCAGTTCCAGTACGGCGCAGAAACCCGGGAACCGCTCTTTGTGAAAGGTTTTCCACCTGGCGCCTGGACCCTCAGCGCGGTATTGAAAATATACCGACTCGTTAGTGTAGAAAACCGTTGCTCGTGGTCTCAAAGCCCATTGCTTCGGCGCAAGGGTTACCACCCCTCCCAACACAAATACGATCGGATATTCATCTTCAAGATTACATATGCCTTTATGCACTAGCCACGTGCCTGACAACCCCGCCCCAACCAATGCAGATACGTTGAAATGTCCAATTTCAAGGTGGACTCCCGGAAGTCCGTACGGTATTCCGAGGTCAAACCCAACCTTTCCGATCAGTTTGTCCGCCTTGTCGGTTACTTTCTCTTCACAGCGAGTGGTTATAGGCTTAAATGCAATAAGGCTCGCGCAGATTATGACTGCAATCCAGGTTGCCAGATTTCTTAACCTAATGCTGAAGCAATGTGCACTTCCCATTACAATTCCTCCTTATTGTTTCTTGTGTTTTGGATTAACAGGCTTACTTATATTTGCATAGTGCGGCACCTATTTCCGAAGCCAGTCTCTGCACGGGTATAAGGATTAAGTTATCTTTGTCGCTTTCTTTTAGTCTTTCTAATCCCTGTACTCCGAAACGCACGGATAGCACCGAACCTGTTAGATAGTCTTTTGTCCATATTGGTTCTTGAACCTGCTGCAGGCATATCAAAACAGAGCTATCTTTATCGCTTTCTACCAGTCCTTCGAATTCAAATTCCTTTCCTACTAAGTCCTTGTCTTGAAAATAGAGAACTTTCTTATCCTTGGTGTCTAGAACAAAGAGCTTAGCTTTAATCCGGATAGAGTAAGCCTCCGGACCTATAATATTCCAGTAACTTCCATCAGGGAAATATTCCCGAAAGTATATTATAACGGTATCTGGATTTATGAAGTGTCCAATGCGGTATTGTTTGCGTATCTGCGCTTTAAGCGGACAGAAAAGTACATACCTTGCCTTACCCGGTCCGGCGATAGCAGTGGTAAACTCAGGTTGCAGTTCTTCCATTAGCCGGTTAGTCACAGATTCTTGCACTTTGGATGCGACATCTGGCATGTTGCTGAAGTAAACGGCGGTTAATCCCGAACGACACCAAACAAACGTACGAATATCAAGTCCTAAATGGTCTACCTCTCTGAGGGCCTCACGTGGATTTGTGCCTTTTGTAAATGTGTAGTTTGGGTCATATCCTGCGCTCTTTAATGTTCCAAGTGGACCGGCACATCCTACAAGAGATAAGGTCAAAGCTGCAAACATTACCATTCCCCCCAAAAAAACATAGCGATCTTTCATGTTATCCTCCGCTTTGAACCTCGTTATAAAAGTATATTTGGTACAGATTAAAAAGTCAAGGCTAATTCTGTAGTTTTTTTATTCCCCGCTAACCAAATGAAACAGACAGGGTGGGGATTTTTCAGCGAGCACAAAAAAAGCGAAGAGGGGTAAGCCTCTTTGCTTCCTGCCTATACTGCTGTCTTTTGGCTTGTACCCTGCTTCGAGTCAGTAAAATTAAGAAAAAGACTCTCTTAAGGTCTTTTTGCTCTCTGGACATAGACTATCGACCAACCTCCGACCTCACCCACTTAGTCCCCCTCTCCATTTCATGGAGAGGGGTTCATCCTGAAGGGATTCACTCTGAAGGGGAAACAGGGGGAGAGGTTTTTTATCTCTGTTTATAAACAATCGGCAATCTCTTCCCCATGCGGGTCATGATCTCATAGGCAAAGGTGTTAGTCCATGTGCCCAGATCGTGAGCGGTGATCTCTTCTTTTCCCTGTTTTCCCATCACCACCACCTCGTCTCCCACCTTCACGCCCGGGATGTGGCTTACATCCACCATGAAAGCATCCATGCACACCCGACCCACCACTTTGGCTCTTTTTCCCTTGATCAAGACCTCCCCTTTGTTGGAAAGAAGTCGGCTGTATCCATCCGCATATCCTAAAGGAATGGTGGCGATTTTGGTTTTCTTTCTGGTGACGTAGGTTTTGCCGTAACTGATGGGAGTTCCCTTTCCCACCTCCTTTATGAACACCACCCGACTTTTAAGACTCATAGCTGGTTTCACAAAGATTGATTCAGAGGTTTCAGATGAGGGATAAAGCCCATAGAGCAAGTGTCCTACCCTCACTTGATTAAAATAGCTGGCGGGGATGTCCAGCACCGCCCCGGAATTGGCAATGGAGGTGATGGGGATGTGATTTGAATGAGCTTTAAGTTCATCCAAAGTGTCTTTGAAAACCCTCAACTGCTTATAGGCGAAATCCTTTTTCCTCGCATCCGCAGTGGAAAACTGGGACAGAACGCCTTTCAGGCGAACGTTAGGGAGCATTTTTATTTTCTTTGCCAGCTCTTTGGTATCCTCAGGCAGCACGCCATAACGACCCAACCCGGTATCTATCTCAATGTAGACATTGCAGGATTTGTTTTGTTTTAAAGCTTCCTGCGAAAGATTTTTCACCAGCTTCAGATCAGTGACCACCTGTTCTAAATCGTATTCCACGATCTTTTTTGCGCGCTGGTGCGGCTCAGGATACAGGTTGACGATGGGAGCCTTCACCCCCTTCTCCCTGAGTTCAGCCCCCTCCTCCAGAATAGCCACCCCCAAAGAGTCTGCTCCATTTTTCAAAGCCTCGCAAGCCACCGGATAAGCTCCATGACCATAACCATTTGCCTTTACAATTGCCATCAACTCCACACCTTGACCCAATTTCTTCCTGATATTTCTTACGTTGAAGGCTACGGCATCCAGATTGATCTCCAAATATGCTGGTCTGAGAAAGTTGTTGTTTGAGGTTATCATCAAGTTCTCCAATAGTCGGAAGGTTTTGGACCATGAACATTGGCTATATATCCAAATTTTGTCGGGTTGTCAAGTGAAATTACACCGAACTACTGTTCTACTTCTTTTTTATTCGTTTTTGCTATTTGTGGGCTAAATATTTTCTCTGAGTGGTTATAAATATCTGCTTAATCTGTGCTATCAGCTGTGAATGCCCGGGTGGGGAGAGATCACTTTCTCACAGCTGATTATCTGGATTTAGCTGATAAGTGGCTATAAATATCTGCTTAATCTGCTTTATCTGTTGTGAATACATGCGTGGGGGCGGATGACGGAGACCCGTCGGGGATAACATCCGCCCAGGAGCAAAGATTACTACCCCTCATCTTTCTCTGTTCCAACTTGACAGCCATAGATATACGAATATATTAGTGACGTTGATTCGCACGGTATAAAATTATCCAAATCCGACATGAAAACAACCGATACAAAAACGAAGAACTCTATGCCCAAAAGGGAGATTTCCGACAAACTCTTTGAACAGGTTTTCCTACCCTGGATGGCTGTTTTAATCCTATCTCACCTGCTCACTGTCTATGTCGCTCCCGCCTACATGTGGGGAGTCCATTTTTACCATTTCTTTCCAGCCTGGATAGGCTGGATTTTGACCTTAGCTACTTTAGCCATTTTGATCCCTGGCGTGGGAGAGTTCCTCTATGAAAGATTGGAAGTTTTGGCAGAAAAGATTAAAAAACCATTTGTTCAACTGGGCCAAAATAAAACCTTTCTTCTCTTGAGCCTTTTCTCCCTTCCCATTTTCTGGATTTTCCGAAGCAGGCTCCATCTTCTGGGAGATGGTTATTTCCGCATCAGTGATTTGCCACAAGGGCGGCTTCATCTCACGGAATGGCTGGATGGATTCATTCATCTGTTGGTATATCGGGTGATGACCAAACTTATCCCCACCTGGACTCCCGAGCTTACCTATTCGACCATAAGCATTCTGTGCGGAGGTGTTTTCATCTTTCTGGCGTTGAAGTTATCCTCTCTTCTGGGAAAAACTGGATTTGGTAAGGTTTTGATCTTTTTCTTTCTGGTCTCTTTGGGATCGAGTGAGCTTTTCTTCGGATATGTGGAAAGCTACACCATCCTTCAGGTAGTGCTTTTGGCTTATATTCTATTTTCTGCCATGTATATTTCAGGGAAAACCAACATACTTCCCGCTCTTTCATCCTTCGTGATAAGCATTGGCTTGCATATCTCTTCCTTGGTTTTCGCCCCCTCGTTCATTTACCTTCTGGGGGAAGGTTATAGGAGAATTGAAAGGCAGAAAGCCTCTTCTGGTCAAGAGAGTGTATCCGCTTCGAAGAAATCCACAAAAAGGCGAAAGGATCACTTAAGAAAAAAGGGGTCACAGGCTAAGCCCATGGTAAATATTCTCACCTTGATAGCCCTGATCCTCTCTTCAGTTGTAATCCTTTTTTGGATTCATAGAGTTGCCACTGGTTTGGAAAAAACTGGCAAAGGGATATTCATCCTGCCCTTGATGGCTACGGAAAGTTATTCTTTTGGCATGTTCTCTCTGGCTCACATCTCCGAGTTTGTAAACCAGCTTCTTTTGCTTTCTCCTCTAGGCATCTCTCTTGTGATCTTTTTCCTCTTCTTCAAGATCAAGCTCAAAGAACTTTCTACAGAACCCACAGGAAAAGATAGGTTGATCAATTTCCTAATTCTTGCCACGTCTTTCACCTTAATCTATCTTTTTGTTTTCAACTTCACCTTGGGGAGCGCGGACTGGGATTTGAGATCGTCACCTGCTCCTTTCATTGGATTGCTGGGGGTGCTTCTTTTTTTGAGGTGGGGAGAAGACCGGTCCACCGTCCACCGTCCACCGTCCGCCGATCATAAATCTCAGATGCCTGTTGGAAAAAGATTTAAAACCTGGGGACTTATCTTCATCTGGTTTGGTCTTTTTCACACTCTTCCCTGGGTATTGATCAATGCACACCACACAAGATCGCTGGATCGCTATTTGTTGATTCAGGAGAACGACCCTCATCCGGTGGATGAGGTCGACTACAATCTGTATAAGATAGCTCGCATCTTAAAATTAGCGGAATTACCGGAGGAGGTGCAAAAGATTTATCAGAGGGCCACTGAGAGGAACCCATATGACACACTTAGCTATCTCAACTTAGCCGCCTATTATCACAAAAAGCAAGATTTCGATCAGGCTATTCACGTCTTGGACACCCTTCTCAAAATAGATCCTTTATATCCAAAAGCGAACTGGATGATGGGTAATATCTACTTCAAAAGGGAAGAATATGCCAAAGCCCTCCCTTATCTGGAGCAGGCTTTTCTTTTCCTGGCGGACAATGTGGACTTCCTTTATGATCTGGGATCCGCATACTATTCAACCAATCATCCGGATATGGCTGTATCCTGTGCCCGGCAAATCATCGGATTAACACCTGAGTACCTGGATGCTTATCACCTCTTAGGACTGGCATACACCAGACTGGGTGATTTTGAAAACGCCAGAGACGCATGGGAACATATTCTCGCCGAAAATCCCGCCGATTCTGCCGCTATTCGGAGTTTAAAAGAACTGGAAAAGTATCTGAAAAAGTAGGTCCCGAATTGAGCCATTTTCCCAGAGTAGATGTAGGTGTGGAGCTTTAGCTCCACCAGCATCTATGCTCTATGAAATTAAGATAGGCTGTGGCACAATTTGAAGAGCAAACCTGCGCCACATAACACCGTCATCGTCCGAGACAAGCCCTGAACCGTATGGTTCAGGGCAAGCTGGGGCATTACATTTGTAGGTCCGAAACCCCCGCCAACGGCGGGGGTTTCGGACGAAAACAAAAAATGTCGGATAGTCCCTCCGTTGGCAGTTCGACTTCGCTCACTGCCCTGAACTTGTTGAAGGGTAGGACATATCCGACCTACAAACTTTTGGCTAAGTTTCTAGGTTGATCCATGTCTTCGCCAGGCAACACTGGAAAGTATTCACCCAACCTTTGCCAAAGGCAAATCAAAACTTATTTGTCCTAAGTCTTTGATGGACATTCTCTCTAACAAGCCGATAATCTCGATACCAAAGATTTTTCCTGAATTGTCCAAATCAATCGGGATACCCTCTTCAACTTTTTTTGTTTTTCCAACTTTTCCTTCTTGAAATTGAATGTAAAGGGCATCCGCTTTAGGATCATAACTGATTTTCATAATTTAATCTCCTTCTAGCCAATAGGTGGTAATCACTACTATTTGATCACTTTCTTTTACAAAGACGACCTCTAGAGTCCTCTATGTTGGGGTTGGGGTTGAACCCCAGCCCCAACAACATGAGAACTATTTTTGCAAATTAAAAACGACCATCTTAATATCGGTCATCTCCTCGATGGCGAATTTTAAGCCTTCTCTTCCTATGCCCGATTCTTTTACTCCTCCATAGGGCATCTGGTCTGCCCGATAAGTGGGAACGTCGTTGACTATAACCCCTCCCACCTTAATACCTTTTACCGCTTGGAATGCTTTTTCAATATTAGAGGTGTATACTCCTGCCTGCAAACCATAAATTGAATCGTCCGCCATCCTCACCGCATCGTAGAAATCATCAAAGGGAACAAAACATACCACCGGCGCGAAAATCTCAGTCGCCATCACTTTCATCTCAGGCTTAACATTGGTCAAAACCGTTGGATGATAGAAATTCTTTTCTCTTTTCCCTCCGATTAATATCTTGGCACCGCCTTCAAATGCTTCTTTCACCCAGCTTTCGGTTCTCTTTGCGTCGTCCTCTGTAATCATGGGACCCACATCCGTCTCAGGATCCAGGGGGTCGCCGAGCTTCAGTTGTTCGGTCCCTTTGAGAAATCTTTGAGTGAATTCATCGAATATCTTTTGATGGATATAAATTCTCTGGACGGAGATGCAGACCTGCCCGGCATAGGCAAAGCTTCCTACAATACAGCGCGGCACAGCCAAATCTAAATCAGCGGATTCGTCTATAATACAAGCGGAATTTGAACCCAACTCCAGGGTTACCTTTTTTAATCCCGACTTTTCTTTTATATCTCTTCCCACCGGAGGACTTCCGGTGAAGGTGATCATAGAGACGCGCGGATCGATGACCAGCCAGTTGCCTACCGTTGATCCGGAGCCGATGGTAATGTTTAATGCACCATCCGGAAGACCAGCTTCCATCATTATCTCCCCTAACTTCAGAGAGGTAATTGGCGTCATGGATGCGGGCTTAAGCACCACCGAGCATCCCGCCGCAATTGCCGGCGCCACCTTATGAGCAACCAGATTCAAGGGGAAATTAAACGGACTGATCGCTCCCACAATTCCCACCGGAAAACGAAGATAAAACCCTATTCTTTTTTCCCCACCCACAGCCGCATCCATAGGGACCGTTTCCCCATGAATTGACTTTGCCTCCTCGGATGCAAATTTGAAGGTCTGAACCGCCCTTTCCACCTCTGCTTTGGCATGCTTCCACGCCTTACCCGCCTCCATGGCAATGATTCGGGTGATCTCATCCTTTTTCTCTTCTATTTTCTGCGAGGTTTTCTCCAGGATTTTTGATCGCTGGTAGGCGGGCATATTGGAGATAAGGGAAAATCCATCTCGAGCAGACTTAATCGCCTCTTCAAAAATCTCCTTATCAGTCAAAGGCACCGATCCGATCACTTCTCCTGTATATTTATTCGTTACCTCCAAAAGCTTTGTCCCCTCTTTCCATTTACCCCCAATAAGTGTTTTGTAGACCTTA
Organism: uncultured Ignavibacteria bacterium; assembly: GCA_964580215.1. GTDB lineage: Bacteria > Zixibacteria > MSB-5A5 > MSB-5A5 > SM1-73 > SM23-73-3. The sequence goes on along the minus strand of CAZOJT010000054.1, from coordinate 385 downwards.
GACATTTTCTACCTCTTTCCTTAATTATATATAGGTCTCAAATTTTTTGACCAATATAATCCAAAAAAGCTTTTGGTCAAGTAGCAAATGGTGATCTTTTAAGAATGGTTTTTGCATAGACCAGGGAGGCAAACATTCGCGTTTGCCTTCAATTCTATGAGGATTTATCGTACCTGAGATGAGAACGAGAAAGTATTTTAGGAGTGAGTAAGTTTGTCCGAAGAATTCCGCATCGCGGGGCTTTCGCTATTTTTAAAACCGCACCAGCAAGCTGGTGCACTCCCCCTTAGTTTTTTCAACAAGCACACATTCACCCGACACCTTTTTTTCGAGTTACTAAGAGGAGCAGGAAACAGTTTACATCTTATTATTCGTATGAATGTGC
>CAZOJT010000053.1:0-21562 GCA_964580215.1 uncultured Ignavibacteria bacterium | reverse complement strand
AACTTGATAAACCAGCCAAAAAAAGGGGGGGGGATGATATTATTTCGTATCCCTATTTTTTGGGTCATTCTTAAATAATGTGGAGGATTTTTTATAAGTTATTGATAGAGAAGGAGAAATAAAAAAGTATCTTTGAAGGAATAGATTTTGTAGTTATCCCGATGAATCGGGACGGTTTTCAAAAGGCTACAACGGATGATCATGCGTAGGGGCGAAGCTTGTCTTCGCCCGAATAACCCGAAGAATGCGGGTGGAGATGAACTCCACCCCTACGAGAACACAACATGTATTACCCCCGGGGGACAAGAGAAGGGCATAGTAAAACACAATTTCCACATTAAATACGAAAGAACCTATTTCCCCAATATCTGTTCTTGCCATTTAGCTTTAAACAGAGTATAATACATTTCTATGATTGTTACCACAAACCTTACCAAGATCTTCCAGGATAAAAAGAGGGGGAAAATCCGGGCGGTGGATTCGGTTAATATCGAGTGCAAACCCGGGCGGGTTTTCGGTCTTCTGGGATTGAACGGTGCGGGAAAGACCACTCTCATGCGTGTTTTGTCCACCACACTCAAGCCCACCGCCGGGAGCGCCCAAGTGGCAGGTTATGACATCCTGAATGAGCCGGAAAAGGTGAAGGAAAAGATTGGATTTCTGTCAAGTGATACCGGGCTTTATCACAGATTGACCGCCGAAGAAACAGTTAACTACTTCGGCAGATTAAATGGTATACATGAGGATAAGCTAAAAAATCGAGTGGACGACATATTTGAAAGATTTGATATGAACGAATTCAGAAAGAGGCGGGTGGATAAGCTCTCCACCGGAATGAAGCAGAAGATCTCCATCGCCCGAACTTTCATAAACGATCCAGAAGTCTTGATTCTGGATGAACCGACCATAGGCTTGGACGTTGTCACCTCCCGCAGCATCATCCAGTTCATAAAGGAATCCAAACAGGCAGACAAATGTATTCTCTTTTCCACCCATGTGATGTGGGAGGCACAAAAACTTTGTGACGATATCGCTATCATCCATAAGGGTAAAATATTGGAGGTGGGCACCTTAGAACAACTTCGGGCAAAGACCGGTCTGGAGGATCTGGACGATATTTTTGTGAAGATAGTGGGAGAATGAATGAAAGATTTCTCTTCGAATTTGAATGTTGTGGATTTGATAAAGATTATATTCTGTGCCCGCCAGGTCCCCTGACCTGGCGGGAGCTGCCTGTCGGGTCGGGGACCCGACAGGCACAGAGATAGTGGGAGAATAGAGGATAATTAATACTTCACCCTCTAATCCCCCTCTCCATTTTATGGAGAGGGGGACACAGGGGGAGAGGTAAGAAAGAGAGAACAAACTCAGGCATTTTCATAAAACAACGAAGGCATAAAGAGAAATGAACTTCAGGAAAGTAAAGATAATCTACTTCAAGGAGATACTGGAGACTTTAAGGGACAGGCGCACTCTGATCTCAACCATTCTGATTCCCATAATTCTCTTTCCCGTCCTGATGTTTGGAATGAGCGCGGTGGTGGTGATGATGATAAAGAAAACTGAGGCAGAGGCTACCAAAATTGCGGTGGTCGGAGAAGAATTTGCCTCATCCTTTATTTCTACTCTTTTGAAGGGAGATGATTATCAAAAGGTAGATGTCGAAGATTTCAAATCTGCCCTAAAGGAGAAAGAAATCCATGCCGCCATCGAGTTTCCATCAGGCTTTGAGGAAAAGCTAACGCTGGGAGAAAATAGTGAGGCCACCATATATTATGACGGTGCCGAGATCAGGTCCAGTATCGCCAAGGAGAAACTGTCCGGTGAGTTGAAAGAATATCAGGACAGCCTGGTGGCAGAAAGACTCAGGGAGCGCAATATTGAGAGATCAATTTTGCATCCTATAAAAATCAATTCCGAGAATCTTGCTCCCAAAGAGAAGATGGGTGGATTCATGCTGGGGATGTTTTTGCCCTACATGATCGTGATTCTGGCTATGGTGGGTGCCATGTATCCTGCTATTGATCTGACCGCGGGAGAAAAGGAGAGGGGGACTTTAGAGACCATACTGGTGACACCGGTATCTCGGCTGGACATCGCCACCGGAAAATTCCTGACAGTCATGACTGCCTCTGTGATAACCATAATCTTAGCTACTGCCAGCATGAGCCTTACCGCCAGCCTCGGGTTTGCCCAAATAGGCGAATTTGCCTCCGAACAAATTTCGTTTGCCATAAAACCCCTCTCCATTGTTCTACTTTTGCTTTTGATGCTTCCTTTAGCCGCTCTTTTCAGCTCTGCTCTTTTGTCGGTTTCCCTTTTCGCCAAAAGCTATAAGGAGGCACAGAGCTATGTTTCTCCGCTGATGTTTGTGGTGATCCTCCCCGCCATGGTTTCCTTCATTCCCGGAATCGAACTGAATTGGGGACTGGCTTTTGTCCCTATCGTAAACATTTCTCTGGCGGCACGAGAGGTTCTTCTGGGAACCTTTCGCTGGGAATTTATTGGATTGATCTTCGTCTCCACCTTCATCTATGCCTCATTTTCCATCTTCGTGACCAAAAGACTTTTTGAGAAAGAGGAGGTTCTTTTCCGAACCTGATCCAGTGGTCAGAATTATTCAAATGGAGAAGAGCAATCCGGAAATGATAACAAAATAAAAAACGATGTCGGATAGTCCTGTCTTCTTGTTTCCCGTTGGTGTTCTTCACCAACGGGAATTGAAGCCTGTGGATAGACTTTCGGCTGATTTCTAAGTGCCGAAGATGAAAAACAAAATATCTGTAGGAATTCCAAAAAACGTTTTGGTTTTGGGTCTGGTCAGCTTTTTGACCGACGCCTCATCGGATATGATCTATCCGGTGCTGCCTCTCTTTTTGTCGGATGTTCTGGGTTCAAGTACGCTTTTTATCGGTCTGATCGAGGGAGTGGCGGAAAGCACAGCCAGCATTCTGAAGATCTTCTCCGGGTGGCTTTCAGATAAATTAGGAAAAAGGAAATTTTTGGTGGGTTTGGGTTATGGTCTTTCCGCTGTGGGGAAACCAGTCCTTTCGATAGCTACCGCCGGCTGGCATGTGCTTATGCTCAGGTTTGTCGATCGTTTTGGCAAGGGGGTTAGAACTTCACCCCGGGATGCTTTGATCGCAGATTCCTCACCCGAAGAACGCAGAGGATTATCCTATGGTTTTCATCGGGCTATGGATTCCGCCGGGGCAGTAGTGGGACCGCTTTTGGCATTTCTTTTTCTTCCATTGGTGAACAAAAACTACCGCATTCTTTTTCTGATCGCCTCTGTTCCGGCAATGCTGGCGGTTTTAATTCTGATCCTTTTCGTAAAGGAGAGAAAAAGGTTAAAGGAAAAGGTCACCCGGTTGGCTAAACCCGGACTTTCGAGATTTGATCCAAAGTTCAAGATATTCCTCCTGGGAGCCACCATATTCACTTTGGGCAACTCCAGCGATGCTTTCCTGTTTTTAAGGGCGAAAGATTTGAACATAGATTTAGTTTACATTCCGATATTGTGGTTGGTTTTGAATCTGGTATATGCTTTAGTCGCTTCACCAGCCGGGGCGCTTTCTGACAAAATCGGTCGAAAGAATCTGATCATCTCCGGGTTGCTCGTCTACACATTAGTTTATTTGGGCTTTGCCTTTGCCACCCGATCTATCCATGTTTGGATTTTGTTTGGCATATATGGGCTTTATTACGGGTTGGCGAATGGCACCATGAGGGCTTATGTGGCAGATTTGGTGGGAGAGGAAAGGAGGGCAACTGCCTTCGGTGTTTATCATGGAGCTGTGGGCTTGACCGCACTTCCCGCCAGTTTGATTTTCGGATGGTTGTGGCAATCGGTTGGAGTCTCTGTCGCCTTCGGATTTGGCGCGGGACTGGCGCTGTTGGCTGTGTTGATATTCAGATTTGGGCTTTAGCCAGGCACACAGGATAGTTATTTCCATTCTATTAGTCTCTTAGGTTGAATCGAGTTGGATGAATCCCATCCTTGCGTTTTTTTAAAGGTTTCCGGTTAAACTTTTTGTAATTCTTCCGATATAAAAAAGTGAAGCTGGGTTCTGGTGAATGGATAAAAGAGGAAGATTTTTGTTGATTTTTGAAGATTTTCCTTGACAAAAGGAGCAGAAAAGCGTATTTATATAGTAAGAGTAAGAGTAGTACCAAGCAGTAAGAAAGTTGCAGTAAGTTTTTGGTTGGTTTGAGTTTTTCAATCCACGAAAACTTAGGCTGAATTTTCGTGGATTTTTTTATGTTTTTAAAGGTGAGGTTGTCCTCAGGATTTTGAGAAAAGATTCCAGTCCGCAGGATCCAAGTCGAATCAGCAGAGTTACGATGAAGCTCAAATACTGTGTGGCTGGATGTAGTTGTAATGCAAAAATTTAAGCTTTATGAAAGGTGGTGAAAAAGTTTGGCGACAGGTAAAGTAAAATGGTTTAATGATTCCAAAGGATTTGGTTTCATTGAGCAGACGGATGGCGGTAAGGATGTCTTCGTCCACTTCTCAGCCATTAGCGATGAAGGATTCAAGACTCTGAGAGAAGGGGATGAAGTTAGTTTCGACATCACCGAAGGACCCAAAGGTCCGCAGGCGACCAATGTGGTCAAAATATAAATAAGCCCGTGGTTTGTCTAAATCGTGATTGGACTCACCATTTATGGTGAGCCATAACATCCAAAAACCCCGAAGAGTTGACCCGAGACTTTTCGGGGTTTTCAGTTATTATGAAACTTTTAGACGTTGTCCCAAATGTCTGTCCCAGACGGGTCTCCGTGATTTTGATTAGATCCATTGAGATTTAGCACAGCGAAGAGTTACTAAGAGGAGCAGGAAACAGTTTACATCTTATTATTCGTATGAATGTGCGTATGCACTCATACGAGCTTCGCATTGATTTTTTCTCCCCCACCTGTTTTGGGCTTGACTTGAAATGCGTATGCATTCATACGAATCCCCCTTTAGTAAAGGGGGATTTAGGGGGATTTTCCAAGTTTCAAATGCGTATGCATTCATACGAATCCCCCCTTCCCCCATTTCTTTAGGGGGGATGTAAACAATTATATGCTCCCCTTAGTAATACAAAAGCAAGAAATGCGTATGTATCTTCGATAAGTTTACATACCCCTGACCCTGCGAAGCTGGTAACGAAGTTCGATAATCGATTTTCGATGCTTGAAATTTTTCATCTGTTTCATCTGTTGGGAATTTTCCAACTTCGAGCCTCCAAACCAGCTCGTATGAGTGCATACGCATCTTTTTAAAATGCCACGCATTTTCTCTATTCATGCCAAAGGCAGATCCCCCGCCAAAGGCGGGGCGGGCGCCTCTGGCGGAATGGGCTTTTCATCGACAATTTGTGCGACAGCACGAAACATTCTTTATAGGGGTGCTTTCTAAAAAAGGACACCCTCCCGTTTTTCTGGAACTTGTTCTCTTTCCTTGAATAACACCCTTGAGGTTGTGTCTGGAACCCCGTCTGAAGGATGGAGGTCGCAAACTCCCTCCGGCAGGGTCTGTTCGGTGAAGACATCTGTGATGATCCTGGGGCACCTGTCCGTGGCTAAAAGCCCGCTTTCCAAACAGACGGTCTTGAAGTATATCCCAGGTGGGACTTTGAAATATTCCACTAAAGAGTTCTCGTGCGTTTTTATCATGAAGTCAGTCCATACCGGAAGAGCGGTATGCGCACCGGTGACGTTCTTGCCAATGACCGTCTTATCGTCGTAGCCTATCCATACCCCGGCGGTGATCTGGGGAGTAAAACCGACAAACCAGTTATCCATGCAATTATCTGAGGTGCCAGTTTTGCCACCCGCAGGTCGAGTGAAACCCCTGGCTCTGGCTCCATAACCGGTGCCTCTATTCACCACCGATTGAAGCATGGTGGTCATGATATAAGCGGTCTGGGCGGAGAGCACTTCCTCCCTTCTGGAGAATTTTTTCTCCTCCAAAATCTTTCCATAGCGATCGGTTATTTTTAGAATGTATTTCGGCTCCACTTTTATTCCTCCATTGGGGAACACTGAAAATGCTGAGACCATATCCCATAGGGTCACCTCCGAGGTGCCCAAAGCCAGAGAAGGATAGGGAGCAAGTGGTGTGCTTATTCCCATATGAGAGGCAAAGAAGATGGTCTGTTGTGGAGTGACCTTCTGGATCAATTTGGCAGATACCACGTTTATCGACTTGGCTAAAGCTTCCCTTAAAGTGACCGGACCTCGGAAGATTAAATCAAAGTTCTGAGGGTTCCATTCCTTCCCATCATCTCCGGTAAGAATGATGGGGGTATCATATATGATGTCCGTAGGTCTGGCTCCGTTATCAATTGCGGCGGTATAGATGAAAGGCTTGAAGCCAGAACCGGGCTGACGGAGAGCCTGCACCGCCCGATTGAACTGACTTTGCTTAAAATCCTTTCCTCCCACCAAAGTCAGGATATTGCCAGTTTTATTGTCCAGAGCCACCAGAGCACCCTGAATTTGCTTGTATTCTCTCGTCTTTACAGGTTTCTCCCCGGTTGTGTCGATCACCATCAAGGTATAATTTGTATCTCTCAATGAGTGGGTCTGCTCCATGTTATCCTGTCGTACCTTCAACTCCCTTATTAGAGCCTCCTCTGCCGCCATTTGCAGTTCCAAATTCAGGGTGGTATAGACTGACAGCCCTCCCCGGTAGAGAGCATCCTCCCCATATTTTTTCTCTAAATATTGTCTCACCATCTCAGTGAAATAGGGAGCCTCACCCACGGGTGCGGAGGTGGGATGAATCTTAAGTGGAAGATTTTTTAAAGAATCTGCCAACTCTGTGGATATCTTACCGAAATCTTTCGTTGATTCCAAGACAATGTTTCTTCTTTTGAGCGCCAAGTCAGGATGATTGATGGGAGAGTATCGGCTGGGACTTTTGGGAATGCCGATGAGGATCGCACATTCGGGGACAGTCAGATCCTCCACATTTTTGCCAAAATAAAGTTGAGCCGCGGCTTGCACTCCGTAAGCTCCCCTTCCAAAATAACACTGGTTCAGATACATCTCCAGAATCTCTTCTTTGGTGTAATTTCTTTCGATCCTTATGGCGGTCAAGACCTCCTTTATTTTGCGAGGAATGGTCTTTTCCGGAGTGAGAAACAAAGTTCGGGCTAACTGTTGGGTAATGGTGCTGGCTCCCTGCACCCTTCTTCCCGCCCAGAAGTTGTGCCATAAAGCCCGACCCATGGCTAACAGGTTTGCTCCCCAGTGATCAAAAAACCTCCGATCCTCGGTGGCTAAGAGCGCATCTATTAAACGGGGAGGTATCCTTTTCAAGGGGGTGAGTATCCGACGTTCAGTATAGAATTCCTTGATCACCTCACCATCGGCTGAATAGATCTTGGTCACCAGACTGGGCTCGATATTGTGCAGTTGCGCTAAAGAAGGCAAGTCCTTTTTATAAGTGTTGTAGGTTTTGATTATAGCCGTGAACAAAAGAACCAGAACAAAAAGAATTGCCCCTAAAATGATAAGGACTTTTTTTCTTCTGCCCCAGAATTTCCTTATTTGTATCCTGGCAGTTTTCAAAAATTTCATTTTCAGTTCACTTTTGGTTTCTTTTGAATCCATAAAACAGAATTAGGTTACGATAGAAAGGTAAAAGGTATTAGAGAGGCAGTCAAGGAAATTGTGAGAGAGCTCTGAAAAAGTCGTTTTTGCGGGGCTGGGAGCCCCGCCTAGTCGGAGTAGAGGATTTGTACCTCCAACGGCATGGTCCCGAATCAGTGCGCTACCAGGCTGTGCCACACCCCGATCTCTTTTCCGCATTTGTAGGGCTAACCGTTCCCCAAAGATACAAAAACATATTCCTCTTCGACAGGTTAACCGCAATAATTACGCAAAGAATATAAATTATTTAAATTTGGTGTCAAGAAAATTGTCAGCACGTCTCAAAACGTTCGGCGAAATGTAAGGAATAAACCCTATTTCAGTCAGGGGTACAACACGGACGCAAAGTCATAAAACCGCTCAGCCACCCCGAAGTTTCGCAGCGTCGAGCAATCAGCCCGAAGGTCAACCGGGAACACTGAAATAAAACAGCCGAACCTCTAACCTAGAGGTTCGGCCGGGTCTCTGACAAGTGAATATTTTTTTGGCTAACAGCAGTTCGGTGGTGGGCCGGCTTTGTAAAGATAGTTTATCAGATGAAGCACATCACCGAGGTCGATCACCTCGTCGCAATTTACGTCTCCAGTTCCCAAGGGATCAGGGGCAGGACCGCCTTTATAGAGATAGTTTATTAGATGAAGCACGTCCCCAAGGTCTATCACTCCATCTCCATTGGCGTCGCCACGTCTATGGCCACCTTGATTCAACAAGACCCTAACACTTGAGAAACCTATATTGAAACCTGTCAAAACCAGGTCCAAATCCCCGTCACAATCAAAATCGGCTGTGACGATGCCGTCACCACCAGGAAAAGAGTATATCGTTTGGGGGGCGAAAGTACCGTCTCCGTTGTTTAGATGGATAGAAAGACCATCGGTGTAAGAGACAATACCATTTACCAGGTCAACATCGCCATCTCCATCAAGATCCGCAGCGTGGACACCGCAACTGTGGACATAATCATAGCTGGACAGGTAAACCGAGCGTGGGAGAAATGTTCCATCTCCGTTGTTAATGATGACACAGAGTGAGCCCGGAAGGGTACCGCTCGTAGTAACGATATCGACGTAGTTGTCTCCGTTGAAATCAGCAGCAAAATTGTAGTTGGGATACTTAGCGATCGGATTGTATAGCCTGTCATCAAAGGAGGCCGTTCCATCATTCCAAAGGATAACAGCCCTATCGTCAACTGAGGGATTACCACTGCCGGTGACCGTAGTGAGATCGAAATCCCAGTCATTGTCAAAATCAGCTGAGTATATATCCATGGGCCATATTCCGCCCCCATAAAAGCTCGACGGAGCAGCAAAACCCCCAGTACCGTCATTCAAGAGTATATGGACATCGTTAGAGTACCTATTAGCGGTTGCTATATCAATGTCGCCATCGTTGTCTAGGTCGACTGCAAAAATCGAGTGGCAAGTGTGACCTCCCGGATACGTGATGGGGGATGCAAAGAAACCATCGCCATTGTTAAAAAGAACTGAAATGCTGTCGTCATTCCAGTTCTGTGTCACGAGGTCAATGTCATGGTCTCCATCAAGGTCAGCTGCAAAAAGCGCATGAGGCCCATCACCCACTTGGTACTCGAATGGTGGTGCAAAAGTCGCATCGCCGTTGTTTACGAAGACAGAGATTCTGTCACCTGAACTCACGGTTGCTAAATCGATATCACCGTCGCCATCCAAATCACTTCCAAAACCAGAATGAGTCTCATATGAATAGATACTATCGAGACTGTAGATCCCCGAGCCGCACACCACTCTAGTAGTAAACGACCAGGCGTAGCCTCTATCGAGTGGTATCCCAAGGGAGGAACGAACGCCTGAAGTTAGGACTACATAAACCACTTCACCTACTTTGAAAATCTCGTGAGGATCAAACACAGCAGTTCTCGCCAGACTATCATATGTGATAGTACCGATGCGTTTCCCGGTCAACATCCCGTTGACCACAAAACTAGAGTCGTCAATGGTCGTCTCATCCATGTCCGTATCGAAGGTCACCGATATGTTGTTGTTAATTGGCACATTCAACTCATTCTGTGTCGGGGAGGTGGAGACGATGGTGGGAGCCTGGGCAAGGACTGTTGTCTTGGCTATGGCCATCAAAAAAACCAGACAGAACAGGGTTTTTAAGCAAAGACCTTTTAGCATGAAACCTCCTATCTCGCAGTTGGTAAAAAGGAAGACATATCTTCTCAGATACTCTTCGTGAACGCTTGCGCTTATCTGTTTAATATATCGATTTTTTCTGCAAGAGCAAGAAGATTTTGCTTGACCGAGAGGCTTAAAAACAACCCAGCCGAACCTCTGAGCAAGAGATTCGGCTCGATTTTCGACAATGGAATCCTCATTTGGGGTTGACAACTTTGTGGTAGGCCACCGTTGAACAGATAATCGATAAGGTTGATAATCCGGTTACTCTTTCCGCATAGAATCGGATTCCAAAGTTTTCAAGGAGAGGTGTTCCTTCTTGAGATAGTAAAGACCGAGCAAAGTTACAGGAAAATATTGACTGGCGTGAAGAACTATGGAAAAAGGTCCGGAGACGTTTTCACTAAGTTTAAGTACGACGAAGGATGCCACGCATGCGTAGTGAAAGGTTCCTACATATCCAGGGGAGGAGGGTAACATCACTCCCAGGCAAACTATTCCCAAAAGGATGAAGGAGGCAAAAATGGTAGGATGAAGATCAAAAGCCAAGAATATGAAGTAGTTGCTGATCCCCACTATCACCCAGATAAGAATAGACCAGGCTAAAATCCAGATCAAACTCGGGATATCTCTGAATACCTTCAGACCACCGATGAACTTCTCTAAGATCTCTCCTGCCTTGGAAGATAGATTTGCCGGCAGAAGGCGGAAAATGAGGTTGAAAAATTTCAAGGTGGGTTCCCGTTTAACCTCAATAAATACCAAAAAGGCGAGGGTGATAAGATTTATCAATAAAAACAGATGGCTTGCTTTCTTTACCCAATCCGGAAAAGGGGACAGAAGCAAGGACAACCATAGAATGAAGAGTATGGAAAAGCCATCAAAGATACGTTCGATAACGATGGTGGCAAAAGTGGCGCTCTTGGAGATCTTCTCCTTCGTTCCCAAAGAATATGCTCTGACAAACTCCCCTAATCTGGCGGGTAATACATTGTTAGCCATAAACCCGATCATGACCGAGGAGAAAAGACTCCCCAAGCCCACTTTTTTGATGGGGTTAACCATGAATTTCCATCGGTATGCCCGCATCCACATGCTCAGGAGGCCTAAGACGATATTGGGTAAAATATACCAGTAATTAGCTCCCTTCAAGGCATCCCATAGCTGGGGAAAGTCCACCTTGCGAAAAGCCAGATATAAAAATATCAGACTTATTGTCACTCCTATGATTAACTTCTTTTTCATGTTTTAAACGTCCACTGTCCGCCGCCAACATTTTGTGTAAATGTCCGCCGTCCTTCGACTTCGCTCAGGACAAGTCCGCGGACGGCGGACATACCGTTTATCTTGACCCTTGCCCCCTGCCCCTTGACCCTTCTTTTATTATATTTTCCATCAACTCCAAAGTTTTTGTGGCGGTTTCATCCCAACTGAATCTTTTTGCCCAGGCAAGCCCTCCCTGTCTCAACTCTTCCCTATAATCGGCATCGGATAAAATCTTTATCAGATAATCGGAGAGTTGTCTCACGTCCCCATATTCAAATAGAAGTCCGGTTTTTCCACGCACCACGGAGTCTTTCAAGCCCGGAACGTTGCTGGCTATAACCGGGGTGCCACAGGCATTTGCCTCAATATTGGTCAAGCCCCACCCCTCTTTAAAAGAGGGATAAACCGCCACCCAGGCTTTTTGTAATCTTTTTACCTTCTCTTGCCTGTTCACAAAGCCGGTGAATTCCACTTTATCTCTTATATTTAGTTGTTTGGCTAAATTTATTAGAGACTCTTTAAAGTCGCCTTCTCCCACTATCACCAATTTAGCTTGGGGAATTTTTTCCAAAGTTAAGGAAAAAGCGCGCAACAGATGATCGATGCTTTTGTATTTTTTCAATCTTCCCAGATAAATCACAGTGGGCACCGGATCTTTTTGAATAGACAGACCCGGATGGTAAAGAGTATGATCAATTCCACAATGGATCACGTGAATATCATCCGGGGGTAGACTTCGTTTAACCAAATCCTCCTTGGTACTCTCAGAGATCACCATGAATTTGAAACCCTTGTAGAGCCAGGAAATGGGCTTTTCGGAAAGATAGATATATGTTCCCAGAATGAAATTTATCTCCTTGAAGACCGAATCGGAAAAAAGATGCGGGATCACCACCAGGAGAGGAAGTCGATGATAAATGGGGGAAAAGAAGGGAATCTTATTTATGTCCTCTATTACTATGTCCCATCTCTCCTGCCGGAGAAGCGCCTTGAGTGCAAACGGAGCCACGAAATTGAAATTTAAGCGGGAGCCTTTTCTTATGATTTTTATTCCATCGATCTCTTCTGTTAGCTCACATCCAGGAAACCCACTGCACAAAAGGGTAATTTTGTGTCCTTTTTGGGCGATTCTTTTGAGTATCTCCTGGAGGTGAACCTCTGCCCCCCCCGCTTGCGGATTGGAGAGATCTTCCCAGTTTAACGCCAGTATGTTCAATCTAAGTTCTGACCGCCGTCCGCAGTCCACCGTCCGCCGAATACTCTAGTGAATGGTTTTGCGGCCGACCGCGGACGGTCGACGGTGAACGATTCTTGTGGGTTATTGAGGTCTTTCCATAAACTTAAAATCAGGCGATCTGAGCTGATTCAACATGCTCAAGATTCGAGTAGTATCCCCAGGATTGTTCGCCACCCATGTCTCCAAAAGTTCAGTGAGGCTCTCCTTATTTTGTTCGGCATAATAGATTGCAACTAAAGCCTCAAAGGCAGGTTTGAATTTCTTGTTTATGGAAAGTATCTTATTCATGGAATCTATCGCTTTTTGGGTCTGCCCTCGTTGTTTGTAGGTATAACCCAGATTGAAGTATAATCTCTCAATCAACTCCTGTTCGGCTAAAGCCTTCGACCCTTGCACTACCTCCTCCGCTCGCTGGATCACTCTCAGAACCGAATCCTCAGGTTGTTCCGACTCAGCATAAAGCTGGAGAAGATATGCGTATGGCTTCCAGTCGTAAGGTAGAAGTTCCGACACCCGGTTTGCCACTCCGATGGCTTCCTGGTATTGATTAGCCCTTCTTAAGGTGTCCGCCAGTCCCAGAAAACATGAGACATAGTTACCTAAAAGCCGGTAGTCGTTTTCATCTTTGTGGACGGATGGATCGCCTACGCCTCTGAATCTGAATACGTTAAAGAGCTTGTCCCTCATGATATCGGGCTCCACCATCAGCCTCCCTTCCTCTTTAACCACTCGATATGCCATTCCCTCCATTCTCAGATGATCATCGATGGGCTTTCCCTTATACAATCTGTTTTCGCCAGCCACCGTGACTGCAAAATATATGGGATATTTCCACTTGTTGGTCCCCAGTATATTGTCGATCATCTGATCCTGTATTCTCAAAATCTTGCCATCCGCGTTGCGGATGTATCCCATTCGATCGATCTCTTTATCGGTGAAGCTGATGGGGACCTTCCACTGATGTTTCATCTGCTTTATATACCACTTGGTGTTGATCAAGGAAAGATTCACCACCCTCACGTCCGTCCTGATCTTCTCCACGTTTTGCAGAAACCACAAAGGGAAGGTGTCGTTATCTCCATTGGTGAAAAGGACAGCATCCTCATCACAGGAGTTGAGAAGATTGTAGGCGTAATCGTAGGGAAGATAATTGTTGCTCCGGTTGTTGTGAGAGGTAAAGCCTCGTTGAAGCGGCATTACAGGAAGAGCAAGTATAATGAGAGATAATCCTCCTACCAGAGGTTTGGCTAAGGAGGGTTTGACTTTTTCAAACCAGCTGCCTAACCCGGCCAGCAGGGTGGAGATGCCCAGTCCCATGCTCAGGGCAAAGAACATGAACCCCGGACTGAAGAAATAATCCCGGTCCCTGACCTCAATATGTATGATCTCTCCGGTAATTTTATCCGGCCTGGTTCCGTCTGCAAAGTTCATATATAACACCAAACCCACGGTGCAGGCTAATAAAAGGAAGAGGAGCACCACCCCCTCCCTTTTTCTTCTTCTTATTTGCTCCCAGATGCCGAAAAGTCCCAGAAATACTGGAATAATCCAGAGGCTCTCCATGTATTGTTCCCGGAAGAATCCCCAGAATCCCATCCTTTCCTTGGCTCCAAATTGATTCGCCCAGGTGCCTCGGCGATAAAACATCCGGCCTATCATGCTCTCCGCTCCGTATTGCTTTCGCTCCAGGAAGGCTTTGAAGCTGGTCCAGTCGTCCGGATCATTTTCATCGATAGCCGGATCCAGTTGGGATCGGATGGGAATAAAAAGCTGAACCGTATAGGCGATCATGGCTACAAAGATTATAGAACAGGCGAGTGCCCATAACCTCTTTTGGTTTGACACGCCCATCAGCAGAAAAGAGAGAACAAACCAGATACCCATGCCCAAAAGGAATGGAACCACGCTGTGCATCACCAGCAGCAGAACCATGCCGGTTATCCAGAACCGCCAATCCAAAAGTCTTTCCCGATCCACCAGGATAACCAAAAGGAAAATGGCGGGCATCATGATGAATATGGTCATGTGTATTCCCAAACCCAAAAACCCCAGGTAGCTGATCAAGATCAGAAGCTTACTTCCTTTGGGGGTCTTTCTCTTGTCCATCCATACTAAAGCCAGATAAAGCAGCAGAAGCATCAAAAACATGGAAGCTCCGTAAACCTCCGCCTCCACCGCGTTGGACCAGAAGGTGGTGGAGAAAGCTAAGAACAGACTGCCCGCCACCGCACCCACATACTTGCCCACCTTCATCCAGAGAGTCGGTTCGGCTTTCTGCCAACTGTCGACCAGCTTAACGATCAGAAGGTAGCAGAGCCATACCGTTAAGGCAGAGGTGAGGACGGAGATGAAATTAACTCTGGCGGCTATCTCACCATAAAGGGGTATCAGAGTGAAGATTCGTCCGATCAACACAAAAAGAGGCGTACCGGGTGGGTGGGGAATTCCTAAAATATATGAACAGGCGACAAACTCACCGCAGTCCCAAAACGAGGCAGTAGGAGCCATGGTCTTCAAATAGGCCACCAAGCTCACCAGAAAAACAAAGACAGAAAGAAATAAAGAAAGCTTATCCTGATTTTCATACCATGTTTTTATTCCCGCCTCGGACGGGATTTTCAATCGTTCAGTCACCTTTTTCCTCCTTGAGACATACGAACCGCCAAAATGTCTAGGTTAGAGACGTAAGCATTTTCTACGCTTCTTTTTCGACTTGGAAAATATAGCTCTTTATCGTGACTTGTCAACATTCATTTTTGGGAAGCTTTCGAAAAAGTACGCTTATTCATAGGTATGAACCATACGATTCATATCGCAGGATCTTGAGACAGTGCTGGGAATTCTTCCTTCGAAGGTTTGGGGAATTTTTATTCCTGAAACATCAGAAAGAAGGTATACTCTTTTTCACACACGCCCTTTTTTCTTCAATCCTTTGAGGACAGAATCCAGGACAGCGTTGACAAAATTTTTGGAGTCCTTGTCAGCATATTTTTTTGCCAGCTCGATTGCTTCATCTATGCTTATGGTGGAGGGGATGTCGTCAAAGAATAAAAACTCGCAAATGCCCATACGCAAGATGTTCTTCTCGACGGAGGCGATTCTGGAGAAATCCCATGATATGGCATGGTCTTTTATAAGGCTGTCGATCTCTTTGATGTTTTGGGTGACTTTGAAAAAAAGGCTTTCGGAGAATTCTTTCGCCTCCGGTTTGATCAGACTGGGAGCGATGATATCGTTTGAGATCTGCTCAACCTCCGTCCCGGAGAGATCGTAAGCATACAGAGCTTTTAAAGTCAGTTCACGAGCTTTTCTTCTGGCAGACACGGAAAAAGTTCAAAGTTTAAAGTTCAAACATCAAAAAAAAGAGACTCTCTCTATAGTAAACCTCTTGGCGCACCCCGAAGGGTGTGGCTGTCACGTTCAACATCTTCTTCCCAGACAACTTCCCTCGCCGTTGGTTCGGGGTGCCCTCACCCCGAACCTGAAATTCGTATGAATGTGCGTATGCACTCATACGAGCATACGTATGTTGCGGGGTAAGGGTACCCCGCAACAACTGGCGACTATATCTGTACACCTTAAACGGTGCGGCTACCCTTTGTTTTTTTTCGAACCAACTAAATTTGTTCAAACAACTTTGCCATCTCCATGGCGGAAAGCGCCGCATCCCAGCCTTTGTTGCCTGCTTTGGTGCCCGCTCTTTCGATGGCTTGCTCTAAAGTATCAGCGGTGATCACCCCAAAGATGGTGGGCACACCCGTCTCCAGCGATATCCTGGCGATCCCCTTAGCTACCTCGTTGGCGATATAGTTGAAATGAGGGGTTTGACCTCTGATCACGGTTCCCAGACAGATAACCGCATCGAATTTTTTGCTTTTTGCCATCCTATGGGCGGCGTAGGGAATCTCAAAAGAGCCCGGCACCCAGACTATGGTGATCTTTTCTTCTTCTGCACCATGTCGCATTAGGCAATCTAAAGCTCCGTCCAGAAGTTTTTGGGTGATAAACTCGTTAAACCGGCTGATGGCGATCCCAAAATTCTTTCCTTTGGCATCCAATATACCTTTTATTTCTTTAAGCATAAAGCCTCCTTTCCAGGAATCTCCTAAAGGGCTGAAATAATCTCCCAACAGATGGAAGGATCAAACAGATGGTATCCTTTAATCTGCTCAATCTGTTGGGAGCTTGTTTGATCTGTTTTAAAAATTCTTTTCAAAAAACTCAGTGATTTACCCGGATTTTTTCTTTGTCGTCTCATTGATACCCATAATCTGCGGACGGCCATCTTCTCTTACCTTCAAAAGATGCCCCAGCTTGTCCCTTTTTGTCTCCAGATATTTGATGTTTTCCGGGGTGGCGGGAACTTCGGTAGGGATTCTCTCCGTGACCTTGAGCCCGTATCCTTCAATCCCGATGATCTTTTTGGGATTATTGGTTATTAGCCTGATAGTGGACAGACCCAAATCCACCAGAATCTGGGCACCGATGCCATAGTCGCGGAGGTCCGGATCAAAGCCCAATTCGATGTTTGCCTGCACCGTGTCCAATCCGCAGTCCTGGAGCTGATAAGCCCTTATCTTGTTGGATAAACCAATTCCCCTTCCTTCCTGTCGCATATATAAGAAAACTCCCAGACCTTCCTTTTCGATCATGCTCAGAGCATGGGCAAGCTGATCGCCGCAGTCGCATCGAGCCGAACCAAACACATCTCCGGTAAGACACTGCGAATGCACCCGAACCAACACATTCTTCTGATTCTTTACCTCTTCTTTTTCTAAGGCTAAATGATGATGTTCGTCTATCATGCTTTTGTAAAGATGAAGCTTAAAATGCCCGAACTTTGTGGGGAAATTGACACTTACGATTCTTTTCACCAGCTTTTCTTTTTTCCTTCTATATTCGATCAGATCTTTTACGGTAATGATCTTCAGGTCAAATTTCTTTGCCATCTCCAGAAGCTTGGGAAGACGAGCCATACCTCCGTCTTCATCCATGATCTCACAGAGAACACCAGCCGGGTAAAGTCCCGCAAGGCGGGCCAGATCCACTGTAGCCTCGGTATGTCCTGCTCGACTTAATACCCCACCATCCTGAGCCTGGATAGGAAAGATATGACCGGGTTTGGCCAGATCCTCCGGCTTGGTATCTGAATCGATTAAAGTCCTTATGGTCTGGGCTCTGTCATGGGCTGAGATGCCGGTGGTAGTGTTGTGTTCAGCATCCACCGACACGGTGAAGCGGGTTCCCAGCTTAGCGGTATTGACCTTTGTCATGGGAGAAAGTTCCAACTCCTCGATTCTCTCTCTGGTCATGGGGACGCAGACTAATCCCCGCGCATGTTTGGATATGAAGTTGATCAACTCCGGAGTTACCTTCTCTGCTGCTAAAATCATGTCCCCCTCGTTTTCGCGATCCGCATCATCCACCACGATCACCATCTTGCCTTGTCTTATATCTTCAATCGCTTCCTCTGTGGTATTTAATTCTGACATAATTGCTTCTCCTTCTTCGTAGGGACAGGGCTTGTCCCTGTCCAAACTCAAAGTAGAACAGCCATGCGGTTCGACAAGCTCATCGTCCTGAGCAAAGTCGAAGGAATGGTTGTCCCTACGTTGATACTAAAAAAAGCTACCATCCCTTTTCTTTTAGCCAATCCTCCGTGATCTGAAACTTATCCTTTTTGACGGTTAAAATCCTTTCCACATATTTCCCGATCAAATCTGTCTCTATGTTAACCGCACCACCGGTCTTTTTTGCTCCCAGGTTTGTGTTTCTCATGCTGAAGGGGATAATCGAGACGGTAAAGGAGTCCTTGAAAACCCGAACCACGGTTAAGCTTATTCCGTCAACTGCCACCGATCCCTTCTCTACAAAATAAGTCTGATAATCTTTCGGAAATTCAAACTCAAATATATAACTTTGATCCTTCTGGATGATGGATTTTATTCTTCCCACAAAATCAACATGACCGGAAACCAGATGTCCCCCCAAGCGGTCAGAGGGGCGAAGAGCTTTTTCCAAGTTCACAGAATCTCCGCTTTTGAGTTGACCTAAGTTGGTTCGTTTTAAAGTTTCCTCCACCGCCTCAACTGTAAAGTGGTTATCTTTTACCTCTATCACTGTCTGGCAGGCGCCGTTTATGTTTATGCTATCACCAGCCTTCAAATCAGACAAAATCCCGGGAGCTTTTATTCTCAATCGAAGGTTGTGACCGCTTAAAGAAGTCTGCTCTATTTTTCCTATCTCTTCTATTATCCCTGTGAACATGATGATTTCTCAGTTTACAGTTTGCAGTCAACTGCCAACTGCTAACTGTCGACTGCTAACTGCCAACTGGCTACTGCCAACTGCTAACTGCCAACTGCTAACTTGAGCAGGATACCCGACAACTAAGAGACCTTGTTTCGATTGTTTATATTCACAATTTTTCAAAACTATCGAATCAGACATCTTTTTTACTCCCAGATCACCGAAAGGTTCTTCACCCTTACCCCAAATATCTGGATAGATAAAATACCAGATTTTGTCGACCAGTTTTTGTTTAAGAAACAAAGTGGCAATCTGGTTTTCTGCTTCCACCAAAAGACTGGTGACACCCTCTTCTCCGGCTTTTTTTAAAAGCGCCACAAGATTTAGATTCCTGGCTTTCTTTCTCTTCATCCTCCATATTGTAAAATTGTCCCGATCTTTACTTTTCACGGTCTCAAGGTCGGTGGGGACTAAGATGAGATTTTTGTGCGTATTCTTTCTCATTCTTCTGAGTTTGCTCGAAATTGCAAGCCAGTTGCCAAAAAGAATCAATTTGGGTCTTACAGAATTAACTGATTGAAAAAATGTTTTAAGGCAATCAGTTTCAGTAGTGTTTGCATCACATAAGATAGCATCTATCCATGGCTTTTTAGATTGAATGAGCTTCGAGAAGATTCCTCTCTGTTTAACTTTAGATTTTTCAGCTTGGTGAATGATTCTTCCATCCAGGGTCTGAACCACCTTCAGCACCACAAAAGGAAGCTTGGTGGTGATATATTTAAAATAGACCTCATTTAATCTTTTAGCCTCCTTTTCCAAAATCCCCAGGCTTACCTTGATTCCTTTTTTTTTCAATCTCTGTATACCTTTTCCATTCACCTGAGGATTAGGATCAGTTGTGGCACAGACTACCTTCTTTATTCCGCTCTGGATGATCAGATCGGTGCAGGGTGGGGTTTTACCGAAGTGACTACAAGGCTCCAGATTAACATATAATGTGGCGCCTTTGGCTTGATCGCTACAGGCTTTAAGGGCAATTGCCTCAGCGTGTGGTCCACCGAACTTTTGGTGAAAACCAGAAGCTAAGATTCTGTCTTTCTTCACCACCACTGCCCCCACCATGGGATTGGGAGAGGTTCTCCCTTTTCCTTTTTCTGCCAACTGAAGCGACAAACGCATGAATTCTTCGTCTTTTGTTATATGGTCAACATGTCTAACCATCGTAAAAAAATCCCCGGCTTACAGCTTCCGGGGTGAGATACAAATGCACAGGATCGAGCCAAAAAAACTCGACCTGTCTTTTGCTGCCTTCTTTCATCCGGACTTTGGCCCCCCGCCAAAGACGGGGGGTGAACCGTCGGCACTGGAATCTCACCAGTTCAACTCCATACGGAACGCGTGGGCTTTTCCCCGCCATAGGCGGGGACTGTCTATGACAGGCACCACCGATCGAGGAATTTCACCTCACCCCGAAGGCTTCAGTAATATACGAAGATTCTCTTTGAAAGCAACAAAAAAATTGGTACGCCGGGCTGACGCGGAGCCTGGGGAAAGTAATTTAGAAAGTGCTTGACAAAGTTCCATAAATGATTATAATGTCTCTTGACTATCTGGCAAGACGCAGCTTACGGGCGATATGGTTGGCTGTCTTTAGCTGGCGTCATGGCAAAGAAAGGTTCTTATACGGAACTGTATAAGAATAGTGAGACGCCACTAATGAAAGGAGGTGATAAAGTTTAAAGCGAGGAGACAGGCAGTTAAAAGGGAGGTTATCTCAGGCCGCTGGATTGCCTTGCCTTAGATTTAAACCGCGAACGGTGATTAATATCTTAGGAGGTACCTATTATGGCAACGGAAATTAAGAAATATCACATTCTGTTTTATGGTAGCCCTGCTGGCTATCAAACGAATCGTGCGCAAATCGCACTGTACGACAGCAATAACAAGACTGTAGCTTATATCAGGTTTAACGACTCTGGTATGTTCTTTGAGAACGACTCGGAGAGTGGAGGTAGAATCAAGATGCATTTGCCCTCTGCTATGTTTCAAAATGTACTGGATGTCTTGCGCAATGAGAAACCAGTATATATTTACTTTGCCCAAGGACGTGGTTTTTTGTCAACTTCTAAGGAACCCGTTGGAGAGGGGGAGGAGTAGCGCCTAACAAATCGTTACAGTCGACCGCTTACCGCGCCACTTCGCCCCGCGGCTTCCAGCAAACGGTTCAGCGTTCACGTTAGTAGTAGGTTAGGAGTCCGATGCTCCTAACGCTATTCATTTTTAGGTGCTCGCACGAGCCCCCAGGCGGGCCCGTCCGGGCGTCTGGACGCAGGGCACCTGACTTCGAGGCTCGTTTCTCACCCTCCCTTTTGTTCCCTCCCATCAAGGGAGGGAAAACCGAATTCCCTCTCCCTTGACGGGAGAGGGCTTAGAGAGAGGGTGATCTTAGAGGTCCCCGGAGGTTAAATTCCGGCGTTTCCTACGATAAACCGGACCACCCACCTGATGGAACAGAAACTCTACGGCTTGAAGATGTAGCGTCCGAGCTTGTCTCGGACGAACACCAAAAAGCGCCGCACACGGAGTTGCGACGCTACGAGCTATCGTCAAGACCACGGATGTAGTAGTAGGTCAGGAGCCCCGTGCCCCTGACACCATTCTTCACCCTCCCTTTAATTCCCTCCCATCCCACCATGGGCGGGAGTGAGCGTAATTATGTTAATGCAAACAATTTCCATAACGTTTAAGCATGACTCAAGAAACAAGAGCAACTGAACAGGTCCTGTAACGGAAAGTCTTAACTTCCCCAAAAGGCAATCTCACCACAGTTTTGATGCTGATCCGGATACCCCCCTGTTATTAAGTAGAGTTATTAAAAGGAGCAGAAAACAGTTTACATCTTATTATTTTTTTCTCCCCCACTGTTTTGGGCTTGACTTGAAATTCGTATGAATGGGGTTAATGGAAAAAACGTGTTGGTTTTTTGTTGTTGATGATAACGGAGGCA
>CAZOJT010000052.1:0-21655 GCA_964580215.1 uncultured Ignavibacteria bacterium | reverse complement strand
TATATAATACAAAAATGATTTCAAACCAAGGAGGTAGCCTTTCATAAAATTACAGAAAGAGTCTTTCAAATCTTTTCCTGAGACTCATGTTTTCTTCAGGACATGGGTGTGAAAGAGAATCTTGAATTGCTTGAAAACCTTCAGCTTTTTTGTCCCGGTGAAAGCACGCAAAAGTTCAATCATTATCCAAAAAATGTATACGAAGGTAATCTCCTCCCTCCATTCAGGAAGAACGAATTGAACAAACCACAAAGAAAAAAGCCCTAATGCTTCATACCATCTGAATTCCATATTGGCAAGGAAAAGAAATCCTAAGAAAGACTGAGCCATGGTCAAAAATATCTCCAGTTTTTGATGGTCGTCAAAATGCACCACCGAGACTTGCCCCCGGCTGAAGCTGTAAACAATCGGTATCATGGCAACCAACACGGTCCATTGATTTATATTAGAGGAGACCATGTTCATCAATGCCATGGGGGATTTTCTCACGGTTCTGGCCCAGTTGAAGGCAGTCACTTTCTCTGGAAACTCCGACAAAAAAGGCGCCACCCACTGCACGAAGACAAAGGAAGACACGCCCAGAAGTGTTGCCAGCGCCAGCATACTGTAAAGAAAAGGATGAGCAACAAAATAAAGCCAGAAGCCCCCGATCAAAAACAGTGCCGCTATAGAGAAATTTCGAGGAAAGGGTTTCATCTTCAAGATCATTCGGGGAACTCTTGCCGCCTCTTCCATCTTCTCCCGTTCCTGAGGGGGGATTTTTTGCAGGACGTAAAGATAGCTGACATACATGCTGGTCAAAATTATGGAGTCAAACAGAGTTAAAGTTCCCTTCAAAAGAATAATTACAAAATACCCGATGGGTGGCAGAAGTCCCATCACTTCAACCGCGTGTTCTCCCTCCAGACGGATGTTCACCAACCTTTTACCTTTCTGTCCCCTTTTTCTGAAGAATGCGGCAGTGAAGTAGATCATGGGCCAGGCTAATCCCACCAGAAGGCGCAAAGAGCCGGTGAAATTAGCGGTTATCAGGTGAACCTTCTCTGGATCAGCGCCTGCTTCCCAGGCGATCACCGCCTCCACGGCAAATTCGGGCAGAGTCTGAAGCCAGGCTAAAATTGCTAAAGCTAAACCCTGAGAGATCAAAAACTGTGCCGCCTCTGCCGCCCAGCCAATCACCAGGGCAGAAAAAATTATGGAAGGGAAGGTCCAGATGGCAGAGAGGGCTTTGGCTTTTGCGGTGGCGGCGCCTATGGACTTGAGTTCAGAAAGCATGAAATAAAAATCTCTAAATGGAAGGTCAGTCCGGTTTTCCTATGGTCGGAGCATCCTTGCGACAGAATGTTTCTGGAGCGGTTATTCCGCCAGAGACAAAAAATTTGATTCCCTGCTCCACGGTCATTTCCAAAGGGGTCACCTTCTCCTTGGGAAAAAGCACGGTAAACCCGCTGATAGGGGTAGGGGTGGAGGGAATGAACACAGCAATCAGCTCATTGGGCACATCGTCGAAATTCGCCTTGATTTCTCGGGTCAAGAAACCCAGGCAGAACATTCCTTGTCTGGGAAATTCCACCAGCACCACCTGTTTGAAGGAGTGCTTATCAGCGGTGGTAATCGCTTCAATCAACTGCTTGGAGGAACTATAAATTGTGCGCACCAGTGGGGTTTTGATTAAAAATATCTCCCAGATTTTGAAAAGCCTGGAACCGATCACATTGGCAGTGAGAAAGCCGGCTAAAAAGATCAGTATGATAGTGGCGGCAACACCCAAACCAGGGACTTTATAACCTATGAGCTTGGCTATAAACGGCGATAGCAGGCCATCTATACCTTCGAAAAGAAAACGCAGAACCAGAATAGTTACGATGAGTGGCACAATAACTAAGATTCCACCCAAAAAGTATCGCCGCAGAACCGTGTTTAATTTCCTTCTTACCGACATATTTTTTGTTTCAAATGACGGTTTTAGCTAAATGCAAATCGCCTTCTTTTGCACATTTTCAGTATCGTCTCACTTCGGGCTAAACTTATCCTATTTTTGGGCTTTGTCAAGAAGATTTGACTGGGCAAGACATCCAGTCGGGGATCTTATTGTTGTGGGGTGCTTCTGTGTTGCAACAATACTGGTTTGGGATGAGGAGTTATCCTGAAGGGATTTACTCTGAAGGGCAACGCTAATTAACGGTTGGAAGCCAATGATGACAAGAAAGAATTTTTCCAAAACCTTACTTAAGTTAGGTTCTGGTCTTTGTGTTTATCTGCTTGTTATCTGGTTGACCGGAATGATGCATCTATTTTTTTTCGTTTCTGAACACCCAGATCTCTGAGAAATGTTTAGTCTGTCTGATATAGATTTTCTGCAGTCGGATTAATTCCAAAACCGCCATGAAGGTGACCACCATCACCAGTTTAATGGGGGTATCGGAGAAGAGTTCAGGAAATACAACTCCGTCTTTCTTAGCCAAGCAATTTATGATATATTCGATTCTTTCCTCCACGCTCACTTTTGGATAATCTATGGTGTGGAAGGTCTCCTTGGGCTGGGTATCCAGAATCTTTTTGAAGGCAAAAATCAGATCGGAAAGAGAGGCTTCCACCAGAATCTCGTCTTCGGGAAGCCGATCAAGAAAAGAGAAATCACTTCGGGGAAAGAAGCGGGACTGCTCTGTCTCCTTTGCTTTTAAAACCTGGGCGGCTTCTTTGAATTTCCGATATTCCAAAAGTGCGGAAACCAACTCCTCACGCGGATCCTCCTCTTCCTTTTCATCCTGGGTTTTGGGCAAAAGCATTCTTACCTTAATCCGCATCAGGGTAGCCGCCATTACGATAAACTCGCCAGCCACCTCCAGATTCAGCTCCTTCATGAATTCAATATATTCTAAGTATTGCTTGGTGATATGAGCGATGGGAATATCGTAGATGTCTACTTTGTCCCTTTTTATCAGGAAAAGGAGCAGGTCCAAAGGACCTTCGAAGACATCTAATTTTACTGAGTAGGATGAACTGGTTTCTTGAGTTTGTGTTTCGATTGATTCCATCCTTCCCCCTCTCCATTCATTGGTTGCGTCAGGATATTGTTATCCTGACGCTATCAGTGCCAGGCATCGGGACTACAAAGTCCCGATGCAACGAGTAGACGCAGGAACAATTTTCAAATAGAGACTAATTTTTCCTCATTCTGAATAATAATTTTTGGATTTGGGTTCTTGGGGGGAATAGGTAATCCTTTTTCTTTCAATAGATTGATATGATCTATCATCCCCCACTTAGCCTTATAAATACAATCCTCAATAGAATGTCCTATCCCTGTAAAACCTTCTAAATCTGGAGAATAAAACCCAAAGTAGTCTGGTTCTTTCGTGGCTTCGATTACGAGTGAGTATTCTAACTCAATCATTTTTATCCCTCCAACGCTTTTACTTCTTTATATCTGCTGCCTTTAGTATAGCATGACAGGTTCCTGTTGGGACTTCTTTTGATCCATGATAATCCACTCTAATCAACTTATCCCAACCAGGTTTTCCATAATACCTTATAGAACCCTTTTCTTTTACGATCCTAAATCCATTTTTCTCTAATAATCTCACCAGTTCGCTAAATTTCATTTGGCTTTCTTTCGTTGCTGCGGGATATTGTTATCCCGACGCTACCAGAGCCTGGTATCTGGACTACAAAATCCCGATGCAACAGAGCCGTTATTTATTTTTTAATTTTTGTTCAGCCCATTTATTAAGAAAATAGTAAGGAATCGACCAAAGATGTGAAATCAAGAATCTTCCTAGAAGAGGATAGAGAATAGCTGTAATAATAAAAGTTATTATTAATATTTTCCAAGAATAGAAAAATAAGACAATACCACTGGCAATCATCAATAAGAATGAGGGAAAGAATACGATGCTTACAAAAAGCTCTGACCTGAACATAGTCATTCGCTCTGCTAGTGGTGTTTTTTCTTGCTCTAAAATAAGTCCATAACTACTCAAAGCTATTGGAAAGATTATAACAGCTATAATTTCTAGAATGGACATAAAAAATAAATTAATGGCGTATAACTATGGATAAACGAAGTTCGTTTATCTCCACAAAATGGGAAATGATCCGAATCTATCTATTAATGCATACGCATTTCGTTTGTCCACGAGTTTAAACATCTTACCACAGCTTCATTGCCTTTCTAACATCCTCCATAGTTTTTTGCGCTCTGGCTCTGGCTCTTTCTGCTCCGGAAGTTAATACTTTCTTTACGTAAGGCAAGTTTTTTTCCAACTCCGCTCTTTTTTGACGAATTGGTTTTAAAACTTTGTTGGTGTTCTCTGCACAGATTTTCTTACATTCTACACATCCTAATTTCCCAGAAGAGCAATTCTTATGAATAGTTTCATGATCCGGGTTGTAAATCTTGTGCAGAAGATATACCGGGCACTGGTCCGGATGTCCGGGGTCACCCAGATGTATTTTGGTGGGATCGGTATACATTATCGAAATCTTCTTGGCGGTGGACTCATCCGATTCTCCCATACATATGTCATTATTATATGATTTGCTCATCTTTCTGTTATCTGTGCCCAGAATCCCGGAGAACTGGCTTAATTTGGCTTGGGGCTCTGGAAAAACCTCCCCATACAAGCTGTTGAATCTCCTTGCCACTTCACGGGTGAGTTCAATATGGGGAAGCTGATCTTTTCCCACCGGCACCCAGTTAGCCTTGTAGATCAAAATATCAACCGCCTGAAGCAAAGGATAACCCAGAAAGCCGTAACTATCCAAACCCAATTCCACGCTTTTCTCTTTATAAGAGGGAACCCTCTCCAGCCAGGGCGTGGGAACTATCATGGAAAAAAGAAGATGCAGTTCCGCATGCTCCTTGACCTGCGACTGAAGGAAGATGGCACACATCTTTGGGTCAAGTCCGGCGGAAAGATAATCAATGGCAACCTCGATTATTCTGTCACCCAGATCAGAGGTCTGATCATAGTCTGAGGTCAAGGCGTGCCAGTCCACAATACAGCAATACATCTCGTAATCGTGCTGAAGCTGAACCCAGTATCTCAACGCACCTTCCAGATTGCCCAGATGCAACTTTCCGGTGGGCTGCATCCCGCTTAAGATTACTTCCTTTGCCATTCATTCCTCATAGGTTTAAGGTCTAAAGTGAAAGGTTTAAGGTGAAAGGTATCAGGTTCTTGATTTCCATTTTAATAAAGATTGCTCTAAGCCTCTCAGCATTCTGCCACATTCGTTATATTTTTCAAAATATTCCCTATGCGTATGCATCCATACGGATATGTTTTCTCAGGTAAATACTTTTTGCGATAAGCCATATATAGATGATGCTTTGTCTATTGCAACTCTGCCTGCGCTCTATTTATTCCTTCCAAGTAGATATTTATATGTTTGTTATTCCATCCCTCCGCGACGTTAGCGGCAATTGAATTCGATGATCTGCGAATCTGAGAACCCAACTCAAACAGTTCGAATTTAGGAAATTTTAACGAGAGTTCATTTATCTCTAAATGTAATTCACATAATTTCCGATAAACTTCTAAGTCTTCAAAACTTCTGATTTCTCCTTTCATAATGTTTTTTCACCTTACACCTTTCACCTTACTCCTTTCACCTTACTCCTTTCACCTTTCACCTTACTCCTTTCACCTTTCACCTTAATCAATCCAGAAACAGATATTGTCTCCATCTGTGATCAGAGATTCCGATAAATTGCTGAATAAAGGTGATGTGAGTTGGTCGTCTGGGCTGGCGTAAAAGCACAAGACCTGCCTGCTCTGGTGTGCGATTTCCCTTGATGTTGTTGCACTTTATGCAGGCGCAAACCAGATTTTCCCAGGTATCTTTGCCTCCATAGATTTTTGGTATAACATGATCCACGGTCATGGCTCCATGATTCTCCCCACAGTATTGACACCTGTGCCCGTCTCTTTGGATAATGTTTTTACGGGTGAGAAGAATTCTCTTATGAGGAACATGGATATAAAAGCCAAGCCTCACCACGCTGGGCAATGGGATGGACACAGAAACCGAGCGAATCATCTGTCCGTCATGTTTTTCAATGATCTCCGCCTTGCCCAGATAGATTAAGATCACCGCTCTTTTTACAGAGCAGACTGACAGCGGCTCATAGTTTTGATTTAATACCAGGACGTTTCTGTTTAGCATCCTTAACCAGCCTCTAAGCCAAAAGCATGCTTAATTATCTTTAAATGTAAGAAAAATCAAGGACATGTCAATCATTTTTTGAATTTTTATCTACACCTACAGTTCTACAAAAGAAGAGTAGAAAAAATAACTATTCAAGCTCTTTTAACTTGTTCTGCCCTGAATATCAAAAGATTAGTCAGACATTGCAATACCCCATAGCGAATTCAGTATAAACTTTTTAGAACAACTTTATTTCCATGTGGCAATGTCGCTCTTTCAAATAGCCTCAGTGCCAAAATTCCATCAGCTAAGCAACAGGCTCATAATTTATAATACCTTCTCGGGAGGGCAGAAATAATTTTCTTGACAGCAAATCCAAATAACTTATATTTTTTGCGTAATTATTGCGGTTAACCTGTTTGAAGAGAAACACATCTTTGTGTCTTTTCTAAATGGTTAACCCTCTGAATTAAAGAGAAAAAAATCGGGGTGTGGCGCAGTCTGGTAGCGCACATGGTTTGGGACCATGCCGTCGGAGGTTCAAATCCTCTCACCCCGACGTGAAGTCGGTTCATGGTTCGTAGTTCATGGTTCATAGTAAAACCTTTTAAAGTCTTTACTATGAACTATGAACCATGAACAGTGAACTGGTCGTAAGACCTGCCCCCTATCTCAGCCGGATAAAGCATCTGCCTTTTATGCAAAGGGTCGGGCTTCGAATCGCCCCGGGGTATTTATTATTCATTTGCTATATAAACTTATACTAAAGTAACCATTCTGAAGGAAACCTCGATTCGATGACACCACCTCGAAAAAATTCATTACAAGCATCTATCCTTCCCTTTTGCTCTTTCGCAGGTTTTAATTGAGATTAAAAAAACAAAAGAAAGTAATGGAAACGGGTGCCCGACTTATCCTATGGATTATGCGGATGGGAAATCAACAACTTGTGTTTCCACAGGCAGGGTTCTCCCGCCTCTGGCGGGATCTGCCTATGGCATGACCAGCTCTGCAAAGGGAGTTTTTTTAAAGCCCCTCTTACTAAGTTCTCTGAAAAACTATTTTGAGAAGAAAATATGGAGCGTTCACCTTTAGGTGAGCCATGTAAAAGTTTGTTGTCTTTCAACAAGTTCCAAGTCAAGCTAAAGTCGTAGATCCCGCTTCGGCGGGGCTCGACACTCCAGCAAAACTTCTCCTCATTTGACTTTTTCAGAGTTCTCTTACTTTTTTCTTGACAAAGCTTGGTGGGTCTTTTATCTATAATTGTGAAATTGTTCACAAACTGTGCTGATTGGGATTAGTTGATTGTGAGGATGATCAACTGGAGGAGTTCAATTCATGAGAAGGGTATCTGATTCTACCGTGAGGCGTCTTTCCATGTATTATCGTTCCCTTTCGGAATTTGAGAAGAAGGGACACAAGATTATTTCCTCTAAAGATCTGGCTAAAACTGAGAAATTGACTCCGGCACAGGTGAGAAAGGATCTGTCCTTCTTTGGAAGCTTCGGAACCAGAGGATTAGGTTATCCGGTAAAGGAACTAAAAGAGAGAATCTCCCGAATTCTGGGACTAAATCAAAGCTGGAACGTAGCCTTAGTTGGAGTGGGAAACGTGGGCTCTGCTTTAGTTTCATATAAGGAGTTCCAGAAACAGGGATTCCATATAAAATTGCTTTTTGATAACGATCAGAGGAAGATCAACAAAAATCACAAAGGTGTCTTGGTCTCCGATGTGAAGGATCTGGCGGAGAAACTTAAGAAAAATAAAATTGAGATCGTGATCATTGCCGTGCCAACCCAAGCCGCGCAAGAAGTTGTTAATCGGGTGGTTTCTGCGGGGGTAAAAAGTATCCTTAATTTCGCCCCCACCCAGATAAAAGCCCCCGACAATGTAATTCTGCATTCGGTCAACATGGCTATGGAACTGGAATCTCTCTCTTTCTGCCTCGCCAACAAAGCCTTCATTATAGGATCTTAAAAAGCTATCCCTAATACAGACGCACGAAAATGAGTCTGCATCTTCGATTTGTTACATTTAACTTGACTGTCCCTCACCCTTGCGTATGCTCGTATGAGTGCATACGCACATTCATTCGAATCTCCTCTCCTCACAGAGGATAGGGAGAGGGGGCAGCTTCGTATCAGAAATTTTCGTATGAATGTGCGTCCCGCACGTTGCGGGACGAGCTTCGCAGCGCAAAGGGTTGACGGAGACCCGTCTGGGATAACATCCACAAGGAACTGTAACCGCACCTTTGTTAAAGAACGAAAAATGATTTGGGAAACAGTCCCTTGTAATCCCGATGGTGAGTTTATGTTATTCGGGCATGGCGTCGGGAAGATCCACATGGAATCCTTCGGAACAATTTCCCGACACAACTTAGTCCTAAATTTCCCTCGTCCGTGACGCGTTGTGGTAGTGGACAAGGTGTCCGTTAACAACGAAGGTTCGGGGTGTGGGCACCCCCCGAACCAACGGATGAAATCGCTCTTATTCTTTACTTCAAAAGATGTCAATGTTTTCAAATCAATTTGGTTGTTTTACTTATGAGTTACTGGCGGCTTTATTGCAGGCGTGATAATACAACCTGACAATTAAACGATCTTCAAATTCCAGCTCCCGTACCCAGTTCCCAAAAAATATTGTTGCCATTATGACCAAAAGTATAGCGGCGAGCCAATATCCATAAAGTAAACAAACCAAAGCGGCTATTATCAGAGGCAAGACAACACCGCTCCTGACATTACAGCCGGACTCTATTACTCTTTTAGTCCAGTAAGAATCAGGAGAATTTTGCAATAAATAATCCGTACAGTAATTCATCACGGGACTTAGTTTGTTATGTAAAGCATCCTCCGAAAAAGCACTTGTAAAGAATCTTGTGACTTTATTATCTGGTGTTGGATCTCCTAGTTGGATTGCACGCATAGGGGAATATTTGAAAGGCCACTTGAAGAAGCGAAACATTAAGAAGTGTGGGATATGACCCACAAGGAATGCTAAAAGTATACTGGCAACACAGAAAAGAAGAAGACTGTCTTTATACAAAACTTGGATGAAATGATCCAGTTTAGAAACTTGCTCGGGAACCATAAATCTAATTAAGATAAAACAAACAGATACTATCACTATTATTCCTGGAACCATGCGTCCATACAGGTCATTAATATCCACTATAATGTTTGAGATCTTGGTCACTTTTGCCTCCTTCTTTCAACTCCGATTCAGGTATACATTCTTTTCCCCGCACAGACCCTTCAATTTCTCCAGAAGTTCTTTAGATACCTCCACCTCTGTGTTTTTCAGCCTCATTTTCAATTCTTCATCATTCGCTCTTACATGCAGGATCACCGACGATTTGCCCGGGTGGGCGGAGAGAATCTCTTTCAACTCGGAGACGATATCCTGACTGGTTCCCGATGAGAACAGAAGAATATGCACAGGGGGCTTCATCTTCTGATACGCTTTGCTTAAGCTGACGATATCAAATGCCACTACTTTAGCCTTCTCCCCCTCCTTTGTTGAAGCTTTTCCCTTTATCAGAACCATGGAATCTGCCCTTATGATCCGACGGCTTTTCTCATAAGAATCGGAGAAGATCACCACCTCCACTGTCCCCACAAAATCCTCCAGGGTGGCAAAAGCCATCTGCTTTTTTTTGCGGTCAATGCTGGTTTTGACATGAGTAATTACCCCCCCGATATATAGTTCATCTCCATCCTTGGCATCTTCAATGGTCTGAGTGTTTCTGGTCACAAAGGTTTTCAACTCTTCCTCATATCGGGTCAAAGGGTGTCCGGAGACGTAGAAACCGAGCATCTCCTTTTCCTTGGACAGGATATCACTTATGGGCAATTCCGGAACATCTGGTATCTTGGGAGTTGTCATGGTTTTGGTCTTCCCGGCGAGATCAAATAGGGAGGTCTGCCCTCGTTTTTTGTCCTCCTGGAGGGTCTGTCCATAGTTGGTAGCAACATCTAAGGTTGCCATCAGTTGGGATCTGTATTTAGAAACCGAATCGAATGCCCCTGCCTGAATCAAGCTTTCTATCATCCGCTTATTGGCCGCACCCAGATCCACCTCAGCGCAAAATTGAAACAAGCTTTTGAATTTGCCTACCTTCTCTCTGGCTTTCACTATGGCTTGGATGGCACCATGTCCCACGTTCTTCACCGCCTCCAATCCAAATCTTATCTGGTCTCCCTTCACCTTGAACTTCCCCACGCTCTCATTTACATCCGGCGGCAGGACCTCAATTCCCATTCTCTTGCATTCTTCCATCAAGATCACAATTCGATCCGTGTTACCTATCTCTGAGGACATGCTGGCGGCCATAAACTCTACTGGATAATGAGCCTTAAGATAGGCGGTCTGATATGCTAAATAGGCATATCCGGTGGAATGAGCTTTGTTGAAACCATATCTAGCAAAGGTAGCCATCAGATCAAATATCTTATCCGCGGTCTTTTGTTTTATCCCTTTAGCTTTAGCCCCCTTCATAAATTCTTCCCTTTGCTGAACCATCAGTTCTGCCTTTTTCTTTCCCATTGCTTTTCTCAAAATGTCCGCCTTGCCCAGGCTGTATCCGGCTAAATCGCTGGCGATTTTTAAAACCTGTTCCTGATACACGATCACACCGTAGGTCTCTTTGAGAATTGGTTCCAGCAAGGAATGCCCATAAACGATCTTTTTTAAACCTCTCTTTCTATCGATATATTCATCTGTCATTCTGCTGTCCAAAGGTCCAGGGCGGTAAAGGGCATTCATGGCGGTCAACTCGTTTAAGCTTTCCGGCCTTAGCTTGGATAGGTACTCTCTCATCCCGGAGCTTTCAAACTGAAAGATGCCCACCGTCTCACCATTGGAAAAAAGCTGGAAAGTCTTTTCGTCGTCCAAAGGGATGGAATCTATGTCCAAAATGATGTTTTGATCTTCTCTCAACATCTTTAGAGTATCATCGATCACGGTTAAAGTTCGAAGGCCCAGAAAATCCATCTTCAAAAGCCCGATTTCCTCGATGCCCTTCATGTCATATTGAGTGGTCATCTCCCCCTTACTGCCTTTATAGAGAGGAACATATTCGGTCAAAGCCTTTGGGGCGATCACCACGCCAGCGGCATGAGTGGAGGCATGTCGACACAAGCCTTCCAGTGTCTCCGAATAGGACATCAACTTTTCTATTCGGGGATCGCTTTTGACCAGAGTGCGGAGCTCCCCTCTTTGCTCTTGAGCTCTTTTCAGAGTCATGTCGGGAACCCAAGGGATCATCTTGGCTATCCGATCCACCTCAGAGTAGGAGATATCCAAAACCCTTCCCACGTCCCGGATCACTGCCCGGGCGGCCATGGTTCCGAAGGTGATGATCTGGGCAACGTTGTTTTCACCATATTTGTTGATGACATATCGGATGATTTTGTCCCTCTCACGATCCGAGAAATCTATGTCAATATCTGGCAGGGAGATTCTCTCCGGGTTGAGAAATCTCTCAAACAGAAGCCCATATTTGATAGGGTCCATGTTGGTGATTCTCAGACAATAAGCCACCAAACTTCCTCCCACCGAGCCTCTTCCCGGACCCACCCGAATACCCTTGTTTTTGGCATAGTCGATGAAGTCCTTGACGATAAGAAAATATCCGGCAAACCCCATTTGCCTTATCACCTTTAGCTCATAATTCAATCTATCCTCCAAGCCAGGTGTGACCTTGGAGTATCTTTGCGCCAAACCTTTGTTAGCCAGAAAGCCTAGATAGGAGTCCAGATCATCAAAGCCACCAGGTGGGGGGAATTCGGGCAGATGAGTCTTTCCAAACTCTAAATCCAAATTGCATGCCTCGGCGATCCGCAGGGTGTTCTCCACCGCGGAAGGAAAGTTTTCAAAAAGTCTTTTCATCTCATCAGGGGATTTGAAATACATCTGGTCGTTGGCAAATTTGAGCCGATCTGTGTCCGTTAGCTTCTTTCCGGTTTGAATGCACAGAAGGGCATCGTGAGCAGGAGCGTGTTCTCTTTTCAGATAATGGCAATCATTGGTGGCTACCAATCCCACCTTCGCTTCTTCTGCCAATTTCGCCAGAAGAGGAATCACCTTTTTCTCCTCTTTGATCTGGTGATTCTGTATCTCTAAGAAGAAGTTTCCTTCACCGAATATGTTTTTGTATTCTTCAGTCACCTCTCTGGCCTTATTATATTTCTCCTCCAAAAGAAGGCTGGGAATCTCCCCGTGAAGGCAACTGGAGAGGGCCAAAAGACCTTCACTATGTTCTCTTAATACAACCTTATCTATGCGGGGTTTGTGATAGAATCCCTCTAAATAACCGATGCTGGACAACTTCATCAGGTTTTTGTATCCAGATTGATTTCTGACCAAAAGGATGAGATGATAGCCTGCATCTGGTAGTCCCCTTATCGGTTCTTTTTTTCTTCTATCCTGTGGCGCCACATACATCTCGCAGCCGATGATGGGCTTGATACCTGAAGCCATACATTTCTGGTAGAATTCCACCGCTCCGAACATGTTTCCATGGTCGGTGATGGCTAAAGCGGGCATCCTGAATTCTTTTGCCTGCGCCATCAAATCATCCAATTTGATGGCTCCATCCAAAAGGCTATATTGGGTATGGACGTGAAGATGAACAAAATCAGCGTGTATCATGTTCACTCACTCTTCGTTTGGTAAAAATCTGATTTCCTCTCCCCTCTGGGGAGAGGACTAAGGTGAGGGGGCTTTTAAAAGTGGTCTGCTTTCCCCCTCACCCTAACCCTCTCCCCCAAGGGAGAGGGTTAGCTTTCGTAGGTCGTGCTCCCGCAGGGTGCCCGACAAATTTATATATGCCGTGTAGCTCCCCTACTGGTCGCAACTCCCTTCCGTTCGTCACGGACACCTTGTCCGTGATGAGAAAATAAAACTTCAATGGTAACGAACAGGGCGTCCGTTACCAACAAGAAATCAGTCAACGGATGTAGCGGATTGAACGGAAACACTGGATTATAAGTCATATCATCCGCTCTATCCGTTTAATCCGTTGACCCGTTTAATCCGTTGACTCCTCCCTGGTTCGTCACGGACACCTTGTCCGTGACGAAGAGCTAACACCAATCTTTGTCAATTTTGAACAATGATTCATCATCTAAATAATAATTACGATAGCTTGAAATGGTTTTATTTTTTTAAAATATAATCTAAAACAATCCAAGGAGGTAGCCGTTCATAAAATTACAAAAAGATATTCTCTTATAATTGCGTTACCACTCGGTTTAACTTTTTACCAATTTACCTTTTAGAATTTTTAAAAACCACACGATGACAATTAATATTACGATCGTCAACACCACTTTATTATAAACTTGAATCATCCCCAAAATTTCCCGCCAATTTTTTTGAATCTTGAAGGCGGAAAACAAAATTATGCCGTTCCAAAGGAGGATGCTTATGGAGGTGTAGACTGTCATTTTCTTCAGATTCACGTTTCCCAACCCCGCAGTCAGTGCGACGGCAGATCTCACCCCGGTCAAAAATCGGCTAAGGATGAGAACCTTCTCCCCATATTTTCTGAACCATCTCTCCACCTTTTCTAAATGCGCCCTATCAAAAATTCCCTTTCCGTTTTTCAAAAAGATCTTTCTTCCCTTATTTTTACCTAAAAGGTAAAGTATCATGGCACCGCTCAAGCATCCCAGACATGCGGAGAGAAAAACCAAAGGGAAGGTGAGATGGTTTGTCCCGGCTAAATATCCTCCTATAAAGGTGACCGTGTCCCCCGGATAGGGAGGGAAAAAATTTTCAAAAAGGTTACTTAAAAATATAAAGATATAAAACCAGAAAGCTCCATGAATCAGAGCTAAGTTTAGAATATTTTCAACTTTAATCCAGAAAAGTTCACTCATACTTGTTTGTGGGTCAGAACCTCATACGATGACTGAGAATTGTCATTCTGACCCATATGGGGAAGAATCTCGCTTCCCAACCCGCATAAAACCAAGATTCTTCACTCCGCGGAGTTTACCCTGAGGCAATCCAGACCCTTCGCTTCGCCCGCCTTAGGCAAGGCTTCGCTCAGGGTGACAAGTGCCGAAGGGCTCCGTTCAGAATGACACAATTGGAGTTCTCGGTCCGCCTGCTCACCCCCTATCACCCTCTCCATCCCGCCAAGGCGGGAGAGGGGGGAAACAAGAGGGAGAGGTAATCCATTTGTCTACTTTTTCTCCATAAGAACTACCGCATAGGCGGCCATCCCTTCTTTTTTCCCGACAAATCCCATTCCCTCTGTGGTGGTCGCCTTCACCGAAATCTGGTCAATATTAATGTTCAAAACATCAGAGATATTTTCTCTCATTTTTAGAATGTGCCCAGCTAATTTCGGCTCTTCCGCCACGATAGTCGAATCTATGTTTATGATCTTTGCATCTTCCTTCTTTGCCATGTCCTTGATCATGGACAAAAGTTTCAAACTGGAAATGCCCTTGTATTTTTGATCCGTATCCGGAAAATGTTTTCCCAAATCGCCTAAAGATAATGCACCCAGGATCGCCTCGCCAATGGCGTGAGACAGAACGTCCGCATCTGAATGCCCCAAAAGCCCCTTTTCATAGGGAATTTTCGCCCCACCCAAGATCAAATCTCTACCCTTTGTCAATCTATGTGCATCGTAACCAAAACCTATTCTAAACATAGTTTCCTCAAGTAGAGTTTCTAAACACCTCTCCCCTGGGGGAGAGGGTAGGGTGAGGGGGAATGAAGTCGATTCTGATCTTCTTCATACCTTCTCATTAGAAACTTTTCTTTTTACGTTGCTCATCTCCAGAAGCTTCTCAGCCAGGGTCAAATCCTCCGTCGTGGTTATCTTTATGTTTTGGTGTTCTCCTTCGAGCACCACAACCTCATGCCCCATCCTTTCCACCATTATAGAATCATCCGTTCCCTTAAACTCATCCTTTCTGGCTTTTTCATATGCATGCAGGATAAGTTTATATTCAAATACCTGCGGTGTTTGTATCAGCCACAATTTTTTTCGATCCAGTGTGGTTATCACCAAACCATCTTCCACCCTTTTTATGGTCTCTTTAGGCGGAACGGCTAAAATCACCGCCTTCTTTTGCTGACACAATTTGATCGACTCCGAAATCTTTTGTGGAGAGATCAAGGGCCTGACCCCGTCATGAATAGCAACGATAGAGGTGCTGTTGGGACATGCCTTAAGTCCCAGGTAAACTGAATCATGTCTTTCTTTGCCTCCACATGTTATTCTTTTGATCTTTTTAAAAGAATACTTATCCACTATCGCCTGGGAGCAATACCCCAGATAATCTTCAGGCACAACCAGAATGATTTCATCGATCAGCTCACATCTTTCAAATTTGTCTATGGTATGTGCCAGGATGGGCTTATCTTTCAAGGTCAAGAATTGCTTGGGCAAATTCCCTTCCCCGCCAGTGGCGGGATCTCCGACAATTCTTTTTCCCACCCCGCCTGCTACTATGATGGCAACCACTTTCAAAAAATCTCTCCTTTTTCGGATCGGATAAATCCGACCCCTACGAATTTCATCCGTTTAATCCGTTTCATCCGTTGACCCATCCGTTGACTAAATTATCAACATGGCATCTCCATAGCTGTAAAACCTGTATTTTTGTCTGATCGCCTCCCGGTAGGCATCAAGGATTAACTCCTTTGAAGCAAAGGCAGAGACCAAAAGAAGCAGAGTTGAGCGAGGAAGGTGAAAATTGGTTATCATAGAATCGACTATCTTGAATTGATAGGGAGGATAGATGAATTTTTTGGTCCAGCCTGATTGTGCTTTTATCTTTCTTCCCTCCCCTGAATCTGCCACTGTCTCTAAAGCCCTCACCGTGGTGGTTCCCACCGCAACAATTTTCTTTTTGCTCTTTTTGATCTGATTTATCCTTTCGGCGGTTGAAGGATCGATCTCGAAATATTCGGATGCCAGGGTGTGATCCTTTGGATCATCCACCCGAACCGGTCTGAAGCTATCCCACCCCACATGTAGGGTTATGGCGATCTTGTGCACCCCTTTGCCCTGGATTCTTTCCAGCAACTCCTGGGTAAAGTGAAGCCCGGCAGTGGGAGCCGCCACCGCCCCGGTCTCCTTGGCATAGATGGTTTGATAAGTGGTTTTGTCTTCTGCTTCTGGGTCTCTTTTTATGTATGGAGGAAGGGGCACCTTCCCGATTCTCTCCAGGATCTCAAAAAAATCACCATGAGAGTTAACCTTTGCCAGTCGACTTCCTGACTGGGTGCGCTCTAAAATTTCACAAGTCAAGCCATCCTGCTCAAAGGAAATCAAAGAACCTTCAGGAACTTTTTTGTAAGGTTTAACCAGAACCTCCCAGAGTTTACCATCTAATCTCTTTAGGAAAAAGACTTCTATTTTTCGACCGTTTTTCTGGTTTACTCCAAAGATCCGGGCGGGAAAAACCCTAGTCTGATTGATGACCAGACCATCATCCTTTTCCAGATAATCGATCACCTGATAGAAAAGCTTATGCTCCATTTTCCTACTTCTTCTGTCCAAAACCAAAAGTCGGGATTGATCTCTACGTTCGGCTGGATATTGAGCGATTAAGTCCTTAGGGAGGGGATAGTCGAAATCTTTTAAAGAGATGCTCATTTCTTAAACCAATTTAAAAAGACTGAAAACAGGAGTGTGAGGAGGATGCTGATAACGATACAGGTAGCAATGGGAAAATGGAATTCGAAATTCTTCTTCTGAACATATATATCTCCAGGCAGCTTTCCCAAGAAAGGAATTTTGCCAAAAAGAAGTAAGCCTGCACCAACTAAAATCAGTAAAATGCCGAAGGCGATCAGTGTTTTTGCAACGGCATGATACATAGGCTTTTATTTGGTGTTATTTATTTTCTGTTAACTACTTTTTCAGAGAACTCTGAAAAAAGTCAAATAGGGGAAGATTTTGCTGGAGTGTCAAGCTTTAGCTTGACCTGTCCTATGGATCCTGCGGAACACATTATGAAAACAACGAACTTTTACATGGTTCACCTAAAGGTGAACACTCCAAATTCTTTTCGCCCTGCAATTTTTCAGATTCCTCTTACACCATATTAAAAGAAAGCATCTCCTCATTTACGTCTTCGCCTGAACTGATCTTTTTCTCTCCTTTAACCATTTATGTCCACATCTTGCTCTAAGAATAGATTTATCGCTCGAGATATTAACAAGATTCAACTCACGCTTTTTTCAAGTTTTTCACTTTTGTTTTCTTTAAATACCGTTCCTTTTCACTGAAGATGCAGCCACAGTATTTTTGACTGTAAAACCCCAAACTTCTGCCTTCATTTTTACCCTCGTAGAAACCCGGGCGGAAATCGGAGTAGAAAAATTTGATTCCCAAATCCGCCCCGATCTTTTCGCCTATCTCCTTTATCAACTTATGCTTCTGATAAGGACTGACCAGAAGAGTGGTGGTGAAACCATCGAAGTTTTGTTCTTTTGCGAAATTAGCGGTCTTTATTAGTCTTATCTTATAACAGAAACCACAACGATTCTCCACATCCTGTATTGCCACCTTCAAAAATTTCTCCAGATCATACGAATCGTGGTAAAACACGGGGAAAGATTTTTTCTGTTCAAGGGACTTCACCGCATCCAGTCTTTTCTGATATTCGGTGAACGGGTGAATATTGGGATTATACCAAAATCCAAACACTTGATGCCCCTCCTCGGAAAGCGTTTTAAGCGGATAAATAGCGCAGTTGGCACAGCAGACATGTAGGAGAATTCTCATCCGCTCCACCTCCCACAAGTCTGCCGTTGGCCGTCCGCCGACCGCGACTGTTTTCGTTGTCCTATTGAATTCCGAATCATAATAGACTCTCTTGTGCTCCTTTTTCTCGACTAATTCCCAAATGTTTATATGCCAACTCGGTGGCGGTTCTCCCCCGCGGTGTGCGATTCAAAAGCCCCTCCTGGATTAGAAATGGCTCATATATCTCCTCAATGGTCTCCCCTTCCTCTCCTACTGCCACTGCCAGGGTGTTGATCCCCACTGGACCCCCTTTGAACTTGTGAATGATCACCTCCATTATCTTCTTATCCATATCATCCAAACCCAGCTTGTCCACATCCAACATCAATAAAGCATCGTGGGCAACCTGGAGATCTATTTTCCCTTTTGCCTTCACCTCGGCATAATCTCTCACCCGACGAAGAATCCGATTTGCCACCCGGGGAGTGCCTCTGGATCTTCTTGCTATCTCAAAAGCTCCCTCCCTATCTATGCTTACATTTAATATCTTAGCCGACCTCAAGACGATCTTATATAGATCCTCTGGCTGATAGAAATCCAGCCTTCCCACCACCCCGAATCTTGACCGCAAAGGTGAGGTGAGGAGACCTGCTCTGGTGGTAGCTCCCACCAAAGTAAAGGGTTCGATCGAAAACTTGTGAGACTGAGCGGCTGGTCCCTTGCCTCCTGATATCTCCACTTTGAAGTCTTCCATGGCAGGGTAAAGATACTCCTCCACGACGTGGTTAAGCCGGTGGATCTCGTCGATGAAAAGGACCTCTCCTTTCTCCAACTTTGTTAGTGGACCAGCCAGATCTTTGGGTTGTACTAATACAGGACCGGACGTAGACTTAATGTTTGTCTCCATTTCTCTGGCAACAATATGCGCCAATGTGGTTTTGCCTAAGCCAGGTGGCCCGTAGAACAGAACGTGATCCAAAGGCTCACGTCTTCTTTTAGCCGCCTGAATGAAGATCTTTAAGTTCTCCTTGATCTTCTCCTGACCCACAAACTCATCAAACTTTGTAGGTCTTAAGGTGAGATCATATTCTAACTCATCTTCCAACCTGTCTGGAACCGTGACTCTCTGTGGCAAAATCTTCCTCTCGCTTTCTCTTTCCTATTCCCACTTCATTAAATACGCCCGACATTTTTCATCTGGCATATTTAAGCGCTCTTTTTATCAGTTCCTCTACCGGCAGAACTTCATCTATATCTTTTATCACTCTCTCCAGCGCTTTTTTAGCATCAGGTCTGGTGTATCCTAAAGAAACTAAAGCCATGACTGCCTCGTCCTGTGCCGGAACAGAAACCGCTTCCTTTTCCTTCAAATCCTTCTTCTCACCTAAGTCCACCTTGCTCAGTTTCTCCTTTAATTCCACAATCAGCCGCTGGGCTTTTTTCTTGCCTACACCGGCGATGGTGGTCAAAACGTCTAAATCCTCCTGGAGAATTGACCTCTGGAACTGATTCACCGAGACGCAGGAGAGAATGCTTAAAGCCAGCCTTGGTCCCACACCATTCACTAAGATTAATAACTCAAAAAGCTCCTTCTCTGGCTTTGTCGAGAACCCATAAAGCTTAAGCTCGTCTTCCCGCACATGTTGATAGGTCAAAACCTTCACCATCCCGCCGGTCTCTCCCAGCTTGCTATAAGTTGAGACCGGGATATTTACCGAATACCCCACCCCACCTACCTCCAGGATCAAATGGGTAGGGTTTTTCTCAATTAATTTTCCTTCCAAATAGGCGATCAACTTTCTCTCCTCAAGATATATGACCTATGTTACTGCAGACGCCAGATTAAAGTTTTTGTCTGCATACTGGTGTCTGGAGTCTGCCGTCTGCATGAAAGTATGTAACAATTTTTGATTGACCACAGGATATATCAATCAGTAGATACTCTAGTTGTCATTATGTAATTATATCTAATTCTTTGAGCATGACAAAGAGCTATAGCCAGTGCGTCAGCCGCATCTGTTGGTTGGGGTAACTCTTTTAAATTCAGGAGTTTTTTCACCATGTATTGCACTTGAGACTTGGATGCGTTTCCGGTTCCTACGATGGCGCACTTCACCTCTTTGGGAGAATACTCCCCAATGGGGAGCCCAGATTTGGCGGCTGCTAAAATTGCCACCCCCCGCGCGTGTCCCATTATCAGTGCCGACCTGGCATTTTTGCTGTAAAAAGTTTGCTCGATGGCGAATTGGTGGGGATGGTTATTCTTTATTATTTTCACTAACCCTTTAAAAATTTCTTTCAACTTTTCTGGAAGCGGATCATGCGGACTGAGTTCGATGACTCCACTTTCTATCAAGGTACTATTTTCTCCATTGGAATTTATTAAACCGTATCCGGTTACATTACTCCCCGGATCCACACCCAAAATTATCACTCCGCTTTCTTTCCGCATTTTCTCTGCAAACTGACTACGCGCTCATCTTCTCCATTATCTCCGTGGCGATATCGAAGTTAGCATAAACCTTCTGCACGTCGTCATGATCCTCTAAAACTTCCATAAGCTTGAGCATCTGTTCCGCCTGCTTGCTTTCCAACTTTATAGTGGTTTGAGGAATCATGGTCAATTCCGCCTCAATGTATGGGATTTTCTTCTCATCCAGGGCGCCTTTGACTGCCTCAAATTTATCGAAGGGGGTAATGATCTCGTAATAATCCTCCTCTGTGTTCATATCCAGAGCACCAGCATCCAGCACGGTCATCATCAACTCTTCCTCATCCACCTTTCCTTTGTCCACCTGGATTATACCCTTTCTTTCGAACATCCATCCCACACAGCCCACCTCGCCCAAGTTTCCCCCATGCATGGCGAAGATGTACCTGATGTCGGAGACGGCGCGATTTTTATTATCGGTCAAAGCCTCCACCAGCACCGCCACTCCACCAGGACCATAACCTTCGTACTTGATCTCCTCGTAGGAAACACCGGGAAGCTCACCGGTTCCTTTCTTTATGGCTCTTTCGATGTTGGCGGCTGGCATGTTTGCGGCTTTAGCCGCCTGGATGGCGGTTCTGAGTCGAGGATTCCCGTCTGGATCCCCTCCCCCATCTCTTGCGGCAACGGTGAGCTCCTTAATCAACCTGGTGAACATTTTTCCCCGTGCCGCATCTGCCTTGCCTTTTTTGTGTTTTATACTGCTCCATTTAGAGTGTCCGGACATGTTTACCTCCTTATTTCATCCTGTTTGTGTTTCATATCCTTTTATTCGACCCTATTTTCACCTTCCTGAAAATGGTCAGCTTAAAGCAACGCCGGTGGATAAGAATAATAAGCTGACTCTTTTACTAAATTAAAACTCTTTCTAATAAAATGCAAGACAAATTTAGCTTATCCCTTGGTTTCATACTGTCAAGCAAATTGTGTCTGGTCTCTGGGTATGTTATAATAAATTGTGAAATTTTTCTTTCATTACCACTGAAGGAAGAGTAGATTAGTTTTGGGATGGGGAAAGCCAGGTCTCTGTGCCATCCGTATGGACAAGGCTATTTTTCGTCTGCCCTCCCATCCTGAAACCTCTCAGGTTACGTTGATAGAGCGGTGCGGGTCCGTTAGGGGCAAACGCTTATACCCGGCGGCGGACTTGAGAAGAAGGGAACAATTCGTATGAATGTGCGTATGCACTCATACGAGCATACGCATCTTATCAAAGACGTCTTGAAAATGTTCCATAATTCCATTTGCGAAGCATTCATACGAATCTCCAAGGTTCCTTTAGGGGAATA
>CAZOJT010000051.1:0-21672 GCA_964580215.1 uncultured Ignavibacteria bacterium | reverse complement strand
TGGATGTGACGTGAATCCGTTTCATAGCTCATCTCCAAATAGACGATTTAATCAGTTCCCACTATCTTCCCGCCTTTGCATTCGGTGTTTCCTCATTCTCTCCCGCTTACTCACCTATTGTACCGGATTCTCCCCCTCGAGGTGAAACCCGAGTTATATGACTCAGCGGCGTCAAACCTTCTCTTTTGCCCTCCTCAGTGTGAACCCGCCGTTCCGGGTTGCACGCTGAGAGCTCAGCCGGTGCTTGTGGCGAATAGCTGCCAGGGCACGGCTACGATGCGCTCGCCAAGGCGTAGAACCCCTTCTCCGCAGTGGACGAGGACGCCGGCGCTGCAGTTAGGGTGCTCTGCCAGGAACTTAACGAGCCCTTTCGTATCACGGTAGCGAGGATTCCTCGCAAGCTTCGCCTCAAAGGCCGCGAGCTTGCGTCCTCGCTCCAATACGAAGTCTACCTCAACCCCGGAGACGGTGCGCCAGTAGTAGAGCCAACCGGTAGGGAGGAGAAGATCGGTAAGAGCCTGAAGATGGACTAACAGCAGGTTCTCAAACACCGCTCCCGTTTAACGGGCCTCTGCGGTATTGGCACGTGTCTAGATATCGCCAGTATCGCTCTGCTGAACGGTCATACTGTGGACTCTCTTCCCCACATTCCAGACAACAAAATGTTGCACCTGGCGACACATCCAGATCTCCTCGTCGTCTTTTTTCACCTCCACCAGCGACACATACCACGGTGCCTAGAGGCGAGGCCCAATAGCAGTTGATACAGCTATTTGGGGGTGTAGTAGTCGATCCTACTTACTACACGCTCCGAGTTCTTCATGAACCCTCCTTC
This sequence comes from uncultured Ignavibacteria bacterium, assembly GCA_964580215.1. Classification (GTDB taxonomy): domain Bacteria; phylum Zixibacteria; class MSB-5A5; order MSB-5A5; family SM1-73; genus SM23-73-3. The sequence goes on along the minus strand of CAZOJT010000051.1, from coordinate 20,837 downwards.
TCGAAGCGCTTCAGATGGATCGGTTCATGCTACGCTGCCCACGCTAAAGTGGAAAGAGCCCAAAAAGATACATTCACGGCCGAGAGCTTGACCGTGGTGCGACTATATGGTATAAAGTATATGCTGTGCCGCATTTTTGGAGGAGAGATATGGTTAAACCCATCTTACGGGAGACGCTGACTGAAAAAGCTCACAAAGCAATCAAAAGCGCAATACTGCAGTCGGAGCTCCTACCTGGCCGCATTCTGTCCATTGAGGAGCTTGCGGCAAAACTTGGTACTAGCCAGACACCGGTACGAGAAGCGCTAGTGAAACTCGGCGCTGAAGGGCTTGTAGAGCAGGGACCCAATAAGCGACTGAGTGTAACCAGCATCAGTGAGAAGGACGTTCGTGAGACGTACGAAGTTCGCCGACTATTAGAACCTCATGTCGCGAGGTTAGTTGCAGCGAGTCTTTCTACCAATCCACATCTTTCTACGCTTCTAACTACCTTAAAAACAGATAATGAGGCAATCCGTGAAATTGCCTCTCAAAGAGATAAGTTAAGCCCGACGCAGCACGAGAAGTACATGAAAATCGATCTCCAATTGAATAACGCTATATGGGAAGGAGTTAGGAATTCACTTCTGGCAGAGGTATTTACTTTTGTAAGCAATCACTCCTTACGGATTCGTTCCTATGCAGAAGCCAGCATGGGAGAATCTGAAATTGTATTGGTGCGGGAGGTTACCAAGGAGCATGCCAGGATTATTGATGCCTTGTTGTCCGGGGACTCCGATAGAGCGGAAAAGGCCGTGAAAGATCACCTCAACAAAGCTGAACAACGCACCCTTCGGGCGCTGTGCACGAACGCGGAGGAAGGTAAACTCTAAGACTAAGGGGGTGATAGCTTATTCGGAAAGCGCATCGAGTAGTTTCTGCAAAGAGTGGATTGGAAGAGCTTTAATAAGGAGGTACAAATTGAAGCGTTTACTGTTGTTGCTATTAGCGGTGCTACTTCTGCTTTGGGGGGTAGCGGGATTTGGTGAGGAAAATGTTGTCAAAATTGGCGTCATGTGGCCATTGACTGGTCCCATGCCCTATATTGGTAATCTGCTCAAGGAAGTCACAGACCTGTGTGCTGATCTCGTCAATAACAGCTACGATATCGACTCTCCAGGAGACGTCTTCCGATCTGAGGGTTTGCCAAACCTGAATGGTGCGAAGATTCAGTTGATTTACGCTGATAACGAGGCAAATCCTGATGTAGGAAGAGCGGCGGCTGAACGTTTGATCACCGTGAACAAAGTTCACGCTCTTCTAGGTTCGGAGTGCAGTGGAGTGACACTTACAGAAAGCGATGTCGCTGAACGTTACGGAATTCCGATGATTAACGGCACTTCGACTTCACCAACCCTTACAGCACGAGGCTTTAAGTACTTCTTCAGGACAACCCCTCATGCCGAACAGTTAGTGGGGACGATTTTGCAGTTCCTCAAAGATCTGGATGATGAGCACGGGATAAGCATCCAAAAGATCGCCGTTGTGTGCGAGGATACTCAGTGGGGGCAGGACGCCGCAAATGTGATGCGCGATAACGCAGCGAACTATGGCTTTGAAATCGTAGTCGACATTGCCTATCCACATGAAGCGACTGATGTTGATGCCGAAGTCCTCCGTGTAAAGCGTTCAGACGCGGATGTGATCTTTATGTCCTCGTATGACCCTGACGCGATTCTGTTTCAAAAAGCCTACAAGAGGTATAACCTTGAGGTCCCAATCGTTGGTAATGGGACGGGACATCTCGACCGGATCTTTTATGAAAGCCTAGGCTCCGACACGAATTACGTGCTCACCCGTGACTTGTGGTCGGATTCGATGCTGGAGTCGATCCCATTGGCGAAGAAGCTCAACGAACTCCTCAAGGCCAGGGGTGTTGAAGAGGGAATGGGTGAAGAACAAGGTCGAACCTTCATTGCCTTCTTGGCCTTAGTCGACGCCATAAACAGGGCAGGATCTACAGATCCGGATGCCATTCGGCGGGCTCTAACGGAAACGCACATTTCGAGCGAGTACCTGGCCCTCCCTTGGGAAGCGGTGGTATTCGACGAGAATGGTCAGAATATCTATGGGAGAGGGCTCATCACCCAATGGCACGACGGGAAGCTTAAGGCCGTCTGGCCGTGGGAGATAGCAGAGGTTGATGTTGTGTGGCATTTGCCACCGTGGCCGGAGCGATAAGTGGCTAGCTAACTAGCTAGCTTGCGATAGCCTCCCGGGATGAGGGAGAAGAACGTCTCTCTACATTAGGATTTCTGGCCATCCCGGGAGGTTTCTAGTTCTTATGTGCAAGGCGGAAAGAGGTTGGAGCCAATAAAATAGGCACCAAATCCATGCAAGATAGGAGGCAACTAATCAGGTGTTAGTGCAATCAATCGTTACTGGCCTCTTGGTTGGTTCCGTATATTCACTCATCGCTGTAGGTCTTACCTTAATTTGGGGAATTATGGAACTGGTCAATTTCGCACATGGCAGCTTCCTCATGTTGTCAATGTATATCTGCTACGCTTTCTTTCTTTGGTTTGGATTCGATCCAGTATTTACGATACCAATAGCAGCGGTGGTCCTCTTTGTATTGGGATTCTTAACGTATAAGGTAATTATTGCTCATATAATGAAGTCCCCTATGCTGTTCCAGATTCTGACCACGCTGGCATTGCAGTTCTTGATCAACTACACTTTATTCTTCGTGGCCAAGCCGACGTTCCGGACAATTAAGGTTGGGTTCTGGAATGGGTGCTTTGTATACGCAGGCATTTTCATCGATAAAGCGATGCTTGCTGCGTTCGCTGCGTGTGTCCTGGGTTTCATATTCCTATACATTTTCCTCCATTACACAAAAGTGGGAAAAGGTATCCGTGCAACAACGGACAATCCAAAAGCGGCGCTAGCGCTGGGGGTAAACATCGAGATGATGTACGCACTTACTTGGGGTATCAGTATGGCCCTTGTGGCTGTTGCTGGCGCAATGCTCTCCAGGATGCTTTACGTTCACCCAACCGTTGGCGACAAATTTGGCTTGTTAGCCTTCGTCGCCGTTGCGTTAGGTGGGTTTGGGAGCATTTATGGAGCATTGCTTGGGGGGCTGATCATAGGCGTGTTTTCAACATTAGCGGGTGTCTACGCGATCCCGTGGATGAAGTTGCCCGCAGTATTTGTGGTATTTGTCATCGTGCTGATAGTACGCCCGCGAGGCCTGTTTGGGAGGAAGTGACCACAATGCTAAACAAGCGTGTAAGATTCAACAAACAAGGATCTACCCTGGCTTTGTACTTGGGCTTACTCATCCTCTTGTTGTTTCTTCCGCGGATCATTCAGGGACCATACTATCGGCACATTCTGGTCTTCACGTTAATGTATGTCGTACTGGCTCAAGCTTGGAATCTAACAGGTGGCTATGTGGGACAAATAGCATTGGGAAACGCGGTTTTCTTCGCCCTGGGAGCGTACACATCAACGCTACTCGTTATGCGCGCAAACGTCACGCCCTGGATCGGAATGTGGGTAGGCGGCGTTGTAGCTGCACTTGTAGCCCTGGCACTGGGATCGGTTGTACTGAAGCTTAAAGGTCACTACTTCGCCATGGCGACCCTCGCCATTGGAGAGATTATGCGACTCTGGTTTTCCAACTGGAAGTTTGTGGGAGGAGCGCAGGGATTCTCGGTTCCCCTAAGAGGGTCATCCTGGTACTATATGCAATGGACAAGCAAGATCCCTTATTACTACATCATCTTAATGATGGCGGTATTGGTAACATATCTTGTACATCGGCTAGACCGGTCGAAATACGGCAGTTATGCAAAAGCGGTAAACCAAGATGAAATCGCGGCAAGAAGCAGAGGCATAAGTGCTTTTCGCCTTAAGCAGGCATCTTTTGCGCTCACAGCGTTCATAACTGCGTTGGTGGGAACCTTTTACGCCCAATATGTCCTCTATATCTCGCCTCAATCGGTTCTGATTATGTCCCTATCTATCCTAGTGGCGATCATTCCAATCGTTGGAGGGGTAGGAACGGTCTGGGGGCCGGTTCTCGGTGCGGTCTTCGTGTTCCCTCTTACGGAGTTCCTGAGAGCACAACTGGGAGGACAAGCACTGGGGTTAAACTACATCTTCTTTGGCCTGGCAGTGATTTTCGTTGTGATGGTTGAACCCCTCGGTCTCGTTGCCCTGATCAATAAGATAGGGCAGGCCATAAGAGGAGGTAGAGGAGGTGCTCATGCCGGTACTGAGCATTGAGAACCTCACGAAACGATTTGGTGGTTTAGTAGCGGTCGACAGCGTAGACATGCGGGTAGATAGCGGCGAGATCGTGGGGTTGATAGGACCAAATGGGTCCGGCAAGACGACACTCTTCAACTGTGTTGCTGGATACTACAAAGCTGACGCGGGAGAGGTAAGACTCAACGATGAGGTTATCACTGACAAACGCATGGAGGTAATCTGTGAAAAGGGGCTTTATAGGACCTTTCAGCTTCCCCGCGCCTTTCCGGAGCTTTCGGTGTTGCAGAACGTGTTGCTCGCTACACAACACAAACATGAAGGGCTGCTCAACATCCTTCTGAGAGCATTCTCTGATAATCTTGTAGTGCGTGCAAAGGAGCTAGCTGAGTTTGTTGGACTTGAGAGGTTGATCAGTGAGCCAGCAGGGAACCTGTCCGGAGGCCAGCAGAAGCTTCTTGAGCTTGCTTGCGCCCTCATGAAGGAACCACAAATAATCCTTCTTGACGAACCGACAGGTGGAGTTAACCCTACGCTTATCAACGACATCAAGGCACGAGTCCGTGAGATGAATGCCGATGGCATGGCATTCTTTATAATTGAACATAATATGCAGGTAATCATGGATATGGCGCAAAGAATATACGTGTTGGACCACGGAACTTTAATAGCAAAAGGAACTCCGGAAGAGGTCCGAAACAACGAGCAGGTGCTGGAAGCGTACTTCGGAAAATGAGCCAAGATAAGAGAGGGGTATGATGGTTTTAGAAGCAGAAGGGCTTTGGGTCGCCTACGAGAAATATGCGTATGAGGTTTTGAAAGACGTTTCGTTCACGGTAGAAGAGGAGCAAATAGTGAGCCTAATTGGCCCAAATGGTGCGGGAAAGTCAACCGCATTGAGGGCAATCTTTGGTATTCTGAATCCTAAACGTGGAAAGGTGATATTTCAAGGCGACGATATCACCGGAAAGACACCGCCGCAGATACTTAAAAAGGGCATCTCGTTCGTCTTTCAAGAGAGCAGTGTCTTTCCTAGCATGACAGTCTATGAGAATCTGGAAATGGGGGCGTACATAGAAACGAGAAAGGATCTGTTCAAGAAGCGACTGGAATTCATATATGCTTTCTTTCCCGTGTTGAAGGAGAAGGAGAAGAAGTATGCGGGAACGCTGAGCGGTGGAGAACGTCGCATGCTGGAGGTCGGACGGGCATTGCTCTTGGAACCGCAACTTCTCCTTCTGGACGAACCCAGCGTGGGATTGGCCCCGAAGGTCAGGAAGATGGTCTTTGACTATATCGTTCGACTCAATCAGGAAGAGAACATTACTGTCATGATCGTGGAGCAAAACGCAAAACAAGCGTTGGAGATATCGGATTACGTGTACCTCTTGGTCGACGGCAAGAACCGGATGCAAGGATCCCCCCAGAAAATCTTGGCCAATACAGACATCAGGAAGCTCTACCTAGGAGGTTAGCTGGGAAAGCATACCAAAGATGCTTGCTGTGTGGTGCATTGGAGAACCCAATGGTGGATGGAAAGGCCGTGATCCGACACCGAGAGCATACCGGTGCGTTGCCCGGGAAGGTGTTGCGACGGTGCGGGTAGCCTTCGCCCAGGCCGAGAATGAACACTCTTGACATTGACAACAAGCATTTAGCCACGAAAGTCTTACATGCTCGTGGCGATGAAGCACTCGGGAAAACCTTCAGCACAAGGCCGATGATTAAGTGGAAAAACCCCCTAGGATGTTGTATACTATATACCATATCAGAGGCAGATGCGAGTGTCACTTTGCAGTATGCCCTGAAAGTACGTTGTGTAAGGAGGTGATTGAGCGCGAGGAGTGATGATCTAGTGTGAGGACAGTCTACTTGGTTCTTCAAGTTGGATAAGGAGGGTGTATGATGGCTAGTTTCCGAAAGATTGCGTTGGTTTTGTTGCTAATGTCGGTTTTGGGAATGGTGTTGGGGGAAGTAGCGTTTGCTGGGGATACACCGGAAATCATTAGGATAGGGGCACTTTACCCGATCACAGGCCCTCTTTCCGTAACAGGGATTCAGTTCGTTCAGGCTCTCAAAGTTATGCAGGATTTGGTGAATGAAAGCTATGACATTGATTCCCCTGGTGACATCTTTAGGTCAGAAGGCCTGCCAAACTTGGGTGGTGCAAAGATCCAGATGATCTTTGGCGATACCGAAGCTAAACCAGAAGTCGGAAAAGGAGAGGCAGAACGCCTCCTCACTCTTGAGAACTGTGTGGCCCTCATTGGTTGCTACAACAGCAGCGTGACCGATCCCGCTAGTGCAGTGGCTGAGGCAATGGGGATTCCCTTCCTTGATGACAGTGCCACGGCCCCCACGCTTACCGAGCGTGGATTCAAGTACTTCTTCCGAACAACCCCCACTGACGTCGTCCATGTCGAAGGGATGCTCGAGATGTCCAAGTACTTGAAGGAAAATTACGGGCTCAGTAAAGTCGCGATCGTGTGTGAGGACACGCTATTCGGTCAAGATACCGCAAAACTTCTGGTGGAGAAGGCCCCTGAGATAGGCTATGAGGTTGTGGTCAATATCGCCTACCCCCACGAAGCCACTGATGTCGATGCAGAGGCATTGCGTGTGAAGAGGGAGAACCCTGACCTCATTTGGGCAGCAATGTACATCACTGATGCAATCCTTTATCAGAAGGCGTTCAAGAAGTACGACGTAGCCGTTCCCATTGTGGCGAACTCTACGGGGCATATCCGCTATGAGTTTCAGAAGTCCCTGGATTCGGATGTCAATGGCGTGATGGCAACACAGCTATGGTCCGACTCACTTATTGAAACCAACAAGATGGCAAGCATATTCACCGGCTTGCTTGGGGACCGGTATGGCGAGGCTGCAGCAATGGGTAATCTGCCCGCTCGGGGCTTTATTGGGCTGCTTACCCTAGTGGACGCGATCAATCGCGCTGGTTCGACGGACCCTGACGCCGTCAGGCAGGCACTAGTCGAAACGGACATCCCCGGAGATCTGCTTCCGCTTCCATGGCAGGGTGTTCGGTTTGATGAAACGGGTCAGAACTACCTGGGACGTGTGGTGGTCATTCAGTGGCAGAATGAGCAGCAGAAGGTAGTCTGGCCGGAGGAGTTTGCTGAAGCGGAGCTTGTTTTCCCGCTCCCACCTTGGGATGAGAGGTAAGACAAAGTAGGACAGCGAATATATTGATAAAGGCTGTGAGCAGGTACCGTTGTTCCCGGTACCTGCTTGCTTTGTTTAGATTGCGTATGTCTGGATGCCGTATCGATGGACGTCGGTTTCCGCATTCTTGTTGGCTAGAGGAATACTATGAATCATTTTCTTCACACGAATATTAGTATTTTCCCAAAGAAACGACCCATTTTGCTACAGGATTCTCTATTGCCTTGCTGGTCCAGTTCCGAGGGTGCAGCCTTGCCTAGCTTGAGATCGTTAGATATATGATATATACTATCGCAGCTTGAAGTTCGCGAACCGAATGATACGAAGAATAAGGAGTAGCAAAATGTATGGATGGCGTGGGCGGATAGGATTAATTGTACCATCGTCGAATACTACAATGGAATGCGAGCTGGCGCGGATGCTACCAAAAGGCATTACACAACAGACAGCTCGCGTCATGCAGGTTATGGAGACAGAGGAAGAACTGCTGCGAATGTCCCAATATGCCGAGCGAGCCGCACAGGAGCTAGCCAGTGCCAATGTTGACATGATTCTCTACGGTTGTACCTCAGGTAGTTTCTTGAAAGGGGAAGACTGGAATCAGCGGTTTACCAAGGAACTGAGCGAAGTGATTGAGAGACCGGTTGTCACCACCGCGACTGCTGTGATTGATGCGTTGAAGCGGTTGAGGATTGATGAGGTGTGTCTTGCGACCCCTTATCCTGAGGAGACGAACGCAAAAGCGGTTGCTTGGCTTGAAAGTGTAAATGTAAAGGTTGTGGAGACGATCGAGCTGATCAAGTCTACCTATTCACAACCCATTAGCAATTTGGAGATCGGTAGCCTCGCCCCCGAGTGCATCTATAATAAGATAAGGCAACATGCGAAATCGCTCACCGTTCCCCTTTTTATTAGCTGTACCAACCTTAGGACAATCGAAATTATCGAATTGCTTGAAAACGATCTGGATCTACCCGTAGTGACTAGCAACCAAGCAAGTCTGTGGGCGGCGTTAAGGACGCTGAAACTTCGATGTTCACTGAAAGGCTTCGGAAGGCTACTTAGTGGGCAATACATGTAAAGGAGGAATTTCCTAATGGTAAGCTGGCTATCAGAGAAGATCGACAGCCTTGAACACTCCGCAACGGAGGAAGTTGACAATCTTGTCAAGGGCATGAAACAAAAAGGGATCACAGATATCGTATCTCTAGGAGTTGGAGAACCGTGTTTCGATACCCCGGATAACATCAAGAATGCTGCTTGTAATGCCTTAAAGATGGGCAAGACTAAGTATGAACCAACAGCAGGAGATTACGAGCTAAGGGAAGCGATCTGCGAGAAGTTCAAGCGAGAGAACGGGATAAATGTTGGCGTAGACGATGTTATTGTAACAGTAGGTGGTAAATTTGGGATCTTCCTTGCCTTCCAGGCGGTGCTTTCGGAGAAGGACCGGGTCATGATACTCGACCCGGCTTGGGTCTCTTATGAACCTGCCGCAAGAATAGCGGGTGCTGGGGTCATACGAGTTGCCACTTCTGAGGCAGAAGGCTTCCAACCTGATATCGAGGCCATAGAGAAGGCAATGGACGAATCGGTCAAGATCATAGTGATCGATTCGCCAAACAACCCCACCGGTGCTGTATATGACAAATCGACAATTCGCAGCATTGTTAAAATAGCAAGGGATAATGGAGCCTTAGTGCTCTGTGACGAGATCTATGAATATCTAATTTATGAAGGTGAACACTATAGCCCGGGTTCAGAGTTTGACAACGTTATCACCGTTAATGGTTTCTCAAAAAGCCATGCCATGACAGGATGGAGACTCGGATATGTAACGGCCCCAAAAGATATTTTGGAGGGGATGATTAAGATCTATCAGCACTCAGCGAGCTGTGTCACCGCCTTTGCTCAACCCGGCGCGACTGAAGCGCTTACCAGCGAGAAGTCCCGGAATGCATCTCAACAGATGGTGAAAGGATATGCGGAAAGACGAGCGTTAATGTTGAAGCATATCCGCGAGTCCGATTTCTTCAATTGCAGTATAGAGCCCGCGGGGGCCTTCTACTGCTTCCCATCCTACAACTTAAATAAGCCCTCGGCTGAATTTGCCAAAGAGTTGCTGGAGGAAGTCCATGTAGCGACCGTACCGGGTAGTGCTTTTGGTGAATGTGGGGAAAGGCACCTTCGTCTTTCCTATGCGACAGAGCCCGACCTCATATCCGAAGCGTTCAACCGGATGGAGTCGTTCTATAGGAGGAATAAGAATGCTTGAGGATGCAAAGAAGCTAGCTGGCGCGCAAAAGATTGTGGTTGACTGCGCGCGTGTGGAGCCCGGAGAAAAAGTCCTAGTCGTTACGGACACAAAGACGCTCAATGTGGGAGAGCTGATAGCCACCGTAGCACTTGGGATTACAGACGATGTGGTCCTTGCTGTCTGTACACCAAGAAGCGCACATGGGGAGGAACCACCGATCCAAATTGCGCGTGCGATGAGCGTCTCCGATGTCATTTTCATGCCCTTGACATTCTCTATGACACATGCTTCCGCGACCAAGGAAGCGAGGACGAACGGTGCTCGTGTCCTCAGCATGGGTGACTTTGAAGAGCGCATGCTGGAAACCGGAGGCATCGAAGCGGATTTCCTTACGATTGCAAAAACCGTGGACCAAGTAGCGAACGTGCTCGAACAGGGCAACGCAGCAAGAGTAACTACCAAAGAAGGAACTGACCTATGTCTGGATATCTCTGAACGTAAAGGTTTTGCGGAACCTGGCTTTTCCCACACCCCAGGGAGCATCTCTGGGCCACCGAACATCGAGGCCAATGTAGGGCCTGTCGAGGGAACCAGCGAAGGGACCTTGGTCGTAGACGGGAGTATCCCCCATCCAGCCCTTGGGGTAATTCGAGAACCGATACGGGTGAAGATTAAGGAGGGAAAAGTCGTTGAGATCAGTGGGGGAGCACAGGCCGATACTCTCAGAAGTGTTCTTGAGAAAATGGACGACCCTAACATTTACAACGTTGCGGAATTGGGGATTGGCCTTAACCCATGTTCAAAGATCACTGGCAGCATGTTGGAGGATGAAGGTGCTTACGGTACCTGCCACATAGGGATCGGCAACAATCTCGACTTCGGTGGTCACGTGGCAGCAAAGAGCCATATCGATTTAATCATTCGCAACTCAACTATAGAAATCGATGGGAAACTTATCCAACAGAAAGGAGAGCTAACACTCTAGATCGGAGGCAACCATGGCAAAAAAAAGAGGGAGGGTGTTAACGGGGAAACGCTTCATGCTTGGGAACTACGCCGTTGTCGAAGGTGCACTCGCAGCAGGGTGCGATTTCTTCGCAGGGTATCCAATAACCCCCGCAAACGAGATCTCAGAGCGCATGGCAGCTCGGATGCCTGAAGTAGGGGGTAAGTTTCTCCAAGGCGAAGACGAGCTGTGTTCCATCTATGCAGTGACGGGGGCTTCACTTGCTGGAGCGAAGGCAATGACGGCTACGGCGAGCGCCGGCTTCAATTACATGCTGGAAGGAATCGGTTACGCGGTGGCAGCGGAGCTCCCTTTAGTCATCGTAGATGTTCAGCGATGTCGTGGTGAGAACTACGCGACACAGTCCGACGTCATGCAAATGCGCTGGGCTGCCAGTGGCGATTACGAGATCATTGTCCTGGCACCCTCTACTGTGCAAGAACTCTTCGATCACATGATCAAGGCGTTTAATCTCGCTGAGAAATACCGCACGCCCGTGATCGTGATGTCTGAGACCACGATCGCTCTGATGCGTGAGAACCTCGTCATTCCTGATGAAAAAGACATTGAGATCATCAACCGAACAAAACCGACGGTCCCTCCCCATGAGTTCGTGCCATTCAAGGCAGATCCCGACGCAGCTCCCCCACTGCCAGACCTGGGAACGGGCTATCGGATCCTTCATTCCCTAAACCCACATAACGAGCATGGTGGGATCAGCTGGGATCCTGACGTGTTTGAGACCATGTACGATCGGGTCATTGGGAAGATCACCCGAAACCGGGATGATATTGTCGAAACTGAAGAGCACTTTTTGGACGATGCCAGAATTGTCTTGGTAACCTACGGAAGTGAAAGCCGTCCGGCGCTCGATGCGGTTAATCAGGCCCGCAAAGAAGGGATCAAAGTAGGGCTGTTACGTTTGATAACTGTTTGGCCGGTTCCGGAAAAGGAGATCCGAGCAGTGGCCGAGAAAGTTTCGGTAATCCTCACCGTAGAGATGAACATCGGCAAGTATGCAGGAGAGGTCGAACGTGTCAGTGACGGGCGCTGTGAGGCCGTGCGGGTCACCAAGAATCGAGGTGAGATTCATACTCCTGGCGAGATCCTTGCAGAGATTAAGGAGGTTGCCCGATGAACAAGAATCCGCTTACCAAGTATCTGCGAAAAGGGAGCCTGCCCCATTTCTTCTGCCCCGGATGTGGTGCTGCCCAGGTAATGAACTACTTTCTTCAAGCGGCCGATAAGGTGGCATTGGACTTTGACAAGCTGGTCGCGGTCGGTGGCGTAGGATGCACGGCCAGGATCCCGGTTTATCTACACGTCGATGCGCTTCATGGTGTGCATGGGCGCACGTTGCCATGGGCAACTGGGATGAAGTTGCACAATCCTGACCTGAAAGTGGTGATCTTTGCTGGGGATGGTGATGCGGCTGCCATAGGCGGGAATCATCTCATTCAAGCGGCACGTAGGAATCTCGATGTAGTGATGATCGTTGTGAATAACCTCAACTATGCAATGACCGGGGGGCAGGTTGCGCCTACGACCCCCCAAAATCTTCGTACTATGACAACCCCGTACGGAAATGTTGAACCACCGTTTGACGTGTGCAGGCTCGTGATAACAGCGGGTGCCACGTTTGTCAGCCGGTGGAGCACGAGTCGGAGCCGACAGGGCACTAATGCAATCGTAAAAGCACTCCAGCACAAAGGATTTAGCTTGGTAGAGTTTGTGGCCCAATGCCCAACCAATTTTGGCCGTCGGGCTCTTCGCACCGGCGACCCTTGGAAGGGGATTCAATGGATCGAAGATAACTCCGTCACTCGTGATGAAGCGAAAAAGTTATCTGATGAGGAGCTCGCCGGCAAATTTGTCCTGGGCGATTTCGTGGATTACCAGAGACCCGTGTTCAACGGCAGCTCGGTCTTTATTGAAGAGACTGTTGAAGGAGAGGGGAAATGATGAAGAAAGACCGCCTCAATATACAATTCTGCGGATTTGGCGGCCAAGGGTTAGTCTTATCAGCCACGGTCTTTGGTACCGCTGCAGTCCGTGCTGGCCTGAATGCCGTCCAAACACAATCCTACGGTTCAGAAGCTCGGGGAGGAGAATGCCAAGCCGAATTGATTCTTTCTGAAGAGCCAATCAACTCCCCTTCGGTAGCTAAGGTTGACTTACTTGTAGCCATGTCGCAACCGGCCCTTGATCGGTATCTGCCGCGATTGGAATCAGACGGGACATTGGTGATCGATCCTCGGTACGTCGATCGGCCCAATCGGGCGGACATCCGCATTATCGAAGTCCCTGTCACCAAAATAGCTGCCGAGGAGATCGGTCAGCAGATTACCGCCAACATAGTGATGTTGGGTTTTCTGCGTCAAGCAACTGGTTTCATACCGGAAGAGTCTTTACTGGAGGCGATTCACGAGAGCGTTCCGGAACGCTTTATTGAACTTAATCTCAAGGCAGCGAGTCGAGGCAAGCAACTGGCAATAGAGGAAGCAATCTCGGTGGAGGTTTGATCGATGCGGTTGCTTGAGTTTCAGGCGAAGAGGATCTTTTCAGAGCATGAGATTCCTATTCCGAAAAGCGTTTTAATTACCTCCGTGGCCGACGTGGCAGGTTTAGCCTTTCCAACAATCTTGAAAGCACAAGCGACCGTGGGTGGACGCAGGAAAGCTGGTGCAATCAAGGTGGCCGAATCTGCGAGTGAGGCAACACCAGCAGTAGAAGAACTGTTAAACACCACCGTCAAAGGCCATCGTGTTCAAGCTGTATTGGCAGAGGAACAGGTCGTAGTTGAAAGGGAGCTTTATCTCGCCGTGCTGATAGACAAAGTTGCCAAACTGCCGATGCTGATGGCAAGCAGCGCCGGGGGGGTGGATATCGAAGCGGTCGGGCGCGATTCTCCCGAGAAGATAATTAAGAAGTATGTGCACCCTTCCGTTGGCCTCCCCAGGTATGTACTTCAATACTTGGCTACTCAACTTTCGGTGAAGGACCGCATGGCGGATCTCACTAGTATCGTAGAGAAGATGTTTGCTGTGTTCTATGGCTACAATGCCTCTCTTGTAGAAATCAATCCGCTCGCAGTTACACCGAATGGGTTGGTCGCGTTGGACGCGAAGATCCTGTTAGATGATAAAGCAGCGTATCGCCACCCCGAGCTATTCGACCAGATCAAAGAGGAGCAGAACAGGCTAGCAAAAAGTGAAAAGAGCCGGGCGCAACAACTGGCTGAAGAATATGGAGTTACCTATGTGCCTTTGGAGGGTGAAGTAGCGCTGATATCCGACGGTGCTGGGACCGGCATGCTGGCACTTGACCTCATTCGGGATGTAGGGGGAAGAGCAGCGAACTTCTGCGAACTGGGCGGGCTTGCTGGCACGGAGAGCATGCAGCAGGCGCTCGAAGTTGTCTTGGCGAATCCAAAGGCGAAGGTGCTGTTGATCAGCTTGATTGGGGGTCTGACGCGAATGGATGAGGTGGCCGAGGGTATCGTGAACTATCTGAAAGAACACCGTGTGACGATTCCTCTTACCGTCAGAATGTGTGGGACACAAGAAGAAGTCGGACGGGCGAAGCTTCGTGAAGTGGGTATTGAAACGTACGACGATCTCCCTACGGCGATACTTGCCGCTGTTAATGGGGTGGAAGCGGACTGATGGCGATCCTAATCGATGAGCACACGCGGGTTTTGATTCAAGGCATTACTGGTAAAGTTGGGTCGTTTCAAGCAAAGATTATGTTGGAGTATGGCACAAGCATTGTGGCGGGTGTGACTCCTGGAAAGGGCGGTACAACTTTGCATGGGGTGCCTGTTTATGACTTCATCGAGGATGCTAGTCGTAACCATGAGGTTGATGTTGTTTTGTGCTTTGTTCCCGCTCGGTTTGCCAAGGACGCAGCCATCGAGGCCATCGACAACGATATCAAGTTACTGGTCTTGACGACAGCTGGAATTTCTGATCAGGAAACGCTTTCTATCTCGAATTATGCCTTCACTAAAGGTACCAGGGTTCTTGGCCCCGATACACCAGGGCTTGTTTCGCCCGGGAAATGCAAGGTTGGCGTTCACCCCAATCGCGTCCTCAAAGAGGGGTCTGTTGGCGTTGTTTCGAAAAGCGGCGCTCTCTCCTATGAGGTATGTAAACAACTAACGGAGAATGGGTACGGGCAATCAACGATTATCGGGATAGGTGGGGGCCCGCTTTGGGACATTACCCAACGGGACACCTTGGAGATGTTCGAAAACGATCCACAAACAAAGGCCATCGTGTTACTCGGGGAGGTTGGTGGCACCATGGAACATGAAGCCGCTGCGTTCATTGAGACGAGCGTGAGCAAGCCGGTGATCTCGCTCATTGTCGGGCGTTCAGCCCCTAAAGGCGCCCAGATGGGCCATGCGGGTGCCATTATTGAGGGGGAGAGAGAAACGGCCGGCAGCAAAATCGACGCGCTGATAAAGGCCGGTTCTCATGTGGCCAAAAACCCTGCTGAAATTGTGGCCTATCTACGAAAACTAGGAGTGTGAGCTTAAATGGGTGCAAATCAGGTCCATGTGGCAGTTGAGATTTGCAAGGGGTGTGGCTTGTGTATTTCTTATTGCCCAAAGGACGTCCTGAGGCTGGCTAAAGAACCAAATAAAAAGGGATACACCGTGGTCGAGGTATACCAGGCGGAAAACTGCGTCGGATGCAAGCTGTGTGAGGCCAATTGCCCTGATTTTGCCATCTGTGTCAACAGTGAGTGAGTTCTTAAGCCTCGTATCGAGGCTAACGAAAGATCGCATGAAACGGGAAAGCCGTATAATCTTGCATGCAGTAGGGTATAAATCAAGAATTAAGGAGGAGTAAGTGCGTGCTGAACCAATTCTTGAGGTCCATGATTTGCATAAGAGTTTTGGGAGGCTCAAGGTTTCAAAAGGGGTTTCATTGTCAATTCCCCCAGGTGAAGTTATGGCCATCATAGGTCCAAGCGGGTCTGGCAAAAGCACGCTTCTCAGATGCATCAATTTCTTGGAGATGCCGATAAGCGGCGAGATCTTCTTCCAGGGAGAGTGCATAGACTACAAGTCTATTTCCCTGAATTATGCGCTCCACGGGTGGAATGAGAATGGATTGCCGAGCAAAAAAGTGTTGCATCAACTGGGACTAGAGAATGTTTGTACTAATTTCTAAGTTGGCACCCGTTGCAACGTCTCCACACTCAATACTTGAGCAAGGCATGCATCGTGTCAATTCACAAGGGATAAGCAAGTAAAAGGAGGTAACAAACATGCGTTTTGCCGTCTTGGGAGCGGGCAGTGCGGGTCAGGGTTTAGCCAGCTATCTGGCTCTTAAAGGCATTGACGTGGCTCTATTTAACCCACCCCTACATGCGGAACAGTTTGCGACGATCCTAAGGGAGCGAGCGATAAAGGTCTCGGGCGTCATTGAAGGCCGGGCGCGCCTTGCCCGAACTTCTTGTGATATTCGGGAAATCGTCCCAGAAGCCGATGTTGTGTTGATGACGTTAAGAGCCTTTGCTCACAAAAGTATCTTTGAATCGTGCCTACCCTACTTGAGAGATGGGCAGTTGGTCGTCGTTGTTACTGGCTACTGGGCATCGCTACGCTTGAGACCGCTTCTTCAGACACTCCATGACGATATTCTTATTGCCGAAACAACCTTGCTCCCACTGGTAAGCGAAGCTATAGGTCCGGCCGAGGTGAAGATCAGCGGGATTAAATCAAAGGTAAAAGTCTCAGCGTTTCCGGCCAATAGAACAAACGAGGTCACTGAGAGACTGAAAGGCGCTTTGCCGCAGTTGGTTCCCGGAGAAAACGTTCTCGACACAAACCTAGACAGTTTTAACCCGATCTTTCACACTCCAATTGCTCTGTTTAATCTTGGTTGTTTGGAGCGAGAGAGGAATTTCGAGTTCTACCATAAAGGGACTACGCTCAAGATTGCTGCTGTTATGGATTGTATGGATGAAGAAAGGCGCAATCTGGCAACGAAACTCGGCCTTAAGCTTGGTCCCGCAATCGATAGTCTTAAGCTGTATTACGGTGCCACCGGTGCCACGACCTATGAGGTTTTCCAGAGCTGTAACGCATACAAAGGTTATGTTCTACCAAACGTATTCGATTACATCCGAGAGGATGTTCCTTATGGCTTAGTTCCCATCGCGTCGCTTTGTGACGCCCTAGGAATACCTTGCCGTGCGACAAAGGCCGTCATTTCCGCTTGGTCCATAGTAGATGGGGTTGATTATTGGCAGCAGGGCATCGCCGTGAAGGAGCTAGGTCTCGACGGAATGGATGTGTCCCAGATCGTCGAGTTGGTCACCACCGGCCAAGCGTCCCCAAAGGCCGGGAAAGGCGATCTGCTGTCAAGTATCAGATAGGAGGTAACTTCATATGCCTGTAGTCGGTCTTCAATGCATGCACTGTGGTAAGGAATATCCTCTTGAAAGGCTATTTGAAGGTTGCTCTGCTTGCCGTAGCGTCGACTTCACCGCCAACCTTGTTGTCAGGTATGACCTTGACCGAGTCAAACAATCAGTGACTCGTCAGAGGTTGCAGCAGCATCGAAGCCAAGGATTGCTTAGATATGTTGATTTACTTCCTGTCGACTTGGGCCTCCCTTTTTTAACCTTGGGTGCTGGTGGAACCCCATTGGTGAGGTGCAAGCATCTAGCGAAAGATCTTGATATTGTGAATTTCTATGCAAAGGATGAGTCAAGGAACCCAACAGGAACTTTCAAGGATAGGTATGCCTGTGTTGGCGGAAATGTCGCTTTGCAACATGGTGCGCGGTGCTTCATAGCAGGTGGAGGAAACATGGGAGCGGCAGCTGCTGCGTATGCTGCAAGCTATGGCCTGTCAGCGATTAGCGTTGAGACTACCACCGAGGCCAGAGCGGCTATCTTGCAGACACTAGCATTCGGGGGAAAGGCAGTACCCTTGCAGCAATACGAGCATCGCTATCCGCTTATGAAGAAGTGCGTCGACCAATTCAGTTGCCATCCTCTCTCCAGCTATACCCCTTCTCCAACTGGAGACCCCTACAGTCAGGAGGGCGCAAAGACCATTGCCTACGAGATATGCGAAGACTTGGGTTGGCGTGCGCCTGACAAAGTAATCGTGCCAGTTGGGCAAGGGCTGGCCCTACATGGCATTTGGAGCGGTTTCGTGGATTTCTACAACTTGGGACTGATCGATTCGCTGCCGTTAATGATCGGGGCGGAATCGAGCGCTGGTGGCTCTTTTACCAAGACGAATTTAAAGGAGTCCCAGCAGATCAAAACTGTTCAACCGGGAGCAACTGTAGCGCGACATGCGGTCGCTCCGAAAGGAAGCTATAAAGGATTAAGAGCGATGGTTGACTCAGGCGGGTTCCCTGTGGCTGTTGATGATGAAGAAGTTCTAGACGCGAGGAGCGCTTTGGCCAAACATGAAGGCCTGTTCGCTAGTGCCACATCTGCAACGACGGTGGCCGCGGTAAAGAGGCTCCGGAGTGATGAAAGGATATTGAAGGGAGATAGTGTCGTTTGTGTAATAACAGGTGCGGGGTTCAAGGATCTGGACGTGCTTGAACAAACACTGCCTCATATCCCAAGCCCAATTGGCCCTGACTGGGATGCGTTTCACTCCCTGCTTGTGGAGCGGTACGATTTTAAGCTCTGAGTAATATCACAAATTAAGTGGAGAAAAGATGTGTAATGACAAGATTAAACAAAGATATGATTCCTATATCCTCAAACCAGTTATCCATCCAATCGTTGTTCAGAGAGCAGAGGGGGTAAACGTCTACGATGTGTCGGGGAGGGGTTATGTGGACTTCACTGCAGGCTTCGGCGTATCTCTCCTCGGATATAATAACGAATATACCCAATACGTGAACGAGGCAATGCACAAACAAATGGCTCGTCTCGTCCACGCAACTCACTACCTTTACTATTCTGAACCCGTGGCTGCTCTGGCTGAAAAATTAGCGGCACTCACACCGGGACGATTGACAAAAACATTTTTCTGTAATAGCGGAAGCGAAGCGGTTGAAGGAGCCATGCGACTTGTGAGAAAAAGCCAGCAAAAATACGAATTGCTCGCGCTGCAACAAGGATTCATGGGTAGGACAATGGGGGCTGTTAGCCTTACCGGCTTTAGCCAAGATAAGCAAGGAATAGGCCCTCTCTTACCCGGGGTTCACCATCTTCCAGCTCCTTATTGCTTCCGATGCAGTTTGAAACACCAATATCCAGAGTGTGATATTGCATGTGCGAAGTATGTTGAAGATTATTTGGAATACGGGACTACGGGCAGTATTGCTGCGTTCATTTTTGAACCCCTGTTGGGAGATGTTGGGGTAATCACGCCACCGGATCGCTACTTTGCCAAGATGGAAGCGTTATGCCGAAGCCGTGGCATCGCCATGGTGGCAGATGAAACGCTCACCTGCCTAGGAAAGACCGGAATGTTCTTTGCGGTAGAACACTGGAAACTGGAACCGGATATTCTTATCTTGGGTAAAGCCTTGGGTGGCGGTCTGCCTTTGGGCGCATTTATCGTTACACCGGAAATCGCTGATGTTTTCGAATACAGCGATTTCTCTTCCACTCTAGGGGGGAACCCGGTTGCTTGTGCCGGTGGTCTTGCGACGATAGAAGTCATAGAGCGTGAAAATTTGTTAGCTAGAGCGACTGAACTTGGTAAATATCTGCTTGCAGAGCTTAAAAGACTTAAGAACAGGTTCGATTGCATCGGGGAGGTAAGGGGAAAGGGGTTACTCATTGGCATTGAAATTGTGAAACCTGGGAGCAACGATCCGGCATCCAGCGAGGCAATGAGAATACAAGACGCTTTGAGAGATAATGGCATTCTACTTACCGTGTACGGACCATCAACCTTGAGGATCTCGCCGCCGCTGGTTATCGAGAGAACGGATATTGATCACTTTATTAGTGCTTTGCAGGCCATACTATCACAAAGCGTATAGATGCTACAAATGAGACAAGCCGCGAAGATGGAAATGACCAGGGATAGAAAGATCATTGGTATTCTCGGTGGAATGGGGCCGGAAGCCACTGTGGAGCTTTTCAAGAGGATCGTTGGGAAAACACAAGCTAAGAGTGACCAGGATCATCTAAGAATCATCATTGACAATAACCCACAGATTCCCGATCGCACCCAAGCAATATTGCACAATGGAAAGGACCCCCTACCCTTGCTGAAGAAATCCGCCAGCATTTTGGAAGCAGCGGGAGCAGATTTCATAATCATCCCGTGTAATTCAGCACATTACTTTTTGGAAAGCATTCGAAAAGCCGTAACGATTCCAGTTCTTAACATGATTGGAGAAACCGCCAATGCTATCAAGGAAAAGCGCGTTGGACTCCTTGCAACGGATGGCACGGTCCAAATAGGACTCTATCACAAGGCATGCAGTGAGAGAGGGATTGAGATTATCTCTCCCAAGGCTTGTGATCAGCAACGCGTAATGGACGTCATCTATGGGGTCAAAGCTGGAAAGAGGAAACAACCTTTTAAGGAAACAGTAATCGACGTGATTCATGGGCTTAAAGAAAGTGGAATTGAAGGATTAATACTTGGATGCACTGAGCTGTCAGTGCTTTTTACTGAAGAGGCCGTGGATCTTCCGATGTACGATGCGTTAGACATTCTTGCTAAAAGTGCGGTGAGGGAAGCTCTGGAAGAAAGAAAGCTGCCTACCCGATTGGATTGATGAAAACCGTGTGCTAGCTTGGCCTTGAAGCTTGAGCTAGCGTAATGGTTAGTCTTCGGAGCATAAATGGGAGGGGATATGAACTGGCCTCATGTCTCCTTGCTTTTCGCACATGGAACAGGTAGTGTGATTTGAGCCTGGCTTCGACAGTTGTAGATTGATACAAAGCAGTAAAGTCTGTAGAGATACGCATTGTGTGCGTTGGGGTTTTGCGGCCGTGTAACTACAGATTATGGGCTTACAAGCTCGACTTTCTTGACCTTGGGAGAAAATGCCATAGAAGATTGGTTTGACGTTTCTCTTCTCCGTGGTAGGTGGTTGATCGGCGTGTTGGGGAATCTACGGCGCGCGCGTGGTTGTGAAGCGGCCCAGGTGAGGATAGGATTGCGACATGATCGGGACGTGG
>CAZOJT010000050.1:0-22283 GCA_964580215.1 uncultured Ignavibacteria bacterium | reverse complement strand
ATTATCAACTAAATCTAACCTTTTTACCAACACGAAACTTCCATTAAACCAAGAATGGAAACAAAATGTCGGATAGTCCCGCCGCTGGCTGGACATATCCGACCTACAAAACTGATCCTTGATCGCAGGCTGGAGCTCATTTGTCCATTTGGATCCATAGGAAGTCAAATGACCTGCGGCTACCATTTTTGTGTTCGAAGAAGTGCGAGTGAGTCAAACCTATTTCAATAAAACCATCTTCTTAACCTCAGAGTGGTCTTTTGTCTTTAGCTGGTAGAAATATATTCCGCTGGAGACCTCGTATCCTTTCTGATCCTTTCCATTCCAGATGACCGTGTAGCTTCCCGGAAGCTTCTCCTCATCCACCAAAATCCTCACCATCTGCCCCAGAACATTATATATCTTGAGGGTAATGTGGACGGGACCATGAACCATGAACTGTGAACCATCCACTGTCTTTGTCTGCCTACTGCCTACTGTATACCGAATACTGGTCACCGGATTGAAGGGGTTGGGATAGTTCTGATAAAGCTGAATGGCTTTGGGCAAGTTAACTAACTCTTCTCCCCAATCGAAGACATCTGAGGATCCCCTCAGCCAATTTAATACCCTATCCATCACAAAATGCGGCTTGCTCAGCCACTCCCCGTGAAATTCACTCCCGCTTGAATTTATTGCCTCGAATCCAAATCCAAACACCACCACCTTGAAGAAGTCATTTTGAAATTTAGTGCCGGCAACCAAGTCGGTGGGGGTAAATCCGCTGTTGGCGTAAACCAGAACCGTATCCGCCTCAGTGTCAGGAACCAGGTTATCCTTGGAGGTCTGATTGTCGGCTCCCGGATACTTCTCTGGACGAATCCACAGAGTGTCCCCTATCTCATCTCCCGGCTGTCCTGCCACCAGATGTTTGATGTTGTTCCCATCGTAGCCCACATGCAGATAGTTTTTCAAAAACAGCGTATCCAAGGAATCAGAGGAGCCGGAGAGAACCTCCACCGCATCCTGGCTGGTCAAAAATAGCCTGCCTCCGTAATCCAAAAAGCTAATCAAGCTTTCCACCTGGGCTTGGGTGAATAGGTCGGTCTGGTAATCTCCGGTATACCAGATCAGATACCTGTATCTGCTGAACGAAAAATCCGGATCCCCTTTGCTGTAAGCATCCCAGATCTCGTAGACTTGCCTTAGAGAGTCTAGAGCGCCGGTATAGTAGCTCAGGTAGTCACCCGCATCATCCACAATAAGAATCTCCGCATTTCCTACCAAAAGCTCGACCTCAAAATCAAGAGTGTAGATACCAGAAGTGGTATTCCCTTCCACACGAAGGGTAAAGATGGTCAATCTTCCGGGGAAGAGCGGATCCACCTCCAACTCGATGGGATCGGAGTAATTATTGACAGAGTCACCGGTTCCAATGGTTCCCAGGTTAGAGGTAGGATGGGTGAAGATTATACCCGCGGTGTCCGCAGATGCGGTTACGGTGGTGTTGTTTATGGGGAGCCAGATATTGGAGATGGTGAAGTAAATCTTCGCCGTCTCTCCTGCTTCAGGTTTGCCATCTCCATCCCCTCCAGGCGGAGAGTCATCCACAGTAAAGCTATCCAAAAACAGACATGGTCTGGACCAGGTTACATCCAGGTTGGCGGACATCACCGAATCTGAATTGGATATATTCCACACCGCCACCTGAGTCGGATTGTCATAGTAATCGCTCGAGCTTGGGATGGTGGTATCATCAAAAGCTCTTTTGTTTAGGTTTCCCGGGAAGGGATCACTCCAGTCCCCTTTATTTTGGCCAAACCCATAGCATCCCTCTAACTGAAACTCTCCATCTGCCTGCTCTAAAGCGGTCTTGTAATGCTGGGTAGGTGGGCTTCCCGGGCACCATTCATTGTCATTACCAGACATGACCACATCCACGTGGTAGATCAACAAGCCACTACCAGGCAAATGGGAATCAAAACCAGTCTTCTGTCTGTTCTCAACCATGAAGAACTGGCTGCCCCCTAACCCTGAGGTCCAGAGCCGATAAGAAACAGGTGAAGTCTCAGCCTGAACGATTTCCACGTCGGTTTGATTTGATCCAAGTGAGATGACATCTGTCCAACCTAAATAATATTTACAATAGGCACTATGGTGCGCTGGTCTTTTTCCATCATCATTAAAACAGCCGGACGCCATCACGCTCCAATCACCTAATCCCCATGAGCTGTAATCTGTATCGTATTCCTCCCAGTGAATCCCCAAATCATGCCCCCACTCATGGCAGAAGACGCCGATATCGATTAAAGCTCCCCCTGGATGTACCTCTGGCTGCATGGTGTACGTGTTTATCCTAACGCCATCTCTCCAGTGTGTGCCGACTGCCCAGCGATGCGACCAGATGTCCCAGTCGTCGTGAGTCTCCTCAGATCCAGGACCAGCGTGCACAACAATCAAACCGTCGATCCATAAATCGCCATTATAGTCATAGTCCGCAAAATTCACAGAATCATCAGCGGCAGCCAATGCATCTTGGACTAACTTCTGAGCATTGCGAGGATAAGGACCTAGCCCGTTCTGCCCCGCGGTATAATAGGCATAACTCGAGTCCACTCTCACCCATCCATGTACGCCCCCATTAGGATCGTGTTCTCCATAAGAGTTCTCCAGATAATAGTCCCTGAAACTGCCGGTGGGAAAGGTGAAGTCCTTGGAGAAGAGGAGCGTAGAGAATTCACTGGTGTCATGGGTATGCACATTGTCGCTGAAATCCACACAGAGAACAAGAGGTCTCAGGGTTTCCGCCACTGCGAAACTCCTCTTCGCCAACCTTATCAGTTGATCGGGAGTCTTTTCATACATCCCTCGCTTTGCAGCAGACTCCCATCGGCTCACCCACTCCTCCAGCCTTCCCTCCTTTCTGAGTTTCTCCACCACCTCCGGCGTAAGGCAAACCGCAGAGGAGCTAAGGTGCCAGGTTAAAGTGAAAAGGAAGATGAAAAAAAGCATTCTTATGACGCTGTATCTCATATTTTGCTCCATTTGTTTTACTGGAAGGTAAGTCTCCTTAACAGAAGCACAATACCAACGAATTCTTTTATTATTATACGAATAATCCAAAAGTCACACAACTACTTTTAAAGATAAACTTTTCCCAACTGAGGCGTTATGAATAGTTACGTCAACAAACAGCGTCAAACTCCTACGTGCCCGAGACAAGTCTTTCCCCAACAAGTAACATTTTTTTCTATGGTAGGGGCGATGCTTTGCCATGCCCTGAAGTTCGGGCGGACACAGAGATCCGCCCCTACGCATGATTCAGTCTGTCCTCACAACTTTTGTTTACCCTGTCCCATGAATCCTGCAGAAACGCAGGTGTCCACAGGATCCGAAGTCGGAAAGCGTGTATGACGTTTTCCCTTTTTCATTCCGTTGTCAATTTATCTTTGTTGATAAAGAATTAAGATCACAATTTGCTCTTGCCATAAATTTTTGAAATTTTCTGTTGCTAAAACCATAAACTTATCGTATTTTTTGAAAAATTTTACATGGGAATGTGGTCATGTCTTATCTGGATTTTGACACAAAAAAACTCTCGAAGATGCTGGTGGCTTTTATCAAGAATCTTTGCTCAAAATCCGGCTTCAAAAAGGTGGTGCTGGGTCTTTCCGGGGGATTGGATTCGGCTGTGGTGGCATATTTAGCCTGCCGGGCTTTGGGTGAAAAAAACGTCTTAGCCATAATTCTCCCATACAAAGATAGCAATCCGGAGGGGATTAGAGATGCCAAGCAGATTGTAAAGGCTCTGCGGATAAGAAGCAAATCAATTGACATCACCCCCATGATAGACGCCTACTATCGACGCTTTCCAGACAGAAACCGCATCCGCAAGGGAAATAAGTTGGCTCGGGAGAGGATGTCTGTCCTTTACGACTTCTCCGCCAGGGAAAATGCTTTGGTCATCGGGACAGGCAATAAGACTGAAACTCTTTTAGGATATTGTACCCTGCATGGCGATGCGGCTTACGCCTTTAACCCCATCGGTGATCTATACAAATCTCAGGTGCGGCTTTTAGCAAAGGAGTTGGGAGTCCCTCAGAAGATCATAGATAAGCCTCCCAGCGCTGATCTGTGGAAAGGACAGACAGACGAGAAAGAATTGGGGGCAACCTACGAGCAGATGGATAGATTCTTATATTATCTGGTGGACAAAAAATATAATTCTGCAAGACTGAAGAAACTTGGGTATAAATCTGATTTTATTAAAAAGATAATCGGCACCGTGAAAAGAAACGAGTTCAAAAGAAAACCGCCAGAGATTGCCAAGATACCTTATTCAAAAATAATGGTTAGTAGGGGCGATTCATGAATCGCCCCTACTTCGTCGGAGTTCCCTATGAGAAAACCATAGGATTTTCCTCCGGGGAGGTTTAGTGGATGAAGATTCTCTTAATAAATCCACCTGCAGGAAGCATCTACCACTTTCTGAGATTGAAAACCCCGCCTCTGGGCATTGCATACATAGCCGCGGTGTTGCAGAAAGCTGGACATCAGGTGAAGATAGCGGATCTGAATGTGGAGCCTCTGGATTATAATACCCTGCCCTATGCTGACTTCGATGTGGTGGGTATATCGGTTGACACTATGCGTTATCCGGTTGCTTTGAAAATCGCAGAGGTAGCAAAGCAGAAGGGAAGTACAGTGGTTGCTGGAGGACAACATGTCACCTTTTTTGATTCCCAAGTTCTTTCTACCGGATTGTTCGACTTTATAGTCAGAAAGGAGGGGGAGGAGACCATGCTGGATTTAGTGCAACACATAGAGGAGGGGAACTCCTTTGAGGAGGTGAAGGGAATCTCCTTTGTTTCTGAAGGAGAGATGATTCGCACCCCTGACCGACCTTTGACCCAAGATTTAGATTCTCTTCCCTTTCCTGCTCGAGAGCTTTTACCTCTGCACCGCTATACCACCAGACTGGGTGGTCGTCTCCAGGCAGCGGCTTTGACCTCTAGAGGCTGTCCCTTCAACTGTGAGTTCTGTGCCGCCTCCCAATTTTTTGGGCGAACCTGGCGCACTCGCTCAGTGGAAAACGTAATGGAGGAGCTCGAATTCTTGCAAAAAAAGTATGGCTACCGGGCTGTGGCGTTCTTTGATGATAACTTTACCTTAAATCCCAAAAGGATGATCAAATTCAGCGAAAACATTTTGCAAAGAAAATGGGACATACACTGGTGGGCGTTCTCCCGGGTGGATTCGGTGGTCAAACATGAGGATGTGGTCAAGCTGATGGCACGGGCAGGGCTGAAGCAGGTCTTCGTGGGTTTCGAGAGCGGAAGTCAGGAGGTGTTGGATCAAATAGGCAAGGATCTGGATGTGGATCAGGCTTTCAAAGCAGTGGAGATTCTGAAGAAATACAAAATCAGCGTGTGGGCAAGCTTCATCATAGGCGCTCTGAACGAGACCAAAAAGATGATAAAGCAGACCATAAAATTTGCCAACAAGCTCAACCCCGACTTTATTCAGTTCGGGATACTTACCCCTTATCCGGGCACCGCTCTTTTTGAGAAGGTTAAAAACCGCCTATTGACCACCAACTGGAAAAAGTTCTGGGGTGGCGATCCGGTGATCAAGCTGGATAAGCTTTCTGCAAAAGAGTTGAAGAAGCTCTTCTGGAGAACTCACCTCTCCTTCTATGCCCGACCTAAAAGATTGTTCTCGGTGGTTCTCCCTTTTTTCCTGAGCACTTCAAAAGATAGCCGGAAAAGGAACCAAATTTTGGTGAAGCCCGATCTCAGCCAGAGATAGGAGGGCTCTTGGGAAGTTTATATGGTCAAAATAGCCGTGATTGTAATTTTATTAGTACAGAGAAACTTATGTTCGAGAAGCAAGGAGAGACTACCATGCGCCTGAGAAAATCCAAGCGGATGCCCAAGTACTACATTGATCAGACGGGCAAAAAATCCAAGTGTATCACCAGCCTAAGTGTGCTCGAAAGGAACATAGAAGCTCTCGACAAGGAATTGAAGGCTACTTTCTCGTCACGCCGCACAAAACACAGTGGGTCATGGGGAATATACTACCGGGGTCAGGAGAACATCGAACATGCCCTTCTTCCGTCCCTAGGTCGTGAGCATTCGTACGCCGGGAAGTGCCTGCCTCACTTCGATGAATCTCAAGAACGGAATCTGCTCCACCGCTTCCGAAGGGCCTCATACAACCATTTTGGCCGTGTTCCCCCCGCCTGGGAAGCGCTTTTTCTTGCCCGGCACTACGGGCTGCCCACGAGGCTGCTGGACTGGACCAGAGATCCCCATGTTGCGCTATACTTCGCGTGTGTTTTCGCAGAAGAGCCCGAGACCGATGGTGCCCTATGGGTTCTGGTACGCGATGACAGAGAGGACTATGATATCAATGTCCTGTCGGAGGAATCCGGGCTGAAGGACTACAAATATGCGAAGGACTTCCATTTCGAGATCAAGGGCGTCAAGCTTATTTATCCCCCTTGTGTCACCGAACGGATTAGAGCACAGAATTGCCTTTTCACTGTCCAAGAGAATCCTCGTTTGCCATTGGAGAAACATCAGAGGGAAGATTACAAGAACGAGCCGCAAAACCTTGATGTTTTGTTGATCCGAAAATGGAAAGTGCCACGAGGAAGTAAGAGGGGACTTCTTAAGAAAATTCACGACCTTGGAATCACAGCGACGTCGCTGTTTCCAGACATTGACGGTGTAGCAACGGGCCTTTGGCAGACCGAAGTCATGCGGAGTGGGAAACGGAAGCATCGTAGGTCAAGCATAGCGTCCAACGGATTCGTAGGAAAGGTTGCTTGACAAAACATTAAAATTGTCAACCACTCCGACAAAGTCAGGGATGTTTGATCTACAAGACTTATAGGGCAATTTTCGCAGATGTCTGGCAAATCAAAAAAAGATGAATCTCAAACGAAGCTAAGAGAAGCACATCATTATTTTTCCTTAAATCCTTATGATGATATGGCTTTCACCCGTTGTCCAAAGTGCGAAGAAAAAACAAAAATTAGAAAGTATTGCTTACTTATTCACGTTGAACCAAAACATTTATTCTCTCTTAACAAGTCTTGTCGGTATTGTCCCAAGTGTGATTTGATTATTGTCAAACAAGCAGATTTAGAAGGTCTTCTTGCCGCCATCTGTGAACAGTATGCACCAGATATTACAGGTAATGAGTATTTTGTTTTTGGCACAATGGATAGAAAAGATTGGAAAGATGGACAGACAAGAAAGATAAGTCAGCAAGAGGCAATAAAACGCTCATATCCATTTAAGGATGTTTGGAAGTTTGAAGTAAGTCCGGGAGGGTGGTATCCTGAAAAGCAGGTGAAAGCTTGAAATTGAGAAATACCTCGACAGCGTATAACAGAGTGTCTCTGGTTCGGGCTACGTCCTCACTCAAACCCGCCTTCGGCGGGCTTCAGATACGCTCAAACCGTTACCAGTTACATCAGAATTTTGAAATCATCATGTTTATAATGCTGTGAGCTGTCGGCTAATGAGGTTATAGTCGATCAACCGACTTGATAGAGTTTCAAATCAATGAGCCAATCCGAGAAAGCAGAAAGAAGGTTTGTAGAACCGGGCGTTTTGTATCTGGTGAGCACGCCCATCGGTAATCTGGAGGATATAACCCTACGTGCGTTGAAAGTGCTTAAGGAGGTGGATGTGGTGGCGGCAGAGGACACCCGCCATACCGGCATACTTCTGAAACATTACAATCTTCAAAAGCGTCTAATTAGCTATCATGATTTTAACAAAAAGAGAAAGGCGCCCCTTTTGATAAACCATCTCAAAGCTAACAAATCAGTGGCAGTGACCTCAGACGCCGGAACACCAGGCATCTCCGATCCGGGTTATTATTTGGTTCAACAGGCCATTCGGGAAGGCATCAAAGTGGTGCCGGTTCCTGGAGCATCCGCCTTTCTTTCTGCGCTCGTTGTATCCGGGCTTCCCACGGACAGATTTGTTTTTGAGGGATTTCTGCCAGCCAGGCCGGGAAAAAGACGAAAAAGGCTTAAGGAGTTGCAGGAGGAGGAAAGAACTTTGATCTTCTATGAATCTCCGCACCGTTTTGCCAAAACATTGGACGACATATCTGAAATCTTAGGACAACGGAGGTTGGTGGTGGCAAGAGAGTTGACCAAGAAGTTCGAGGAAATCTTGAGAGGTACACCCGAGGAGATCAAAGGATCTTTAGGAGAACGCAAACTTAAGGGGGAGATGGTGATTTTGATTGAGGGGAAATCCACTTGAAGGGTTTGTTGAAAAAGCTAAACTCCGGGCGGGATGACGGAGACCCGTCTGGGAATTCCCGCCCCTATGGGAGATAATTACTTCTCATCCATAGGGCCCGCCTTTGGCGGGCCAAAGGGGGTTTTGCTACAGTCCCTGAAGCAATTTTCAGTCAGATGGGAAGCGATGACAAACAAGAATGTTAACAAGTATTTTCTGGTGGATAAAACCACCTTGATCTACATGGCGGCTTTGAGCCTTGTGATATTGATCTTTCATGCCAATCTATCCAACTGGTTAACTTATATAGCCTTTAATCTGGGCATCTGTGTGGCAGTTGTTCTTATAGCCAATGCGATGAATCATAAGGCAAGCCGATGGACGTTCTTTTTCCGTCACTGGTATCCTCTTATATTCTTTACCATACTTTATGAGGAAACCAGGTATTTAGTTCACCTGATTTTTCCTCACTTTTTTGATCCTTTCATAAACCGACTGGAGCTGGGACTGTTTGGCATCTATCCCACCGTCTGGATGCAGAAATTTATCTGCTTTGGCACAAGTGAATATTTGATGTTTTCCTATTGCTTTTATTATTTTCTTTTGGTAGTGTTAGGGGTGGGACTTTTCTTCAAAAGTAAGATCAAAGAATTCGATGATCTGCTTTTCACCTCGGCGGTGACATATTATATCTCATATTTGGGATTCATTCTCTTTCCAGTGGAGGGTCCCCGATTCGCTCTGGTAGGTAACTATCAGGTGGAGATAAACGGTGGATTTTTTACCTCTCTGGCGCAAAGATTAATAGATGTGGCAGGAATACAGGGAGGAGCCATGCCCAGCTCTCATGTGGCGGTGGCACTGGTGGTCTTAGTATATGCCAGAAGGCACCACCGCATCTTGTATTATGTTCTCTTCCCTCTGATAGTTAGCCTGTTCATCGCCACAGTGTATGGCCGCTTCCATTATATTTCCGATGTAGTAGCCGGGCTTTTGGTGGGAGGAGGAAGCATCCTTTTGTGTGATAGATTGATAAAAAAGGAGAGCATCATAGCAAAACAAGAAATGGTGGAAAAGGAATTTTCACTTGACTTAACCAGATTGGACTGATATTATAAAGTCTAAAGACGGAGGGATTTTGATCTTTGGGGTAAAGATGTGTGGGAATCCATGACTATGGCAGAGTTGAAACTTTTAAACAAGCACTGGGTCAACGGATTTGAGACGGTCATCGAGCCGATCGCAAGGTTACTGATAAACTTAAGGGTTCATCCTCACGTTATCACTTTTTCTGGACTGGCGCTCTCAATCTTGGCTTTCAACTTCTTTCGGCAGGGATATTTTTTCTCCGCTGGGGTGATGGTGGTGCTGGCGGGCATGTGTGATGTGCTGGACGGGAGGTTAGCCCGGGAGACCAACCGAATGTCAAAATTCGGTGCCCTTATGGATTCCACCATCGATAGATACTCCGAGGTTCTGCTCTTTTTGGGACTGGTTATCTTTTTTCATGATAAGTATAGTCATATAGTCTATTTGATAATTTTAGCCATCGCCGGTTCTTTTATGGTAAGCTATACCCGGGCAAGAGCAGAGGGCTTGGGAATTGAATGTAAGGTGGGGTTTATGCAAAGACAGGAAAGGGTGACTTACTTAGCCATCGGATCCCTTTTGGGTGCCATACCCGGGATCGGAATATATATTGTGATAGCTACCATCTGGTTCATAGCCATCTTCGCCAATATCACCGTGATCCAGAGGGTAGTCTTTATTCGAAATGAACTTAAGAAACTGGAAAACAAATAAATTGATTCAGGCAATACAAAAACAATAATGATTCTTACATGTCATTCTGAGCGTAGCGAAGAATCTGACTTCCATCAGTCTACGTTCCTACCTATGCCTGTGTGCGTACACCGCCCAGCCACACGAAAAGTCTCGGCGCCAGGCGAACATATAGAGAGATGTTTCGCTCCGCTCAACCCCGTATTGCGGGATTTCGCTCCGCTCAACATGACAGGCAATATTTCAATTTGTTTTATTCGTTTGCTATAATACATTATGTTTAGTTTAACCATGGAGAGTTGTAGTCGAAAGGAGGAGATATGGATAAGGTTAGAGTTGCCATAATCGGCGTGGGCAATTGTGCCTCCTCTTTCGTGCAGGGGGTGGAATATTATAAGAACGCAAAGGAAAAGGATTTTGTCCCCGGATTGATGCACGTTAATTTAGGGGGGTATCACATAAGAGACATCGAGTTCTCTGCCGCTATTGATATTGACAAAAACAAAGTGGGAAAGGATCTTTCCGAAGCCATCTTCACCTATCCCAACAACACTTATAAGTTCTGTTCGGTGCCTCGCCTAAGAGTTCCGGTTCACCGGGGGATGACCCATGATGGATTGGGAGAGTATCTTTCCAAGATAATTCAGAAAGCTCCCGGTCATACCGCGGATATAGTTAAGATACTCAAGGATACTAAAACGGATGTGGTGGTCAGCTATCTTCCGGTGGGAAGTGAGGAGGCAACCAAATGGTATGTGGAGCAGGTTTTGGATGCTGGTTGTGGCTTCGTCAACTGCATCCCGGTTTTCATCGCCAGAGAGAAATACTGGCAAAAGCGTTTTGTTGATCGGGGCTTGCCGGTAATCGGTGACGATATCAAGTCCCAGGTGGGAGCCACCATAGCGCACCGGGTCTTGACCAGGCTTTTCCGGGACAGAGGAGTAAAGTTAGAGAGAACCTCTCAATTAAATGTTGGGGGAAACACCGACTTTTTGAACATGCTGGAGCGTTCCCGGCTGGAATCAAAAAAGATATCCAAGACCAATGCGGTCACCTCCCAACTGGATTACGATATAGGTGCTGACAATGTGCATATCGGACCCTCCGATTATGTAGCCTGGCTGACCGACAGAAAATGGGCTTACATACGGATGGAGGGACGGACCTTCGGCGATGTCCCCTTAAATGTGGAGTTTAAATTAGAGGTATGGGATTCCCCCAACTCTGCCGGGGTGGTGATAGATGCGGTGAGATGCTGCAAATTGGCTTTAAATCATAAGCTTTCTGGAGCCATGGATGCTCCATCCTCCTATTTCATGAAGTCGCCACCCAAACAATATACCGATGAGGAGGCACGCATTCTGACCGAAGAGTTCATCAAAAAATATGGCAAAAAAGAAAAAAAGGCTGCACCTTTGAAAACTAAGAAGTCGGTGAAAAGATAGAACTCTATTTGAAAAATAGACAAAGCATTTCAGGGAGGTGGTTGGAACCATACACCACCTCTTTGTTTTCTCTGGTAGCTTTCGATCTTGAGATTCGGCAGTCTCCAGTAGGCAGTCTGGAGACTGAAAACTGCAGACTGAAAACTGAAAATCGGATATGACTGGATTTTTCATAACTTTTGAAGGAATAGACTTCTGTGGCAAGACCACCCAAGCGCGGAGGCTTGGCTCCTACCTGCGAAGAAATGGATATAACGTTCTTCTGGTAAGGGAGCCGGGAGGAGACGGTATAGCGGAAAGAATTAGAAGAATACTGTTAAGTAAAAAGAGCTCAGCGATGACCGCTTTGACTGAGCTTTTGTTGTATGAAGCCGCCAGATCTCAGCTTACCGAGAGGGTGATTTTGCCCGCCTTGAAAGAGGGTAAAGTGGTAATCTGTGATAGATACTCTGATTCCAGCTTGGCCTATCAGGGTTATGGGCGAGGTTTGAACAAAAAGATGATAAAAGACTTAAACCATATCTCCACATTCGGGCTTTTGCCGGACTTGACCATACTTTTAGATGTGCCAACAGAGACTTCTTCTAAGAGAAGAAAGAAGAAAAGAAAAAAAGACCGTTTGGAAAAGGAGAGACTTGAATTTCATCAGAGGATAAGAGAAGGATATTTAACCATTGTCCGGCAGAACAGAAAAAGAATAAAAGTCGTGGATGGAACTGAAAATATCGACAAGACTTGGCAAAAGGTAAGGAAGGTGGTGGATTATTTTTTGAGTAAATCAAATTGGTCAAAAAATAAATGAGTTGGATTAGTGGGGATGGAAGCTCGATCTATCCTAAATCCAATAAAAAAATCTAATTTCTGTAGTTGCCCAATTTATACCGCTTTTAGCGGTATCCCGCCAAAGGCGGTGATTGGGCTTTTTGGGAGTTCGATAAATCGAACGACTGCGAAAATAATATATCTCCGGGTGACGTTTATATATTGAGATCTCGGACCGAAAAGTGTTTAGTTATAAAAACTAAATCAAAAATTATCTGAATAAAGCTGTCTAATCTCTGGAGGTTGATTATGTTTGAAGAATATATAAAGGTCAGAAAGTGGGCTCTGTTTTTGGGTGTTGTCATAATCGGGCTTTTGGTTGGGGGGCTGGTTTATGCCTTAACCAACAGTCTTTACGTAAATCTGGAGGAATTCAATCAAATAGCTTCGGTGGTGAGCTCTTACTATATGGAGGATGTTGATTCCGAAAATTTGATCAAGGCGGGGATTAAGGGGATGCTGGAAACTCTGGACCCATACTCAGAGTATCTGGATCCAAAACAGCATCGTGCACTGCTGGAAGACACTCACGGTCAGTTTGAGGGATTGGGGATAGAGATCGCCATCAAGGACGGATGGCTCACCGTCATCTCACCTTTGGAAGACACGCCGGCTGAACGAATGGGAATTCAAGCCGGGGACAGGATCATAAAAATTGAAGATGTCTCCACCAAAGGCATCACCGTGGAGGAGGCGGTAACTAAACTCAGGGGAAAGAAGGGAACCGTGGTTCACATCACCATTGAAAGGGAAGGGATCGGTGAGCCAATGGAATACGCCATCGAAAGGGATGTGATCTCCATAAGAGCGGTTCCCTATTATGGCATAGCCCAAGATGAAATCGGATACATTAGACTGAATCGCTTCTCCGACATTTCAGCCGATGAGCTGAAAGAGGCGGTGAGTGAACTTTTGCGAAAAAACATCAAAGGCTTGATTCTGGACCTGAGGGGAAATCCGGGCGGGCTTCTCACCCAAGCTGTTGCCGCAGCCAGTGTTTTCCTTGAGCCAGACAGGCTGGTGGTGGAGACCAGAGGAAAGGTGAAAAGTCAAAACAAGGAATTTCGTTCGTTCGGAAAACCTCTTTGTGCCCAGCTTCCTTTAGCGGTGCTGGTGGATGAGGGTTCTGCATCCGGATCGGAGATCGTGGCGGGAGCCATTCAAGACTGGGATAGAGGGGTAATAATAGGAGACACCACTTTTGGAAAGGGGCTGGTGCAGAGTGTGATTCAACTAAAAGATGGCTCTGGTTTAAAGCTGACCACTGCCAAATACTTTATCCCCTCCGGGAGAAGCATTCAAAAACCAGAAGATTCAGACGCAAAAAGCGAAGAGTTAGATTCGACACGGATAAAACAAAAGTTTTTCACCATGGGCGGGCGAGTGGTATATGGTGACGGCGGAATTGCACCAGATGTGGTGGTGGGTGATGAATATCTATCGCCTTTGGAATACAATCTTTTGGCTAAGCTCTCATTTTTCGATTTTGCCATCCACTACACCGCCACCCATCCTCAACTCCTCAGAGACTTTGAGGTAGACCATGCCATGCTTTCTGAATTTAAACAGTTTCTCAAGACCAAAGATTTCACTTACCAGACCTCATCCGAGTTGGAGCTGGAAAAACTGAAGGAGGCAGTGGTTGAGGAGGAGAGATCGGAGGCGATAAATCAGCAAATAGCGAAGCTGGAAGAGCTTTTAAAGGCGGAGAAGGAGAATGATTTCGGGCGGTCTGAAAAGTATCTAAAATCCGAAATAAAGGAAAACATCTTGGTCAAGCTTTACGGACAAAACGCCAAGTATGAGGGAGTGTGGTTTAAGCACCATCCCCAGATCAAGAGGGCAATTCAGATTCTGTCTGATCCGGAGGAGTATAAAGAATTGCTCACTTCAAAATGATTGGTTTTCCCGCCAAGTCAGGGGATGCGTATGCATTCATACGAACCTGGCGGGCACGGAAATCATCCAGAGATTCTTTGATCCATCGAGCTTTAAGTAAGATGTTGGTTCGGGGCGCCCTCACCCTGAACCTTAACGGTCGGGGGTTAGGGAACCCCCGACCAACAGAGTGAGCTTTTATGTTGTGTCAGGACCTCTCAGTCCTGACACTAAAAAATGTAGAAAGCGGTAGCCGTCCCGCTAGAGGCGGGGCGTATCTTCCTCGCCCAGATGGGCGGCTACCAATTCAAAACCTAGCCGTTGGTTCAGGGTGCTCACCCAAACCTAAGGTCGGGGGTTAGGGTTCATCCTGAAAGGATTCACCCTGAAGGGAACCCCCGACCAACCTTGACTATCAAGGAAGCAAAGAGAAAATGTTATGTCAGGACCTCAGTCCTGACACCTTTTAAAAAGTTGCAAAAGGTTTTTCGTCTCAGAAGTAAATTACATGTAAGAGTAAAATAAGCGATTGATAAAATGTCCGATTTTTTCTTTATGGCAGTGGGAGGGTTGTTTGCCGGACTCTTCGGTTCGGTTTTGGGCTTGGGCGGTGGTGTTCTTATCATTCCCATGTTGACTTTAGTATTCGGGATCCCCATGAGGGAAGCTATTGCCGCATCTCTGGTGTGCGTGATCGCCACCTCCTCCGGAGCGGCAAGTTTGTATGTAAAAAGACATCTTTGCGACATCCGATTGGGGATGACCCTGGAGCTGGCAACCACGCTGGGCGCCATTGCTGGAGGGATAGTGGCGGGTATCTTAAAACCTCAACTTTTATTCATCCTCTTTTCCGCTCTTTTGATCTATACTGCCTGGATAATGTTTAAAAAGAAAGATGAGAGGAAAGACACCAGCAATTCAAACGGTGGCAATAAATCATATAAAATAACTCATCTTCCTTTAGGCTTGGGAGCCTCATTTTTTGCCGGGAACGTCTCCGGGCTTTTGGGTGTGGGTGGTGGGATAGTAAAAGTTCCGGTGATGTATCTTCTGATGAGAGTGCCGCTCAAGACCGCAGTAGCCACCAGCAATTTCATGATCGGGGTTACCGCCAGTGCCGGCGCATTCGTTTATTTTTCCAGAGGAGAGATCCATCCCCTGGTAGCTGGCTTCACCATGCTGGGAGTCTTCGTGGGGGCAACTTTGGGATCACATCTCTTTCCAAAAATTAAAGCAGAATATCTCAAGAAAGCATTCGTATTTATTCTTTTGTATCTATCTCTGGAGATGCTGTTCAGAGGACTTGGTTCTCATTTCTTATTTTGAGGTCGGATGACACACAAAAAAGAAAAAGTATACTCCTATGTGGGCACAATCCTTTTGATTGGTTCTTTCTGTGCCGCTGGAATGCTAATCTTAGGATTGGGCATGTTATTTTTTCATGCACATCCCCAGGATTCTCTTACCTCTTTAGTTTGCCCTTCTTTTTCTGATATTTTCTCGAATCTTCTTAGAGGGAAGCCGACCGCTATTATCAATCTGGGGATTTTGCTGATGATGCTGACCCCGTTTCTGAGGGTGGTGGTGGCAGTTTTCTCCTTTCTTTGGGAGAAAGACTTTAAATATGCCGTTGTAGCTTTTGGAGTCATGGTGATACTTTTGTTTACCATTGTGCCAAGTTTTGTCTGACCCCCAAGCGAAGGATGAAAAAAATTGAAACGAAAGTTTGAGCCAGCCACCGAATGTAAAGTGTAGGGACAGGGCTTGTCCCTGTCCGTACTCTGTACACTGATACGGACAGCCACAAGGGCCGTCCCTACAGTTATAAAGTCAAGCGAAAAAGTTTGAAGCAGACAAACATGAGAAATTCAAAAGATACTCTGGTTTTAGTCGATTTCGATGGCACCATCACCCAGAATGATGTGGGCGCAGATTTATTTGACACTTTCTCAAAAAAACAGAGCCAGAAGATCGTATCCCTTTGGCTGAAAGGAAAAATCAGTTCAAAAGAGTGTCTGGAAAGGGAATGTGATCTAATAAAAATTAGCAAATCAGAGTTAAAAAAATTCTCCCTCTCTCAAAAAATCGATGGAAAATTTACCGTTTTTGCCGATCTCTGTAAAAGAGAGAAGCTTAAGCTGGTTATCTTAAGTGATGGGCTGGATTTTTACATAAAGCTTATTTTAGAAAAATTCGGATTAGAAAGGCTTCCCTTTTACTCCAACATTCTCAGATTTGAAGGCAGGAGACTGAAACCAGAATTCCCCTATTTTGACCGAGGATGCGGAAGTTGCGGAAACTGCAAGAGGTATCACCTAAAAAAGTTAAAAGGGAGAAAACAAAAGGTCGTATATATCGGGGACGGACTTTCGGATAAGTGTGCGGTAAGGGAAGCGGATTTCGTCTTCGCCAAAAATGATCTTCACAAATTTTGCGTAAAGGAAGACATTGAGCATTACCCATTTCGCAATTTTGGAGATGTTATTCGGATTTTTCAGAAGAGTGTTTTGAACCTCTCCCCCTTAGTCCCCCTCTCCATCCCGCCAAAGGCGGGAGAGAGGGGGAGGATCGAAGATGCATACGCATAGGGAGTGAGGTCTAAGCAGGGTAACCGAGAATTGTCATTCTGACCCATATGGGGAAGAATCTCGCTTCCCAACCCGCATAAAACCAAGATTCTTCACTCCGCTTCGCTCCGTTCAGAATGACACAATTGGAGTTCTCAGTCATCCTGTAAGCAATCGACAAAACAGCCAAACAAGGATGTAAACCCACACGGAGAGTGAAAAACATGAAGGCGGTGATTATGGCCGGGGGCTTTGGCACTCGCTTAAGACCCCTCTCCTGCAGCATTCCCAAGCCCATGGTATATGTGGCAAATAAGCCCATGATGGAGCATATGGTTAATCTTTTAAAAAAGCATGGACTGGTGGAGTTAGTGGTTTTGCTCTATTTTCAGGCAGAATCCATAAGAAACTACTTCGGGGATGGATCAAAATTCGGGGTGAGGATCCAATATGTTCAGGCGCAAGAGGACTATGGCACCGCCGGGGCAGTAAAAAATGCCCAAAGCTTGCTGGATGATAGATTTTTAGTCATCTCCGCAGATGTGCTGACCGACATCGATCTGAAAGCCGCCTGTGATTTTCACCAAAAGAATAAAGCGAGGGCAACCATGGTTCTTGCCCGGATGGAAAATCCCCTCTCCTATGGAGTGGTAATCACCCGGGAGGATGGAAAAATATCCAGATTCTTGGAGAAGCCCACCTGGGGAGAGGTATTCAGCGATACGGTTAATACTGGGATATATGTCCTGGAATCCGAGGTGCTCAATGAGATACCAAGTAAACAGAACTTCGATTTCAGCAAAAATCTTTTTCCTCAAATGCTCTCCTCCAATCAAAGGCTTTTTGGTTTTGTCACTCCCGATTACTGGAGGGATGTGGGTAACTTGGAGGAATACTTCCAGGCGCATCAGGACATCTTAGAGGGAAGGGTGAGGGTAGATGTCGGTGGGAATTTGCTTCATCGCGAACATGCCAGCATCTGGGTGGGGAAGAATGTGAAGGTGGAGGAAAAAGTTGAGTTCAAGGGGACGGTGATCATCGGAAATGATGCCCAGATAGGTTCCCACTGTTTCATATCCAATTCAGTCATCGGTGACAATGTCCAGATTGGAGAAGACGTGAATCTGGATCGTTCTGTG
This sequence comes from uncultured Ignavibacteria bacterium, assembly GCA_964580215.1. Classification (GTDB taxonomy): domain Bacteria; phylum Zixibacteria; class MSB-5A5; order MSB-5A5; family SM1-73; genus SM23-73-3. Next base: position 4,401 of record CAZOJT010000050.1, on the reverse strand, counting down.
ATCTGGAAGGATGCTTCTGTTGGGAAACGAAGCATTTTGACTGAGGTGATTGTGGCAAACAATGCTAAACTTGAAGAGGAGACGGTAATTTTTGAAAATGCCATCATCAGCGAAAATTGTCACATCGAGAAGGGTGCCAAAATCAAAGCCAACGTGAGGGTCTGGCCCGGAAAGCGGGTGGAGGCAGAATCCATACTTTCTTCCAGTCTGGTGTGGGGAGAGAGATGGAATCGGGAGCTTTTCACCGATGCCAAGGTGATGGGGGTGGGAAATCTGGAGCTGACCCCGGAGTTTGCAGTTAAGCTGGGAGCGGCATACGGTGCCATGTTGGGCAAAGGCTCAACCGTGGTCACCAGCAGAGACGCGGGAAGCACCTCCCGAATGATCAGCCGAGCTTTGATATGCGGACTACTCTCCGCCGGGGTAAATGTGCAAGACTTAAGGACCCTTCCTATCCCTGTGGTGAGATATGAACTAAAGTCAGGAAAAGAACGTGGGGGCATACATACCAGGAGATCACCCCTGAACAAAAGGCAGACCGATATAGTTTTCTTCAATGGAGGGGGACAGGATCTGCCCACCTCCAAAACCAAGTCGGTGGAAAGGCTTTTCTTTCGGGAGGATTTCATAAGGGCATCCCCGGAGGAGACCGGACAGCTCGATTTCCCCCAACGGGTGATCGAATCCTACCGGCAGGACTTTCTTAGGGCGATAGATTCCGAACAGATAAGAAAAGCACAGTTCAAGGTGGTTATCGACTACTCCAACGGCGGAGCCTGCGAGATCTTTCCCTCCACCATTGGAGCTTTGGGCTGTGAGGTCATCTCCTTGAACGCTTATTTGGATCCCCAAAAGCTTTCCCACTCTGATGAGGAGCTTTCTCGATCCATTCATCAACTCTCTTCCATAGTGAAATCAGTGGATGCGGATGTGGGCTTTCTTTTTGATCCGGGAGCGGAGAAACTTTCGGTGGTGGATGAGGAAGGCCAGCCTATCTCGCCGGATCTTTTGCTTCTGATGATCACCTCCCTTTTCTTAGGCTGTACCCCGGCACATAAGATTGCCGTTCCTGTGGTGGCTTCCATGGGGGTGGAAAAAATTGCCCAAGAGTATGGTGTGAAAGTGATCCGGGTGAGAAATGACCATTTAGCCATGATGGATGCACTTTCCAATTTAGGAGTCGACTTCGTGGGAGGAACCAGGGGAGGTTTCATCTTTCCCGGATTCCAATTGGGAGCAGATGCCATGTTTAACGTGGCGAAAATCTTGGAGCTTCTTTCCAATACCGCCTTTGGCGGAACAGCACCTCCAAAGAGAAGTTTAGCCCACCTGAGAAAAGAATTGGATCGATTTCACATGGTCAAACGGACAGTCCCCTGTTCCTGGGGCAAAAAGGGACAGGTGATGAGAAAGCTTTCAAAATACACGGAAGACTGCAAGCGTGAACTGATAGATGGAGTGAGGGTACTGAACTGTGACTCCTGGGTTCTGGTGATGCCAGATCGCAGAAAAGCTTCTTTCCATCTATTCGCAGAAGCAACAAAAGAAGGCGAAGCAGAAAGGCTTGTAGAGAAATATGCCAGCAAAGTCAACCAATGGCAGAGGTGATCGGGCAAAGAGAGTATGTTGGATCCAATCATTTTACTAAGGGGAGCATATAATTGTTTACATCCCCCCTTTAGAAAAGGGAAAGTATGCTAAAATTAGTTGAAATTGTGAAGACCCTCCATATAATAAGATAGAAAGAAAAAGACAAATCTTATTACAAGAAGGAGGGTCCCATGCAGAATTTAGCACAAGGGAAGGGGAAATGGAAGGAAAAAAATTCAGAGAAGCGGAAAAGGACATTAGAGATGCTGGAGAGGATTAAGGAATCGGATGCGATGAAAATAGCAGTGATTCAGGAATTGATACCATTGGGGTTGAAGGCAGTCCAAGATGCATTACAAGAAGAAGTGGAAGCATTGGCTGGGAGGAGATACGAGCATGGAAAAGAGAACAGGAGATGGGGGAAACAATGGGGTTCGATCTATCTACGAGATCAGAAGATACCGGTAAGAGTTCCTCGAGTAAGGAACAAGGAAAAGGGTGAAGAGGTGAGACTTCAGAGGTATCAAAAGTTGCAGGAGCCGTATCGAGGAGATCATCAAACATTTTTGAAATTGCTGAATGGATTGAGCACCCATCGATATAAAGAATCAGCAGAGCTGGTGCCTGAGGTATTTGGATTGAGTGCCTCGAGTGTATCGAGGAGGTTTACCAAAAAAGCAGAGACCTACCTGGAACTTTTGGAGGAGAGAGAGCTAGGGGATTATGATTTTGTCGCTATTTTCATTGACGGGAAGAGGTATGCAGAGGAAGGGATTATGATAGCGTTAGGGATTACGATAGAGGGGAAGAAGATCGTGTTAGGGATAGAGCAGATGAGTACTGAGAACCATCGAGCGTTGATACAGTTTTTTGATAAATTAATCGAGCGAGGGTTAAAATATGCAGAAGAGATGCTGTTTGTGATAGACGGCTCGAAAGGGTTAGCAAAAGCGATACGCCAACGATTGGGAAGGAGTGTAATGATCCAGCGGTGTCACTGGCACAAGAGAGAAAATATAGTCAGTTACCTCTCCCTTAATGAACAGAAAAGGTATCGAGTGAAACTGAGAAATGCGTATAATGAACCGACATACGAAGGAGCAAAAAAAGCATTACTTCAGATTGGGGAGGAACTTGAGAGTATCAATCCCTCAGCAGCGAAGAGTTTAGGAGAAGGACTGGAAGAGACTCTGACATTGCATCAACTGGGGTTGTGTCGGGAGTTGGGTGTGAGCTTTAGCACGACGAATTGTATCGAATCGATCATGTCTCAGCTTGGCCAGTATACCGATAAGGTCGACTACTGGAGAAACGGTACGCATATTGTGCGGTGGGTAGCAGCTGGATTACTTCACCTTGAGCCACGACTAAGAAAGGTGAAAGGATTCCGGTATCTCAAAATGCTGCGACTACGGATACAGGAGAAAATAGAAAAACAGAGATACTCCTTGATGCAAGCCCGTATGAGTGCATACGCATCTTAGAGAAACAAAAGGTGGCGGTCACATGATTCGAAAGATGGATGGACGGTCTTTTCTAATTTCAACTAAAAAAGGTATTGACTCAGAAAAGGGGGGGGAAGGGGGGATTCGTATGAATGCATACGCATTTGAAACTTGGAAAATCCCCCTAAATCCCAATAATGTTGCGTTAATCGTAGCCATCATATAGGTAAACATTCTTAATGGGTTGAAAAAGATTGTATTTTATAATTCTGAATATTTCTAAATTGGATAATTTGCTATTTAGTCTTAATTTGAACATAACGGTTAGCAGATAAGTAATCAAAGCTATGTATATTTGTGAATACACCGCATTGGGGCTGGTTCCTAGAAATTCGTATGAATGCATACGCATCTTTTTATTCTTAGATATTGTTTTACCCATCGGAAAAACAATTCAATGTCCCATCTTTTTCTATATATTTCCGCTATCTCTGTTGTTTTTAGATCAAAACGATGCGTATGCACTCATACGAGTTGGTCAAAAACTGGATGATTTCATTTTGGGCATTGATGAGGGTGATCAATCTTAAATCCCCTTTTACCGTCTCTTCATTTTTGCCCAATGTTATCAGCTTATCGGACACAATGTTTGTTCCTTGTTCTATATTGAAATCTTCTTTAGTTTCATATGACCAGAAAGTGGGGAGGCGAGTGATGAAGGATATTTTGTTTTCATTAAAATGGGAGTAGACTGTGTGGCTGCAATCCTATGGATTTCACTTCGTTCAATATCCTCGGTCAAACTCGTATGAGTGCATACGCATATGTAGGTAAAACCAGAGTGGAGATTCAACTTGAGGATCTCGGAATTATCGTCCGCTTCTCCCACATTGATGATTACTTGTTCCGGAATTTCTTTAGGCCAATCCATACAAAATGTTAGTTTAATCGCTTTAGTATCCGGGCTGAAGTTAGCCCAGTGGAATAATTTGGAAGATAAGACGATAAAAGTTCCGTCGATGATCTTAAAAACATCGCCTGCAGAGTTAGATAAATTTGAAGCATGTCTATTAAGTAAATAAAAGAAGAGATGCGTATGCATTCATACGAATTTTCAAAGAGTTGATAAGGTCTCCGGTTGTTTGCTCGAGAGAGGGAGGAAAAATTGATGGAGCCCAAGTGTAGAATATTTTGTAGATTAGAATGCATATTTATAGCCGAATTAAGTTCTCTAAGGCTGGTGGTGGTATCAAACTGGGCAAATACAAAAGCCACAAAATGCTGATAACTGAAGAATTTTCGGTAATATTTATTCGTATGAATGCATACGCATCGGATTGAAACTTTTTAACCAAGGCATTGAACT
>CAZOJT010000049.1:0-22301 GCA_964580215.1 uncultured Ignavibacteria bacterium | reverse complement strand
GCATATTATCAACTAAATCTAACCTTTTTACCAACACGAAACTTCCATTAAACCGTATTTCCCATTCATGGTGTGTCTCCTTGGATGAGGCAAAACAGATTCAACAGAGGCTTTCTGGACAGGTCATCCTGAAGGATGATTTTGAGAAGGTTGAGAAAGTCGCAGGGGTGGGAGTTGTCTTTTCCAAGAGACAGGATGAAGTCTTTGTCGGATGTGTCAGTTTTTCGTTTCCGGAACTTGAGATTCAAAAGACAGCTTTTTATCAAGAAAAAGTAGACTTTCCTTACACTCCAGGTTTTTTCGCATTCAGTGCGGGCCCAGCCATTCTCTTTGCTATAAGAAAGGTGAAACGACCCGACTTGATAATGTTTCCGGGGAGAGGAATTGCTCATCCCAGAGGATTAGGTCTGGCAAGTCATCTGGGGGTATTGCTTGATCTTCCCACAATTGCCTGCTCCAAAACACCTCTGTGGAGTGATTATCCAGAGTCGTCTTCAAAGAAAGGTGCGCATGTATTTATAGAGGGACAGGACAAAAAGCTTATCGGAGCAGTGGTCAGGACCAAAGAAGGTGTTAAATCTATTTTTGTTACTCCGGGTCACAAAATTTCAATTCAGACCGCAGTGAGAGTAGTGCTTCAGTGCAGTCCAAGATACAGAATGCCGGAACCTTTAAGGCACGCTCATATCTTAGCAAAGAAGATGGCAGAAACCATATAAGGTGGTAGTCGTCCCGCCTGAGGCGGGACGATATGGGGTCTTGCTTCCCGTTGGTGTTTATTCACCAACGGGAAAGAACGGCGGGTGAAACCTGCCAGCCATGCACGGACGCCCACCCGTACGGGTGCCTGCCCGTCTGGGGAACACCCACCTGGAGCACAAAAATGCTTTACTCAAGAATGAAAAGGCATTATCTTTTCTAACGCCAGCACCGAATTTGAATTCTATACCATGCGGAGACTAAGAATTCGAAATTGTTGAAAAGCAAAAATGCTGAAATCGTATTTGAAAAAAATATACCAGGTTGCCAAACGTGGTGATGCCAGGGAAGAGAGCTATTACTCGGCACTTGAACGATTGCTGAACGAGTACGCAGAATCGGTTGGAAGAAAGAACATATACATAACAACGCTGCCAAAGAAAACCGAAGCCGGCAATCCCGATTTTAGAATTTGGGATGGAAAGCAACATATAACCGGCTATATTGAGGCAAAGGCGCCAACGGTTAAGGACCTGGACCAAATTGAGACAACGGAACAGCTAAAGCGTTATCTGGGCACCTTTCCCAACGTTATACTAACCAACTTTTTTGAATTCAGGCTTTATCGCCATGGCGATTTGATTGACAAAGTTCTTATCGCCAGACCGTTTATTGTGCATAAACTTAAAACCATCCCACCAGCCGAAAAGAAATCTAACTTTTTTGAACTGCTTGATAAATTTTTCTCCTTCTCCCTTCCGAAAGTCTATGATGCTAAAAGCTTAGCAAAAGAATTGGCAAACAGGACCCGCTTCTTGAAAGATGAGGTCGTTGCACAGGAATTAAGAACGGTAACAGTAGGTCAGACATTTTTGTCTGACAGTAAGGAAAAACAGATAAAACAGATAAAACAGACAAGAATGTCTGTTCTACATGGATTCTATGAGACATTCAAGCAGTATCTCATAAGCGGTCTTTCAAAAGAAGAGTTTGCCGACCTTTATTCACAGACCATTACATACGGACTTTTTGCTGCCCGTATCCGCTCGGAAAATGGGTTTAATAGAAAACTTGCTTATGACAGAATCCCACACACCATTGGGATCTTAAGAGAGGTTTTCACGTTCATTTCATTTGGAGATTTGCCCCAGCAGATGGAATGGATCATCGATGACATCTCAGAAGTCTTAGCTGTTACTGACGTAAAAAATATCCTTCACAAGTATTTTCACGAAGGTAAAGGCAAAGACCCGATTATCCATTTTTATTAAACGTTCCTGGCTGAATACGACCCAAAAACAAGAGAAAAGAGAGGTGTTTATTATACGCCTGAAGCAGTAGTCTCTTATATCGTGCGTTCGTTGCATTGCATTCTAAAGGAGCATTACAATAAAGCAGATGGATTTGCAAGCGATACTGTCACAGTCTTAGATCCTGCGGCTGGCACTCTTACCTTTTTGGCTGAAGCGGCCAAGTTAGCAGTAGAAGAATTTGTATCTAAATATGGCGACGGAGGTAAACAAGATTTCATTAGGAAACACTTCCTTAGTAAGGAAGCCAGATTCTATGCCTTTGAGCTAATGATGGCGCCATACGCAGTAGGACATTTGAAGATGTCTTTCCTCCTAGAAGAACTTGGTTACAAACTCCAAAAGGATGATAGATTTAAGCTTTATCTAACAAATACTCTGGAGATGGAGGAGCTTGCGCAAACTGAATTTCCGTTTGTGGCTGAGCTTTCTGAGGAATCACAAAAAGCAGGGAAGGTCAAAAAGGAGATACCTATACTGGCTATACTTGGTAATCCGCCATATTCGGGAATATCAGCGAATATGAATCCGTGGATTGATAAACTCCTCAAGGAAGATATAGACGGACTACAAAGCTATTATAAGGTGGATGGAAAGCCTTTGGGAGAAAAGAAACTCTGGCTCCAAGATGACTACGTGAAGTTTATTCGTTTCGCCCAATGGAAGATAGACCAAGCAGGAGAAGGAGTTTTAGGGTTTATCACCAATCACAGCTATCTTGACAATCCAACCTTCAGAGGTATGCGGCAGTCTCTGATGAATAGTTTCAACGAGATTTATATCCTGGACTTGCATGGTAACAGTTTGAAAAAAGAGAAATGCCCTGACGGCTCAAAAGACGAAAACATCTTTGATATTCGGCAAGGAGTTGCCATTGCCCTTTTCATAAAAAGAAGCAGTGAGGTAGATCAGGCATTCTTGCCTGACCCAACAGACATAAAAAGAAGCAGTGAGATAGATCAGGCATTCTTGCCTGACACAACAGACATAAAAAGAAGCAGTGAGGTAGATCAGGCATTCTTGCCTGACCCAACAGACCCAACAGACCCAACAGACAAGAATGTCTGTTCCACCAGTTGTAGGGTCTATTACTCAGAGTTATGGGGATTGAGGGAGGAAAAATATGACCGGCTTTTGAAAAATGATGTGAAAACAAGCAAATGGGAATGCTTGAGTCCAACAAGTCCTTATTACTTCTTTGTCCCGAGAGAAGAAAAGGGCAGAAGAATTTATGAGAGGTACTGGAAGATAACGGATATTTTCCCGGTAAGTGTAACTGGTATTGTTACAGCACGAGATCGTTTTGTTATTGATTTTGATAAAGATGCCTTAAAAAGAAGAATTGAAATGTTTAGAAATCTAACAATCCCAGATGAACTCGTTAAACAGACATTTAAATTGAAAGACACAAGAGGTTGGAAGTTTGGCGAAGCAAGAAAAGTATTAGCGAAAGACGAAAATTGGAAAATTTATTTTACTAAGATACTATATCGCCCTTTTGATATAAGGCATATTTACTACACTCAAAAGGTGATCGATTGGCCTCGTTCTGAAGTTATGCCCGATATGATGCAGGAGAATTTGGCTCTATGTGTAGGCAGAGCCGGACAGGTTGTTGGATTAGAAAAACCTTGGAATGTCGTTTTCTGTTCTGAATATATTGAAGATTTTAACTTATTCTATCGCGGCGGAAATGTAAATTTTCCTCTATACCTCTACCCCGACACAGAGAAAAAAGACATGTTCAGCCATAAGGAAAAGTTAGAGAGAAGACAACTAAATATAAATCCCAAGCTCCTTGAGTACCTTAGCAAGATTTATAATGAACAGGTGGGTCAGACATTTTTGTCTGACCATTCTGAAAAAACAGACAGGAATGCTCATAATATAACAGGCAAGAATGCTCATAATATGACAGGCAAGAATGCCCATCCTATAACAGACAGGAATGTCTGTTCTACCAATAACAATGACAATGAAAAGACAGACAGGAATGTCTATCCCACCAATGATAATGAGAAGGGGCTCAAAATAACAAGGAGAAAACTACCACATTGGACACTAAAAGGTGCAACATACTTTGTTACCTTTAGGACTCTGAGGGGAGAGTTATCTGTTGGTGAGCAGAAAACTGTCCTGGAACATATTAAAGAGGGGGATGGAAAATTTTATGAACTTATTGCAGTTGTTATAATGCCAGACCATATCCATATTTTATTAATACCTATGGAAGGTTATGCCTTAAGCAGGATAATGAAAGGTGTTAAAGGCGTTTCCGCTCATAAGATTAACCTGATAAGGAAAACCAAGGGTAACGTTTGGCAGGATGAGTCTTATGATAGAATAATAAGAGATCAAGAGGAGTTAAACGAGAAGCTAAATTATATGCTGAATAACCCAGTTAAAAAAGGTTTAACGGATGATCCCTGGAATTATCATGGTTGGTATTTTAATGAAAGATACAATGAGACGGTGGGTCAGACATTCCTGTCTGACCATGAAGACAAACAGGAATGTTTGTCCTACCAAATTTTCTACTACATCTATGCCGTCCTTTATTCCAATACATATCGTAAGAAATACACCGAGTTTCTAAAGATAGACTTTCCGAGAGTTCCATTTGCAAAAGATTACAAGCTATTTAAGAAAATGGCTGAATTTGGTGAAAGACTAGTTGCTCTACATCTGATGAAACCGGTAGGGGCGATTCCCCGCCTCCGGCGGGATGTTCCACATGAATTGCCCTTACAAAAACCCATCGCCAAATTTCAAGGCAAGAGTGATAATCGGGTAGAGAAACTGCAGTATAGCGAAAAGCAAAATCGAGTTTACATCAACAAAGATCAGTATTTTGAAGGGATCACAAAAGAAGTTTGGCAGTATCAAATCGGTGGCTATCAGGCATGCCGTAAATGGCTGAGGGATAGAAAGAACAGAAGCTTATCTCTTGATGATATAAAACATTACTGCAGGGTTGCTACTGCACTTCAAAAGACAATCGAAATCCAGAACGAGATTGATGTCGTCTATCCAAAAGTGGAAAAGGGGACAATAGAGTTTGAAAATCACGAAGAATAAGAGCCTCCGGACTTATCTTGGACAAAAAAGAGTTACTAGATGACTTAGTTCTGGGATACTTGTAAAAAGGGGGAATCCCTTTCAGATTTATACTTGACAAAAGGTAACTTCTCCGTATTTTAGTTCGTAGGGGTGATTCATGAATCACCCCTACTACTACTGTAGTTCAGTTGGGAGAACGCCCCCCGCCAAAGGCGGGGGAAGGTCACTGGTTCAAACTGAGAACCAGCCAAATTTGAAGTTCATAGCCCGTGGTTCATAATAAAAAGGTTCTTGCCATGAACCGTGAACCATGAACCATTAACTGATTGTGGGGCCGTAGTTCAGTTGGGAGAACGTCTGACTGGCAGTCAGAAGGTCACGGGTTCGAGTCCCGTCGGCTCCACCAGATTAAGGCAGGATAAAGAGTCCCTTCACCTCACCGAGTGAAGGGATTTTTTGTGAGTAAGAAGCCCTTCTGGTTATCTCAAAGTATCAATTATTAAACTGGAACGTCCAGGTGAAAAGGAATATGATGAATCTGGAAGTTTGTTGAAGGTATTTGATTCCAAAACGCTCTGGAACATAGGAGACAGTTGGGCCAAGCTTTTTTATTCGCGGTTTTCTGTGCGGAAATAAATAGACAGATCCGTGACAACCTTTCGCGTTTTACCGCTTTTTTGGGGACGGTTTTTTGGTTGGGGACGGATCTGTCTTACTGTCGTCATAATGATGACAGGATAGTCTGTAAGGTCAGAGAAAGAAATTGATCTTTTCTATTTGACTCATTCAGCCCTCTTTCCAAACCCTGTCTTCTATTGATTTTTTTCGGCATTAAGGGGAAATACTTTAGCTGAAGAAAACAATTGGTAAGATTTTTTTTAAATTCCGTTTGAAAATAAGCGACAGCAAAATGTCATGATCCTTGATTTCTTGTGTTAAAGAACAAAACTCAGCAAGGGAAGCGAAAAACGTTTCCTCCGTATTCTTATTCTTTCCAGCCCTCAATCGATAAACAATTGCAAGGCGATTGTTTTCGCAAACGGTTTTTGCCGGAAGTGTCTCTGAAAGTATTTTGTCTGCATAACCAACAAACAGAAGTTTTCCTCTTGCATTGTGGAGAATGGTCAAGAAAAGGGCATGGTCGTTTTTTGTAATTCAGCGGAAACGATGGAACTTTTTTGGCGATCGGTTGTAGAAAAACAAAGGAAAATTTAAGGAAACCAAAACTTGAAAGGAGGTTTTTGCCATGTTAAAAAAAGGCTTACTTTTCATGATTCTTCTGACATTTCTTGCTTCCATGATAACCGCCGCTCCGGTGAAGGCAAAGAAACATAAGGGGGGATCGAAGACTGGTTGGCTGGGCGTTTATATCCAGGATATCACCAAGGATATGAAGGAAGCCCTGGATTTGAAATCGAAAAGAGGGGTTTTAGTCAGGGATGTGATCGAAGATAGTCCGGCGGATGAGGCGGGGATAAAACAAGAGGATGTGATCATTAAATTTGATGGAAAGAAGGTTCTGAATTCCTCTAACTTAACAAGGCTGATCCGGGGCTCCTCTCCCGGCGAAGAGGTAGAACTCAAAATTCTTCGGGACGGCAAAGAGAAGACTCTAACCGTCACCCTGGGCAAACGACCAAGAGACCAATTGTCTTACGAGTATGAATTTGAACCGTTCTTCGGCGAAGCAAAAAGGATGAAACCCCACTCTTACTCCTTCAGTGTTTTCTCCGGCAGTCGGATTGGTGCGAAGGTGCAGGATCTGACAGAGCAGTTGGGCAACTATTTCGGCGTTGAGGATGGGGAGGGTGCCTTGATTACCCAGGTGGAAGAAGATATGCCCGCTTACAAAGCTGGACTCAAAGCAGGTGACGTGATCGTGGAGGTGGATGAAGAAAAGATAGAGGATACAGAAGATTTGATGGACGCCATCTCGAAGAAGAAGGAAGGGGATAAGGTAGAGATCAAAGTTATCCGGAATCGCAAACCTGAGAGTTTTGTGGTTGAAATTGAGGAGGGAGAGGAGTGGTCCACATTTGGTTTCAGCGGCCTTAAGAAGCTGAAGATATTGCCGGAAAAGCTTTACCCGTCTGAGATTTTCTTGGAGAAGGAAGTCTCATCAGAGCTTGAGGAAGAACTGGAGGATCTGAGAGAGGAACTGGAAGAGCTTAAAGAGGAGTTGGAAGATTTGAGGGAGAAAATCAGGTAGGAAAGTAGCTGTTCAAGAATGCTCTAGATCGGACAAGGGTTGTATCCCTGTCCGCCCAGACGAGGAATTGTCTGACCGCATAAAAGGGGCGGGGGTTCAACCCCCGCCCCAACAAGCTGATGCACTCCTTTTTTAACACATCCATTTTGTAGTTGCCCAATTCATTGGGCGAATTCTATGCTCGATAAATTGAGCAACTACATTCGTATGGTAGCAGGAGCCGACTTGCCTTATCTGTTGTTGTAGTTGCCCAATTCATTGGGCGAATTCTATGCCCGATAAATCGAGCAACTACATTCGTATGGTGGCAGGAGCCGACTTGCCTTATCTGTTGTTGTAGTTGCCCAATTCATTGGGCAAATTTATGCTCGATCCTTCGACCCCTCGATTTTACTCGGTGTGGTGAGCCTGTCGAACCACAGGCTCAGGATGGTGAGCTTGTCGAACCATTAAGGTGTTATCCCTTATCTTCATTAAACTGAGGCCAATGTAATACCGTCCCTTCTTTAAAGAAAGGAAAAATGATTTGGGAAATAGTCACAGGAAATGCCGATGCTAATTCACTAATAAGCTTCGGCAATTCCCCATTACCGAAGCAGCAAGGGAGACGGGGCTTCGTTGGTGTTTGGCAATGAATTCCCGGCCAACAACTAACTTGAGTTGGGCGCGGGAGTCCTCATTAACGTTCGAAATGTACAGGTTCATTAAAAAAATTTGGAAATTTTCAGTTGCATAATTCATTTCGGGCTTATATACTATGGCGAGAAAATTTGAAAGAGGGAGGAATTATGACCATAAAGCTTCCCCGGCTCTTACCCAAGGAAGAGAAATTTTTTGAGATGCTCAAAGCTTCCGCCAGCAATCTTCTGGTAGGTGCCAAGGCTTTGAAGGATTTGGTGGAAAATTACACCGATGTGGAGGAGAAGGTCCGGAATATAAAAGAGATAGAACACCGGGGCGACGATATAATCCATGACATCATAGATAAATTGGACAAAACCTTCATTACCTCCATAGATAGAGAGGACATACATATCCTGGCATCTGAGTTAGATGATGTTCTGGATGCAATTGAAGGCATCTCCAGCCGACTGCACAATTTTAAGATTCCCAAACCAACTCCGGAATGTATTCGTTTGGTTAATATCGTCTATCAGTCGGTGGAACAGATTGAAAAGGCAATTTCCGATTTGGAGCACTTCGATGATCTTTTGCCGTTCTGCATCGAGATAAACCGTCTGGAAAACGAGGCAGACCAGATCTCCCAGCAGATGATCGGGCAACTTCTGGATAAGGAACCGGATTGGCGGGTAGCAATAAAATGGAAGGAGATTTACGGCCGTTTGGAGACTGCAGCGGATCATTGTGAGAACATTGCCGACGTGATTGAGAGCATAGTGGTGAAAAGTGCCTGATCTTCTACTACTCATAGCAATTATTCTGGCGGCTTTAGTTTACGATTTCTTCAATGGCTTCAACGATTGTGCCAACGCTATAGCCACCACTATCTCCACCCGGGCACTCTCACCCCGGCATGCCATCATCATGGCTTGGGTGCTTAATTTTTTTGGAGCCTTCAGTCATACCGCTGTTGCCGCCACTGTGGGAAAAGGAGTTATTGATCCTCAGTATGTGAATTTGACTCTGGTTTTGGTGGCTTTAATTGGAGCAAGTGTCTGGACAGGTATGGCAAGCTTCTCCGGGATTCCGGTGAGCGTAACTCATTCCTTGATAGGTGGACTTCTGGGGGCTGGCATTGTAGCGGCTGGTTTCAAAATCGTGGTGATGCGAGGGATCACGAAAATCACCATAGCTATGTTGGTTTCACCTATTCTGGGCTTTCTGGGAGGACTGCTTTTGATAGTTGTTATCTCCTGGCTTTTCAAAAACTCTGTCCCCAGAAAGCTGAATCAACATTTTAAACGTTTGCAGATACTTTCCGCCGCCTGGATGTCTTTTTCACACGGGATGAATGATGCCCAAAATGCCATGGGGATTATCACCATGGCACTGGTCAGCTATGGGGCGCTTGCCACCTTCAAGGTCCCTCTCTGGGTCATGATCGCCTGTGCTACTGCTATGGGGTTAGGCACCAGTATGGGTGGTTGGAAGGTGATTAGGACCATGGGGAGCAAATTGTTCAAATTGCAGCCGGTGCATGGGTTTTCAGCCGAAACCTCGGCGGCGGCAGTCATAGCCGGTATGTCGCTTTTCGGAACTCCCATCAGCACCACCCATGTTATCTCCACCGCCATCATGGGATCGGGCTCCTCCCGTGGACTTTCTGCAGTCCGGTGGGGAATAGTGAGAAACATAGTTATCACCTGGATCATCACCATCCCGGCTTCAGGCTTAATAGCCGGGGGGCTATACTTCATAGTAAAACTGCTTTCTTAACTCGTCCAATAAGCCAATTCAAAGAATCTACACTGGGGTGTAAAGCCCCGCCGAGGCGGGATCTACGACCACCGCCGTTGGCGGGGTCTTCGACTTCAGCTTTACCTGTTTGCCGGAGGCAAGAAAAAGAGTCTTAGGCAGGGCTGAATGCCCAGCCCTATGTTCATTGCCAAAGCTCTGCTTTCCACATAGCGGCGGGAATTCCCAGACGGGTCTCCGTCATCCCGCCGTAGAATATGGCCTTCCTTAAACAATGGACGCTCTTCAGGGTGAACCTCACCCTAGCCTTCTCCTTAACCAAAAGAGGAAAAGTCCCGCCCTCTTGGAGCATTTTGAACTTGCTTGTGTGTTTAAGATTTTGTATACTAACTCAACTAAACGGAGCAAACGCTGACCAGCATTTAACCAAAGGAGTCAAAGATGAGAGACGAAAGGATGGTCAAACTGGCTAAAAATCTGGTGAATTACTCTCTGGAGCTAAAGCCGAAAGAAAGAGTATGGATCGAGACCAGGGGCTTTCCGGTCCTGGAGATGGCAAAGGAGATGATCACTCAGGTAACCAAAAAAGGGGCGATTCCTTTCTGGTATTACAATGACGATAGCCTCAACCGAAGATGGCTTCTGGAATGTAATGAAGATCAATTGAAAAGCTTAGCTGAATTTCATTTGTCCATGATGAAGATGGTGGACGCATTTGTTTCATTCCGGGGTGGGGATAATGCCTTTGATCTGGGTGATGTCCCTGAGGAAAAGATGAAACAATATATGACCCTCTACTATAAGCCGGTTCATCTGGAGGAGAGGGTCAAACACAAGAAATGGGTGGTTCTGCGTTATCCCACTAACTCCTTTGCCCAACTGGCAGAGACCTCCCAGGAGGCATTTGAGGATTTTTATTTCGAGGTGTGTAATTTCGATTACGCCAAGATGTCAAAAGCCATGGACCCTTTGTCTGAGCTTATGAGCCAGACGGATAAGGTGCGAATAGTTGGTCCCGGCACTGACCTTTCGTTTTCCATTAAGGGAATTCCCAATGTAAAGTGTGACGGCAAGCTTAACATCCCGGATGGTGAGGTTTTCACTGCTCCGGTGAGGTCTTCTGTGAACGAACATATAAGTTACAACACTCCCTCCATTCATGATGGGGTTTTGTATGATGGAGTGAGGTTCGAATTCAAAGATGGGAAAATAGTGGATGCCAAAGCCACAGTCAATCAGGACAAGATGATAAAGCTTCTTAACACGGACGAAGGAGCCAGATACATAGGGGAATTCGCCTTTGGAATACATCCCGGCATTAAAAAACCTATGAAGGACACTCTCTTTGATGAAAAAATCTTCGGCAGTATACATCTGACACCAGGGAATGCTTATGATGAGGCGGACAACGGAAACAAGTCAGCCATCCATTGGGACTTAGTCCTGATCCAGACCAAAGAATACGGCGGAGGGGAGATCTATTTCGATGACGTCCTCATTCGCAAGGATGGCATATTCGTCCATCCGAAATTGAAAGACGTGTTAAGCGAGGAAACGTTGAAAAGTTACTAAGAGGAGCCGGAAACAGTTTACATTTTATTATTAGTATGAATGTGCGTATGCACTCATACGAGCTTCGCATTGATTTTTTCTCCCACACCTGTTTTGGGCTTGACTTGAAATTCGTATGAATGCATACGCATCCCCCTTTAGTAAAGGGGGATTTAGGGGGATTTTCCAAGTTTCAAATGCGTCCCGCAAAATGCGGGACGAATCCCCCCTCCCCCCTTTTCTAAAGGGGGAATGTAAACAATTATATGCTCCCCTTAGTAATACAAACGGTTAAATAAAAAGTCATTGCCAGTGAAACCAAGTTCCGCCGTTGGCGGAACCACGCCTTTCAGGCTCGCAATGACGATGTAAAAACATTTAGTGCGTTCGTATTAGCTGAATTCATAATTTCTAAGATCTTCACATTATAATTTCTTTTCTTTACCTTTATGGATTAAGATAAAATCTTTTGCTAACTTTCCGATCTCTTTTGCCAAATCCTCAGAGAGATGTAGTTTTTCTAAAGATTCCTTGCTTACCGTTGCGCTTTTCTGATAGGTTGCGTCAAGGATTGCCAAGTCTGCGCCTTTTACTAATTCTCTTAAGGAGGGACAAATTCCCGTATCACCGCTTATTGCAATAGTTTCTCCTTTGTGCGAAATCCTATAGCCCAAAGCTGGAATTTGGTTAAGTATTCCAGAACCTTTTATGCTTCCACAATGGACCATAGGATAAGCTTCAATCATCATACCTGCAATTTGAAAGATTTCCTGAGATTGAGCTTCTTTGCAAGAGATTTTGAAGGGTATAGTATTTGGGTAACACCCTATGAAGTTATCCACTATGGAGAATACCTCCCTACATCCCTTTGGAGCACAAATTGGCAAAGGTTCCTCTCTCCCTATCATCCTCAAGAATCCAAGAAGTGAATGTAGACCCCCCATATGATCAAAATGACCATGAGTAAAAACTATTCCCCTGATTCGATCAGGATCAAGTTTATTGGATAGAAGATCTCTGAGTATCCCATCCCCGGTATCGATAAGAATAGAACCATTCTTACTTTCTATCCAGATGTGTTGAGCAATCCCCGCTCTTGAGTATAAAATGTGAACTCTTAAACTTTTACCTTGCCAGGATTGAATATTCGTTCCTCCATTCTTCATTACGAATGAGATCATCAGTCTTTTACCTTTATCAAGCTATCTATTGGTAATTCAAATAGGTCCCTTTGTTCATTGGAAATTATGAGCTTATTGCCATCAAAACAAATACCTTCACATTGTTTAGCTCCAATCGGTAGCCATGAAATCCTGCCGTTAAAATATTCGTCCGAAGAACCTGAAACTTCAAAAAGCCAGACTGCGTTATAAGTTAATACTGCTAACCTATTACCATCAGGGGTAACATCCGCTCCCGTGACCATTCCTTTGATGTCAAATTTACCAATTAAAGTTAACGGATTTGGCTTTAAAGGATCCATGGTATCAAAGCGATAAAGCTTGGTATAATTATCGCTTCTGTGTTTTGTAAGAATATATAGTTTTCCTTTCGCCCAAAAAACAGCTTCCGCATCAAAATTTTGGTTTCTTGGTGGAAAACTTTCCTGGTCAGGATAATAAAATGGGATCTTCAAGCTGATCCTTGTGGCTATTATCTGAGAAGGGAAAGGCTCTTTGACTAAATAGACCGCCAGATCGCGTCTGGTATTGCCGTTGTTTCCAAAGGCTCCTATAATTAAATTTCCATCATTATCGGTTGCGACGTCTTCCCAATCGATATTCACTGCATCGGAAACCATAATACCAGCATATTCTTCAGCCCATTCCGGCTTGATAATGCTCCCATCTCTTTCCACCGGGAAGATTCGGGGTTCATCACCTGAATCGTTATGTGTCCAGAAGACATTGGGCCAAAGTCGACTTTTTACCAAGCCCGAGGATTCATTGATAGGAGAAAAACTTAACCTACCATAAGGCGTTAGAGTGATAGGATCCCTCTCTGGGAGTGTAACTCTTATGAGTTTTTCTGATCCATGGCAACCAATAAGGTTTCCTATAAGAAAAACAAGCAACGTAGCGAACAAAAAGTGTTTCCACATATTAACCTCCGGGTTAATTGCAATGTGGTCCAACCGTCTCTTCTATTTTCTACTTGTTGGGATCAGATGACCAATTTTTAAGTGCATCTGAGAGCCTGAAAGCAAACCCTTATCTGCTGATACATCGACATTAGGAAATGCCGATGCTACTAAGCCTCGGGAATTCCCCCGCCTTTGGCGGGATCTAACTACTATTCCCGAAGCATCAGAAAGCCATTTCAAGCGTCTATTATTATAACTTCTTCTTATCGTTTCAAAGTTCGAATATAGAGGATATGTATCGTAACGCCAGTTGCTATCAGAATCAAAATAATCCTGACAAAAAAAATGTCAACTACAAAAACAGTAGAAAACAGTATTGTGATCCACAATAAAGAAATGGTAAAAAGTTTTACTTCTAACGGAACCCCTTTTTTCTCTCGATAATTTTTGATGTAATTGCCAAACCATTTGTTGTTCAAAAGCCAATTGTAAAATCTCTTTGAACTCCTGGCGTAGCATGCAGCGGCAAGTAAGAGAAAGGGGGTAGTGGGTAAAAGCGGTAAGAATATTCCAAGAACTCCAAGCCCCACAAAAAGGGTCCCTACAACAATCAATAACCCCCTGATGAATCTACTCGATGTTTTGTTTATCTGGCCGGAACCTTCACTTCGTCGCCCCTGATCTTTCTTTTTCACAATGATTGTAGTGCTAATTGATAGTTGCGTCAGGAGCTCCACTCTTCCGCCTCTGGTATGAACCATACGGTTCATACCTCTGGCGGAATCCTGGTGACTGACGCTTTAAAAAGGTGTCAGGACTGATCAGGGTGACCGAGAACTCCAATTGTGTCATTCTGAACGGAGCGAAGCGGAGTGAAGAATCTTGGTTTTATGCGGGTTGGGAAGCGAGATTCTTCGCCCTTACGGGTCAGAATGACAATTCTCAGTCATCCTGTGATGTCCTGACACAACACAAACAGGGATTTGTTACATTCTACGTGATTGCCCCTCACCCCCCCCTCTCCCCGGCGAGAGTGTGTCATAATGTCATTCTGAGGCGTTAGCCGAAGAATCTCTATTTTGCAACTTATTGTAACTACGAGATTCTTCGCTTCGCTCAGAATGACAGAAGCAGGTTTTTGAGAATTGTGACACAGTCTGAGTGGGGAGAGGGGACAGCTTCGTGTTAAAATGAATGTGTCTGCAATACTCTGCTACCAGTTCTCACACAAAAGCTCGTAGTATGCTTTTGGATGGGCACAGGCGGGGCATTCATCCGGTGGTTCAGTACCCTCGTGGATATACCCACAGTTGCGGCACCTCCACTTCACCACCTTTTCCCGCCTGAAAACTCTGCCCTTCTCAATGTTCTCCATCAACCCCAGATATCTTTTTTCATGTTGTTTTTCCGCATTGGCTATGGACATCATCACGCCTGCTATTTCGTCAAAACCTTCTTCCTCGGCTATGCGGGCGAACTCCGGGTACATGGTGGTATGTTCGTAGTTCTCTCCATCGGCAGCGGCTTTGAGATTATCTACCGTATCCCCGATCACACCTGCGGGAAATGAGGCCGAAACTTGTGCCTCACCACCTTCTAAGAATTTGAAGATTCTTTCCGCGTGTTCCTTCTCATTATCCGCCGTTTCCAAAAAGATGCCGGAAATTTGTTCATACCCCTGCTTCTTTGCTTTCGAAGCAAAGTAGGTATATCGATTCCGCGCCTGTGATTCTCCGGCAAAAGCGGTTAAAAGATTTTTCTCTGTTTGGGTTCCTTTCAAGCTTTTCATTTTTTTAACCTCCATTTTACGTTAACTGGTTGCAATCTACTGTTCGCCCTCAAAGAATCTCAGACTGTTATCGGCAGACCGTTTAAACATCAGTGTTCCATTATCCCCGGTGTATCCAGGCTGAACCAGTAAAACTGACCTATCAAAGCCTGCTTCTCCGCCATCAGAATATTAAAATGGCGGTCCTCCTGTTCTGCCAGCATCAAAAACATCTTCTTGGCATCGGGATCTTGAGTTTCCTCAGCGTTTTTGCTATAAAACTCGTATGCTTCTTTTTCCGCTTTGATTCCGGTATCCAAAGCTTCTGAGGCAGTAGTGTTATCCCTCACATCCACGTTAACGGTTTTTACCTTATCAGGATCAAAGGGAAACCCTTTCCCGCCACTTGTCTTTTGGTAGTGACCCTCCAGCAGTTCCCGATGCCTTTTTTCATCTGAAGCTAAGAATTTGAATTTCTGTTTGCCACTTTGGTTTTTGATGATACCAGAAAGCTTGGTATAAAAATCAAAGGCGGACTGTTCATTGTAGATGGCCACAGAGAGTGCCTCTAAAGCACTTATTTCCGGTTTGATTTTGCCTTCTGCCTCTTTATAAACCTTCTCTTCATCTTCTTTCATTTCAGCGCTCCTTAAATGTCATTGTTCAAGCCCACATCAAGACGTTTTCATCGTATTCGCTTTCCAGGCGAAGTTTATGTTTTGATTCCTCCTGTGCCAGAGTCGAGAATAACTTTTTAATCTCCGGATCATCCGCCTTTTCCGCCATTAGATTATATAACCTATGTGCGAATTCTTCCCTTTTTATGGCCAAACGCAAGGCGGACGCATAATTCATGTCCGGCGAAAACTCCTGCTCATCCACAAAATCACCGATTTTCATATCAGGAATTTTTTCCAGTTTGTATTCAGAGACATCCTGCTTTTCCACTCCCAGAAGGATCTCCCGATGTTTTTGTTCCTCTTTAGCCAGCTCTTCAAACATTACTTTTGTGCCGGGATTTTTGACTAACTGGCTATAGGTGGTGTAAAGATTATAAGCTTCCGCCTCTTTGCGAATGGCAAAGGTGATGACCTCTTTGAAGTTAGTTAGATCCATTTCCCCTCCGATTTATGGTTAAACTACTTTGTTACTAAGAGGAGCAGGAAATAGTTTACATCTTATTATTCGTATGAATGTGCGTATGCACTCATACGAGCTTCGCATTGATTTTTTCTCCCCTGCGTGTTTTGGGCTTGACTTGAAATTCGTATGAATGCATACGCATCCCCCCTTAGCAAAGGGGGATTTAGGGGGATTTTTCAAGCTCCAAATCCTCCCTTCTCCCCTTTTTCTAAAGGGGGGATGTAAACAATTATATGCTCTCCTTAATAACTTTTCTTCTTACGCTTTCGCTTTAATTATTGTAAGCAAAACTGAAAATCTCGATTATGATAGCCGCTATGCCGCGGGAAGTGTGTTTTTAATAATTCAACGATGCTGTTCCTCATTTTCATCTTTATTGGAAGGCCTCCTCGGGCTTCCAAACTTCCCATACCTTGCCCACTAGGTTCGGACCGGGCTTTAAAGTCACCTTGCCTGGTTGCCAGCCAGAGGGTGTGGCCTCCCCGGTTTTACGTACATGCTGGAATGCTTTGATCTGCCGGATCAATTCTGCCACGTTTCGACCTACCGAAGGAGTCAGAACCTCCATGGCTTGAATCACCCCATCCGGGTCGATCAGGAAACGCCCCCTGATATTAACACCGGCTTCCTCATCATAAACCCCGTATACTCTCCCGATGCGCCCACCGGCATCCGATAACATGGGAAACGGCACTCCACCCGAAACCATTTTGGAGAGTTCCTCTTCCTGCCAAATCTTATGAGTGAAACGGCTATCGGTGCTCATTGCCAATACTTGCACTCCCAGCGCTTTGAGTTCCTCGTGTTTGGAGGCAACTGCCGCCAATTCCGTCGGTCAAACGAAGGTGAAATCGCCAGGGTAGAAGCACACAACTACCCATTTACCTTTGTAGTCTGAGAGTTTGACGTTGTCGAAACCCCCGTTCACAAAGGCACTGGCCTCAAAGTCCGGGGCTGGTTTGCCAACTCGAGCCATCATCTTTTGTTCCTCCTTTTGTTCTTGAATTTGTATCGCTTGGGGCACCTTTGTCTCCGGCACACCGATTGGTCCTCGTGCCGGTTTTACACATGAATCCTTTGGTTCAGTCATGTCACTTCTCCTTAAGTTTTCGCTCAAATTATTCTTAGCAGAATTGATATTTTCGATTGTGATAGCCGCTGTGTCAAAGGAAATGGTCTGGTATCTGCTCGGACACAACGGCTACCCAATCAACTCCTAAACTTCCTCAAGCAAACCTGAGAAAATATCGTGATGCTCTTCTTCATCTGAGAGAATCTGCCGGAACAACCGGGCTGTGGTTGTATCACCCTCTTTTTGAGCCATCTCAATAGTTTGTCTATACAGCGCTATGGCGTCTTCCTCAGCCTTCTTGTCTAGCTCCAGCATTTCTTTTAAGTTTTCTCCAACAAAGATAGGATCGGGTTTTGTCGTGGGTGTACCACCGAGATATGCCAGCCTTTCGGCTATGGCTTCCGCATGCTTCATTTCGGTTATGGCTATCTCTTTCAGTTCATCCTTCACAGCAAATCCCTTCACCCCTTTCCACAAAACATGCTGCCACATATACTGAATGGAAACCTGAATTTCCCTGGCTATACCTTTGTTCAGCATATCTTGTAATTCCTTTGACGCCATCTTTTTTACCTCCTTTACTTTTTGGTGGTCCACAGCCCATGAATATTACAGTATTCCCTTGTTCCTAGGATGCCTTCTTTAATTTCAAACTCTGCCTCCGGCTGCTCAATAGGACTCAAAAACTTCCTGAAGACTCCCCGCTCAGTGTCAAGTGCCACCCACTCAATATAATGCTTTTCCTCCATGGGATGCGGCACCGAGCCAACCTTGACCTTAACTCCCTTATCCGTCTTCTCGATCACGGGAACGTGCTTCTCCTTACCCTGCTCCTCTGTCTGTGCTTGCATGAGCTTCATGGGTTGACCGCAACAGACCAACTCTCCCACACCTGTGTGCAAAACCTCCACAATGTTCCCGCAGATTTCGCACTTGTAGACCTGCAATCTTTCGGTCATCTTAACACCTCCTTTTTTGTGGAATTATGAACTCCGAACGTATCTGAAGCCCAGACCAAAGACTGAATTTGGCATAAGGCGCGAAACAGTCTTGCCAGATACGCTCTCATGCAACTGAAATTTTGTATTTCACTTTTTCTTAGCTTGGTTGACTCTCCGTAACTCTTCAGCCATTGTTTTTATCTCTGTTAAGTCCCGTTGCATCTCGCTCCAGCCATACCAGAGGGCATAATCCGGGTTGGCGTGGAAGGTCCCCTGGAAGGTTCTCATCCGATGCTTAAGAAACATCAAAAACAGCTTCTGCTCGATCACAGTCGGCGCATCATGGAAGGTGAGCAAATCGGGGAATGGACAAGGGTAGTATTCTGGCTTTGAAACTTATCCCTTTCGTTTAAGGTTATTTTTTGAATACTCCTCTAAACCTTTTCCCCTGGAAGCAAGCTCATAGATCAGCGCGCCACTTCATGCCATACCAGGGGCCTGATTCAAGGTCCTTGAAGAAAATATCTTTGTCCTCTTTTCCCTTTATCTTCTCTCCTGCTTCTTTTGCTAATTTAATGTATTTTTCACACTCCGACTTTTCCCCTAAAGCGGCATTTGCTCTTGCCATGGCTTCATAGGCAAAGGCAATGTCAAAATCTCCAATATTGTTTCTTTCGCAGATTTCCAAACATCTCTTGGCGTGATAGAGTGCGCCTTGGGGGCGATTCAGAACCGAATACACACGCGAAACCTGCCATTCGCCTCTTTCAAACTCCACAACTGTTCCAATCTCACCCCAATGGAAACGCGAAGCATGAGCAGCATGAACCATCTTATCATCTTCTTGTTTGGTTCTGTCTTTTTTATCCAAGAGACTCCAAACCAGATTAAAAGAATCAACTGCAAACTTCTTATGACATTCTTCTAACGAATACTTTTGTTCGTCAGTCATATTATTACCTCCCGTGTTTGTTTAACCCGATTAATGTTTTATTCAATCAGCAATAAGAACGACAAGAAAAAAAGTATGAGTGAACGTCTTTTCTTGTGCAGATCCATGTTTCATTGGTCCTCTTTTGTTTCGCCTCCTTTCTTCTTATAATCTTTAATTGCCGCGTGAAGGGCATCCGCCGCCAGATTGGAACAATGCATCTTGGCGGGAGGTAAGCCTTCAAGTTCGGTAGCCACGTCGTTGCGGGTCAGTTTTAAGGCCTCATCCACGTGCATCCCTTTTGCCATCTCGGTCGTCATGCTGCTGGTGGCAATGGCTGAACCACAACCAAACGTTTTGAACTTTATGTCGGTGATGATATCGTCCTTTACTTTAATGTACATTTCCATCAGGTCTCCGCAGACCGGGTTCCCCACCTTTCCATATCCATCAGCGTCTTTTATACTCCCCACATTCCTCGGATTCATGAAATGCTCCAACACCTTTTTGCTATAACCTATATCTGCCATATAAATCACACCCCTTGTTTTACAGTGGTGAAAGTTGCCTCAACCTTTCAATGGTTTCTTTAACCGCTTTTGTGATTTGAGGTACCTCTTCAAGTTTATTCGATCGTCCCAGGGTTATAACCATGGAACCGTGTGCCTCTTCGTGTTTTAAGCCTATTGCCAGAAGAACGTGTGAGGGCTCCAATGTCTTAGAAGAACAAGCAGACCCGGTGGATATCTGTATGCCGTGCCTCATGTCCATATTCAAAAGTATGCTCTCGCCTTCTATGCCGCTGAACCGAAAACTTGCGTGGTGAGGCAACCTTTGAGTTGGGTGACCGGTGAGATACGATTCGTCGATCTTTGTGATCTCTTCGATGAGTGCATCCCTAATTTCCTTAAGCCTCTCACTTTCCTGACTCATCTCCTTCTTTGCTATCCTTGCCGCTTCCCCCATTCCTGCAATGGCGAATATGTTCTCTGTCCCGGACCTTAAGCCCCGTTCCTGTCCACCTCCGGGAAGGACAGTCTGAAGCCTTACCCCCGGTTTGATATACAATGCACCAGCCCCTTGAGGACCGTACATGTCGTTGGACGATAGCGTTAACAAATCTATCCCATCATTTTGCACGTCTATGGGTATACGCCCAGCAGCAGCCGTTGCATCCACGTGTAAATACAAACCCTCCTGGTGAACTATCTCGCTTATCTTTTTGATAAGCTCTATCGTGCCTATTTCGTTGTTGGCATACATTATCGAGGTTAAGGTGGTCTCTCTGGTCAAACTATCGTCGAGTCTTGCTAAATCCACTATGCCGGTTGAGTCCACCGGTATGATGGTCAGTTCGAAGCCACTCTTCTGAAGCTCTTTTATGGGATTGATAACCGAGATGTGTTCTATGGCGCTGGCTGCAACTTTTTTACCCTTTCCCGTGTTCCTGAGTGCGGTTCCTTTTATGGCTAAGTTGTTGGATTCGGTTGCGCCACTGGTAAAGATAATACAGGTTTCCTTCTCCGCATTAATAAGCTCTGCAACTTTTTTCCTGGCATCCTCGATGGCCGTTTTGGCGGTCAATCCTGCCGAATGGAGAGAGGAGGGATTTCCAAAATCACTTTTAAGATACCGTTCGGCAAAAGCCAATACCCGGGGATCTACGGGCATGGCTGATGCGTGATCTAAGTATATCCTTTTCATAGGCATACCTCCGAATGGGAAGATGGCGTCAGAATCTGGAGTCGAGTCGAAAGAAGTCGCCATCTTTTCAATCAACACTTATATCCTATAAAGTCAAATCTTTTCTTCCCCTCAAATCAAAACCACATGGTTGCACCTGCATCCAGTGCCAGATCGTTTAAGGTTGCCGCGCCTACTATTTTCACTCCCGGTATCAGTTCCACCTTTTCCCAACCAAGCATCTGCTTGGACGCTTCACACACGTATATTTCAATTCCCATTTCCAGAGTCTTTTGGATCATCTCCGCAACAGTGGGAAAAGCCCCCAGTTTTATCTTCTCAGCTTCTCCGGGAATCAGCATTTTTAATCCCTGGCCTAAATAATAAACTTTGGGGTTGAGATCCATCGCCTTGGCGGTTTGCGCCAAAACCAGAGGCGAATATTGCCTTTCCGGCTCATCGCTGGTCTGCACATACAGAATTGATTTTTCGTCTTTCATTCTATGTCTCCCGTGTTCCTTCTCAAAAACAGGTTATCTGATTTATCTAATCTAATTTATTTCATGCGTTTTATAAAAAAAGTTAAAATCGTCCCCTCTTTTTTGAATTTAAGAATTTCGTGTCCGGTCCTCTTGGCCCATCGTTTGATATCTTCTTCTGCCGCCGGGTCGTCTGCCTCTACTTTCAACACCTGCCCAACCTCGATCTTGTCGATCTCTTCTTTCGTCATGGCGATCGGCATGGGGCAAAAGAGCCCGACACAATCCAGTTCTGCGTCCGGAACAATATCTGAACTCATCGTCGCCATCTCCATTTCAATGTCGACAACCCAGAGCCAAATCACCGATATCAACCATTTCCCATCAGCTACCTTTTTAGATTCTTCAGGAAATCTATTATTTCATTTATATCAGGCAACTGGCTTATTGGGTAGGTATTGAAGAATACTATTTTCCCATTTTCATCCACCACTATATTCGCCCTCTCCGAAAATCCGTTTTTCTCCCGGAAAATACCGAAAAGCTTTGCCACCTCTCCGTGCAGCCAGAAATCCGCCAAAAGCGAGGTATCCTTTATTCCCAAACTATCTGCCCAAGCCTTCTTGGACGGTATAGAATCGACGCTCAGACCGACTGCTACGGTGTTGAGGGAATCAAAAGCAGCCTTGTTGTCCTCCAGAGATTTCATCTGCTTGGCACAGACATCTGTCCATGCCAACGGATGAAAGGAGAGTAAAACCTTCTTCCCTTTATGGTCTGACAGTTTGAACTCCTTCTCGTTCTGGTCCTTTAGGGTAAAATCCTTGGCTTGCTCACCAACTTTTGCCATTTTGCTCCTCCTTAGTGTTTGAGGACCATACCTGGTTACGGTGTAAGCAGAGCTTCCACCTTTTTCAATCTCTCTTCTTTTGAAATTCGCCTGGTTACCGGATTGAAGTCTCCGTAAAGAGATTTGTGAAATACCGGCTTCTCTTT
>CAZOJT010000048.1:0-22596 GCA_964580215.1 uncultured Ignavibacteria bacterium | reverse complement strand
TTGGACATTTGTTGCCTGAGGTCCTTTTTGTCCCTGTCCTTCTTCGAAGCTAACTGCGTCACCTTCGCGAAGAGTCTTGAATCCTTCCCCCTGTATTTCAGAGAAGTGCACAAACAGGTCATGTCCTCCTTCGTCCGGAGTAATGAAGCCATACCCTTTGGATTCATTGAACCATTTTACCGTACCTTGCGTCACAAAATCACCTCCTTTATTCCATAATAAAAAGCCACGAAAGTCTCCTCAAAATAAGCTTTCGTGGCTGAATAATTTCGAGCTAACAAAAACCTATCTTAACTTTCCTATCTATACTTGACTGTATATACGGATTATTTTGTCATTTGTCAAGATATTTATTCATTTTTATTATCGGCTTCGAAAGGGTAAACATTTAGCTCAAACGGTAGACAAGAGATGAGAAACCTGCAGGTCCGTACCCGGCTGTGCGATTTTAGACCTTTTTGATAACGCAGGAAGGCTGGTTACCTGGTGTTGGTTAAGTATTAGTTGAGAAATATTAGGACTTGGAAATCATACTTCTTTATAAAGAAAAACAAGTAACCGGAAAACATCTGTGTCGTCTGTTTGTTACGAATGTCCCTCAAGGTCAACTCACACCTGTTTATGAAGAATCCACGACGGTATCGAAACTTGTCTAACGGACAGGGCGCACTTCACCGACAACAGATAGGCTGAGCACTTTGTCCAGCCCTTCTTTCGTTAACGCATCTGCTTCTAATAAATCCCCTTACAAAAGAAATCCATCCTGCTATAGTTATGTTTTCTCCGGAGACTCTGCGGGCGAAAGCGTTACAATCTGAACTCTCCCCAGTGTTCGATTTTATTTATCAATTTCAAATATTTGCCGAGGATAGAAATAAGAATTTTTCCGTCCCCTTGAAAACAAATAATCTCAAAAATCATTTGGAACGAAAGGAGGTGAACCATGACCGGATGGTTGAAGACTTCTCTTAGAGTAAGTTTGCTTTTTCTGTTGGTGTGGTGTGTCTTTGGAATCAGCTATTCGTCTTCTTATGCTTATCAGATTTCCCGGCAGGTGCTGGATGGAGGCGGAGCCGTGTGGCTTCCCACTTCCAGCTACAAGCTTTGCTCATCTATAGGCCAATCCATCACCGGCATTCAAGAGGGAACAACCAAAACTGTGTATGCCGGTTTTTGGAATAGATGGGCTGTCTGGGGGGCTCCTGTGGAGTGGGAAGAAGATGATTTCAGCCAACTTCCTGAGAAATTTGATTTGAGCCAGAACTATCCCAATCCTTTCAATCCCACTACTGTGATTGAATATGCCTTGCCCAAAGCATCTGAGGTGAAGATTCGGATCTATAATATCCTGGGACAAAAGGTAAGGAATCTGGTAGATGAATCACAAGAGCCGGGATATAAGATGATCCTTTGGGATGGCAAAGATGACTATGGGAATGAGATCAGTTCTGGGGTTTACTTTTACAGGATCGAGGCTGGAAATTTCGTAAAGTGCAAGAAGATGACGCTTTTGAAGTAACGTGATCCTGGAGTGTCAAGCTTCAGCTTGATTAAAAGTTTTGAAGTATAAAGTCTCAAGGTCCTGCGGTTTTTTTGCCTTACTCAAAAATCCCTCCGTTCCCTCGCACGATCTCTGGTCTGCCCGAAGTCATACGACCTGTAGGGGCAGACACTCCAAGAACCCAAAACCTTTAACCTTTTAAACGAAGTTGGAGGGAGAGATGAAAAAAGTCATAGTTTTAATCGGAACGTGGGTGTTTCTGCTTTCTTTTGTGTGTTTCGCAGGAAATATTCCCAAGCTGATCAGTTATCAAGGTGTGCTTACCGACGATTCGGGCACTCCCTTGACCGGATCTTATAATCTAACCTTTAAGATTTACGATGATACCACAGGAGGGAATCTCAAATGGAGTGAAACTCAAAACGGGGTACAAGTTCAGGAAGGGCTGTTCAATGTTCATCTGGGAAAAGAGACTGCACTAAACCTGCCATTTGACGAGTCGTACTGGTTGGAGGTTCAGGTGGGAGAAGAGACCATGCCACGTCTGAGATTCACCAGCGTGGGTTATGCTTACCGAGCTTTAATAGCAGATAGTGCATCTGTGGCAACCTCCACTCCGACAGGTGGAGGGTGGACAGATGATGGGACAGTGATCAGATTGGAGACTAACACGGATTCTGTTGGCATCGGAACGACAAGTCCGGACTATACTCTGCAGGTAAATGGCACCATTGCACCAGAAATTGCCGACCAAGACATTGGTACTTCTTCACTGAGGTGGGACATCTTTGCTAATACTATAAATGCTGATAAAGTCTCAGGTGACGCTGTTCTGGATGAAGACAATATGACGTCTAACAGCGATAGCTCGCTGGCCACCCAGCAGTCCATCAAAGCTTATGTGGACAATCAGATTGGCGGCTCAGGTGACATCACCGCAGTGGGCGATGTGACCTCGGGCAATGCCTTTACCACCGGTGGAAGCGGAAGTGTTCTATATTTCCAGGGAACCACATCCGGTGAATTGACCGTTACCGCTCCTGCCGCTGCCGGAACCAACACCTTAACCTTCCCGGCAGCCACCGACATCCTGGTAGGAAGAGCTACTACAGAGACCTTGACCAACAAGACTCTCATTGGCCCGGTTTTGAATACCTCAGTCTCGGGTGACGCCGTTCTGGATGAAGATAATATGACGTCTAACAGCAACACAAAGCTGGCCACCCAGCAGTCTATCAAAGCTTATGTGGACAATCAGGTTGGCGGCGCAGGTGACATCACTGCAGTGGGCAATGTGACCTCAGGCAATGCCTTCACCGAAGATGGTGACGGAAACGTCCTTTACTTTGAAAGAACTACTGCAGACGGCTTTGAGATTGCTCTTCTGGGAGCCAACCCAGGTGCTGACGTTACACTGACGCTTCCGGCAGCCACCGACGTCCTGGTAGGAAGAGCTACCACAGAGACCTTAACCAACAAGACTCTCATTGGCCCGGTTTTGAATACCTCAGTCTCCGGAAGTGCCGTTCTGGATGAAGACGATATGACATCCAACAGCAACACCAAGGTGGCCACCCAGCAGTCCATCAAGGCTTATGTGGATAATCAGGTCAGCGGTGCAAGCGACAATGATTGGACATTTAATATAACCGACACTGCCGACACTACTCTTATGACCGGTGGCAGATGGGGCATAGCCCGATATGGCAACACCCTTTACGGCAACACCGACTCCACCCATGTAAATCTGGGAGTGGCATGCACCACCGGCGCAAGTGGGCAAAACTATAAATACTGCACCGTAGGAGGAGGGCTGGGCAACACCGCCAGCAAGGACTATGCGACCGTGGGTGGTGGACATCAAAGCACCGCCAGCGGCTACTATGCGACCGTGGCTGGTGGAAATAATAACACCGCCAGCCACCAATTTACGACCGTGCCTGGTGGAAATCAAAACACCGCCAGCCACCAATATGCGACCGTGGGTGGCGGATATCAAAACACCGCCAGCCGCGACCATGCGACCGTGGGTGGCGGATATGATAACACTGCCAGCGGCTACTATGCGATCGTGGGCGGTGGATATCAAAACACCGTTGCAGGCGATTATTCGGCAATTCCTGGAGGTCGTGCTGATACCATCACCGCCACAGCAGATTACTCTTACCTCTTTGGAATAGCCAGCAAGCTGACTGCAGACTCAACCTTTATGGTTGATATGCCACATGTCCGGTTCGGGGATGAGACTGATGGCTATGAATTTCCCACAACTGATGGCACTAATGGTCAGGTCATGGCAACCGATGGAAGCGGTCAACTGAGCTGGACAACTGCTTCCGGAGCAAGCGACAATGATTGGACGTTTAATATAACCGACACTGCCGACACCACTCTTATGACCGGTGGCAGATGGGGCATAGCCCGATATGGCAACACCCTTTACGGCAATGCCGACTCCACCCATGTAAATCTGGGAGTGGCATGCACCACCGGAACAAGTGGGCAAAACTATAAATACTGCACCGTAGGAGGAGGGGTGGGCAACACCGTCAGCAGCGACTATGCGACCGTGGCGGGCGGATATGCTGATACGGCTGCCGGAGATTTCTCATTTGCCACAGGCAATCAAGTCAGACTAACCGCAACTGCTGATTACACATTTGGATTTGGAAATAACTTTACCACTTCAACTTCCCACGCAGCCATCTTCTACGATGCGACAAGTGAGATGAAAGTCGGTATTCAAACCACCAGCCCGGGCAACATCATAACAGTCAAGCAAAGCTCTACCACCGACCCCATTGCTGATGCCTGGACCACCTACTCATCCAAGAGATGGAAAACAAACATAGAACCGATCGGGCAGGCACTGGACAAGGTGGAGAGACTTAATGGTGTGTATTATGATTGGAAAGAGAACGGAAAACACGATATCGGTATGATCGCAGAGGATGTGGGTGAGGTTATCCCGGAGGTGGTTGCTTATGAAGAAAATGGAGTTGACGCCAAATCTATTGATTATGCCAGATTAGTGGCATTATTAGTGGAGGCGATGAAAGAACAGCAACAGGCGATGAACGAACAGCAACAGACGATGAAAGAACAGCAACAACAGATAGAAGCTCTGAAGGTTAAAGTAGAGAAGTTGGAATCCAGCCGTTGAGCCAGTAGGGGCAATTCATTTTGTGCCCGCCAGGTTCGTATGAATGCATACGCATCCCCTGACTTGGCGGGAAACACCCTGTTCCCTGTCGGGTCTGGGGACCCGACA
The DNA here is from genome assembly GCA_964580215.1 of uncultured Ignavibacteria bacterium. GTDB lineage: Bacteria > Zixibacteria > MSB-5A5 > MSB-5A5 > SM1-73 > SM23-73-3. The sequence goes on along the minus strand of CAZOJT010000048.1, from coordinate 17,824 downwards.
GGCACGAAAAAACAACAGATAGAAGCTCTGAAGGTTAAAGTGGAGATGTTGGAATCCAACCGTTGAGTCAGCAAGTCGGTCATTTGACTCAAATGAGGTTGCGAGCCACAGGCGAGCGAGTTGGGACAGGGGTTTAACCCCTGGTCCCAAAAAATGGAACACCCGTTGGTAACGGACGCCCCGTCCGTCACCAACAGGGGATACTGGTATTTCTGACCTTACTGGTGATTGTTTTTAAATTTTTCCCAGCCATCATGGGTCGCTCTAAAAAGGATTGTCCGCCTCCCACAAGGGGACTTTCTGTGCATGCATCATATATTCATCTCCCATAAATGGTGGAGCTATCCTTTTCACCGTTAAAGTTATGGTTAGAAGCTCACCATCAATGGAATTGCCGATATTAGTGGTGCCAGGTGCTCGGACGGCCGGGACGGGTGGCCCGATCTGCTCGTCAGGCAGGGTTTATTACGAAATGTCCCGCCTCTGGCGGGACATTTCCGACCTACAACCTGATATAATGAAACGTAGCGTGCGAGCTTGTCTCGCACGAACTGCGTCGCACACGGAGTTGCGACGCTACGGAGAAACTTCCACTCCGAGTGTCGGACAACCTACGCCCAGACGGGCGTCCGGACGATAATTCGACCTACTGACTGGAGTGTTCACCTTTAGGTGAACCAGGGAGGGATCAACTGAGATTAAACGGGAGGAACGGGGAACGACTATAAGGGTTGTCCCCACGGGCTATCCCTACGATTGCTTCACCCTCCCTTTTGTTCCCTCCCATCGAGGGAGGGAAAAGTCAATTTCCTCTCCCCTGTCCGCCGACGGGTGGCCCGGTCTGCTCGTCAGGCAGGGTTTATTACGAAATGTCCCGCCTCTGGCGGGACTTTCGGACACGAAATGTCGGATAGTCCCCATTTGGGGACATATCCGACCTACAACCATGAACTATGAACCGTGAACTATCTACTGCTTTAAAATGCGGGGCCGACGAGACTTGAACTCGTGACCTCCGGCTTGACAGGCCGGCGTTCTAACCAAACTGAACTACGACCCCGGAAAGTCAGTCATTAGTCATTAGTCAACAGTCATTAGTCAATCCTGTCCTACTTTGGGGAAATTCTGACTTTTTTGTACAAAACGAGAAGCATTTTGGTGATCTCGGTATTTAGCTCCTTCAATTTAGAAATTTCATCTTTCTCTTTTATTTGATCTACCGAAATAGATTCTCGCAGTAGTCTTAACCAGTTATCTGTTTCATACGAAGATTTCAACGCAATTTTCAAGTACCTACCAAATTCTTTTTTCGAAAAACTACCTTAACCTTCAGCGATGTTGGCACTAATGGAGGTGCTGGCTCTCAGCAATTGCTCTAAAATGATCTTGGTCGCCATTCTCTTCGGAAGCTTTTCTGCCAAACGAATAACTTTTACAGCTAACTTAAAAGCCTTTTTCCAAACCTCCAGATCCCTAAATGTTTTGATTTTTGTCACACTTACTGTTGACTAATGACTAATGACTAATGACTAATGACTGGTTTTATTGGGCGGTACTGGAGTCGAACCAGTGACCTTCTGCGTGTAAGGCAGACACTCTAAACCAGCTGAGCTAACCGCCCGAAAAACAGTTCAGAGCCTGAAATAAAACGGCAGACCTTCAAACTGTGTTTGCGTCAGCTTCAAAGATCACGCCCCTTTGTGTGCTTCAGGAGGCTTTTCCTTTCTCCCGTTGATTATTATGGCAATGGGGATGATCACGCAGTAACCCAACACCAGAAGTATGGGTGCTATAGTGATGGAACCATACCCTAGGGTGATGTAACCCAACACAATGACAAGCAACCCGATGGCAAACAGAATGTAGTTCTTGCTGGTGAAGGGCAAGACCGATTTTTCTTTGGGTTTATAAACTTTTGCCGTCGGTTTAACCTGTGGTTTTATCTTACGTTTGCCTTTTTCTGCCATTTTTCCCTTCCTTTGACGGATGTTAATTTAATAAACAATTTGAATAAGTCAAGCGAAAACACCAACTGAGTTTACTATATTCCCCCCTTCCACCACGCAGGCTGGAGTTCATTTGTCCATCTGGATCCATAGGAAGTCAAATGACCTGCGGTTACCATCCTCCGTCCTTAAAACTTAAGGTCGAATATGCCTGCCAGCTATGGGTCGAAGACCTATTGGACAACAAGCAATCTTTACCTCACCCCCCGTCCCTCTCTCCCCCGCCTCCGGCGGGATTTTCAACATAAAATGGAGAGGGGAAGATAGGGGAAGAGGTTTACTCAATATGCATTTTTGGAAGAGAACCAATCTTTCAGGGTCAAAAGAAGTATCTTAATATCAAAAGCCAGCGACCAGTTCTCCACATAAAAGAGATCGAACTTTGTCCTCTCCTCTATGGATGTGTTTCCCCTCAAGCCATTCACCTGCGCCCAGCCGGTAATCCCGGATTTGACCTTGTGGCGCAGAAAATAACGAGGTACCCCCCCTTTAAATTTATCGACAAAAAACTTTCTTTCTGGACGAGGCCCCACCAGACTCATATCTCCTTTCAATACGTTAAAAAACTGAGGAAGCTCATCTAAATTATTCTTTCGCATGAATGCTCCCACCTCAGTTCTGCGGGGATCGTCCTCTTGGGCAAAGGTTGGTCCGGTCTTCTCCTCCGCATCTTCTATCATGGATCTGAACTTATAATGAATAAATCTTTTCCCATCCCTTCCTAACCTTTCCTGCTTGTAAAACATTGCTCCTTTGGAATCAAGCTTTATTAAAATTGCAAGTATGGCAAAAACAGGAGAAAGCAACACCAGCCCGGCGGCAGAAAGGGTTATATCCACACATCTTTTCAATATCCTGTTCCATCCCTCCAGAGGGGTGCGCCCCAGAGAAATCAAAGGTGTGCCATCCAGAGATACTATTTTTGCTCTCGCTGCCATGATCTCAAACATATCCGGCACTATCTGAAATTCTACCTTCAAATCCTCACAGCTTAAGATGATCTCTATGATCCTTTGGTGATAGGACAAAGGTAAAGCCAAAATCACCAACTCCACATTTTCCTTTTTGATTATCCGGGAAAGATCCTCTATAGTTCCTAAAACCGGTATGTCTGCACAATCCGCCGGATTGGTCTGCTCCTCAGGCTTGCTCCCTCCTTCCACCAGGCCGATAAGTTGATAACTCAATTGAGGATTTTCCTTCCACCTCTTGTAAAGTGAAAGCCCCATCTCTCCGGTTCCCACAATTATCGCTTTTTTCATTCCGTAGCCACGCTTCATAAAATGGCGTTCCAGTTTTACCATGATCCTTCTTTCTTCATAAAGCGAAATTATGCCCAAAATCCAGGATGCCGCCAGAGTGGCACGGGAATAAGAGGTGCCCCGATAAAAGAAGGTGAACGCCATTACAATCAAAAATCCCAGGGTGGCGCCTTTGGCTAAGAGATAGAACTCATCGAAAGCGGTCTTTGGTCTGGTGCTTTTGTAAAGTCCATAGGCATTGAACACCGCCACCCACACCACCACTACAAAGATCGAACCGTAAAGATAAAAAGATAGAGGAGGAATCCCTTTGGTGACCGGAACGATTTTGGTCAAAGGAGAATAGAATCTTACCCAATAGGCCAAAAGGATCGATGAGCAGATGATCACCACATCCGCTAAAAAAAGAAAAAGCGGGAATATGTATCTGAAGCTTTCTTTTTTCATCTTAGATTTTTTCTATGTTCCTCAAGCTTCACTTCTATGAATTCTTTTATCTTATTTTTGAATATCTTTCTGTCGAACTGAAGCGAGTGTCTCCTTATCCGTTCTGAATCAAATTTAACCGACTCGAAGTACCGGACTGCTTCAATTAAAGCCTCTTTGGTCTGAGGATAAAAGAATATTCCGGTGTGAGAGGGATCAATCTCTTGATTAAGATAGGCTCCTTTAACTGATTCGATCACTCCTCCCTTTCCGAATACGATAACCGGCTTGCCGCAAGCCTGAGCTTCCACTGGCACGATGCCAAAGTCCTCCTCTCCTGGAAAGATCAAAGCCTTGCATTCCGCATAATGTCTTTTCAACTCAGAACCAGTTTGCCAATCCATAAATTTAACATTTTTCTTTGCAATTTTCATCAACCTTTTTTTCTCCGAGCCTTCGCCAATAACCAACAGAGGAAAATTCAATCCATTGAAAGCTAAAACAGCTAAATTGATCCTCTTATATGGAACCAAAGCGGAGACCACAAGATAATACTCCCCCTCTTTCCTGCTCAGGTCAAAATACTCTGTATCCACTGGAGGATAGATCACCTCGGAATCCCGGCGATAGTGCTTTTTGATTCGTCTTCTTACGTTCTCTGAGATTGCCGCAAAGTGGTCCACCCGGTCAGCGGATTTCTCATCCCAGGTTCTTAGATAATTCATGAAAAAGGGAATGCTCCAGCGGATAAGAGGGCTCACGGTATTTTTAGAAAAGTAGGTATAATACATCTCCCAGGCGTATCTCATGGGGGTATAACAGTAGCAGACGTGGCACGTCTCCGGTGTAGTGATAACTCCCTTGGCAACGCAATGGCTGGAAGAGATGACCAAATCATAATCTGTAAGGTCAAACTGCTCGATGGCTGTGGGAAAAAGGGGAAGATATTTTTGATAATGATTTGAAGCGAAGGGCAGATTCTGAATAAATGAGGTTTTAATCTTCATCCGGGAGATGGTCTCTGAGACCGAACCCTTTTTATACAACAGAGTATATAGGGTTGCATCTGGGAAAAGCTCACACAGAATCTCCAGACACTTCTCCCCTCCTCTCATTCCGGTCAACCAATCATGAACTAAAGCTACTTTCATATTTTGCAGAGACCTCATCGTCTTTCTTGTAGGGGCAATTCACGAATTGCCCCTACAGATTCACCTCTCACGTCGTTCATAAACTTCTTGCCAATATGAATCATGGTCTAAATTGAAGTCCTTTGAGTTTGGATTTTCCTTATCCAGCTCCCACTTCAAGGGATTATTCTGGATGTATTCTCTTATTCTCTTTAATTCCTTCTCATTGCGAATTACGTGCTCATAATAATTTCGTTGCCAAAAGGGTTGGCCAGTTCGATTTAATATTTGATTAATCGGTTTCGCAGTGTTCATTTTGAAATACCCTATCACCTTAGGTAATAACATTTTTTGTCGATACCGTAGGGGCAACCGTAGGGGCAACCGTAGGGGCAACTGTAGGGGCAACTCATGAGTTGCCCCTACACGGTACAGGGGCGATTCATGAATCGCCCCTACTATGAATATTATGCCATGAATATGGTTTGGCATAATGACAAATTCATTCAATTCTATCTCTGGAAATTTTACCTTCAATTCATTCCACTGGGTTTGGACAACTTGTTGTAGATCAGGGAATTTTTCAAAGTATAATTGTCTGCCTTTTGTGCATATCGTTACAAAATATGCTCCACTCCGAGAATAATCGAAATCTCTCAACCGAAGGGACTTGCGATAGTGCTGACTATATTTCATTTTCTGGATTCTATTACTATGCCCTTAGACTCTATCTCATTACCCCACACACAAGCCCCAGACACTTGCGAAGCATTCATACGAATCCCCCCCCTCTCATCCCGGCCAACCAATCATGAACCAAAGCCGTCTTCATATTTCCCATAAACTTCATCAATCTTTTCTTGTAGCTCAATTGTTAATCGAATGGCTTTTGCTACTTTAATATAATGGTTAGTCTCTTCAAGAGAAAGCTTTCGTTTTTTTCTGTCTTTCAGATATTTCTCCATCACCTGATAGGCTCCGATTCGATATTTCCAAACTTCCTTTGAAACGTCCTCAAAGTACTGTTCTTTGTTTATGAAAACTCTCTGGTTCTGTTCATCATACATAACCTTTTCCACTATATCGGAGCCACCTTTTGGAAAACCAATCTCTGTATCATCAAGGGATGAATGCCTGAGCAAATGGAGATCAACAAGTTCTTTCCCAAAATTGCTCAACTTTTTGAATAGAGCTTTTTTTCTGCCATAGGCAGACCCGCCTTTGGCGGGGAGGGCAGAGGAATCCGCGGAAAATCTATCTTGAGAAACTCCTCGTAGCGCTTTCGGTAGGTGGGAGAATAAAGAACAGCATAGATGTAATAGAAAATCTCCTCTGGAGTTGGCATTGAACCGAGAGATTCTCTGATAGCCTGTAAAGATTTAGAGGTGAAATTCGGGATGCGTTTTGCCTGGGATGTTTTTCGTAGGGGCAACTCATGAGTTGCCCCTACAGGTTCATCCAGATAGAGATAGAGAGGAAAGAAATAGCAATTATCTCTCGATGAGAGCAAAGTCTTATCCGTAACCAGTGAGCTAACATAAACATGTCGCCAAACGGGATCCCTTAGTCTCCTTGTAAGGTTCAATCCAAGATTTTCTCTATTTATAATGTGTTTCATTATTTCCTTTCTATCTCTTTCTATTAGAGAAGAGTCATAATAAATCCATCTGTTGTCAAAAGGTCGGTAAGCATAACGATGAATATTATCTTCATGTCTTTGATCTCTAATTCTTTGCTTCGCTTGGGCTAACTTCCAAGTTCCAGTATCTTTCAACTTGAGTCCTTGCTTGACTAGGTCATCAGATAAATCCCCGGTAAACACTCTAACTCTTTGAATTATTTCTTCGTTTGTAAATCCTACTACAAAATGATCTCGTGCGGTAGTTACACCAAATGAACATTCGCTAAAAATCTCCGTCACCTTCCAAAACTTCTCATACTCCTCTTGCAAGGCGAAATCCTTTGGAACAAAGAAGTAATAGGGTGCATCAGGTTTAAGTTTCTGCCACTTGGTTGTTTTTACATCATTATTTAGAAGATATGGATATTTATTTTCTTTCCTTAGTCCCCAGAGGTCGGCATAATATGATTTTTTCTCTTTCTCTGGTTTTTGCAATTTCACATAAAGGGCAATAGCAACCCCCTGTTTGATGTCAAACACATTCTCATCTTTGCCCCCTTCAGGTGTCTTTTCCCCAATTCGTGAAGAACCATGAAGATTCAGCATATAAATCTCATCAAAGGTCTCCAGAAGCTTTCGCCTCATCCCTCGATGGATTATTCCCGAAAGATAGGAGTTGTTGGTAATAAATCCTAAGATTCCTTTGCCCGCCTGGGCTATTTTCCAGTGAGCAAATCGAATGAACTTTATGTAATCGTCAGAAAGCGGCTGGATATTTCGTTCGTTCCTCACATCCTCTTTGTAATCATCCATTAAGTTTTCGATAAAGTCCGACTTATTCTCTGAACTAACTGAATAAGGAGGATTGCCAAGAACAACCAGAATCGGGACTTCTTCCTTTATCCTCTTAGCCTCCTGCCCTTCTCTGGTAAGGTCGATGAGAAAACTTATCTCCCCGGGTTCTTTCATCTCCAGAGTATTTGTGAGGTAGAACTTAAATCGTTCATCTTCCTTAAACCGGTAACCCATTTCCTCTAAGACCATAGAAACTTTGAAATGTCCTACTGTGTAGGGCGCCACCAAAATCTCAAAGGCATGGAAATGAGGAAGGATGTGCTCTTCTATATAGGGTTTAATAAGCCCTTTCTTTTTCTTCTCTTCCAACTCTTTTTGGACCTGTTTGATGGCTTGAACTACAAAAGTCAAGGTTCCAGCGGCTGGATCAAGAAGGGTAACATCCTTTGTGGCAAGCCCTTCAGACTTTGCAAACTTCGTTTTCAAAAGTTTATGAATGGATCTTACAATATAAGAAACAACAGGTAAAGGAGTATAGTAAACCCCCAACCGCTCTCTTTCCTTAGGATTATAAGTAGTGAGAAAAGTTTCGTAAAAGTGAATTACCGGGTCTTCCTCCCATCGAGTAGTCTTGAACTCCTTCAGAATTGAAGAAATTTCTGCTTTTTCAAGGAGTTGGCTTATCTCATCCACAATCCAGATCAAAGACTCCGGAAAATGGGGTCCGGTCATAGAATAAAATATTTCTTTGAGCAACGGCAGGCTTTCTGGAATGAATTTCCATGCAGTTTCTCTTTTAAAGCCATTTTGGATCTTCATTCTGGCCGCAAAAAGCCCATAGGTAATAGTCTGGGCATAAAGGTCGGCAAACCTCTCTTTGGTTAAAGTCTCAATAAGCTCTTCCTGAAAGGCTTTATAAAATCTTGTCACTTCTTCATTCTCGCGGGAAAGCTCTTCTTGCAGGATATGCTCAAGGAATCGGGTTCGTTTTGCAAGCTCAATTGAGAGGTCTGATGATTTCTTAATCTTGGGCGTGGAAAAGGAGAAGAACTTTTCCAAGAGTTCGAAAAATTCACCTAACTTCTCAGGAACGGGAGGATGCTTTAAACTCTGCAAAGTAAATCGGCGCCCCACTTCTACCTTATCCATGGGATTGCCGTGCTTATATAGTCTGAATTCTAAGAAATTAGTTAAAATAAGGTTTGGCAGAGAGCCCCTATATCTTTTGAGTTGCTCGGAGTCTTCGATTTCATTAAGGTTAGAATCGGGTGTTTTTGCTTCGACATATCCAACGATTTCACCATCTTTGCCAATACGGAAATCAGGGATTCCCGCCTCGGTCCTTTTAGGTAAGACAAGGACGCTTGCTCTGGCTTGCCTTTGGAAAAGTTGAGAACACTCTTCAATCAGCTTTTTAAGGGCAGGATAAAAGCTTTCCTCTCTGAAGTCGCCGGCTATATAAATCTTATGGATTTCTTTAAAGTAGGAGTTCAGAGCTTTCTCTAATTTAACCTTTTCTGATTTCTTCATTTTTGAATAAATTTCAGTAGTAAGTTGTTTTTGAATACGCCCTACGTATTCTAACTATATCTTCTTCGCTTCATTTATTTTTTCTTCTCACCTTTAGCCGTATGTTATCCTGTTATCTTCCAAAAATCAAGCATTTTTTGTTTCATCCCTAAACCTTTTCGTCCGAGACAAGCCCTGACCCGAATGGTTCAGGGCAAGCTCGTGCGATGAATGCTTAGAGGTTAAATTAGGGATGCGTTCTCATAGGGAAGTGTAGGGGCAATTCATGTGGAACATCCCGCCAGAGGCGGGGAATTGCCCTTACGGGTTTTGATTCCGATAATTGATGGCAACAATAGCACGGTGGTGATAAAGCAAGCCCCAACGCCTAAGACCAAAAGAGCACCGAGACTAACAAAACCACGGTATTCTGCCAAAGTGAGGGAGCCAAATCCCACCATGGTAGTCAGGGAGGTAAGCAATATGGCTTTTCCAGTGCTTTTTAATACTACGGGAGTTTGCCTCTGTCCTTCCACCCGGTAACGGTGCAGAAGGTGAACACCATCATCGATGCCAATACCCACAATCATGGGAATACCCATTATGTTCACAAAAGTGAACATCATGCCAAACGTTTTCATTAAGCCGACCATCCAGATTCCGCCGGCAACCAAGGGAATCATTGCCAAAAGGGCAGTGCTCAGACGGCGGAAGTCGAGCCACAAAAACAGAAGCACGATCAGAATGGTGAGTAGTGTTGCCCTCAACCCATCCCTCTTGATGTAGTCAATTAGTCGAAGAAATAGGGAGGGAGTGCCGGAAATCTTTGGGCTGATGCGCTCTAACTGTCCAGCGAATATGCGCAGGAATTCAAAATTCCACACCTGTTCTTTGGGATAGATGGTCACCAAAAACTTATCCCCATCTTTATTGATATATCGCTTCTTGATAGATTGCGGTAACATTTCCAGATTGACGGGTTCAGGATTTGCCATCTGGTAAGCCTTCTCTCTAAGCGTTGGCTGATACTGTTTTTGGAAGAGGTTCAGTTGAATGGCAGTAAACTCGGGATTACTTTTAAGTTTATCTACCAGTTGCAAAATCGGGTTTTCTGAATCCGGGTTTTCAGGATCGCCGATGATCTGTTGGCATTTCTCATCCACCCTATCCTGTCCGCCGGTAAAAGCCAACTGCCCCAATTCGTAAATATTCATATCCAATCGTTCCAACTGTTCTGTAAGTTCCGGAAAGTTCCTTCTTGATATAGGCACTGTTCGGGTATTCGTGTTAAGGTAATGACGAATCTCCGTGAGGTATGGTCGCCGATTCTGCTGCTGAGAATCAGAGGGCACATATTCGGAGATACTTTCCACCAAGCTGACAGACGGCACCTTCTTTGCCTTTTCTGCGATTTGCCGGGACTCCTCTACGGAGGATGTGGTCATCATGGCGAAATCGGGGCTCAAATCGAAAGCTTCGATCATGGTGTCCTGCAGGGCGACTGATGGTAGTCCTTTTGGCTCCATGTTAAGATAATTGTAATCAAACTTTGCATGCAGCGCCTGGTAAACAAAAAATGCTGTCAACAGCAAACCGATGATAAGAAACAGGACGGGCTTACGGCTCACCCTTTCTCCAAATTTCTCCAGCACTTTGAATTCAACACTTACCGGACGAGGGGGTCTGCGGCGAATCCTGTCAATAATTTTCTCCCTCAACACCAATAATGCCGGTAATCCCGCCAGGGTGGTGATCATGGCGCTGATTATACCAATCCCCAGAATCAACCCCATCTCCTTAATGCCGCGGGAACTGGAGATCATCAGGGTGAAAAATGCGGCGGAGGTGGTAACGCCGCCGGTAAGAATGCCCGCACCTGAACGACGCAAGGTTTGCGGCATGGCAATAGGAGGGTCTTCTCCCATGGCCCGACGCTCGTTATAAACAGATATGATGTGGATAGAATAATCGATGCCCAGTCCGATCAGAATCACCGCGAACATCGAAGTCATGATATTCAGACTGTCCAGAAAAATTGCGCCGATGCCGGCGGCTATAATGATAGCTAAAATAAGATTCAGCCCGGCAAGCAGGGGAGCTGTCCACATACGAAACGACAGGATGAAAACCAACAATACCAGAACCAACGCCACCACAGAAGTTGTTCGCATGTCTTTCATGGAATACACCGTCTCATCCCGACCGAGCGGAATGGTGCCGGTGAGTCCGGCTCGAACTTCAGGAAAATCCGGCAATGTTTTGTCCAGAATTGCTTGTATTGAGTCCGTCGAGGCAACTGTTTCGTCAATATCCAGTATAGAAAAGGTGGGTTCAACTATGATTAGCAGAACATTCTTGTCATGCGAAATAAAATAAGGGTCACCAGTCAGGAACCGGTCCACCGCAGAATCTGCCAGCACTGTGCTGGCAGCGTTCGACTGGCTGACATACCTGTCCATGGTATTCAGCCAGAATTGCAGTCCATCCAGGTAACGAACCGCGTTGTCTTCTTTCTCCTTGGTGGAAAGCGCTTCCTCGTCGGCAATGTAGGTCTCTTCAAAATTATCGTTGATATGGGTCAGAAGGGGAATGAGATTTAAGTCTTTGAACACCCCCACGGTTTTTTTCAAATCTTTTGCCTTGACCAGCATAAAACCGTGCTGGCGCATGAAGTCTTCATCGATCTTGTAGTCTGTCCGCTCGACGTATTCGGTAAGACTTTCCACCTTTGGAACAATTTCTTCAGCAAAACTTTTGATCCGATGCTCCGGTCCCTGCACCACGATGATGGAATTGGAGGCGTTTGTGTATTCTGAGATGATTCTGTCAAACTCCTGCACCAGGGGGTCTTTAAGCGGAAGCAGGTCCGACCAGCGGGTGGTCATCTTCAACCTGCTTGCTGAAATAGCAGCCAGAACAGTCAGAATGAGTATCCCCGCTATCACCCATCCTGGTTTTATCGCGGTGAATCTTCCCCAAGCTGTCAGAAGTTTATCTCTCATTTTTGACTCTTCTTACTTTGACCTCTCCCCCTATCTCCCCCTCTCCATTTCATGTTGGAAATCCCGCCAGAGGCGGGGGAGAGAGGTTCATCCTGCCCTTCGGTCATGAGACCCCAGGGTCGAAGGAAAGGGATTTCCCTCGATCCTGAGATCTTCGGGATCGAAGGACACCCTGAAGGGGACAAGAGGGGGTGAGGTAAATCACTGTTATGGTCTTCTTTCTTTGCTCAAATTCCGAAGCTTCTGCCAGCCAAACCGTTGGCTAATCGTGTTCCGTTTGGTGAAAAAGGAGTTCGGAACCATTCATCTCGATTGCATACCTCAAAAATAAATTCGGCTTCGCAGAAGCAGGCTGTGACCCTGGTTTTTGCCGTAAGCTTTACCGTCCTTGCCGATGTTAATGTTTCCGATCAAAGTGAATTCAATGTTTTCGTGAAAACTGTAAAGCATGGTAGGAACCAGAGCAATACTGCCATCGGACAGGCTGATGAGTGTCGACCCGCCAATTTTCAGAAGATCAGTTGCAGGATACTGGACGAAGCAGTAAACCTGATTTTGGGTGAGGCTTCTTTGCTCCTGGTAAAAAAAGCCCAGCCAGTCATTCAAATCGTAAAGATGGTAATCAGATTTGGCAAGGGAATGGTGGTAAAACTCCAGCATCAGATAAAGCTCTGAATCAAACGTATAGTCACCGCCGACCACCAGTTCCCAGAAATCTTTGCTTTCTTTCACAAAATTATAAGCTCCCTCTGCCCATACACCTAATCCCAGAAGCTCTCCGACAAAGTCAGCACCAAGTAGTCGGCGCCGGTAAGCTGCGATGAAGTTATAACAGGGGTAAGTATAGTCGGTAATGGTCCACTGCGTTTCTGTCCCGATCACGGAAAAATCAAAGTGTCCCCAGCGTCCCTTCAAACGCAAAAGCTTACCCGACTCTTCCCAATCTGATTCCGGCGAATACAGCGCCAGGAGACTGAAGCCGTCTTTCAACGGCAAATCAATGCGCAGTGCATTGTGTCCGGGCTGTTCATAGGTGGGGTCCATAAGATCCTTGAAATTAAAAACATCGGTGGGATTGAAGGCATAACCGGTGCCAAGTGATATCTGCTGTTTTCCCACCATCAGGTCAAATGAGGGGAAGGACAAGCGCAGGTAAGCGTTGTCCAAAAAGTTGCGATCCTCATAGGTGAACTGGTAATCCTCTCTCTCCAGAGGAATCGAAGAAGAAACCTTTTGCGGAACATAATCCAAAAAATTCCAGTCACGTTTTCCATAGTAAAGTATCCAGTTAAAATTCGCCCCAAATTCCACGTTTTCGCTCAGGGTGCTTTTCAAATCCACCCTCAGCTTGTTGGATTGCAGTTGGTAGTAATCGTCATCCAGATAGATGAGGCTGAATTGCGGTTCAAAATATCCAAAGATGTCGACCTCCTGTGCACTCGGCCGAGTGATCAACAGCAAGGAAAGAGAAACTCCGCAGAGAAGCTTTCTCATTTTTTCATTCCCCTTTCCGTAAAAAGATCATCCTTTAATTCTACCTTATAAGTTACCTCCAGGAACTCCATGCTGGTCTGGGTCCTGTCCAGTTTATTATACATCACCATTTGCATAGGGGTGGGTATTTTGTCGATCACTTTAATATCGTTGCAAACCAGCTGTTTTCCCAGCAGGGTGGAATCATCATCGTGATAATAATCCACTACCAGTGGGACGAAGCTTTCCTTATCCACCCACATCACCAGCTTTGAATATCCGGATGAACTTTTGGGTTTGCGCTTTAACTCCAGCCGGTAGCAGACCTGACCCTCTTTCTTTTCCTCCCCCAGAAGACGGGAGCTAAACTCGTCAATGAAGGCATCCCCAACTCCCATATCTTCATAGGAGAAATCGCTACCTTCCATCTTCTGTTTTTTGGCGTGTGTGGCCAACTTCCTGACCCGGCGTGTGCGTGGGAAGTAAACCCAGATATCATCTGCATTGTTTAACATCAAGATCGCCTGTCCCTTTACTCTGCTAGGCTGAAGGTATTTCATGAGTGTCTTTTCACCGTGATTCGCAGAATATGCCAGATAAACAAAGGTGCGGGTTTTCTTTGAGGTGGTCATTATGGTCATTTTCATCTTAGCTTTGGATTGTGCGGGATTCATTACCCGAGTAACCTTTTGAATAATCGTATCAGCAGTTATACTAATTTGAGCACTTGCACTCTTCGCACAGAAAAATCCAATGCAAAAGATAAGGGGGATGAATGCTTTTAATTTCATAGAATCTTGCTCCTTGATTATAATATTTCTCAATATTTTGAGTTGATTGTCAGATTTCAACTTTTAATTCCTCAATATTGTTTTTTGAATATTAATGAAAAAAATGACCTTGTCAATGCTTTTATAGTTTCGTTTTTACTATACACCCACAAAGTTCGGGTTTTTCACTTTTTTGTGGGCAGGGTGCCCTTCCGGGTGAATCTTCAGGGCTTGTTGAAAAGCCATTTAGTGGAGAAGTTTTTATGTTGGGATAGGGCTTATCCTAAACCGTGCAGTTCATGACTTATCCATGTCCGATGTTGAAGCCTTTAAAATCTGCCAGCCATGCACAGACGCCCAGACGGGGGCGTCTGCCTGCCCATCTGGGGAACACCAACGGATAGCATGCATCTAATTCAGGAAACTCTACTGAACGCGGGTTGGCCGTTTCTCGCTTGGTGAAGCTTGAACAGTCTGGCACTCCGGTGCAGGGCCGCCTTTGTATAGATAGTTTATTAGATAAAGCACATCGCCAAGATCAACTGCTTGGTCGGAGTTTACGTCTGCAGCAGAGAACGGAGACGGCACAGGACCATTCTTATACAAATAGTTGATCAGGTACAGGACGTCGCCCAAGTCAACTACACAATCTCTGGTGAGATCGCCACATGGGACTACGGGGGTTGCTCGCGTAAGCTCGTTGTTGTTTTCCCGGATTTCCTGTATGTCATAGTAGGGATCCACGACTACTCTGCAGACGTGTGTTACATCAATTTCCTCTGGGACAATCCAAGGCTCCTCAGAAAGCCTGGTTTCATAGTTGCCGGAACCAGAAGGGATGGAATCTATCAAAATATCTTCTCCAATTGGAACATCATCCAGGAGGAAACTCACCCATACACTCTCTGCTGTTTCCTCGCCAATGTTGTAGATATCAACTTGAAACCAAAGGCTATCTCCCCAGGTGAAACAGTCTTGGGAGAATTCAAGGTTTCTGGGCCAAAGATCCGGAAGCATGCTGATCGTGGCAAAGTAAATGTTGTTTTCCTCATCGCACTCGACTATGACATTCTCGAAATCAGCGAAAATGCTGAAGGAATGCTGCATGGTGTCAGAATAGACATAGTTCTCGCTGGTAACATAGGCGGTCTGTGTGCCACAAGGACCTAAAGAGCTAACATATTGGGTATCAAAGGGGATACCATTAACTGAAAACTCCACTCCAAAGGTCTCGGTGACTGCTAAGGCTCCCAAGTTCATCACCCAAGCGGTGATGTCAATCGGTTGTCCCCCTTTGGGCGTGTGGTCTGAGAAAACTACATTAGTGATAGTTATGTCAGGGCCATTGCAGGCGACATACGCTCTGACTGAGCTGATGTTATTGCCTTCGTTGTATTCGCTGACTGAGTCTCCTACGTCAACTCTGCCAGTAACGGTATGCCAGCCTATGGAGGAAAAGGAGATCGTTGTATCAATCTGAAACGATCCACCCGCAGGGAGTTGGTCAACCCAATAACTATGATGAAGTGAACCATCGATGTAAATACAGGTCCAGAAATTCTGAGCATCCTGATCACCCAGATTGAATATCTTTGCTTCGACCGGGTATTCCTGATTCTCCAAGAGGCAGTCTGTCTGCGGCATGCTGATTTTTATGGTTAGATCAACTCCCGACTGAGGAGGCAGGACATCCAGATTCAGGATGGTAGAGTCGGTCAGGGTATAGTCTGTGACTTCTACTATCACCGAATAGCTACCCACCTCGCTCGGTCCGTAGAATCCGATGGAGAAGTTACCCGGATCATTGGTATAGGTTGTATACTCAGCCCCAGTCTCCTGAACGGTGATTGTAACTGTGGCCCCACTCACAGCACCCAAGTATTCGGGGGTGTAGTGAGCATTGCCAGTGACAGTTATCCAAGAGTAAGGATAGACGGGTGAGTTTAGTTGCGCCTGAACAACTATTCCGCCGGGGAATTGGTAGTCACCCACAATTATCGGCCTCATGGCAAAGTTGTTCAGTTCGTTCCATTCTTCAAACGAATTCTCCTCATCCACCACCACCCTGATGGGGTAAAAGCCCTTGGTATCAAAAGAGAGTTCAGTAGATGCGGTGGCTGAACCGTTGGATGGAACGCTTGAAAGCAAGACTTGATCCAACAGCTCGCCACTGTGATAAAACGTGACTGAAACGTTGGTCAGATTTGAATCTGAATTGTTGTGAACGGTGGCGTACACGGTGAACGTATCGCCTTCGTCTGGGTTTGGGTTCGAAAAGGTTATGTCAGAGGCATGGATGTAAAGATCAAGCTCATATTCAGGATCTAAAATGACCGGGCCTTCCTTTAAATTGGTTGGCTCACCGACTGCGTCCAATCCGTAACTATTTTTAGCAGAAAAGGAATACTGACAATTTGAACTTACTGGCAAGGTGGCGTTATACAGATACTCTCTCCCATCAACGTAATTGGTGTCGACATCCACCACACCCATGGTAAAAGAGCCTTCGTTCTCATCCTCAAAATCGCCATCTCCATTCAGGTCGATATTTACTTTGGGGTAGCCAGATTGTGGTGGCAAATTGTTTGAATCTGAGTAGACTACTCTGAAGGTGAAAAGGCTTCCCTCCAAGCCAGTGTCCGGGGAAACACCATCGGTTACATAACCTATCATGTTGCTCCAGGACAGAACAGGAATAGAAGGCAAAACATGAATGTAGTCTTCTTTTATTAACGAATCCGTATCTTGTGAGTTCGAGACCACCAATTTTACATCAAAATACCCTGTGTCATTATAAGTGTGCGTTGGATTTGGCAAAGTGTCCGAGGTGTCATCCCCAAAGTCCCAGAACCAAGATGTAGGATTGCCCTCTGACAAGTCTATGAACTGCACATGTAAAGGGACAAAGCCCGATGCAGGCTCGGCGGAGAAGTCGGCCACGAGTCCCTCCTGTGCAACAAAACTCCACGTCTGTATTGACCAGATTGCGGCTCCCCAATTATCCTTAGCCTTGACTTTCCAGAAGTAGGTTCCAGAGTCCAAAGCTTTTGTGAATTTACTGATGGCTAAGTTGCTGTCTACAGTGGTAAAAGCAGGCTCAAAACCAGGAGAAGTGCTTACGTATAGATCATATCTCATCTGGTCTCCGAAATTAGGATCGTAAGGAATTTGCCATTGAAAAGTTGTGGAGTCAAAGGTTGTATCTTGATCAGCTGGTAAAATAAGGGAAAAAGGCCACGGTGGTTGATTAGCAGGAGCCTGGGTTAGATTCATTAAAATGGAGACACTGTCGCTACAATAATTTCCCACAGCTAAGTCTAAATCACCATCTCTATCCAAATCCGCACAGAAAACGGAAAAAGTAGTAAGCCATCGTGTCTCATAATTGACCGCACCCTGAAAAGACCCATCCCCATTGTTCTTTAAGATGGAGACACCATTATACTCGTAATTAATGCCCGCCACTGCCAAATCGAAATCCGTATCTCCATCCAAATCTGCACAGAAAACAGAAAGAGTAACATATCCCGCCCCATAGTTGACCGCACTCTGGAAAGTCCCGTGGCCATTGTTTTTTAAGATGGAAACGGTGGCGGTATCTTCGGGATCATTCAAACCCTCATTTGCCACCGCAAGGTCTAAATCACCATTACCATCTAAATCCGAACAGAAAACCAGTCGAGAATGACGGTCTCCTGTCCCATAATTGACCGCACTCTGAAAAGTCCCATCCCCATTGTTCTTTAAGATGGAGACGGTGTCGCTTTCTATATTTGCCACGGCTAAGTCTAAATCACCATCTCCATCTAAATCCGCACAGAAAACAGAAA
>CAZOJT010000047.1:0-22699 GCA_964580215.1 uncultured Ignavibacteria bacterium | reverse complement strand
ATGTTGAATAGTATAGTTTATTTTCAAAAATCTCTACCTCCGCTCCTCATAATCATGACACAGTTTCTTTGTGGAGAGGGGTTCACCCTGAAGGGGACGGGGGGGGGGTGAGGTCTTCAAAATGTCACCCTCTATCTTTGCTTCAAATTTATCATTGGAATAACAGCTTTTCTTTTCTTCGCCAGATCGTAGCTGCTCAGAATCTGCACCTGATCTGTCCCTTTTGGGGTCAAAATATCATACACGTCAGGATTGAAATTGGTATTTGTGCCACCTCCTCCCTGATCTTGTGTAGACAGTTCCCCAATCTTTATAAACCTTCCCACTCCATAAGCTGTATTCTTATACCCACCTTTCTGTCCACCGGTTAGAACCTGAAGTTTCCAATCCGCAGGATCCATGTGACTGGAATCCGGAATTTCAATAATCTTCCGAGGGATGCCAAAAGAGAATTCATTTCCTTTAATATGACTCTGTTGAGAAAAGGCTTTTAAGAACAAAAGATGCCACACCCAGTTCTGATCGTAAACCAAAATCCCGGCATTGCTGACCTCGATGACGAATTCATAACCATCCTTTTTTGAAAATTCAAAGTTTCCGTTGCCAAAAATCAGTTGGGTGTTTCCGCTATTTTCCTTATCATCGCAATCTATGGCAACGGCGGCAAATGTGCCGTTGAATGCTTCATCTGGGGAAATTTGTGAATGATTCAAATTGGCAAATTGCAACTGAAAATATACCATCTGATCATCTAAGCTGATTTTAAAACCAGTCAAATCAAAGATTCCAGGGAGCGCTTTTTCATTCCTTGGATAAATATAATCTCCATCTCCCTTATCATCTCCTGAAGGATCAAGTACGTGAAAAACCTCTTTGCCATGCATCCGGTCGATAATTTTGATTTCTGGTGGATGCAAAGTTAAGACGAATTCCTTCCACTCCTCTTGCAGTTGACCAGAGCTTTTGCCATAGATTTTTTTCAAAGCTTCCCTTTGTTCATCATAGGTCTCACCCGCCGTGAATAATTGTTTGAATTTGGGAATCCCTTCGGTATCTATCAAGAATTTAACGAAAGAAGAGACAAGCCCGGAACCGTCATTGTTTCCATATATCCACGGGTCACGGATTAAAGTGTCCAGCCAGATATCTTCATCAATTTCTAACTTTTTCTTTGCCCAGGATAACAAAAGTTCCGGAGAAAAAAAAGATGCTCCTCCCAGATAATAAGCCAGCCCCTCGTTTAAATAGCCCGGAAGAAGCCTTCCTTCCCCTTGAGGAAGAATTCGGTAAGAGATTATGTGAACTATCTCGTGAGGAACAAATCTCTGAGTGGATGCCACCACTCCGTTGATCATCTGAGATCGTGCCAAAGATGCCTCCATCTCGAAGAGCTGACCAACCTCCGCAGAGGAATCACATTTGTAATAATCGATTTTGTCCTGGTAATCCACCTGCAACCGCTCAACCGTCTTCTCATAGAACTGATCCATTCTGCCAAGAAGTGGATCGGTTGGCTCATCTTTTTCGCTTTTGTAGTGATAATCAAAGTGTCTGGATTTTTTTTGAAGCCAATTAATGGTATGGATCAAAATGGGATTTGCCCCCACCATTTTGCCATCTTCTTCTATAAAGTACCTCAC
This sequence comes from uncultured Ignavibacteria bacterium, assembly GCA_964580215.1. GTDB lineage: Bacteria > Zixibacteria > MSB-5A5 > MSB-5A5 > SM1-73 > SM23-73-3. The sequence goes on along the minus strand of CAZOJT010000047.1, from coordinate 21,059 downwards.
GTCTTTTTGCAGGCGCCCCGCCTTTCCTTCTGGATAATACCATTCCACCTCCAGGAGCACATACCCCTTCTTTTCCTTTGTGCTTATTATCCGGTAGTTTAAATGCCGTGGATCGACCCTCCAAAAAGTCAACCAATCCCATTGCCAGTCGTATGTTCTATATCTTTCCGTCTCATCTCTATTCCAGAACTTTCTTGCCTCGTCCTCCGAACCTTGCTGCAATGCCGTTATGTACCCCTCAAAGCACTCCTTGGCTCTTTCAATGTCAGAAGGCGGATGTGCGCAACAAAGCCATCCCAGAACAAGGCTGATGAAGGGAAGATATACACGCTTTCGGATCTTCGGACTCAAGACCGCTAACATAGTCGAATAATATCACAGTGGACGAAGCTTGTCAAATGAAAAAGCCCCACCAATGGCGGGGCTTTCATTTGAATCACCACAAACTCACATTAACTTTCAGAATCCTGGACCATTACCGTGTGAGGAAATTTGGGTTGATGATGTTGAGGAAACTTTAGAGCGTGTCGAAAAACCACAAAAAGGTCCTTTATGTCCTTCTGTCCGAATTTGGATCCATAGGAAACGAAGTGAAGAATCTAATAAATTCAATATGTTTCAAATGCGTATGCACTCATACGAGTTTGAGATTCTTCCCCCGCCAAAGGCGGGGTCAGAATGACATTTCTCGACAGGTTCTTAAGTTAGGTGCTGGCTAAAAATTCCGGCACTTTTCTTAAAATTGCTTGACTCGTCTTTTTTTAATCTCTTTTGCTTTTGATCAGAACTTTTGAAAATTGAGTCATGTTTTCCAGCACCTCCCCAGTCCCTCTGGCCACGCAGGTGAGTGGATCCTCGGCTATATTTATGGCAAGATTAGTCTCCTCTCTCAATCTTTTGTCCAATCCCTTTAGCAGAGCCCCTCCTCCGGTGACCACTATCCCCTTGTCCAGGATATCGGCAGAAAGTTCCGGGGGGGTTTGTTCCAGGGCCTGTCTTACTGCCTCTATGATGGCATCCAAAGGCTCGCTTAAAGCCTCTCTAACCTGCACTGAGCTGATCTTCATGGTTTTGGGAATTCCCGCCACTAGATCCCTTCCTTTTATCTCCATGCTCTCCTCCTCCTCTGCAGGATAGGCAGATCCGATCTCCATTTTGATCTTCTCGGCAGTTCTTTCTCCAATTAAGAGATTATAATTTTTCTTCAGATAAAGCATTATGCCTTCGTCCATCTCATCTCCACCGATTCGGATGGAGATATTGTTGACGATACCGTTTAAGGCGATCACCGCAATCTCGGAGGTGCCTCCCCCGATATCTATGACCATGCTTCCAGAGGGGAGATGCACCGGCAAACCCACTCCAATGGCAGCAGCCATGGGTTCCTGAATTAAAAACACTTCCCTGGCTCCGGCATTTTCAGCCGAATCGCGCACCGCTCTTTTCTCCACCTCGGTTATTCCCGAGGGGACGGAGATCACGATCCGGGGCTTCATCAAGTATCGGCGCCTCACCACCCGACGAATAAAGTCGGAAAGAAGTTTTTCGGTTATCTCAAAATCAGCGATTACTCCATCCTTCAAAGGTCTGATTGCCATTATCTCTCCCGGGGTCCTTCCCACCATCTCCTTAGCTTCTTTCCCCACCGCCACCACCTTTTTGGATGATACTTCAATCGCCACCACCGATGGTTCATTTAACACTATGCCTTGACCCCGCAGGAAGACCAGCGTATTTGCCGTCCCTAAATCTATACCGATGTCGTTTGAGATTAAATCAAGAAAGCCCATTGCTCCTCCAAAAATCAAATTCAAAAAAGATCGAAACAAGAAACATCAAACCGATTTACCAAATGTGATCATATTAGTGTTAAAATCTGACTGACATTTTGAGTCCCCCCTTTCCAGTCCCCTAAAACTGTAAACTGAAGACTGCAAACTGCAAACTGAAAACTGCAAACTGAAAACTGCAAACTGTTACTCGTTTTCCTCTTCTTCTCCCAGATAGATATATCTATTTATGAGATGAACCCAATCACTCCATCTTTTTCCTTTGGATTTCTGCGTTTTTATGATATGGGTGAAGGCATCCGCCTTGGCATCCATCGCATCTGCATAATGCAGGATGGTAGCTTCAATGGTCTGGGGCACCACCGGCGAGGCAAACTCCAACTGCCCCTGATGTGAAAGGATTAGATGTTTAAGCTGAAGAGCCAGATCAAAAGGGAAACCCTCGATCGTCTGAATCTTTTTATCGATCAGCTCATCCCCGGAAACTATATGCCCCACCAGCCTTCCCTCATCAGTGTAGTCGAAAAATCCTTTGGCGGAGTAAGCAAAGATCTTTCCGATATCGTGAACCAATGCGCCGGTGATCAAAAGATCCCGATTCACCAATTCATACATGCTTGCCGCCTTTTCACAAATCTGGACTACTTTCAACGTATGGGACAGAAGTCCACCCACGTAAGCATGATGCCACTGCTTGCCCCCGGGGGTTTTCTTGAGCTTCTCCATCAGTGAAGAATCCTGCATTAAAAGCTCCAGAAGTCTTCGCAGGTGGTGATTTTGGATGGTGGAGACGACTTTTTCAAATTCCTGATAAAGCGAATCCAAATCTCTTTCTGAGGCGGGCAAAAAATCAGAAAGGTCGATCTCCTCCCCTTTGGCTTTTCTTAGCCTTTCCACCTTAAGCTGGGGTACCTCTTTATACGTGCTCACCCACCCTTTGATCTTCACGATCTCACCGGTCTGGGCTTGGTCATAGATATGCTCCGGGTTGTCCCAAACCACCCCATCAATTCTTCCGGTTCTGTCTCCTAACTCCAGCTTCAGAAACTTTTCACCATCAGATTTTTCCTTGATCTCTTTTTTACGGAGCACAAAAATTTCAGTTACCTCATTGCCCGGCTTCAGATCTTTTACAAATAAAGTTTTCATTTTCTACGGCGCCAAAAGACTCTTTCTCAAACGTGCCAGAAATTTAAGAGTTAATAATATAGGGCATCCGGTCGATCAAAGTCAAGGATAAAAATCCTTGTGGATGCGAAAGGGCAAACTTATATTCCTTTTTTGGGAAAGAATATGAAGATATTGTATCGATATATTTTCAAAGAACACATCGGACCATTCTTTTTTGGGCTTTCCGTGATCATGTTCATCCTGGTGATGGACTTCATCCTGGAGGTTTTAAACATGATCATCGGCAAGGGCTTGAATGCGTTCATCATCCTGCAGGTGTTTGTGCTGAACTTAGCCTGGATGTTGGCGCTGGCAGTTCCCATGGCGGTTTTGGTCTCCACTCTGATGGCTTTCGGAAGGCTATCTCAGGATAACGAGATAACCGCACTCAAAGCCAGTGGAGTCAGCATCTACCGGCTGATTTTGCCTGTTTTGGTCGCCTCGATTCTCATATCCGTTGGCATGATCTTTTTCAATGATCGGGTTTTGCCTGAACTCAATCATGAAGCCCGCCTTTTGATGACGGATATTCATCAGAAACGCCCCACCTGGAATCTGAAGGAAAATGTGTTCATCGACGAGATTCCCGGATACCACATCCTGATAAAAAAGGTGGACCCGCATTCCTCCGATGTGCGTGGGGTGACCATATATGATTTGAAGAACCGACGCATCCCCCGCACCATCATAGCGGAGAAAGGATTAGTGGAATTTGCCCCGGATAGGAATACTATGATCTTCCAACTTTTCAACGGTGAAATCCATGAAACCGATGAGGGGGATCCTCAGCGATATCGTCGAATAAGCTTCGACAAACAGACGATTTATATCCATGATGTGGGAAGCAAGCTCATTCGCTCCCAGTCCGATTACCGCACCGACCGGGAAAAAACCTCTGCACAGATGCTTGACGACATCAAAAAGCTGGAGACAAACGTGATCGCCTCAAAACAAAAGATTAAGCAGACAGCGAACTTAGCCTGGGAAAAGGTATCCGCAGGTGCGAACCATACGGTTCATACCACAGGATCCAAAGGAAAGGGAGGAGTGCATTCCAAAGATGTTTTAGTTGGAGAGAAAAAGACTCTGGAAAACCTGATTAAGGAAAATCAGAATATTCTCAATCAAATCTTGAGTGAAAAACAAAATATCAAAAATAAAAAAAGATATGTAAACAGCCTTCTGGTGGAGGTGCACAAAAAGTTTGCTTTAGCAGTCGCCTGTGTGGTATTCATACTGATAGGAGCACCTTTGGGCATAATGGCGAAAAAAGGGGGGATGGCGGTGGGATTGGGCTTGAGTTTGGGATTTTTCGTTCTATACTGGGCATTTCTCATTGGCGGAGAGGAGCTGGCGGACAGACAACTCATTCCCGCCTTCTGGGCTATGTGGTCTGCAAACGTTTTAATTGGCGGGGCGGGAATTTATATTTTAGTGAAATCCGCCAAAGAAACCAAATTCATCTCCTGGAAATGGACGAAAAAATTTGTGCCCAAAAGATATAGGGACAAGGGGCAAGGGTCAAGAAAAGCTTTTAGCAGTGGACAGCGGACTGCGGACGGTGGACGGTAATTCAGGGTCTAGAAAAGTCTTTAGCAGTGGACTGCGGACGATGGATGGTAATTCAGGGTCAAGAAAAGCTTTTAGCGGTGGACTGCGGACAGTGGACTGTGGACAAATAACATGCGAATATTAGATAGATATCTGATTCGGCAATTCTGCTTCGCTCTGATCTTCAGCCTGATAGCTTTCTGGGTTGTCTTTCTGGTGGTGGATTTAGTGGAGCACCTGGACAAATTCATCGATAAACACACCTCTTTTTTTCTGGTGATTAAATATTACTTTTATTATACCCCATATATTCTGGTTCTCTCCCTTCCTGTAGCCATGCTTCTCTCCAGTCTTTTCTCCTTGGGGCAATTAGCCAAACATAATGAGCTTACCGCCATGAAATCAGCCGGCATCAGCCTCTATCGTATCCTGCTTCCCATATTTATCCTATCTTTCCTGATAAGCCTTTTTGTCATAGGCTTTGGAGGATCAATCGTTCCCCTCACCTATCAGAAGATGATGGAGGTCAAAACTGTTGAGATTGAAAAGGGGAAGAGAGAGAGAAATCTGATACTGCAAAATATATTCGTTCAGGCAGAGGATGGAATAATATTTCACTTATCCAACTACGACACCAAAGAGAGGTTGGGCAAAGATGTGCTGGTGCAGAGATTTGAACGAAATCGACTCAAAGAGGAGATACGAGCTAAAAGAGTAAGATGGAAAAACAACGGCTGGCTTTTTGAGGACGGAGTGGAGAGGATATTTTCCGATTCCTTAGCGGATCTCGGACGTTCTGAAGATTTAGCCAGGGCAAAGCACGATTCGCTCCCCTCGAATCCTGCAGAAAAGTATCAAGCCTTCGATAAACTTTTTCGGTTGGACCTAAAGATAAAACCCGAAGCTCTATCTCGGAGACAAAAAAAGCCCGACGAGATGGGATATTTTGAGCTTGCCGATTACGTGAAGATCAAAAAGAGAAGCGGTCAGGTGGTGGCAAAGGAGACCACCGATCTTCATTTGAAGATAGCCTTTCCCTTTGTGAGCTTCATCATTGTCCTGTTTGGCGCGCCTCTTGCGGCTAATCCCAAAAGGTCGGGCTTAGCCATCGGATTTGCCATCAGCTTGTTCATAAGCTTTGTTTATTACACTCTGATACGGATGGGACAATCCTTCGGCTACTCAGAAAAGCTGCCCCCACTTCTTGCCGCCTGGGCAGCCAATATCCTCTTTGCCATCCTGGGAACGATCTTACTGGTAAAAGCAAAAAAATAGATCGGACTGCTGACAGCTACCAGACGATCAAAAATGGGTGATCGTAGCGGGGGCTAAATGCCCCCGCCTATGAGAGCCATATATAATCTCTTTCATAGGCGCAGGAATTTATCCTGCGCTCGCTGCATCGGTACTTTATCCCACGGGGAACAGGGTTTCTTCCAGATGTCTACGATTTATTTCCTTGCTTTTTGTTCTTCAGTTTCTAAATTATTGGTTTAGGGTTTTTTAATTTTTCCACCATCAAATTGTACTTGCCCAGATGATGGAAAGAAAGTCAAGGATGAGGTGGAAAGTTTAACTATAAGATGGTTCGGGCGGGGGTTCAACCCCCGCCCGAACAGGAAAGATTTTTCTTTTAAGAGAAGGAGGGATATATGGAATTCAGAGTATATAAGGTGCACCTGCCGGAAAAGACCAACGTGATCGTGGGACAAACCCATTTTATCAAAACAGCAGAGGATTTATATGAGATCCTGGTTGAGTCTGTGCCGGGGATAAGATTTGGTCTGGCTTTTTGCGAAGCTTCCGGGCCGTGTCTGGTAAGGTCGGAAGGAAACGATGTTGAGCTGAAAAAATTAGCCGCTCAGAGTGCCTTTGACATCGGGGCGGGTCACACATTTATAATCTATATCAGAGGTGCCTATCCCATCAATGTGTTGAATGCCATCAAGAATTGTCCTGAGGTCTGCGGAATCTTCTGTGCTACCGCTAACCAGTTACAATTGATAATAGCCGAGACCGAACAGGGAAGGGGGATCGTGGGAGTGATAGATGGTTTTGTCCCCAAGAGAGTGGAAACTGAAGATGAGGTCAAAGAGAGAAAGCAGTTTTTGAGGAGAATCGGGTATAAGCTCAGTTAACAGCAAGAGCCTTTAAAACTTTTTGAAAACCAATAAGGTAGGGCAGGCATTCTTGCCTGCCCTATGAGTCAACCAGGGTTACCTCCTTAGGTAGAGTTCATTCCTCTCCTCTGGTTAATAAACTATCCACCTATATAGGCGCTGGAATTTGTTCTACACCAGAATATGGAACAAAAATGATCTTGAGGTTTGACTTTGCTGATTGAATTTGAAAATGGTATTCACATAAAAGGCACCGGGTTGTGGCTGGATGCCCGAAGAAAGGCTGACTTCTGCTTTGTTTCCCATGCCCACACCGACCATGCCGTCAGACATACCGAAATTCTTGCCACCAAGGAAACCGCCAGATTGTATGAGCACCGCTTCGGAAAAGCAAAATTCAACATCTTGGAATACAACCGTCCCAAAAGATTAAAAGGGGTAAAGGTGGAACTTTTCCCATCGGGTCACATCTTAGGTGGAGCCCAGATACTGATAGAAAAAGACGGGACAAGGATAGTCTATACCGGAGATTTCAAACTGCGAAAAGGCCTAACCGTAAAAAAAGCGGAAATCAAAACATGTGATATCCTCATCATGGAGTCCACCTTCGGGCTTCCCCAATATGTGTTTCCTCATCCACGAGAGGTGCATGCGCGGATGACCGAATTTGTGGAGGAGGCTCAGGCAAAAGAAAAAACACCAATCTTTTTAGCTTATTCTCTGGGCAAAGCGCAAGAGGCTATGAAGATTCTGTCCAACCGAGGCTTTAAGCTTTCCGTGCACCCGACGATCTATAATATTACCAAAATATATGAGGAGTTCGGAGTAAAATTTAAAAAATACGAACATTATCAAGCCGGGAATCTGGAGGGCAGGGTGCTTATTGCCCCTCCCTGGGTGAAGAAATCGCGAATGATTGAGAACATATCCCGAAAGAGAATTGCCATATTAACCGGCTGGGCTATGGACCAGGGAGCCAAAGATTACTACGGGGTGGATGAAGCTATCCCGTTGTCCGATCATGCCGATTTTTCCGAACTCATGGAATATGTAAAGAAAGCTCAGCCCCAAAAAATCTACACCGTGCACGGTTTTGCGGAGTTTGTGAAGTTTTTAAGAGAGGAAGGATTTGATGCAGAGCCGCTTAAGGAAAGCACCAAAGCCAAGGCGACTTTCAGCAAGGACTTACTTACAAATTATGATTTATTTGCCTGAAACTCAAATAAGTTGTTCCAAGGTCTCTGAAAAACTACTTTAAAAGGGCAATTTGGAGTGTTCACCTTCAGGTGAACCAAGCTGAAGCTTTTTGTCTTTTCCAGCAAGGCGGGACCCTGAGGACAGGAATTTTCATGTCAAGCTAAAGGGACTGTTGAAAAACCATTTTGGCCGGGCTAAATGCCCTGCCCTATGAATGATAAGTAATCCTCTCCCATAGGGGGCGGGAATTCATCCCGCCCCGGAGTGTAGCTTTTTCAACAAGCCCAAAAGCTTGACACTCCAGCAAAACTGTTTCTATTAGACTTTTCCTAAGATTTCGTTCAAAGCTGTTGACTTTTCAGCCTTTTCCGTTTAATTTCAAGCGTGTTTGTTGAGCTATTAACATTTTAAACTTCCGAGGTAGTGATGATTAAGTTAGGAGTTGTCGGTTATGGTTATTGGGGTCCTAATCAGGTTCGCAATTTCTACGCCAACAAGGATGCCAACGTCGCTTGTGTGTGCGATGTGAGTAAAGAGAGACTAAATTTAGTAGCGACCAGCTACCCTTCTGTTAAGACCACCACCGATTACAAAGATATAATGAAGGACCCAGACATTGACGCCGTGGTTATCTGCACTCCGGTTTCCAGTCATTTTCCGTTAGCCCAGGAGGCTTTGGAAAATGACAAGCATGTGCTTTTAGAAAAACCTATGACCGCAACTGTGGAGGAATCGGAGAAGTTGATCGATTTGGCGGAGAAGAAGAAAAAGGTGTTGATGGTAGATCACACCTTCCTCTATACCGGAGCAGTGAGAAAGATGAAAGAGATGGTACAAAAAGGCGAGCTGGGCGACATCTACTATTTCGACTCCGTGCGGGTGAATCTGGGACTGTTCCAGCACGACGTAAACGTGATCTGGGATCTGGCTCCGCACGATTTCTCCATCATGGATTATCTTTTGCAGAAGGAGCCGGAGATGGTTTCGGCGGTTGGGGTATGCCATCTCGGTGATCTGGAGAATATCGCCTATGTTACGGTACAATATCCTGGCAATCTTTTGGGCCACCTGCATGTCAACTGGCTGGCTCCGGTTAAGGTCAGGACCACCCTGATCGGAGGCACCAAGAGGATGATCGTATATGATGATACCGAGCCCAGTGAGAAGATAAAAATCTACGATAAGGGAGTTAGCTACTCTGAGAAAAAGGAGGACGTATATCAGATGTTAATTCAGTATCGCTCAGGCGACATGCTGGCTCCCAAGCTGGATTCCACCGAAGCATTGAAGCTGGTGAGCAAGGAGTTTGTCGATTCTGTTAATCAAAACAGAAAGCCACTGACGGATGGAGAGGCTGGGTTGAAGGTGGTTAAACTCCTGCAGGCCTCCACCGAGTCCATGAAAAATAAAGGGAAGCTGATTAGAGTATAGATCGCAGACTCGAACTACCCGAATAGAATATTTTCAAAAACATACGGCTGAGTTCTCTCCATAGAATTCAGCCGTACGCATTTGCCAACAATTATGTGAAAAACTTGCCTGAGGTTCAGGTTCGCAGGGAGGTGGACCATCCTTAAATAGATGATCAAATAGATATATTACAATGGTAAGATGAAAAAGTCAGCTTTCCGTAAGCGAAAAATATTTGAAGTGTTCAATAATCATCCAATTTTCTCTCGTTTGAATATGGATAAAATTGTAGATTCAATTGGTGTATCGCAAAGAGAGCTCTGAAAAAGTCGTTCTTGCGGGGCTGGGAGCCCCGCCTACGCGGGCTAAATCATTGTTATTCAATACCCGAGCGCGTAGGGCGGGCTCTTAGCCCGCCCGATTTCTGCACTTTTTCAGAGACCTCGCAAAAAACCCTTGACTTCAACGTTCTATCGAGTATAATAGAATGAAGGGTGTTGTTGAATGACCGATATATTTCAGGTGAAATGATTTCTGATCAAAGGTTAGACGGAACACCAGACGCTTTTTTGAAAACAAAAACCAGTCACTTAAATTTTTACTTCGGAGGAAGAGTATGAAAAGGATTAATGTATTGATCAGCGGTGCAGGCACTGCCACTTGTCAATCGGTAATCAAGGGATTCAGACAGCAAAAAGAAATTGACGTAAGAATAACCACGATGGATATGAACCCGCAATCTACTGCGAGATATTTCAGCCATTCATTTTATACCGTCCCCATGGCTAAGGATCCAAGTTTCTTAGATGAGCTTTTGAGCATCTGCAAAAAGGAGAAGATTGGGCTTCTCATCCCCATAGTGGACTATGAATTTCAGAAGATAGCTCGTAACACAAACCTTTTCGAAGAACTTGGATGCAAAGTTGCCATCTCCAGCCCGGAAACCATCTCCATCTTCAACGAGAAGGACAAGACCTACCAGTTTTTTACCGAAAACAACATTCCCACGCCCCGAACTTATTCTGAAGAGGAGTTGAAGGACCCCCAGAGTCTGAAATATCCCCTGTTTATGAAGCCCAGAGAGGGACGAGCCACCTTGGACGTTCACAAGATCAACAATCCTTCTGAGTTGGAATATTACTCCAGCACCTGTGAGGATTTCATTGTTCAGGATTTTCATGACGGAAAAGAGTTTACTATTGATGCTTTGTCGGACTTTGAGGGCAACGTAATCGAGGTGCTCCCCCGGCAGAGAATCGAGACCAAAGTGGGGCTTTCCTACAAGGGGATAACCGTGAAAGATGATGAGATGATCCGGTATGGAAAGTTGATCATGGAGAAAGGAAAGATTATTGGACACTGCAACATACAGTTTTTCCAGACCGACAATGGCTTAGTATTTTTTGAGGCTAACCCCCGCTATTCCGGAACTTTGGTTTTGAGTTTGGCTGCCGGTTTCAATAGCCCTCTTTTGTTGGCTAAAATAGCTTTGGGTGAAAAGGTCAAACCTCGAATCGGAGAATTCGAGGATGGAGTTTTAATGCTTAGATATTGGGAGGAGGTCTTCATCGGAAAGGACGGCAAGGTCAAGCCCATACCAAAGCTAACTTGAGTTTAAGGGGAAGATATATCTAAATGATTGCAGGGAAAAGAATCTTGGTCACCGGAGGGGCTGGCTTCATTGGCTCTCATATAGTGGAAAGCTTGATTAAAGCTGGGGCTAAGGTTAAAGTTTATGACAATTTCAGCGCCGGGCTTTTAGAAAATTTAGATGTGGTGAAAAAGGATGTGGAAATAATTCGGGGGGACATCCTTGATTATGAATTGTTAGAAAAAGAGATCAAAGGGATAGAGGTCGTCTCCCACCACGCGGCCCAATTAGAGATCACCAAGTGCGTTGACGATCCGGTCGAAGATCTGAATTCCAATACGGTGGGCACCATAAACGTTTTAAACGCCTCTGTTAAGAACAATGTATCCAAAATTATAAATGCATCCTCCGCCTGTATTTATGGACAAGCCCAGTATGTCCCTGAAGACGAAGACAAGCATCCAACTAATCCCAACTGGGCTTATGGAGCCAGCAAATTAGCCGCGGAAAAATATGGCCAGATCTATGCCCAGCTTTACAGAATTCCGGTGGTGAGCCTCAGGTATGCTATAATTTATGGACCAAAGGAATGGTACGGAAGGGTTCTGACCATATTTCTGAAAAGAGCAATGGAGAATAAACCATTGGTGGTGTTTGGGCAAGGAGACCAGCAAAGAGATTTTACCTTCGTGGAGGACTTGGTAAAGCTGCATAATTTGTGTGTGGAAAAAGAAGAAGCAGATAACCAGGTGTTTAACGTATCCACAGGAATTGCCACCTCCATTCAAAAGCTGGCGGAGACAATAACCTCCTGCATTGATACCAATTCAAAGATAATCCATGAGGAGGTGGAGGAGGGGCAGAGATCAAAGATGGTGGATGGAAGAATGAGGCTCCCCATGGAGCTAAAACAGATGGTGTTGGATCCCAGCAAGGCAAAATCGTTTTTGAATTGGGAGGCAAAGACCAATCTAGCGGATGGGCTAAAAAGGGAGTATCAGTGGTTAAGAGAGAATTCAAACAGATGGGTTAAGATGAGCTATTAATACAAACGCGAGGAATAAGCTTACATTCCCCTCACCCTAACCCTGCGAAGCATTCATACGAATCTCCCCCAAGGGGAGAGGGAACTTCATACCTCCTCCCTTGGTATGAACCACATGGTTTATACCTTGATGGGAGGGGGCAAGGGGGAGGGTGATGCGTATGCTCGTATGAGTGCATACGCACATTCATAAGAATTCTCGTTTGTCTGTATTAATTTCAATCAAGCGACGAGTTAGAGTGTGTAGTATTTTTGTTGTTTAGTTCAACAGGACTGGAAAGGAAAAAAAGATGCTAATCTACTTCGATCTGGATGGTCCCATTCTGGATGTTTCTGATAAATTTTACAGGATCTATTCAGACATCTTGGGCGAACGGGACTTGCCGACTCTGCCTAAGAAGAGGTATTGGCAGTTAAAAAAGGAGCGTACTCCTATTCCGCAAATCATCCTCCAAACCTGCCCCCAGGAGTTCGTGGAGCATTACATAAAGAAAAGGTTAGAGGTGATCGAAAATTTCGAATATCTAAAGCACGATAAAATAATTTTCGGAGCTGAAAAGGTATTAGAGGAATTGATGCTAAACCATCAGTTAATTTTAGTTACCCTACGCAATAATTCGAAAACCCTGTTTCAGGAACTGGAGTTTTTTGATTTTAAAAAATACTTCACCACAATCTTAAGTCTGGATAATAATCACGGCGATTGGAGAATAAAGATTAAGCTCATCCAAGAAAGCGGCACTTTAACGGACCAAGACTCCTTGATTGTGGGCGACACGGAGGCGGACATCATTGCCGGGAAAAATCTGGGGATAAAAACCTGTGCGGTCTTAAGCGGCATCAGAACCAAAGAACTTTTGGAAAAGGCCTCTCCAGATATTATAATTAACGACGTTAACTCTTTGAGCGAGGCAATCAGGAAAATTCAGACCTGATCCCATACCAGGGCAGACCGCTTTTTATAAGATTTTGAACTCATATTGGAATGCAAAATGCCAGAAAAAAAATCTTGGTCGAGATAAATGTATACAATGAGGGTATCAAAATCAAAGATACCCTCAGCAAGTTTCCCCCTCACGCCCCCTATGACGTGGTTGTGGTTGACGATGGATCAACGGATGATACTCCCCAATATATCCAGGAGTTCAGTTATCCGGTTATCCGGCACAAGGTCAACTTAGGCATTGGAAAAACTATCAAAGACGCCATTGAATATGGACAGAAAAATGGATATGATATTATCGTTTTGATGGCGGGAAACGGGAAAATGCAACCCTCCGACATACCAAAATTAGTGCAGCCAATTTTGGAGGAGGGTTACGATTACGTTCAGGGATCCCGATATCTGGAAGGAGGACGAAAGGAGAATCTTCCCCTGTTCAGAAATATTATGATTAAACTTTTTACCTTCCTTGTGTCGTCGGTTACAGGATTTAAAGGAACTGATGTGACTTGTGGCTTTCGCGCATATAAGCTGAGTATTTTAGAAAATCCCAGGATCAATATTTGGCAAGATTGGTTGGATAAATACGAATTGGAGTATTACGTTCATTATAAAGCTTTGACCCTGGGATACAGAATAAAAGAAGTCCCGGTCTCCATGATTTATCCCAAACAGAAAAGAGGTTATTCCAAGATCAAACCCTTCTCCGGCTGGTGGAGTATGGTTAAGCCGTGGATACTTCTGCCTCTTAGGATAAGAAAATAAGACCAAAAAAAATTAAGTAATTAAGGTTCTTCTCCAAATTAGGTGTTAATATCTGAATGAATATGCCTAGGCACATATACGACTATGGAGGTTCAATTTGCCATTCCCCCGGGGGCGGGCAGACGCCCGCCCGTCTGGGCGCATTCGTCTTAGGCGGAGGAGTGCAAAATTCCGTCTTTTTCTACCTCTCCCCCTTGTTCCCCCTCTCCACATTTGTGGAGAGGGGGATAGGGGGTGAGGTCTCGAAAAACGTCACTTTCATTGACTCCTTACGCCTGTCTTTGTTACCCAGAATTCTATCCACTAAATTGAAGAATATCCGTAATTAAAGATGTTGATTGGGGAAATAGGGTGATTTGCCCATTCACCATTATGTTTTACATTCCAGAATTTTTAATAAGCCGAATGATCGAATCTGCGAATTTTAAACATATAGAATTGTTACAATAGAATTGTTTGATTTATGAAGAGGTGGTTACGGTGACATATTCAAGAAAATTAGCAAGATGGCTTGTTTTGGTGGGCATGATACTTTTGATTTTTACTCGTGACGCTTTTGCTTATATCGATCCCGGAACCGGCAGCTATTTGCTTCAACTGCTTATAGCCGGCTTGCTTGGGGCTTTTTTTGCAATTAAGATCTTTTGGAAAAACATCAAAGCATCCCTTTCTAATCTGTTTTCAAAAAGGGAAAAAAAGAAAGACGATGGCAAGTAACGGAAATATTGCAAGCTCCTTTCGGGATCCAAGCGGGTTCGTCTTTTTTTATGATGGTTTAGTTTATCGCCAGGTAAATATTATATACAAGGAGAACTATGACCACCTAATTGACTCTGGTCTTTATGAAAAACTTGTGTATTCAGGACTTTTGATTTCCCATGATGAAGTTGGCACAGATTATGCCAAAACTGATAAAGCTTACAAGATACTCAAGCCTGAGTTGATACCATTTATATCATATCCTTATGAATGGTGTTTTAGCCAACTGAAGGATGCGGCCCTAACCACACTTAAGATTCAGAAGACAGCGCTTGAGTTTGGGATGAGCTTAAAAGATAGCAGCGTCTACAATATACAATTTATGAAAGGGAAACCTGTATTTATTGATACCCTTTCTTTCGAGAAATACCGAGAAGGGCAGACCTGGGTTGCATATAGACAGTTCTGCCAACATTTTCTTGCCCCTTTAGCTCTGATGAGCTATAGGGATATTCGGCTGAATCAATTATTTAGAGTTCAAATAGATGGGATTCCTTTGGATTTGGCAAGCTCGCTTCTTCCTTTTCGGACCCGGTTCAGATTTTCCTTGTTTTCTCACATCCATCTTCATGCTAAGAGCCAAAAACATTTTGCCGATAAAACTATAAATACAAGTGGTCATAAAATAGGTGAACGAGCTTTTTGGGGTCTTGTGGACAACTTAGAATCCGCTGTCAAAAAACTGAAGTGGCAACCTAAAGGCACCGAGTGGGCTAATTACTATGAGGATACCAATTATTCACCGAATGCGCTTCATCTAAAAAACCAACTTATCTCTGAGTTCTTAGACAAGATTAGTCCAAAGATGGTTTGGGATCTTGGTGCAAACATCGGCATGTTCAGCCGTATCGCCAGCCATAAGGGAATTTTTACCATCTCTTTTGATATCGATCCTGCGGCTGTGGAGAAAAATTACCTGGAATGCAAAAAAAAGGGTGAAACCGATATTTTACCTCTCTTGCTGGATTTGACTAATCCAAGTCCCAATATCGGTTGGGAGAATCAGGAAAGAATGTCAATTCTTAAACGCGGTCCTACAGACACGGTACTTGCTTTGGCTTTAATTCATCATCTGGCTATCTCTAACAACCTCCCATTCAAGAAAATTGCAGACTTTTTTAGCAAAATTTGTCACTGGCTTGTCATTGAATTCATTCCCAAGAGTGACAGTCAGGTTAAAAGACTCCTCTCAACCAGAGAGGATGTTTTCCCCGATTACACCCAGCCAGCTTTTGAAAACACGTTCAGTAAATGTTTCACCATACAAAGTTCTGTGAAGATAAAAGATACGGAAAGAATCTTATACCTTATGCAAAGGAGGTAAAGTGAAACAGGATATGAAGAAATCACTTGTCATTCACCCCTTTTTGTTCGCCCTATTTCCCATTCTGTCTATCTTTTCTCATAATGTGGGAGAACTTTATTTGAGTGCAATTGTTACCCCGATAATCATGGTAATCTGTTTCACCCTGGTGATGTTTGTAATATTGAGTCTTATTATCAAAGACAGGAACAAAGCGGGAATAATTGTCTCCTTGTCCTTATTGCTGTTCTTTTCTTATGGGCTTCTTTTTTACTCAGCATACTCAATTATAGGGGAGAAGATCAAACATGGATACGTTCTGGTTGTATGTGGCATCGTGCTTATCTCGGGAGTGTATTCAACCATAAAGACACACAGGAATTTACGTCGTCTTACCATTGTGTTAAACTTGGTGGCTGCTTTTTTGGTGGCCATGCCTGCTGTTAGAATTGCCGCTTTCGAGGCTCAGCATTGGCTCGCCTCTCGGGATGATGAAGGTGTGGAAACACAAAGCCGTGCGCCAGATTCGGACGAATCCGAAAAACTTCCCAGCATCTACTACCTCATTTTGGATGGATACGGCAGAGCGGATATCCTTAAGCATGTATATCAATATGATAATAGCGAGTTCCTAAAGTATTTAACCCAAAAGGGTTTTTACGTTGCCAACAAGAGCAGGTCAAATTACTGCCAAACCGTTCTATCACTCTCATCCTCTTTAAACATGAAGCATCACGATGCTTTAAGCCGTAAACTAGTCGGCACAGACTCCCGTGATATAAGGCGATTGGGTAAACTAATCAAGGAGAGTGCCGTTTCCAAGTTTCTGAAACGGAATGGCTATGTGTTTGTGGCATTTAATTCAGGAATAAGCGCTACCAATATAGAGAAGGCTGATATTTATATGCGTCCCGGACGATCCTTAAGCGAATTGCAAAACACGCTAATAAACACTACTCCCACCGCTTTTGTGCTGAATAAACTGGGAAAGAAATCGCAGTTTGATTCACAAAGGGAACGGATTTTGTTTGCCTTTGACCGGCTGGCAAACATGACTGAAAAGGATTCTCCCCTCTTCGTTTTTGCCCATATCATCGCTCCACATCCTCCTTTTGTATTTGGAGAAGACGGAGAGCCGGTCAAGCCGGGCAAAAAGTGGCCATCTTTTTTGGATGGAACCGACATTATTGTAAATCCGAAGGATAGAGCTGAGTATATAGAGGGTTATAAAAAGCAACTTACTTTTATTAATAAGAAGTTAGAAGAGACCATAGACTCCATAATATCTAACTCACCACGACCTCCCATTATAATCCTCCAGGGCGATCACGGACCAGGTTCTATGACAGACTGGGAAGATATAAATAAAACTGACATGAAAGAAAGAATGTCTATATTCAACGCCTATTATCTGCCTGATGACGGTGACAAGGAGCTGTATCCTAGCATAACACCTGTAAACACATTCAGGATAGTCTTCAACCATTATTTTTGCACTAGTTATGACCTGTTGAAGGATGAAAGCTACTTCTCAAACCACAAGCATCCTTATAAATTCACTAATGTAACGGATAAAGTAGTTGGATCTGCTGTAGTTGATTCTACTATTGTTCCAGAACCTACGGAATGACAGGCTTTATCAGGCTGACCGAGAACTCCAATTGTGTCATTCTGAAGGGAGCCCTTCGGCACTTGTCACCCTGAGCGAAGCCTTGCCTAAGGCGGGCGAAGCGAAGGGTCTGGATTGCCTCAGGGTAAACTCCGCGGAGTGAAGAATCTTGGTTTTATGCGGGTTGGGAAGCGAGATTCTTCGTCCCGCCGGAGGCGGGGCTTAGAATGACAATTCTCAGTCATCCTGTTATCGCCTGACACGGCGTATACACTTGGAATAACACCTTCGCCCTCCTGGACACTGTTGCCTGTGGTCCCTCCGTCTTACAAGAAGTGCCATACCAGATCGGACAGGGGTTGTACCCTGTCCGCCCAGATGGGCGGTCGTCTCCCAGACGGGTCTCCGTGACCATAGAAAAGGGGCGCGGGGTGCAACCCCCGCCCCAACAGGAAAATCAGGTGATTCCCTTAAGGAGCAAGGCTCAAGAATAGTTAAGAGTAAAGAGTTGAAGGCTAAGATCCTAACCGCTCATATTTCGATTTATATTTGAAAAAGACTTGTTTTTTGAAAAAGTTTATTTTAACTTTCTACGAAAAGCGGAATTGCATAAATGCTATTTAAAGAAATCCGTTTATTTTGAAATAGAGGTGAGTGAAAAGAGAAGCCTCTTTCCTACAGTAGGCTGAGTGAAAAATATCAGTGGTGATATGCTCATAAAAACATACCGGCTGTGAAAGGCTACAAAACTTCTGGTGAGGAATAAATCGGGGATCACTTTTGAGAGTGTGAAAATATGGCGAAGGACGTATTATCCAGGGAAGTTAAAAAACAGATTCAGAATATCAAGGAAGTGGATGTATTGGTGGGGATACCCAGCTACAATAATGCCCTGACCATCCCCCATGTGGTGAGGGCAGTTTCAGCCGGGCTGACAAAATACTTCCCTAAATACCGCACCCTTCTGGTTAACTCAGACGGAGGTTCCACTGATGGAACGCCGGAACGGGTAAAAGAAACCAGTTTGGATGATCTGGACGTTTTGTTGATGGAACATCCTGTCTATCCTATCCACAAAATAGTCACACCATATCACGGCATACCCGGAAAGGGGAGCGCTTTCAGGACCATCTTTAAGATAGCTTCTGCTTTGAATGCCAAAGCCTGTGCGGTGGTTGATTCGGATCTAAGAAGTATTACGCCGGAGTGGATTGAAGCTCTGATCGAACCGGTCCTTTTTCACGAATATGATTTCGTCGCCCCCTACTACAAGCGCCACAAGTATGACGGCACCATAACCAACAGCATAGTCTATCCTTTAACCAGGGCTTTGTATGGAAAGAGAATCAGACAGCCCATCGGGGGTGACTTTGGATTTTCGGGCAGATTGGCACAGCACTATCTTCAAAAGAAAGTTTACGACACAGACGTGGCCCGCTTCGGCATAGACATCTGGATGAGCACCACCGCTATGGCAGACGATTTTAAGGTTTGTCAATCCTTCTTGGGGGCAAAGATTCACCAGGCAAAAGACCCGGGAACCGATCTTTCCGACATGCTGGTACAAGTGATTGGCTCGGTGTTCCTTTTGATGGAGACCTACTACCATGTTTGGTCAAAGGTCTCCAACTCAGAGCTGGTTAAGGAATTTGGCTTTAAATTTGAGGTGGGGCTGGAGCCGATCCGGGTGAATCTGGAGAGAATGGTGGACAGCTTCAAACATGGGTTGTCCAATCTAACACCGGTATGGCAAAAGATCCTCTCGCCTGACTTGATGGTTCAACTGAAAGAGGTTGCCTCCCATCATGTGGTTGAATTTTATCTTCCAGATGCCACCTGGGTCAGGATCATATACACCTTTGCCCTGGCATATCATCGACAGGTGATGTCCCGAACTCATATTTTGAAATCCTTAACCCCTCTCTATCTGGGATGGATTGCCTCCTTCGTCAACCAGACCATGGATTCGGATGCAGGGAAGGTGGAAGAAAAACTAGAAGCCTTAAGCCAGGAGTTTGAAAATCAGAAGATTTACCTTTTAGCCAACTGGGATAAGCAAATTAAACCGTAGGCCAGAGGAGGTGCCAGATGGAATCCTCATGGAAAATATCGATTGCCCAATCCTGGAAAAAGATCGCCAGCTTCGCTCCCGATGCGCTGCAACTCATTATAATTATCGTCTTAGGATTCATCCTCGCCTGGATACTGAAATTGATAGTGAGGTATGTTTTGAAGGTGGTCAAGTTCGATGTATTTGGCTACCGGGTGGGGATGACATCAGTTTTGAGCAAAGCCAGCATTAGCCGTTCACCCAGCGAGATGATCGGAATCATCATCTACTGGTGTGCAGTTTTTCTTTTCTTCCTAATTGCTTTGGGAACCTTAGATGTCTATGCGGTGGATAATCTGGTCGCCTCTATTTTCACCTACATCCCTAATTTCGTGGTCGCCATCTTCGTTTTCCTTTTGGGATATTTTCTTTCCAGATTCTTGAGCAGAGCGATTCTCATCGGACTGGTTAATGCTCAGGTGAAGTCCGCCAAGCTGATAGCCACCCTTTTTCAGATATTGATCATCATACTCTTCTCTGCCATGGCCATAGAACAGTTAGGAATAGCCCGGGGCATCGTGGTTGCCACTTTCGCCATCTCTTTTGGGGGTGTGGTTTTAGCATCAGCCATCGCATTCGGCTTGGGCGGAAAGGATATGGCTAAAGATATACTGGAGAGAAGATTTAAAGCCCCCAAGGAGGAGAAAACCAAGCCGGATGAGTTCTCTCATCTGTAAGGTTAAATGACCAGAAAAAGAAAAAGAGTTTTGATCTTCACCGATCTGGATGGCACCCTGCTGGATGCGGATAATTATTCGTTTAGAGAAGCACTCCCTGCCTTAGAAAAGATCAAAAGAAGAAAAATCCCCCTCATCTTGTGTTCCAGCAAGACAAAAGCAGAACTTGAACTTTATCAGAGAAAGTTGAAGATAGATGATCCCTTCATATCCGAAAACGGAGGAGCAATTTTCATTCCACCGGGATACTTCCGACAGATACCGGGTGAACTCAAAAAAAGGGGGAAATATCTGGTTTTGGAATTGGGGACTCCTTACCGGCAAATTAGAAGAAAATTCTTGGAGGTTTTTAATGAATTGAACCTCAAAGCGGTCGGCTTTGGAGATCTAAGTGCCGAAGAGATATCCTCTCTTTTTAACCTTAGTAAAACTGAGGCAAAGTTAGCCAAGAAAAGAGAGTATGATGAGCCATTTTATTTCTTAAAGAAAACAAAAAAAGAGAAGATCAAGTTAGCAGAAAAGAAGTTCAACAAGAGCGGACTGAGCTTAACCACCGGAGGAAAACTTTTTCATCTTACCGGAGGTAACGATAAAGGAAAAGCGGTAAAACTTTTAACCCAGATATACAAAAGCAACTGGGGAAATGATCTTTTGACCATCGGGTTGGGCGATAGCTCAAACGACCTTCCTCTGCTTGAATCGGTGGATGTTCCTGTGCTGGTAAGAAAAAAGGGCAACTTCTACGAACAACACATACTAAACAAGCTGAAGGTCTATAAAGCTTCAGGTATCGGACCCCGGGGGTGGAATCAAGCCGTTCTTGATTTGATCGGGAGGCACGATTCAAAAACGAGTTACTAAGGGGAGCATATAATTGTTTACATCCCCCCTAAAGAAATGGGGGGAAGGGGGGATTCGTCCCGCATTTTGCGGGACGCATTTGAAACTTGGAAAATCCCCCTAGATCCCCCTTTACTAAAGGGGGATTCGTATGAATGCATACGCATTTCAAGTCAAGC
>CAZOJT010000046.1:0-22777 GCA_964580215.1 uncultured Ignavibacteria bacterium | reverse complement strand
TATTATCAACTAAATCTAACCTTTTTACCAACACGAAACTTCCATTAAACCATGACTTACAAGGCTAATAAAGACAAACTTATTTTATGAAGGAGGGAGTTACTAAAAGCAAGTAGTTGTGGTGGAAATACTTAGAGCTATTCTTTAAACCGTTAATTTAATATTCTTTAGCCTTTTCCTCTCCTGAAATCACCCGGAGTGCGCCCAGGGTTAAAGCTTCCATCTCGTCCTCACCAGGAAACACTAAAATTGGCGCAATGGATTTAACTTTTTGCGTGATCGTATTGGTCAAATTTTTGGAATTGGCGATTCCTCCGGTTAGAACAATAGCATCCACATTGCCATCCAAGGTGGTTGCCATGGCGCCAATCTCCTTGGCGATTTGATAGACCATGGCATCATAGACCAGTTTCGCTTTCTGATCACCTTCATCTATTTTCTTCTCCACTTCCTCCACATTGTCAGTTCCCAGATGAGCCAAAAGCCCTCCCTTTTTGGTGAGAAGCTCTATCATCTCCTTCTGGGTATATTTTTCAGAAAAACAGAGTTTAGCCAGTCCGGTAACCGGCAAAGCACCAGTCCTCTGGGGCGAAAAGGGACCCATATCGTTGGCATTATTGACATCAATCATCCTTCCCTTAAGATGAGAGCTAACGCTTATCCCGGAACCCAGATGCACGATGACCAGATTTAACTCCTCATACTTCTTTCCCAAGCTTTTAGCCGCTTTTCTTGCCACCATTTTCATATTAAGAGCATGGGAAAGGCTTTTTCGCTTTATCTGAGGCAATCCAGATATGCGAGCTTGGGGGATGAATTCATCCACTGAGACCGGGTCCACGATGAACGCCGGGACGTTTGTGCCCCTTACCATCTCATGGGCAATTAACGCGCCTAAATTGGATGGATGATCTGCCTGAACGTTGCCGACTTTGATGTCAGACAGCATCTTTTCGTTGACCCGGTAAGTGCCACTTTCCAAAGGCTTGAAGGGACCACCTCTCCCTACCACTGCGGAAAGCTCAGTCACTTTGACTTTATTTCCCTCAAGAAACTTCAAAACCAACTCTTTTCTGTAGTTTAATTGATCTAAGGTGCTTTTGAATGAAGAGATATCCTCGGGGGAATGTCTGATAACCTCCACTCTCAGAGGCGTCTCGTTCAGATACAGCGCCACCCTGGTTGAGGTAGCGCCCGGATTTATGCTCAATATCTTGTATTGATTTGTCATCCTTTGGGGGTTTACTGTTTACTGTCTACTGTTAACTGCCTACTGCTAACTGCCTACTGCTAACTGCCTCTCACTTGTGCCTTTGTTTGAGCCTCTTCACCTGATTGATTCTCTCTTCAGCCAGAAGAGTGGCGGCTTTGTGAGTGGGTATATTCTCCTTTTCCGATTTCTCTAACACTCTGGATAATATCTCGTATATTCCGCTTGCCTGTTTTATAGCCCTTTCTTGGTGATAGCCCTCCAGCTCATTCACCACGTTGATTAGTCCACCTGCACCGATCACGAAATCGGGCGCATAAAGAATCTTTTTCTGATGAAGAATATCTCCGTGTCGGTCCTCCTCCAGTTGATTATTAGCCGCGCCTGCCACTATTTTAACTTTCAATTTCCCGATGGTGCGATCATTGATCACGCCTCCCAGGGAGTTGGGGGAAAAGATATCTGCTTCCACATCGTATATTTCATCCGGGGAAACCTTCTCTGCCCTAAATTTCTCTTTTGCCAGATTAACCTTATTCTGATCCACATCAGCCACCAGCAACTTACATTTTCTTTCAAAAAGTAGCTGGGCTAAGTTGAACCCCACGTTGCCCAACCCCTGTATGGCAACTTTTAGTCCTTGCAGAGATTTTTTCCCGAACACCTTCTCCGCGCAAGCCAGAAGACCACTTTCCAGTCCGATGGCAGTAACCGGACCCGGATCTCCCCCTCCGCCTATTGCACGAGAAAGCCCGGTAACATATTTGGTTTCGTATCTGACAATCTCCATGTCTTCTACTGTGGTTCCCACGTCCTCCGCGGTGACATATCTCCCGTTCAGGCTTTCCACAAATCGTCCGAATGATCTTAATATCAACTCATTTTTGTCTTTAAGCGGGTCCCCGATGATCACCCCTTGTCCTCCACCCAAATTGATACCGGCTGCGGCCGCCTTGTAGGTCATGCTTTTGGAAAGCAAAAGCACATCCTTGAGCGCCTCCTCTTCTGATTTGTAGGGGTGCATTCTCACCCCACCGATAGCAGGACCCAGAGTGGTATCGTGGATGGCGATGATGGATCTCATGCCAGCAACCCTGTCTGACCAGAAAGCCACCTGTTCATGTTCATCATGAGCTAACGATTTGAATATTTCCAAGTATAATCTCCCAACAGATTAAACAGATTTGGAGTGTCCCGCTTTAGCGGGACCTTAAAACGATTCTGTTTGGGGCCAAGCTGAAGGGGCTGTTGAAAAACCCCTTTGGCAGGGCTAAATGCCCTGCCCTATGGATGATAAGTAATTGCCTTCCATAGGGGGGCGGGAATTCCCAGACGGGTCTCCGTCATCCCGCCCCGAAGTGTAGCTTTTTCAATAAGTCCTAAAGCTTGGCACTCCAAAGCGTTTACCAATTCGGTTTTCGTTTCTCCAAGAATGCGGACATCCCCTCTTTAGCTTCGCCTGTGGCAAAACATTCGGCAAAGTCGCGGGTCTCGTAAGCGCTGCCTTCATCAAGGCGTGCCTCAATCCCCTCGTTGATCACCCTTTTTGCCAATTTTACGGCAACCGGTCCTTTAGAGGCGATCTTGTTTGCCAACTCCATGCATACATCCATAAGCTGATCTGCCGGGACCACCTGGTTGACCAGGCCTATAGAAAGAGCCGTTTGGGCATCGACCATATCGCCGGTGAGGATCATCTCCTTTGCTTTTGCCACGCCCACTAACCGGGAGAGTCTCTGGGTGCCGGCAAAACCGGGAATGACTCCTAAATTAACCTCCGGCTGACCTAACTTTGCCTTTTCTGAAGCAATGCGAATGTCGCAGGCAAGTACCAACTCACACCCACCGCCCAGAGCGAAACCATTGACGGCAGCAATGACCGGCTTCTCTGTTCTGGCGATAAGATCAAAAACCTTTTGCCCTGATTTGGAAAACTCTCTGGCTTGATCCCCGGACATATCCTTCATCTCGGCTATGTCCGCTCCTGCCACGAAAGCCTTCCCCTCACCGGTGATAACGATCACCCGTACACCATTAGATTCACTTAAATGCGAAATAGCCTTAGAAAGCTCCCACAGGGTCTCGGTATTAAGAGCATTCAGAGCATCGGGGCGATTCATCTTGACGACACCCACCTTTTCATTGATCTCTACGATGATATTCTTAAATTCCATGCCTCCTCCTTTGTGGTTGATCTGTATATAAAAAATTCTTTAAGCTTTCCAGAACCTAACTTAAGTTAGGTTCTGGAATACTAACCTATGTTAGGTTCTGGAATAAAAACCTTATCTCAAAAGTTTTGTAGTTTTGTAGGTCAAGCATGGCGTAGCCTGGTTGATCCATATGGATCAACCAGCCCTTCGGGCATGGTTGACCTACATAACTATTACGTCATGTCAGATTGTCACCATAATTAGTTGATAACCATAAGTTAGGTTCTGGAATAGAAACCTTATCTCAAAAGCTCCCGAGCAATTACCAACCTCTGAATTTCTGAGGTTCCTTCTCCGATTTCACAAAGCTTCATATCCCTAAAGTATCTTTCTACCGGATACTCAGACATGTACCCGTAGCCACCGAAGATCTGGATAGCCTGATAGGTTACAAACCGACCGACCTCTGAAGCATAGAGTTTCGCCATGGCAGACTCTTTGATGAACCTCTCTCCCTTATCCTTCAGTTCAGAGGCATGATAAAGTAGATGTCTTGCCCCCTCAAGCTGTGTGGCCATGTCAGCTAACTTCCATTGAATGGCCTGAAAATTTCCGATGGGCTTCCCGAATTGTTCTCTCTCTTTGGCATACTTCAAAGCTTTGTCAAATGCTCCCTGTGCTATTCCCAAAGCCATAGCGCCGATGCTGATCCTTCCGCCATCCAGTGTTATCATGAACTGTTTGAATCCCTCCCCTTCTTTTCCCAAAAGATTTTCTTTGGGAAGCCTTAAATCTTCAAAGATAAGGGTGGCGGTGTCAGAACCCCTCAAGCCCATCTTGTTCTCTTTTTTTCCGATAGAGAAGCCTTTCATTCCCTTCTCCACGATGAAGGAGCTTATTCCCTTGTATCTTTTGGTCTTGTCGGTTACCGCGATGAATACAAAAGTTTCTCCCACGCTGGCGTTGGTGATGAAAGTCTTGGTCCCGTTGATCACATAATGGTCACCATCAAGCACTGCAGTGGTCTTGGTGCCAGCCGCATCCGAACCTGCATCGGGCTCGGTTAAGCCAAACGATCCCAGTTTTTTCCCAGAAGCCAAATCTGGTATATATTTCCTTTTCTGCTCTTCATTCCCGAAAAGAAAGATGGGGTATAATCCTAAGGAGTCGTGAGCCGCAACGGTTATGCCGGTGGAACCGCAGACCCTGGAGATTTCCTCCACGGCAATGGTGTAGCTTAAGGTATCGTAGCCTGATCCACCATATTCTTTGGGAACCACCATTCCCAAAATCCCCATCTCCCCTAATTTTTTTATGTTATCAAAAGAAAACTCCCCAATCTCATCCAACTCCTTAGCTTTAGGCTCGAGCTCTTTTTCAGCAAATTCCCGCACTCTTTTGCGAAATTCTTCGTGTTCTTTAGAAATTCTCATCTGGCTCTCCTGATCCAAAATTTGTTTTGTGCCTAAAAGACCAAGAACTCAAAGGTTTCCCCCTCACCCTAGCCCTCTCCCCCACGGAGAGAGGGGATAGGCCTCCTCTCCCCCTTGGGGAGAGGACCAAGGTGAGGGGATTATGTTAGGGAACAGTTATTCCTTTAATAGATCTCGGGAGATGACAATTCTCTGGGCTTCAGAAGTTCCCTCATAAATTTCTGTCACCCGTGCATCTCTGAAATACCTCTCCACTGCATACTCTTTCATATAGCCGTATCCACCGTGAATCTGCACTGCCTCATTGACCACCCGGTTTGCTACCTCAGAGGCAAAAAGTTTAGCCATGGCGGCTTCCCGGCTACATCTTATCCCTTTGTTCTGTATATAAGCGGCGCGATAGATCAAAAGCCTGGCTGCATCTATCTGGGTGGTCATGTCTGCTAACTTGAAGGCGATGGCTTGAAAATTGCAGATAAGCTGTCCAAATTGAACCCTCTCCTTGGAGTATTTCAGAGCCTCATCAAAAGCCGCTTGAGCAATTCCAATGGATTGTGCTCCCACTGTGATTCTGCTGGGATCCAAAAGGATAAGGGCGATCTTAAATCCCCCATTTTCTTTCCCTAAGAGATTTTCCTTTGGAATCTTACAATCCGAGAAGGAGAGCTCCCGGGTATCCGAGCCCCTTATCCCCATTTTCTTTTCTTTTGCTCCGATGGAAAACCCTTCATTTCCTTTCTCCACCAAAAGGCAGGAAATCCCTTTGGACTTAAGCTCTGGCTTGGTCGAGACGAAGACCACAAAAAGGTCGGCGATCCCACCATTGGTAACGAACGTCTTGGTGCCATTGAGCAAATAGAAATCATCTTTTGACACGGCACTGGCTCTGAGACTTCCCGCATCGGTGCCTGATCCAGGCTCGGTCAAGGAATATGCTCCGATTTTCTCTCCACGAGCTAAAGAAGGGAGATATTTTTTCTTCTGGTCTGGTGTCCCGAATTTCAGGATGGCTTCGCAGACCAGGGAATTATGCACAGAAAGCGCAATCTGTAAACCTGCACACGCTTTAGCAAATTCCTCCATTATCAAAATATAGCTAATGAAATCAAAATTGGACCCGCCAAATTCCTCTGGAAGCATTATCCCCATATAACCCAAACCGGCAAGCTCTTGATAAACCTCCTTTGGGATTTCCTCTTTTTCGTCAAATTCCTCGGCTCGGGGCAAAAGGGTATTTTTGGCGAAATCGGCTGCCGCCTCCTTCACCATTCTCTGTTCTTCAGTAAGATCAAAATCCATAAGTCGCTCCTTACTTTTTGTTGTGCCTCACCAACAACTCATGTAGGTCGAATATGGTCGAAGACCTATTCGACACGTTTGGTTTTGTCCGAAAGTCCCACCTCTGGCGGGACATTTCGGACCTATGCCTTAATTTTTCGCCTTTCACCACCATTTGTGACCGGTTAGACCCTCTCTAAAAAGCCAAAAACTAAGTATTGATCTCCGTGGGATGTTATCCCAGACGTGTCTCCGTCATCCCACGGCATCAGGGTGGATGATAACATCCACCCTGATGCGAGTATGTCATTTTTTATGCGGCCCTTCTGAATATCATGCAGGTTACGGTTCGGTCATTGCCGCCCATGCTGATCAACATCCCGTAGGGTCGGTCAGATTTGATATTTACCTGGCAGTCGCCCGCTTTACCGGTGAGCTGATGCAACACGTCCACCGCCTGCCTGACCCCGGTTCCTCCAGTGTAGTGACCGAAGCCGATCAGTCCACCAGTAGGATTTGTTGGCATCTCTCCATCTATAGCTGTTTTTCCTTCTGCCACAAATGCGGCAGCTTCTCCATATCCAACCGCACCGGTAGCTTCCATGTGAAGGAGTCCGCCAATGCTGAAGCAGTCATGAACTTCCAGCACACCGATATCTTTAATTCCCAGTCCACTCATCTCGTATGCTTTCTCCACCGACTTCCGGGTGGTGGTAAGCTTGGTCTCATCTTCTGGCAATTTGGTCACATCCGCCTGGGATTGTCCGAATCCTATCACCTCCACTGCATCCTTTTTATCAATGCCTATCTTATCCAAACCCTCCTCCGAAGCAAAAATTAAGGCAGAGCAACCATCAGAAACCTTGGAGCAATCATACACGTTTATGTGTTCGCAGAATACTTTAGGATTGGGAGGGGTCATGCCAGCCGCCACCAGATCCTCTATGGTGTTATGATATTCCTGAGCTTTGGGGTTCTTTCGCGCGTTGATAATAGCTCTGGCATACCAGTGTGCCATCCCCTTCCTCATGTAATCATAACCGAATTTCTCATAACAGACTCCAGCTCTGTCTGAAAATTGACCCGGGAAAAAATAGGCATCACCGTTTTTGCGCTGGGACCTATAGTGTCCGGCTCCAGCTAAAATATCCGCACCATAAATGGCTTTGACCGTATTCTGCACTTCCACTCCCATGGTCAAGACCACATCGGAAAAATCAGCGCAAACGCTTTTGATCGCGGTGAACAGAGCCAAGCCACCAGACCCACAGGCGCCTTCTGTTCTGGTGCAAGGTTTATACTCCAATGCAGGATCGATGAAGGGAATAAATCCTGGTATATTGCCCTGTCGGTTAAATCTGGCCGCCATAAAGTTACCGATGACTCCTTCGTCGATATTATTGACGTCATTGATCTGGGCGATTACCCCTTTTCCTGCCTCGGATATGTATTCCTCCAAACCGGGTCGAGGTTTCTTGGGATGAAATTCTATCCTTCCCGAGCCGAAGGAAACGGTGTTGTAACCAGCGCAGGCATATACCGGCTTTCTTAATTTTTTCATCTCTTACCTCCTTTGATTAACTCGTTTTCGTATTTCGTTTGGCGTTGGCGAAGCTCGTTTCGAAACTCGTCAATCGAAATTCGATGCTAGAAAAAATCGAGCTTCCAAGACCAACTTCGAGTATCGATACCAGCATCGACACCGTTAAACCAGCGCCAAAGCCGTATTATCAAACGTATAACTCGTTTCCATATTTCGTTTAACGTTAGCGAAGCTCGTAACGAATTTCGTTTGGGAAGCTCGAAGTTCGGAAAAAATCCAGCCTCGATCCACGAACTTCGAGCCTCGATACCAGCATCGACACCGTTAAACGAGCTTCACCGCCGTTTTATCAAACATAATCATTGATCGGTCCATATAGATGATAGAATCCGTTCAAGAGGACGTCATTCACATCCTTATCTGATTCTGCCACTCCTGTCTTCACCAAAAATTCGCCGATCTCTTTGGAATTTTTCAGATAGGCTTTTGCCAGTTTTGCACCCAACGTGTCGGAAGCATTGAGGTTTTTAAAGTACACGGAGAGTTTTTCTCCTCTTTTGGGGTCCATCAGAAGCTTGCGCCAGGGAATAGTCCCTTGGGGATACTCCCCTAACTTTTTATCCAGCTCTCCGCTCCAGCCGTTGGGGTCGAACATCTTATATTTGCCCGTCTCTATATCATAAACTCCAGCCGGACGATTCTTCTCATATTTTAAGAATCCGTCCTTCTGGCTTCCATCCGCACGTTGACCACCCAACACCTTCTTTTCCACCATCTGGGTGAGCAGATCATCTTTAAGATCCTCACCTTTGATATAACCGGCTATGGTCTCCGAGATACATTGATACACATCCACCCCCACGTAGTCGATAAGCTGGAGTATACCCATGGGTCGGACCAACAGATCCTGGCTCACCTTGTTCATGATGTACATAGCGCCCGGTAGGGTGAATTCACCTGCCGTCTTTTTGGCCTCCTTTATGGCATATAAGCCATCCCGCAGGAAGTGACCGTTGCCGATGAAACCTGCTATATCGTTGGCAGGCACGATCTTTTTACGCAGTCTTTTGGCTAACTCTAAAGCCATCTCCTTAAGCTCTGGCTTGGTGACCTCAGGAGATATCAACTCCACCAGTCTCTGCACTGCCGGAGGATTATAGAAATGATATCCGATTATCCTTCCCCCCAGATTCGCCGACTGGTTTAAGACGCTTATGGGTATGGATGAGGTGTTGGTGAAATAGTAAGTATCCGGCCCCACCAGTTGCTCAATTTTCTTCAGCACGTCCACCTTCACATCTTTGTCCTCCACTATCGCCTCGAAGATCATCTTGGAATTTTTAACTTCACTCAGATCGGTTCCCAGCCTTAGCACCGACATGGCGTCGTCCACGAAGGCGTCGATTATGTCATAGTTCTCCACCAACTCCTCACGATCCTTGTAAAGCTCCCTCAGCATCACCGTGGTTTTCTCCCCTGCTTTGACAAATTGAGCTTTGAGATACTTCTGAAGCCCATCCAAAGCAGGCTCACTTATATCGATCAAATGCAGGCGGTAGATCGAATCTTTGTTTTGCGGCAAATTCTTCTGTCTGGCAATCTCCTGTGCCAAAAGAAGCGCTATCCCACTTCCCATTTTCCCTGCGGCTCCGATTACGGAAACATCCTTCAGTCTTTCATCAAACTTCATATATCACCTCCGAAGTTGTTAGTTTGTTTTTATCGGTTGTTACTCAAATTACCATTTTTGCGTCGAACGCTTGTGAAAAATATAACAAATTCAAACCAAGAAGCAAAGAAAAAATTCAAAAATTTTTGTAGATACAAAATACCAATAATACATTATGAGTGGATACAATATAACTGACCTGCTTAACAACAATAAGAAAAAAACTTGACTTATATTGGAGAATCGTGTAGAATATAAAAAAACAGAGGTATTACTCCTAAATATTTAAAAAAGGAAGGAAGGTGAGGAAAGAAAAAAGCAAGTTGCTCCTAATTATGGATGGTAAGAAGTATCCCTAATACTGTGGCTAATATGCCACTCACCGCGAACCGAATCAGAAGCATAAATGCAATAATGCGGTTTTTCAGGCGGCTGAAATTTCAGCGACTTTCTCAATGTTTTCGCGTCTGCCTGCGAGTCTTGTATTCGTGGTTTACAATGACGTTCCCATACGGGTCTCCGTGGAAAGTGTCGATTTTTGTGGTTGTCAAATTATAGAAATTTAAAAGATAAACCCAATATGGTGAAGTAAGAAATGGAAAAGATGATGAGGGAACTGATAAATCAAATTTTTCTTTTTACACCCCGAGCCGTGGTGAGTGCACTTGTTTTTTTTTCTCATTTTGGCTGGCAAGCATTATTCTCCAAAAAATCATCCGCCATCTCGGCGAGAAAGAAGACCTCAGTAAGGACGTTCAGAATCTGATAGGAAAAACGGTCAAAACCGCTTTGATAGTTTTTGGGGCAGTGACTGCTCTCGGCACATTGGGCATCAATGTTTCCGCTTTGGTAGCCGGGTTAGGACTGGTGGGTTTTGCTTTGGGATTTGCACTCATGGACATTATCTCCAATCTCCTTGCCTGGACATTAATCCTTATTTATCGCCCTTTCCAGCATAATGACCATATTTCTGTAGCAGGCTTTGAGGGGATCGTGACAGAAATTGATCTTCGATACATCACTCTTCAGGCGGAGGGCAAAAAGATTCTTATTCCCAATTCCAAACTCTTTACTAATGCGATTAGTGTTTTGGATGCCAAAAAGTGATTCCACTTATGCTGCTTCGGTAATAGTCTGAAGACCCCGCCAAAGGCGGGGGAATTAGCGAAGCAGAAAGCATGCGTATGCATCCATACGGATCGGCATTTCCTGATGCCGATGCATCATGAAAAGATTAGGCGCCAATGCAAAAAAGCGCTTGACACAATAAGAAGTATTTTTTATTCTCACCCTGACAATGTCCAATTAATCCTTTAAGAAAGGAGAAGAAGTGAAAAAAGCATTCGTAGTTTTGCTGGTGTTTTGCTTGTCGCTTGCGTGCGGCTCATCCAGAAAAGTTTACCGGATTGAGCCAGAGACGGTTACCGACTTAAGCGGCAGATGGAACGACACCGACGCCCGCCTGGTGGCTGAGGAGATGATAGCTGATTGTCTTTCCCGGGTATGGCTAACCGACTGGGCGGCCGCCGCAGGTGGAAAGCCGGTGGTGACGGTGGGAACCATTCGCAACAAAAGCAGTGAACATATCGACACGGAAACTTTTACCACCGACTTTGAAAGAGAGTTGATAAACTCCGGGCAAGTGAGATTTGTCGCCAGCCGGGGTCAGCGGGATGAGATTCGTGACGAACGTTTCGATCAACAGGAATGGGCTTCCCCAGAAACCATGAAACGGATCCGAGCCGAAACCGGTGCAGACTTTATCCTGGTGGGTGCCATTAAGTCGATTGTCGATGAGATCGAAGGTACCAGGGTGGTGTATTATCAGACTGATCTGGAAATGATCAACATTGAAAGCATGGAAAAGGTTTGGATCGGCACCAAGAAGATCAAAAAAGAGATCTCCAAGAAAAAAACTAAGTGGTAAAATTGGCTAAGTGGGCATCAATGGGAATTAAAAGGACAGCCATTGGTCTGCTTTTGTGTTTGTTTCTATTTGTCGGCTGCGGCTCGGTAGCGACTAAAAAAGCGTTCTATGAACCTATAACTGCCGAACTGAAAGACAATAATTTCGATGTGGCAGTTGAAAGAATCGAAGCCGCCAAAGCGGACAATAAATACGCAAAAAAGGATCGCTTTCTCTATTACATAGATGCGGGGTTGGTTTATCATTACGCCTCCCGTTTCGATACCAGTAATCAGAAATTAACTCAGGCTGAAGATGCCGCGGATGAGCTTTTCACCAAAAGTATCTCCCGGGCGACAGCCTCCCTTATGCTAAATGACAATGTCTTAGAATATGCCGGTGAGGATTACGAAATTCTTTACACCAACCTATTTAAAGCCCTCAATTACATAGCTAAAGGTGACTTTGACGGTGCTTTTGTCGAGGTTAAACGAGCCAATGAAAAGCTGAATCTGTTGGAACAGAAGTATGGCGACATCTCCCGGAGGTTCAAAGAAGGCGCGCTGGATGATACCGTCAGGGTCGATGTGGACTATAAGGCGAAAAAGGTGCGGTTCAACAATGATGCTTTTGCCCGCTATCTGAGTATGCACATGTATTCTGCCGAAGGTAAGATGGACGATGCCAGGATAGATTACAACCTGCTTCGTCAGGCTTTCCAAGAACAACCTCATATCTACGATTTTGAGGTTCCGAATGTAAAATACTTCTCGCAGGGCAAAGAGATAATGAGCGTAGTTGCTTTAGCCGGTATGTCTCCAGTCAAGGAGGCGCTGAATCTTCGTATTAGGACTGATAAGGATCTGGATTTGGTGCAGGTATTATACACCGATCCCTGGCGAAAGGATTCTGAATACGGGCATCTGCCCATTTCGGTTTCTGAGGATTACTATTTCAAGTTCTCCATTCCACAGATTGTTTCCCAACCGTCATACATAAGCCGGATAAGGGTTTTTGTCGATTCGGAGCTTATCGGTGAATTGCAACTGCTTGAGGATGTAGCAAAAGTGGCACAGGAGACTTTCGAGGCAAAGAAGTCGCTTATCTACCTTCGCACTGTTGCCCGCGCCGTTGCTAAAGGATTAGCCGCGCATAAGGCTAAAAAGAAAGCCGATACTGGAGGAGTGGCGGGATGGTTGAAAAAGGCGGCAATTGACGTGGGCACTGATATTTCCGAAAATGCCGATCTTCGCTGTTCGCATCTGCTTCCCGGGAAAATCTATGTGGGCGATTTTGAGATCGAACCGGGGACCTACGATCTAACCATCGAATTTTTGGACGTGAATGGACATTTGGTCAGCGCGACAGACGTTTATGAATATCGAGTTTTTAAAAACGGATTAAATCTGATTGAGGTTTTCTCGCTCAATTGACTCGCTCAGCCCCGCCGTTGGCGGAGCCAACTTTTCTCTTGTGGATGTCGGAGACCCTCCATGGGATAACATCCACAAGGAGCACAGCGTTTTTTAAAGATGGAGCAGTGGATTCATAAAACGTAAAGTTAACCAAATAGAGAGGAGGAGTTATGTCCAACATGGAAAGAAGAGATTTCATAAGATCGTTATTGGCTGGAGCTTCCGTGTTAGCGCTTGACTGGAGTCTCTTCCCAACAGGTGCAAGCGCTGATTTGGGTGAAAATGAATTTGATACGGTGATCATCGGCTCGGGTCTGGGTGGTCTAAGCTGTGCGGCGGCCTTTGCCCGACAGGGATTCAAACCACTGGTTCTGGAAAAACATTATATCCCAGGCGGATATGCTACTACCTTCAAACGACCCGGTGGGTTTGTCTTTGATGTCTCCCTGCACTCCACATCAGTCGGAGAAAGAGAAGGGATATATAATCTAATACCCGGTTTCCCTGAGATTAAAGATGTAGAGTTTGTACCTCATCCCAATCTTTACCGGGCAATCTATCCAGATTATGACTTCCGGGTACCCCAGAAAGATCTCCCTGGTTATATTGAGATGCTGACAAACTACTTTCCAGATGAGAAACAGGGAATCGAAGGGCTCTTTGAGGATATGAAAGGGGTAGCCAAGGATATCAGCAAATTATCCAGCGCCAAAGGCCAGGTTGATATGAGCCGGTTTCCTGTTGATTTCCCCTACTTGTTCAAATCCTACACCAAAACCTGGGGCCAAATGATGGACGCTCACATCAAGAATCCCAAGTTAAAGGCTATCATCTCCGCACTCTGGGGATATTACGGGCTTCCGCCCTCCAAACTTGCCAGCATATATTATGCCCTTCCCACCATAGGGTTTCTTCAAGAGGGTGGTTATTATCCACGAGGCAAATCGCAAAAGATAAGCGATGCCTTCGTGAAATTTATTGAAGAGCGCGGCGGCAAGGTGATGCTTAAAACCCGGGTGGAGGAAATAATGGTGAAGGATCATTCTGCTTACGGTGTAAAAACCGATGACGGCAAAGAATATACAGGAAAGGTGGTAGTTTCAAATGCCAATGCTTATGATACCTTCCACACCATGATGAAACAGGACGAATATCTTAAGGAGTATCTGGTCAGGATGGATCAATTTAGCGTCAGTCTCTCCAGTTTCCAGGTATTTCTGGGATTAAAGAAGGACTTTGTCCGTCAAAGCGGAATTGCCGATACAGAGATTTTTTACACGACCAGCTATGATCCCGAGGCGGAATATAAAGCTGCTCTTAATGCGGAAGTGGAGGGCGGCTTTGGTTTGACGCTGTATGATAACCTCTATAAGGGTTACTCTCCGGAAGGAAAAAACACCGTTAATATCATCGCGCTCCAAGGATATGACCACTGGAAGAAATATGAAGCTGATTACTTTAAGGGTAAAAAAGAAGCCTACCGGAAAGAAAAGGAGCGGATGGCAGACATTCTGATCGACTTAGTGGAAAAAAGGCTTCTGCCTGGACTCCGGGATGCAATAGAGATCAAAGAAATTGGCACGCCATTGACAAATGTGCGCTATACCGGTAACTATCGCGGAGCCATATACGGATGGGATCAGACTATGGATAACTCCGGCCAGAGCCGTCTGCCTCATACCACACCAATTAAGAACCTCTATCTTTCCGGAGCCTGGACAAGCCCCGGTCATGGCTATGGAGGCGTCATCTGGAGCGGACTGGAATGCTTCGGTGAGATTATGCAGAGATGGTAAACTATAGCTATATAGGATTATGCGTAAATCATTGTTTGGTGAATTCGCTTGGCGAGGATGTTGTCATCCTCATTGATTTCGCTCCTGTAGATGACAACACCCGCGGGAAGCATAGCTTTAGCGTAGGGACAGGGCTCGTCCCTGTCCGAGCTAGAAGACGGACAGCCATCCCGCCGATGGCGGGATCCCTACGAATGAAGGCGGGCCACTGGATGGGTGAGGAAGCTATGCAGAAAGCCTTGCTGAAGGCAATGCGGGAGTTTGAGTAGGACTTACGATGCTTCGGTGATTCGCTCAGCGAGGATGTTATCATCCTCGCTAACTTCGCTCTTGTGGATGACGGAGACCCCCAGACGGGAGGGCACCCGTACGGGTGGGCGTCGGCTCGTCTGGGATAACATTCACAAGGAGTATGAGTATTTCGTCAGGCGAAAGTGAATAGATTTGGGGTGAAGGTCAATAGATTTGGGGGACAATGCAAGAATACGCTTGACACAGTAAAAAGTATCTCTTAGTTTTTGTATGATGCTTCGGTAATAGATATCACCGAAGCTCAGAGCATCGGCAGTTGCTAATGCCGATGCATCAGGAGAGTTGACTCGTACCAATAGCTAGTCTTCATTATGGCAGCTAGATTTCGAGTAACCGTAAATCCTAAAGTATTGATCTGGGCGCGAGAAACCGCGGGACTTACCATGGATGACGCAGCACGTAAGATCGGGGTCAAGCCGGATATTCTAAGGAAGTGGGAATCCCTGCAAGCGAAGCCAACTGTCAACCAACTCCGCTCGGCGGCTTCAGCATACAAGCGGCCGCTTGCCTCATTCTACTTGTCTGTTGTGCCGCCAGATGTCAAGCCAATCCACGACTTTCGAGCTCTCCCAAAGGAGCCCAAGTTCGTCAGAACCCCGCAGCTGGCCTTCGAAATAAGACGCGCTATAGTTAGGCGCGAACTGACGCTGGACCTCTTAGATTCACTCGGAGAGAAGGCATCTAAGTTTGAGGGGTCGGTAGAGCTTGAAGAAGATGTTAAACAGGTGTCACAGAAAGTGCGTCGTTTCGTGGGAATTAGTATAAAGGAGCAGTTCGATTGGAAAGACGAGTACGAGGCTCTGAGGCGCTGGAAGCAATCCATAGAAGATCTCGATGTGCTAGTCTTTCAGGCAAGTCGTATTCCCATTAAGGTGATGAGAGGGTTTTCTATTAGCGAAGCCATTTTGCCCGTGATTGTAGTAAATTCGGCGGATGCGCCGCGGGCTAGGATTTTCACCCTCATGCATGAGCTCGGTCACCTGATGTTGGCCGACGGTGGATTGTGTGACCTGCGCGAAGTTGTGGGTCCGTTTTCTAAAAATCTGCAAACCGAGATATTTTGTAATTCTCTGGCGGGAAACGTGTTGGTGCCTACCGAGGCGTTTCTATCTCAATCTCTTGTTAGAGACAAAAACATTGGGGAGAACTGGGACGACTACGAACTCCGCATTGTAGCTGAGAAGTTCAAGGTAAGCAGCCAAGTTGTGTTGAGGCGACTGCTCACCACGGGTAGAATCAACCGTGACTTTTACGAGCGGAAAATGCAAGAATACCAGGACCTCGCTCGTGAGAGGAGACCCAAGAAGTCCGAAGGTGGACCGACGCAGGCGGTGAAAGCAGTGACCGCTAATGGGTTCCGCTTCACTCGACTGGTTCTGGGCGGCTACTACCGAGATGCGATCACGGCTTCCGATGTGTCCAATTACTTGGGAATCAAACTAAAGCACTTGCACGAAATTCAGCATTACCTGGAGCGTTCAAGTTGATTTACTGTCTTGACACTAGTGCTCTTATAAATCCTTGGAATAAGAATTATCGAATCGCCAATTTCCCGGCGTTTTGGGAGGATATCGACGGATTGATTAGAACCGGCGCAGCTATAGCTCCCATGGAGGTACTTAAGGAAATCGAAAGACAGGATGACGAGCTCTTGCTATGGGTCAGACAGAGGCTTGAGTTGTTCCGCGAGATAGATGAGAAAATCGAAATAGTACTTAGAAAAGAGGTGCTGGCGAAATTCCATAATATGGTAGATTACAATAGAGACAGATCGGGGGCGGATCCGTGGGTGGTAGCTTTAGCCTTGGTGGAGAATGCTGTCGTCGTTTCACAGGAGGATAAGGGTAAGAAAAAACGCCCCAGCATTCCCGATGTGTGCTTCAAGCTCAACGTACGACATATAAGGGTTGCCGACCTCATCGCAGACCAAGGTTGGGTTTACCAGAGATGATTTTGTCATCGGCAGGTGATCAGCCCTACTCAGGACCAGTTGGCGTCCCTTTGATTTTGTAACGACTTTCTTTTTCGTAAAGCCCAAAAAGCTTCATTTCTTGG
This sequence comes from uncultured Ignavibacteria bacterium, assembly GCA_964580215.1. Lineage (GTDB taxonomy): Bacteria > Zixibacteria > MSB-5A5 > MSB-5A5 > SM1-73 > SM23-73-3. The sequence goes on along the minus strand of CAZOJT010000046.1, from coordinate 6,007 downwards.
GGGCTTCGGCGTATAATACATATAAAAGTGGAGGGTTAAGTTAGCTTATGAAAAAGTGTTTCACAATATCTTTATTGCTCATCCTGGTTTTCTCTTTCTTTGTTTCTTCTTCAGCTCAGCAGACAGAAAGCTTTCGCATAGTTCCTTCTCCGGCGCAGGAGTCAGACAAATATCGCATGAACCTGGATCTGGCGCACGAACTCATCCGGGCGGGCAGGGCGGACGAAGCGTTGAAATTGATAGATCAGTTGATGGACGTGTATGGCGACACGAGGGAACTGGTCACTCTTTTGAAGGAGGCGTATCTTTCCACCAAAGAATATGATAAGGTTGAGGGGATGATCAGAGAAGACTTAGCCCGCGAACCTACGAACTGGATGCTTTATTGCGAGCTGGCAAATGTATATCTTAAAACTGAAAGGGAAGAGGAAGCCAAATTAAACTTAAATAAAGCTATCGAGCTTGCCCCCGACCGTGAGCAGACTTATCGTCAGGTGGCTTTAGTCTATTTAAGAAATGGTCTGACATCTGAAGCCATGGATACTTACAAGCAAGCACGGATGAAGTTGGCAAAACCTGTTGTTTTCTCCCTGGATTTAGCTAATCTATATGAGGCACTGTTCGATTACAAACAGGCGGTGGATGAGTATTTTCTTTTTATGGGTAATGATTCCACTAAATTCGACCTGGTGGAGGACCGAATCAACAGACTGATTCAGACCGACGAGAACTTAGATGAGATCCAGTTAGCTTTGAGCCAGAGGATCAAAAAGAATCCGAAAGATAAGTATTCTCACAAGCTTTATGGAGATCTGCTTTTCCGCAGGAAAGACTTAAGCGATGCATTTGATGTTTACAAAAAGGTAGATAAGCTCTTCGAAGCTAATGGTAGATTTATCCTAAAGTTTATATGGATGTGCTATACCCAAAGATTTTTTGACGATGCGATCCAAGCCAGCCAATACCTTCTGTCCACACGCCCATCCAGAGAGGTTGCCGTTTCCGCAAAATTATACATAGCTCATTCGTATGAGGGGCTGGAAAAATTCACCGATGCAATTGAGACCTACCAGGAGGTAATAAACAATTATCAGAGGTTTTTCACCCATGAGATTGCTTTTTCTCACTTCAGAATCGGGGAGATTAACCTCTTTTATCTCAGAGAACCGGATGAGGCTTTCTCCCGCTTTCAAAATGTGGCCTTCAACTACCAGAATTCATATCAGTATCCTGATGCACTGGTGAGATTGGGCGACTGCATGGTGGCCAAAGGCGATCTGGACAGTGCCCGGATGCTTTTTTTGAGCGCTTTGAAGGATCCAAAAGCGGAATCAAAAGAGGAGGAGATAAAATTCAAATTGACCGAGATAGAATTCTATCAGGGAAACTTTGAGGAAACTTTAGAAGGATACAATCGGATGATAGCCGATTTCCCCAAAGGACTATATGTCAACAATAGCCTGGAGAGAATAATGGTGATCAGCGAAAATCAGGAACTGGATAGATACCTCCTCTCTGTATTCGCCCGGGCTATGTTGGATAAGCTTCAGGGAAAGGTTGACTCTGCTACATTTAGGCTGGATAAGATAATTTCGGCTAAGTCTGAAAAACTGTCCGATCTGGCTCAACTGGAAAAGGCAAAGATATATAAAGAGGAAAAGAAATTTTCGCTGTCTTTGAAAGCTCTGGATGAACTTTTAGAAGCATATCCAGAAAGCTTTTTCTGCGACCAGGCGCAGAAGTTGATCGGCGATGTTTACAATTACCACCTGAGTGATAAAACCAAAGCTATCCAAGCCTACCAGAAACTTTTGAAAGACTACGATCGTTCAGTCTATGTGGATGAGGTGAGAGATAAGCTCAGAGAACTTCAAGCAGGTGTTTCTCCTAGCTCCTCTGGATAACTTAAGGATTACTATAATTCAGATATGATCTGTGAACTGCCTGTTACCCTTAGCTTACCGCCTCCGCCTTCTCCTTTTTAGGCACCTTGCTGGTCAGTTCCGCGATCTTGGTCTCTAACTCTCCAATCCTTTTTTCGTAACCCTCTCTTTTTCCAATTCTCATTTTGGTGCTGGTTCTTACTAAAAGCCCTAAAGAGACCAGCATGAACAGAACCGAATTGACTGTTCTGAATATCTCACCGAAGGTGAAGATGGAATCCAAGAAAGCGGCAATTCCCAAAAACAGAAGCACTGAACACCAGATCAACATATCGCCTCCTTTTAGTTTTAAATTTCCCATCCCTTTCTTCTTTTTCGGATAGTTTGACGCTAACTTAATAACTTTGACAAGAAAAAGCGCCGCTCGTCCTCCACCTGAGTTCAGGATAAACGAAAGTTGTAGAGTTGAATTGAATCATAGGTAGGTGCAGACCTCTGTGTCCGCCCGGAGTTTGGGGCGATGGCGGAGCATCGCCCCTACCATAGAAAAAAGCATCGCATATTAAAGTTACCATGTCGCATTAAATCCTGTGTAGTAGCGAAAGCCCGTGTCGGTTTCCCCTTGTTGGTAACGGACGTCCCGTCCGCTGTCTGCTGTCAGCCGTCCGCCGACTGCTGTCAGGACAAATCCATGACGAAAAAAGGGTGAACAAGATGATTATAGCTCTTTTGGCTTTCTTGTTTTTAAATTGACAACCAGCGAAATCTCCCTATATTATGCGCAGCATTTTGAGAATGAAAAGTTGAACAGTATCAGTATCTGAGCAGAAGGTAAAACATTAAATTAGCTGATGACGTTCCAAGCTCAAATAACTTCTCAAAGGGTGAGTTTTTTAACTTGCCCAAAAGATAAAATTTAGGAGAAAGGCTGTGGCAGAAAAACTGCTCAAGTGGTATCGAAGCCAGGACCGGGTTTCGCTTTCCATTTCCCTTTTTGTCTTTTTAGCAAGCTTTGCAGTTTATCTAAAAACCATGGCTCCCACGGTCTCATTCTGGGATTGTGGAGAGTTCATCGCCTGCGCCAATATTCTGGGAATTCCTCATCCTCCCGGAAGCCCGCTTTTTATTCTTATTGGGCGGATATTCGCGCTGATTCCGTTTTTTGATCAGATCGCCGCCAGAGTTAATCTCATCTCGGTTTTAACCTCTGCTCTTACTGTATGGCTGGGTTATCTTCTGATCGTAAAGCTGACCAGCAGATGGGGTAAGGAGAATCCAAGTTTGTGGTTGAGGATGGGACGCTATGTGGGTGGGGTGGTGGGAAGCTTCTTTTTGGCATTTTCCATGACCTTTTGGTCCAATGCGGTGGAGGCTGAGGTTTATGGACTTTCCATGCTTCTGATGACGTTGATTTTGTTTCTCGCCCTGATCTGGATGGATAGTCGAACCAGCCCCAAAGGAGACAAGCTTTTGATTCTGATCGCATATCTGGGAATTCTATCCACCGGGATTCACATGACCGTCTTTCTGGTCATGCCGGCTGTGTTCTTGTTGTTTGTGCTGACAGATCGCCAGAAGCTGTTGGATTGGCGGTTCTGGATCACGGGTCTGGTTTTAGCTTTGGTGGTTCACAGTGTCATCCCATTTCTGATCGTCCTTGGAGTATGGTTCTTTTTGACTTTGATGTTTACCTTGACCTCCAGCCAAAGAAAGGTCTGGGCACTTTGCTTTTTCATAACCTGCGCCGGGATGATAGGTTATTCCACCCAGCTTTTTATTCCCATCCGATCTTCTCTAAATCCTGCCATCGATGAAAACAACCCTTCAGATTGGCGAAGCTTTAAGGCTTTCCTGGAGCGTAAGCAATACGGACACGAGAGCATGATCAGTCGGATGTTTTACCGAAGAGGCACCTGGGCAAATCAGTTCGGGATCAAAGAGAGGATGGGATTCTGGGGATTTTTCCGGGAGCAGTATATGCAAAAAAGCCTGTGGTTTATCCCCATCTTTCTGGGACTTTTGGGCATCTGGGAACAGATCAGAAGAAGAAAAAGGGAAGGGGTGGTGCTCCTCGTTCTCACCTTAGCCTGCACGGTGGGCTTGGTCTTGTATATGAACTTTGCAGATGGAACCCGCCCGAACCCTCTAAGCGGTGAGAACATTCGATTGGAGGTAAGGGATCGGGATTATTTCTTCACCCCGGGATTTATGTTTTTCGCACTGTCTATGGGACTGGGAGTATTTGGTCTGATAAGGATCCTGGGCAATTGGGTGGAAAAAAGATTAAAATATCTCCAGCCGGTTTTGGGAATAATAATAGCTGTTTTGCTGGTTTTACCACTATTAGCTTTGAAAAAAAATTACAATCGGAACGACCGCACCGGAAACTGGATTCCTTATGATTATGCCTATAATCATCTGATGAGTTGCGACAAAGATGGGATACTTATCACCAATGGAGACAATGATACCTTCCCTTTGTGGTTTTTGCAGAACGTGGAGAAGATAAGGCAGGATGTAAGGGTGGTAAATTTAAGCCTGCTTAACGCCGATTGGTATATCCTACAGCTTAAAGACATCTGGAATGTTCCCATTGACTTGAGCTATGAAGAGATCAAAGGCGTTCCCACTAAGATGTCTGATGGTAGATACGCTCCTCGTCCCAGAGTGCCCTATTATGATCCCATCCGAAAACAGAAAAAATTCCTCTTCCCATATTATGATGATAAATCCAAAAGGGTGATGAGGATTCAAGATATGATGGTGGAGCATATACTTCTATCAAACAAGTGGGAATATCCTTTTTATTTTTCCAAAACCACATCTTCCAGCAACCGAGTGGGACTGGACGATCACGTAAGAAAAGAGGGGTTGGTTGATCGGGTGGTGCCGGAGGAGGGGGAGTCTATGATAGACCCGGAAAGATTTCACAAGAATTTGTGGGAGGTTTATCAGTATCGGGGACTGGCAGATATGAATGTTTATAAGAACGAAATAACCGTGGGTCTTTTGATGAACTATTCTGAGAGATTTATCGATCTGGCTGAATACCTTGTGAAAAAGAACCAGACGGACAAAGCCATAGCGGAGTTGGAAAAAGCCGTCTCAGTTCTTCCAGACTACTATCGAACCCACCTCCAGCTATATAAGTCATATACCGATGGCGGGGATACGGCAAAAGCGGATAGCCTTTTGGAAGGCTACCAGGCGCAGATGGAAACTCTCATCACAAAATGTCCCGAGATTCTGTTATACTATCAATATTTAGCGTTAGCCTATCAAGCTCAGCAGAAATTTGATGAGGCAGAAAAGATCATGCAAAAAGCATATAAATTAAACCCATCCGATCAGATGACCTTCCAGATACTAAGACAGCTTTATGCTTATACCAAGCAGTTTAACAAGCTTGTTCAACTTTTGAGAAACTGGCTTGAAGACCATCCCACCGATGAACAATCCCGTAGGCTTCTGGAGTTTTATAAAAACCAGCAATAGATTAGATCGATCCTCTTGAATCTTTCACTGATGCATCGGTATTAGGATTTATCCTGAAGGGCTTGTTGAAAAAGCCACACTTCAGGGCGGGATATGCGTATGCTCGTATGAGTGCATACGCACATTCATACGAAAATTCCCGCCCCTATGGGCAACAATGGCTTATCACTCATAGGGCAGGGCATTTAGCCCTGCCAGTTTTGTAGGTCATGCATCCCGAAGGTCATTTGACTTCCTATGGATCCAAATGGACAAATGAGGTGCTTGACAAAAATTTGACTCGTTTTTAACCTCCACCCCGCTGTATCAAGAGGGTTCGCGATCAGACTTTGCCATGGCGATCTACGTGACTGAGAGGTGTAAAATAACTCCTTCGATCATATTCGGTTTTCACCTCCACCCGCAGGCTGACATTCGTCCTGCCCTTCGGTCCTGATCCCGCCTTTGGCGGGAGAAGGAAAGGACTCAGTCCGAAGGAAGCCTGCGGCTACCCCCACCCTAATGCATCAAGAGGGTTCGCGATCAGACTTTGCCATGACGACCTGTGCTCCGGGGTGTCTGTGTGGATTTTTTCTGTCTTCGCAATATAATAATGTCAGTAGTTTGTCCGCAGGATCCAGATTCGGACA